>JAAUYU010000001.1:0-45834 GCA_014804965.1 Desulfovibrio sp.
TCCGCCTGACGCAAAATCCCGATGATCTGCTCTTCGCTGAATCGACTCCGTTTCATGGGAGTGCTCCTATGCCAGGAACACTAACTTTTCAATGGACCTGTTTTTGGGGGAGGGGTCAGGTCGACTATTCCGGGGATCATCGTTTCCCATGTCTCCGGATCGATGAACTCGGCGACAGAAACTACGCCGAGACTGTCTATGCTGGAATCGATACTGCCGGGGCATGTTGGCGAAATGATTTGGGTGATCGCGAGCCTGTCACCGGCCTCCGGACGTATCACCACGCTGCGCTTGAGAAATTCCGCCGGGCAGTCGCTGAAGTCCATCCTCCAGAGTGCTCCCCTCCCAAAGGCGGGATCCAGATAGCTTGTGTCCTCGCCGTAGTTGAAATTCTCGCTGCTGAACTCCTGATTGTAAAAGACGTCCGATCGTACGCCGAAGGCCCGCTTCAAGGCTAGTACGGCTCTCCCGTAGGTGACGCCATTACCGTTTGCCGGGTTTTCCTCGGCCTGCATGGCGAGCTTGCGGACACAGGACAGCGCCTACGGTCTGAACAGGAGAAAAAGCACGCCCCCCTCATCGGCCACAGCCTCAAGGATGCCGGTCATCTTTTTCAGGAGGCGCACGACCCGGTTGCTGTCCTCCCCATCAAAGCCCTTGCCGATAAAATCTTCAAGGGCGAGACGATGTTCCGCAGCTTCCAGGCGATGGCTCCCGATCATCCGAGCCAGCTTCCCGAGGATCAGCAGCTGCCTTAGGGAAAGTTCGTTCATGAGGTCACTTTCTGCTTTTGTGAACGTGATCCGGCTCATTTTCCGTTTCTCCCTGCCCAGAGCAGCCTTTCATGTTTTGCCGAGGTTTCAAAGGAGTATTCGTCCCGGGATAGCGTGCCCCCTGCACGGCCCCCCGGCTGGAAGGGGCCTCCGACAGGCCCCTCCAGTCTCGGGGAGAGCGGGGACAGGAACAGCGCTACCCCCCGGCACCTAGCCGCGCACGGGCTGGGCCGGGCGCATCACGTCCAGCTCATAGCGGTGCAGGCACTTCCGGCACAGGGGCAGGGCCCCGGAGCGGGAATGCGCGGACAGGCCGAAGTCGTCATCATCGTCGTCCTCGCCATTCTGCCCCGCGGCTTCCTCCCTGCCCGTACCGGCCACAGGCTCGCCGCAGAGAGCGCAGATGGCTTCCGAACCCCGCAGCAGCGAATTGAGGAAACGCGTGGCCCCCGATTCCGAGTGGTGGTGCAGCCGGCTTGAGCTTTCCGCCTCGACCGCACGCAGCGTTGTGCCGTCCAGACCCACGCCCACAAGCGTCACTTCAAGGCCGGTGGCCGCAAAGGCGCTGAAGGCCCGTTCCGCGAAGTCGGCCCAGCCCACGGGGATGGAGATATTCACCACGGCATCGTCGGCAAAAAACTGGGGGAACCTCTCCGCAATGCCCTTCTTCTTCTGTGCCTTTGCCATCTTCCGCTCCTTTTCCGGGGCCTTGGCGCCCCCGTGCTGCGGCGCGGCCCCTTCAGCCATGCGCGCCGCCACGTTTTCCCTGTCATGCTCCTTGCGCCAGGGCCGTTCTGGCGCGGTGAAGCGCCGGGCCTGTTCCTCCACAGGCGCCGCGCAGCCCTGGGCCTGGGCCCAGCGGGTGAGCGCCCGCAGGCCCGCGCGTTCCGCCACGGGTGCAGCCGTGTCCCCGGCAGTGGCATCATCGCGCGCATCGAGCACATCCCTGGTGGAGGCGAAGGCCTGCTCAAAGGTCTCGATGCCGAAGCGGTGGCGGCGCGTGTTCTTGTCAAACTGCACCACAAAGGCCTCGCCCGGTTCCAGCGTATTGAGCTCCATGCCCCTGTCGTGGCGCATGGCCAGCGCATTGGTGAGCGGATCATCCGAATAGAAGAGGATGCGCCCGTTACAGTTGCTGACGAAGGCATCCACGGCCGCCGGGGAATTGCCGCGCACCATGAGCGCGGACATGGACTGCGTGGAGGCCAGGAAGATGCCGTTGAACTCCCGCGCCTGGGAGATGAAGCTCACGTCGGAAAAGCGCCCGTCCGACAGGTCCGCCACTTCCTGGAACTCGTCGATGGCTACGAAGCACTTCCGTCCCCGGGGCAGGTCCTTCCCCCGCGCATAGGTGGCGGCATAGAGGCGCGCGAGCAGCACGCGGGCCAGTGAGGCGCCGATGGGGCCTGTGTCGAGGCCGAAGCGCAGCAGGGCCACCTTGTTGTCCCGCAGGATGGGGACCATATCCAGCCCGGGCGCGCCGGGCGCGGCGAAATGCGCGCTCACGCCGGGCGCGTCGATGAAGGACTTGAGCGCCTGGCGCACGGCCTGGAGCGTCCAGGTGAGCTGCTCATCGGTGCTGACCTCCGAATTCCTGCCGTTTTCGTTGCGCGCGCGGAGCACATGGAAGCGGTTGGCCTCCACGCTGCTCACAAAAAGCGCGTGCTCCTCATTGTCGCGGTCATAGACGCGGTCCTTGAAGAGCTTGTAGAGCCGCACGGCCTCGTCCAGGCGCGACAGCATCTCCGCAATGGTGATGATGTTGGGCTCGAACATGGGGTCCAGCGCGGCCAGCAGGCCGAGCAGCCAGCCGCAGTCCGCCGCCACGTTGACGCCCTTCATGTGCCAGTCGAGATTGTGGCTCGAATCTCTGAAGCTCTGGCGGGTCAGTGTCTCAAAAAAGCCGTACATGGCATACCGGTCCATGCCTTTGAGGATATTGAGCGGCCGGGCGTCAGGCCCGGTACCGTATTCCACGAGGTCGGCCTCGCGGCCGCAGCGGGCGGCCAGCGCCCGCACCTGCGCCCGCATGTTCCCCTTGATGTCTACCACGAGGCCGCAATGGCCCCCCTGGAGCAGGCGGAGAAGGGCGGGGAGCATCGCGTCCGCCGTCTTGCCGCTGCCTGTGGTGCCCATGATGAGCAGATGGTGCACCGCGTCCTCAAAGGTGATGCCGTAGCCCGAATCAAAGCGCAGCAGGCAGGCTTCTTCAGGCAGGACGGGGAAAGCGTTGATGGTGGCGTGCTGGAGATAACCCATGCTCATGACAGCCTCCCTATTCCATGATGTCGGTCTCGCGGCCGCAGCGGGCGGCCAGCGCCCGCACCTGCGCCCGCAGGTTCCCCTTGATGTCCCCCTCAAGGCCGCAGTGGCCCCCGTGGAGCAGGCGGAAAAGAGAGGGGAGCACCGTGACCGCCGTCTTGCCGCTGCCCGTGGTGCCCATGATGAATAGGTGGTGCACCGCATCCTCAAAAGCGATGCCGGAGCCCGAATCAAAGCGCTGCAGGCAGTCTTCTTCAGGCAGCGGGGGAAAAGCGTTGACAGTGTCGTGCTGGCCATGACCCTTGCTCATGAGAGCCTCCCTTGTC
Organism: Desulfovibrio sp.; assembly: GCA_014804965.1. Lineage (GTDB taxonomy): Bacteria > Desulfobacterota > Desulfovibrionia > Desulfovibrionales > Desulfovibrionaceae > Desulfovibrio. Next base: position 3,362 of record JAAUYU010000001.1, read on the forward strand.
GGTCGAGTGTTGACCGGTTGTGCCCGGTCTGGCGCGCTTCGGTGAGCGTGTGGAGAATTTATAGGGCGTAATTTCACTAAAAGCAACAAGAAAATTTATTCTTGCCAAAAATTGAATTTTTCCTTATTTTCTCACAAGGATAGCAACGGATGGATGTGAATGGGCCCGCACCTTATGCATTATGACCCTGTCGAGGCCGAGACGGCCCGGACGGTGGCGCTCCAATACGGGCACGAAGGCGAAGCCAGGGAGCTCCCGCTCCGGTCGCTGGCGGAGCTCCTGGACCACCTGGAGCTTTTCGGGGAAGATGTGGCGGGGCAGCCCGACAACGGGGCCACCTATTATATGCTCATGGAATACAGGAGCGTGGCCCCCGGCTACTTTCCCGTGCACGACCTTTGCCTGCTCATGGCCAATATCCTCGCCACGCGGCCGGCCGCGCAGGCCGTGCCGCCGGTGCCGGTGACGCTCCTGGACTGGGGCCTGCTGCCCGTGGCCGTGCTCCTTGCCGGGGCGCTTTCGCCCGCAGGCAGGGATTTTCTCCTCCCCCCCGCGCCCATGGAGGGAGACAGCGCGGGCCGCCTCATCGGCCACCTCACGAAGCGCCTTCCCGGCAGCCGCTGGCGGCTCAGGGGGGAAGGGGAGGAAATGCCGCCGGGAACCTGGCTGCTGGCGAAGGATCCGCTGGCGCATTGCACGGCGGATTCACGCTTTCTTGAGCGCCTTGCGGGCATTGGCGGGGGTGTCCTGCTCTCGAGCTGGGATTTCCTGGGCGTGCGCATCCACGCGCATACGCGCTCCCAGTGGCTGGCCGCGGGCCTAATCGGGGGCGCGCTCCAGCTTCCGCGCCCCCGGCGGCAGTCGGCCACGGAGTATCCCGCTGTCCTCACCCTGCGGCCGCCTGACCCGCGCCTGCCCTTGCGCCTTGCCAGGGTCCCTTCCATCCAGGCGGGCCCCGGCAGCCTCGACCAGGAGGCGGCGCTGGCACTTTTGGACGGCGCGCCGCGCCTCGGTGCCAGCATGGAGCTCGATGCCACCGCCCCGGCGCGGGACGGCCTCTTTACGCTTGCTCCCGCCACATGGCTCACCCCGCCGCTGGCAGCCCCGCAGGGGCGCACCCTGCGCGCCTTTGCCCAGGTGCTCCGCTGCCAGTTGCCACGGGAACGGCTGGAACAGGCCCTGGCCTGGCGGGAATTTATCGGTATCGAGGACGGGGAGGCCATCTTTGAATGGCACGACGCATTCGGGGAGGCGCCCGACGGGAAGTATGTGGCGCGCGAGATCTCCATCGGCGAATTCGACCCCATGACCGGATTCGTTGACGAATACGGGGGCAATCCCGTCAAGGTGGCCCTGAACCCTCTGGGCAAGCAGGGAAAATACCTGCTGCAGGCCAATGACATCGTGTTCGCCTTCCGGGGCACCGCGCAATCGGTGGGCAAGGTGGGCTTTGTGGAGGAACTGGGGCAGCCGGCCATCACCGGGCAGTCGCTGTGCATCATCCGCGCGCTGCCGGATATGGACCCGGTCTGGCTCTACTACTATCTCCAGCGGAAGGACGTGGTGGACTTTATCCGCTCGCGGGCCAGCGGCTCCAACCTCCTCACGGTCAATATGGAGTCCATCCGCGACATTCCGGTGGCATTCCCCTATCCGTGGGAGAGAGACGAAATCAATCAGGAGCACCGCAAGATTTCGGAAAACATGGTCAGGGTGGCCCAACTGCGCAGGGAGTCGCGGGACGCGCAGCTGCGGATTTACGATGTCAGGAGGCGCGCGGAGCAATGGCGCGAGCAGGAGCAAAACCAGTCCGGGACGCCGCGGCGTATCAGGGGGCGACCCGAACCGCGCCGGGACTGAGCCAGCGGCTCCAGCGTGCGCAATACGGCGAGCGCGCTCACCGTCAATCTGGAGTCCATTCGCGATATGCCTTGGCCTTCCCGTCTCTGCAGGAAATCGGCGATGTGACCCCCGAACACCGCAAAAATTCGGAAAAGAGCTCACTGTGGCGCAACTGCACCAAGAATCGGAGCCGTCGCCTGAGCGCAGCCGCGCCATGAGACAAAGAGGGGATGCAGCGCAGGAATGGCCGGGAAACCGGCTGAAGATACCAGACTCATCAAGGGGCGTCCGAAAAAGTCCCGCGAGTGAAACGTGAATCGGCAACTCTGTGCCAGAGTGTCTCCTCCCTGAGAAGATAGGGCGTTCCTTCCCGCCGGGCGCCGCGCCGCGGAGTTTTGGCTGCGACACCACTGTGAACAGGGAGTGGTCCAGCGGGGGCGGATGGTCCCGGACACCGGGTGCCGCTCCACGCCGTTTCAAGCTCCTATTTCTGCGCCCAATCTTGACTTATATACTAGTTGGAAGTAGCATGAATCGCAGTACGTTTGAGGGATGCTGGTCTGCCACGGCCCGCGAAAAAAAGAAAACTTTGCAAAAACCTGAAGGAACAGCCACGCTGGGGAGGTATCCATGTCAATGCAGGGGGATCAGGAGAGGAATGGTGCCGGGAGCGTCAACGTCAATAACGCATCAGTCCAGCCCGTGCAGCAGCAATACCAGCAGGCTGCGGCTCCGGTGCCCGGCAAGGGCATGGGCGTTGCCTCCCTTGTGCTGGGCATTCTTGGCCTTTTGACGTGCCTGACGGGTTGGGGAGCCATTATTGGACTCATATTGGCAATAATCGGTCTGATTCTGGGCTCCAAGGCCAGGAAGATCTTGCCTCTTTCTGACCGCGGCATCGCCACCGCAGGCTGGATCTGCTCAATCGTCGCGCTCTGCATCTGCGCGGCCGGGCTTCTGCTGGCTGTTTTGGCCGGGGGCGTGCTCCTCGGCCTTGCCGGACTCCACTAGCTCTGGCGAGTACCGTTTTCACCCAAGGAAACAGCCAACCGTTCGCGGCGGTTGGCTGTTTCCTTGTTTAAAAGGATACCTCCCCCGGGCCGGAGGTTGCTTTTGCGCCGAAGGGGTGAGCCCCCCCGGTGGCCGGGCGCCTTACTTGACGCGCTTGCAGGTAAAGCTGCCGTCAAAGCCCGGAAGCTCCCTGCGCAGCGCCGCTATCTCCTTCTCGGATGTCATCCTGACTTCGGCGGTATCTGCATCCGGGAATTTGACGAGCATCTGCCCTTTGCCGTTCGGGGAATACATTTCAAGCGAATCGCTGCTGATATTTTTCAGGGTGAACTTCGTGGCGTCATTGGCCGGCACCGGGATGCCGAACACTGCCACCGGCGTCAGGAGCATCTGTTCTGTGTCCACCCTGACGGTGATAAAGTTGGAGCAGTTCCAGCTCCCCTCAAGGGTTTTCTTGGCGCCGTCCCCGCCGCAGCCGGCGAGCGCAAGCGCGCCCGCAAGGGCGCAACATACAACAAAAGACCGCATCTTCCTCTCCTCTCTAACAGTTATGCGCGCTCGCGCTTCGTTGGCAGGGCAGTTCCCGCGAACACCCGGGCCGGCCGCTGCGCCGGCGAATGGGGAAAATGGCGCCGCACACCGTCATTTCTTCTCATAGATGATGTCGTTAAAACAGAAGGACGCGCCGCAGTTAAGACGGACAACACCGGAATCCGCTTCCAGCGTTATCTTGCCAGGCCCCACTGGCTTGATACGCACAGACATGGGCACCGGGTCTTCAGCGTCCCAACTGGGCAAGCCCTCTGTGCTGCAGACGAGCATATCCCCCTCGGGACGGCATTCGTTGCTGATAAAAGAGGTTGAATGCATTTTCCCGTCGCCGATGTCCACATTAACAGAATAGGTGTTGTCGTTGATCCTCTTGATGACGGCCCCGCCCCTGAGACCGGGCACCACATATTTCCCGGTGGGGATGACGTCCGGCTTGCGATAGCGCTCCACGGTGGCGGTGCCCCGGCCGCTGTCGAGGTTGGTGCCTGAAGTGTCCTTGTCTTCCATGAGCACGCCCTCGGAGCTGCCGAGATAGTATTTCACCGGGACCTTTGCGCCATTGGCCGCGGTGAGCAGGGCCACGTCGCCGGTGATGACGATGGGCGCCTCGTCCCGGCCGAGCTCGCGCCCCTCGTAAATGCGCGGCCCGGCGGCGCGCAGGGTGAAGCTGTCCTTTTCCACGTCACCGAAACTTTCCACCACCGGGCCGGAGGAGAAAAAGGCAGTGGAGCCGCCGCCGCAGGCGCCGTTGCCGTAGGCGACGAGGCGGAGGACCTTGCCGCTCTTCTCGTCGATATCGGCATAGAACCACGCCGAGCCGCCGCCCTTGCCGTCATGGCCCATGACGCCGAACCTGCTTTTCTGCCACGTGCAGCCGCGCAGCGAGCCCAGGGAATCCGAGCCGTCGAAATGGTACGAACCAAGGGAATTGAGCGGCCCTGAGATGCGCATCTCGCCCTCCTTGAGCGGCGGGATGCGCGCCTTGCGCAGGCTGGCGTTGAGATAGAGCTGCTTGGCGAGCTTTTCCTCAGGGCTTGGCTCATCAGCCCGGGCATCTGGCGCGGGTGCGGCGGCAAGCCCGAGGAAAAGCGCCAGGAACGCGGCAAGCAGGCTGGCATGAGGCATAGCTTTCCCCTTTCTTCACGCGGAAAAGCGGGCAGGGTAGCCCCTGCCCGCCTTTGACGGCTGATGTTGCTAGTCCACCACAATGGTATATGGCTGCGCCGCGCCGCCGGATGCGGCCGGGGCGGACGCCGCGCCCTGGGAGGCCGGTGCGGTCACCCGTGGCTGTTCCACCACCACCGGCTCGGACTTCACGGCCGGGGCCTGGGACGCGCTTTCGGGCGGCGTGTCGACCTCGAGCCTGACGGACGTATCCTGCTGGATGTTCGGGAGATCCGCCATGGGCAGGTCCACATTTTCGGGCTTGGTCTGCGCGCCCGACGAGCCGCTCTTGGGGCTCTTTTTGCTCTTGCCGCTGCTCTTGCGCGCGCTCTTGCCGCCCGCAAGCTGGCTGCGGGTGGTGATGCTGGGCCCGCGCACGCTGGAGGGGCCCACCAGCCAGTAGGCCACCTTGCCGCCGTCCGTATCCTGCATGAGCACATATTGCCCGTTGGAATAGCCCACGGTGAAGGGCAGCCGGGAGCTGCTGTCGAGCCGGTAGAGCTCCACCTGCGTGGAGGAGAGGGCCTGCAGCAGGAAGTTCTCCACGGCCCCGTTGGCCCGCACGGCCTGGAGCACGGCATAGTCCACGCCGCTCCCGGAGAACTGCGAGACCACGCTCACCTGCGGGAACTCCTCGCCGAGGCGCAGGATGCGCTTGGGCACCACCACCGCGTAGGCCTTGGAGATGTTGAGCTTCACAAGCCAGCAGTCCCTGGCGGGCGAGCCGATGCGCGTCACCTTGGTGCGCGCCATGCTGCCCATGGCGTCCTCAAGCTGGCGGTTGAACTCCGTGGCGCTGCACCCGGCAAGGGCCAGGGCAAGGGCCCCGGCGAGCAGGATGGCCGCTGTACGCAACTTGAACATGGTTTCCTCCCCTCGTCAGATGCCGGCCTTGCGGGCATCCTGTTCCGCCTTTTTCCGGGCGCGTTCCGCCTCCTCGGCGGCCTTCTTCTTTGCCTCTTCCGCCTGCCGCAGGTCCTGCGTGAACTTTTCCAGTTCGGCGTAGGCGGGCAGGGAAACGATGTAGAGCTCGTGGTGCTGCCGGGTGTTGGGGTTCTGCGGGTCTACCTTCAGGATGGCGAGCTCGTTGCCCGAGCGCCAGAGGTACTGGTGCGTGTCGCCGTCGCTGACCACGTTTTCCGGCTCGCCGTAGCGCTCCTTGAATACGGATACCGCGTCCACCACGATGTCGCCGTCCACGTTGAGGTAGTACGGCGTGGGCGCCTTGCCGGGCAGGGTGAAGAAGCCGATCTCGATGGCCGTGGAGGTGGGGTCGTTGCGCGTCTTGTCCTGCAGGATGAGGATATCGGGACGCACGCCGGCCTCAAGCGCCATCTTGTCCGGCCCGAGGACAAAGCCTCCCGTGGTTTCCGAGCCCATCTGGCGGTAGCGGGACGGGACATTCATCCGCACCCTTTCCTTGCCGCCCAGGGCCTCGCTGATGCCGGGGTCCTGCAGGAGGAAGGGCAGGTAGCCGATGCTGGGATTTTTGACGTTGGCGATGCTGCCGTCCTTCTGCTGCACCGGGAAGGAGGTGGCGAGCTTGTAGCGCTCAAGGCCCTTTTGCACCATCTGCTGCGGCGTGTCCGTAAGGCGAATGTCGCCGAAGCTGAACTGCGGCATTCTGGCCCGCTTCTCGGCGAGCTCCTTTTGCCGGGCCTCCTCCGCTACTCGCGCCTTCTCGGCCGCGATGCGGGCCTCCTCATCGGCCTTGCGCTGCCGCTCCTCGGCCACGCGCCGGGCCTCGGCGGCCTCGGCCTCGGCCTGACGCTTGGCTTCCAGCTCCTGGCGGGCGGCCTCGCGGCGCGCGTCTTCCTTGGCACGAGCATAGCGCTGGCGCTCGACGCCGCTCATTTCGGGCAGCAGCGGGAATCTTTCGCCGCGCAAGCCCAGGACTGTCTCCGGCGGCTGCTTGTCAAGGTTCATGGCGAGCACCGCATCTCCGCCGCTGGTCGGGGTATTGGCGAAGAGCACGGCCATAATGTGCTCACCATCCATCTTGCCCTGAATAAAAGCGGCAGGGGTAAGCATACTTTCGCCACGACGCTTGATGAGCTCGGTATTGCGCAGCTTGACCTTGCCGCTTTCCGCGTCAAAGCTCAGAGCGGGCTTGTCCCATGAGCCTTCGATGTACCAGTCACGCTTCAAACGGTCACTATCGGGCTCGATCTGTGACAGGAGTCTTTTCTGCTCCCTGTCGGGCCGCTTGAGCTCCTCGATCTCTTGCGGCCTCGGGGCGTTCCGGCCCAGCAGGTCCTTGGCCGGAATTTCCTCCAAGTATGGCTTGGCAAGCAGCGCGTCGTCGTCCAGAGGCTCCAGCAGCAGGCTGCCGAACCTCGCGCTCATCGGCAGGCGTCTTTCATTCGCTATTTGGGTGTTATCCACGCTCAGTGCCAGCGAGCCGTCGCGCATTTCAATGCTCTGGATGGGCAGTTCAAGGTACATCCATTCTTCCATGCTGTCCGGCGCCATCAGTACGGTAATGCCCAGCTTCCTGTGCGCCGTGTCGAGATCAAGGGCTACGAGGGGGGCTTCCCCGTTGGCGGATTTGCCAAACACCCACGTCCCGGCGAATTTATCGTACGGGTCCTGCTCCAGGCAGCCCGCGGCCAAAAGCGCCAGCCCGAGGACAAGCGCCTGCGCCCAGTGGAAACGAAACTTCATCTTGCCTCCTCCAAGGGAGCGGGCACATCCCTCCCGGACGGTGCCCCCCCTGTTTCCGCGCCGGACGGGGCGCGCAGGATAATGAACCACAAGCCCAGAAAGATGAGCAAAACCACCCCAGGGATGACATAGGCGGTGACGGCTATCTGCGAAAAGAGGAGCATGAGCAGGCTGATGAGGTCGCCCGGCTTGAGGGCCACGTTTTTCACCCGGCCCACCAGCTCCCTGAGCTTGCCCACCACGCCGTTGCCCTCCCCCGGCGCAAGGTCGGCCATGGCCATGATCGCGGTCTGGCCGAGGCTCGTGCTACCCCCGAGGGCCTCCTCCGGCAGGTGGAAGATGGCGGCTATTTCCTGTTTTACGCGCGTCACATGGGCCTCGTAGCGGGGCGTGAGGTAACGGCTGTCCACCACGGTATTGAGGGCCGCCGCCACGGGGAGGAGCAGCCAGAGGGCGAGGCCGCCCTTGCAGAGCAGGGCCCCGGCCTGCGCAAGGCGCCGCCGCCCCCTGCGCACGAAAAGGCCCAGCAGAAAGCTGGCCAGCCCCAGCGGCAGCAGGCACTTGAGGCAGAGCCACGAGAGCACGCCCATGGCCTGCTTTTCCACCATGAGCAGCAGGATGGCGTTGGTCAGCACGTCCGAGAGCGTCTTCACCGAGTCGTGCATGGGCGCGAGGCTCTCGCCCGGCGCCACGGAGCCGCCCACGCCCAGCACGCTGGCGCTGGCCTCGGCGCTGCGCGCCACGGAAATGGCCGAGTCCAGCGCCACGGTGACGAGATAGGCGTCCTGCGCACGCTGGAGCTGGGCGAGGCACGCGTCATTGACCAGCGCCTCGGCCCAGCCGATGACGGGCACGCGGCCATTGCCCCCCATGCCCACGGGCAGGCAAAGCAGGAGGAGCAGGAGCAGCGCCGGCACGGCGGCGCGCCTGGCCTTCCCCGCGGGGAGAAGTCGCCCGCCGAGGCCCTTTGCTGAAACCATGTTCCACTTCATGCGCATATCCGGCCCAGCCTCCGGCACTTGCCCGAAGGCTCAGTAATCGAGCGCCCCGCCCGGCGTGGCGGAAGGCGTGGGCGCCGGGGCCTGCTTGTCGCTCGCAAAACGGGGCGCGCTGACTTCCACCTTGAGGGATTGCCCCGCGGGCGCAGCTTCCGGTGGCGTCCTGTTCTCCCGTGCCTTGTCCGCTGTCCCCGCTGCCCCGGCCTCCTTCGGCCCGGACTGGGCCGCTGTTCCGCCGGGCGCGGCGGGCACGCCGAGAACGCCGAGCACGTCGGCGTCCGGCGTTCCCCCGGCAGTGGCGGCCGGCTCGTCTCCTGAGCAGCCGGCCGCCAGCAGCAGGGGGGCCAGGAGGAGGGTGCGGAGAATGCGATGGAGTTGGAGTGGCATATTAGTGGTCAGAATGTTCTGTGGCTATTCCTAATCTCCCAAGGCTATCGATATAGCTCCCCTTGTGTTGACTTCCATATGAGTATTTTCCAAGAAAAAATACATATTTTTCCATAAGCTCCTTGTGATTTTCACTGTCTGCAGAAAATTTCTCTGGAAGGCGGCTTGGATCTTCTCTATTAGACATGAATACGATTTTTTTATCCGATGGCTTTCCACCCAGCACAGTGTAAAAATCAATCATCTGCCCACCGGTCACCTTGGAAATACCCATGCCGGCAGCCTTGTACAATGAGTTCTTGACTTTCTCGTCCAAATCCACATCCGCCAAAAGATTGACGATTTCCTCCGTGGTCTTGGGCGCGGCGGTGTAGCTGGTGAGCACCTGCTTGACGCGGGCCTCGTCCCCGGCGATGGCCGCCTTGCGCAAGTTGTCCCAGATGACCTCGAAGGGGGCCACCACCTTGCGCATGGGCTTGCCGCTCTTGAGCACCGGGTTGTTGGGGCAGATGATCATCTGGCCGGCCAGGCGCGCGAGGATTTCCGGGTCAAGGTTGATGAAGGTCTCGGGCGTCACGGTGATGGGCGGGCTCACGGGCTTGTCCGACGCCAGGATGGCGAGGAGCTCGCCCTCGAGGCGCGGGTCGTCCTGGCAGGCGCCGGTGCCGCTGGGTACCGCCGGGGTCGCGGGGGCGGCCGGCTGGGACTGGGCGGCGGCGCTCGCGCCGTCCGCCGGGATGGCGTCGAAATTCTGGGCCTGCGCCGCGGCAAGCGGCGCTGTCAGCATCAGCGCGAGAAGCGCGAGCGAGGGGAAAAGCTGCCTGAACATGATACCTCCTTTCAGGATGCGGTTTTCAGGATGGGGTTTTGAAGAACTTGTCCACATGCACGGCGGTGACGCCGCAACGGGCGAGGCTTTGCTCGGCCTCTTCCGCATACTTGCCCGAATAGGGCACGAAGATTGCCTGCCGCTTCAGGGCTTCGGCCTTGGCGCGGGCCGCCGAAAGGTTCTTCTCGGTGATGGCCCAGCCCACGCGCGCCGGGGCCTCGGCCCTGCCGCCGAGAGCATGGAACACGTCCAGCGCGAAGAAGCGCCGGCCATTCACTCCGGGCTGGATGCCCAGGGCGGTGGCGAGTTTTTTCATATTTTTCTCGTCCCACATCGGGACCTCCAGCAGGGAAAAGAGCGCCTCGGCCGGCAGCGGCTGCGGCCTGAAGCTCTCACGCAGGAAGGCGACCTCCTCCCAGTCCCCGGCGTTGACGGCCATTTCCATGATTTCCCAGATGTCGGCGAAGGGCAGGATGACGGGCCGCATGGGTCGGCCCTGCGCGTTGAGCGGAATGCCGGGGCAGACCACGAGGGCGTTGCCCAGGGCCTTGCGCGCGGCCGGGTGCAGACGCAGGAAGGTATCCGGCAGGACGGTGAAGGGGGCCTCGATGGCCTGACCGCCCTGCAAAAGTTCGCCCAGCCGGGAAAGGCGGAGGTCGTCGCCGCAGGCGCCGGCGGCCGCGCGGGCCGGAGCGGCCGGAGCGCAGAGCAGGGCCGCGAGGAAGGCCGCGGCCTGCACGAAAGCGCGTGTCCTGTGCTGTCTTTTCATTTCAGGCGCACCTCTGTTTCCCCGTTTTGCTGGCGGTCCTCAATGCGAGCCCAGGGATAGCGCCAGAGCAGATGGCGCTTGAGGTTCCGGGGCGAGAGTTTCGCGGGTGTCCACTGTTCGGCGTCCGCCTGGGGCCACACCTCGCCGCCCATGAGCAGGAAGAGAATGGGCCAGGTACGCTGCATATCCAGCACGGGCAGGTCGTGGTCGCCCGGCACGAGCAGGGCGTCTTCGGTTTTTTCGCTGGGCTGGAGCATCCGCAGGATCTTGAGCGTCATGTCCATGCCCCAGGGCATGGGCGCACCCTCCGGCTCATTGGAAAGCCACACCCAGAGCGGGAAGGGGCGCGGCGTGGGCCGCACATGGGTATAGGTGCGCACGGCCGCCGCGCGGTTGCCGGTCTCCACCGCCCTGGCATAGGCCTCGTAGACCTGGCGAAAGGGCGCGTAGAGCTTTTGGCGCAGCAGGGGTTCGCCCTGATACAGGGGCACCTCGACGCAGCCCTGGCCGTCCGGCGTGAGGGCCGTCACCCCGGTCGCCCCGGCGGCGAGAAAGCCCAGCTCATGGGCCGGGGCCGCGGCGTTGCGGTAACACTCCGGCACGGCGAGGGCGTTGCCGCCAAGGGCCGTGAGCAGGGCGAACAGGAGCAGACAGATGGGGAGCCGTGCAGCGTGCATTTTATCCTCCCTAGGTCATCAGCCAGCGCAGGACGCCAAGGGGATAGAGGGCGCCCTCCCAAAAGACCAGCCAGCGGGCGTAGATGCCTGCAAAGCCGCTGAGGGGCACCGGCGTGGCGAAAAAGGCCGGCAGCACATAGCACACGGCCGCCACGAGGGCGCAGAGGCCGGGGCGCCGCGTGAGGGCCGCGCCGAGGCTTGCCAGGTGGAGGAAGCAGACCGTCACCGAAAAGCCCAGGGCCACGGGCGGCAAAAAGACCGAGATGGCGAAGGCCTTGCCCTCCTTCTCCAGCGGGGCGCCGTCCGCATATTGCGCGTCGTCGCCGAATTCGCGCTGGCGGCGCGCCGAGAGCTCGCCCTCGATGTGCGTTTTCCAGAGCTCGCGCCAGGCCTCCAGCGAGAGAAAATCCCCGCTGAGGATGCGGGTGCGCACGGCCGCGGGCAGGTCGGCCAGCTCGGGCGTGTCCGCGCCGCCTGCGCCCCCGAGGCGCCCGCGGAGCCACGCATAAAGGTCTTTCTCGTTGGTGGTGCAGACGCGCCGCGCCGCCCCCGTCACCGCCCGGCCCATGACGTAGCGCACGGGCTCGCGCTCCTCCCGGCAAAAGGCTTCGAGGTCCAGCTCGAGGCCGAGCTCCGGCAGGTTGCGGCGGATATAGTTGTTGACCCGGTTGCTGATCTTGCGGCGGCAGTCCTCGGTGGTGCAGGCGGCATAGGGACCCAGCTGGCCGTTGAGGTCCCGCGCGTACTGGGCGAAGTTGATGCGCGCAAGCGCTTCGGCCGCGGCCTTGCGTTTTTCCGCGCCGGCGACCCATGCGGCAAGGTAGCGGTCATAGCCCGCGTCCGCCTTGTCATAAAGCTCCTGCCCGTAGATGGCGGCGAGCACCGCATCCGTGCGCGCGGTGATTTGCCGGACAAGGGCCGGGTCGTTCCAGATGGCGAAGCCGAGCACGCGCGAAAAGGCCCGCACCTTGAGCGGGGCCGAGGCTATGGCCTCGGGAAGCTCCGGCAGTGTCACCTTGCCCCGGGCCATGGCGGCGGTGAAGAGCTGGATGGTCTTGGCCTCCAGCCGCGCCTGTGCCGAGCTTTCATCCGCGAAGTGGTTCACGAGCGCGTCCTCGGCCCACATGGCACTCCAGCCCGCCACCAGCGCCACGGGGAGCACCAGCTTCCAGCCAAAGCGCCGATACGCGGCGCGGAAGACAAAGAGCGCCGTGCCGAAGCCCACCGTGCGCCGGGCGAGCTCGCTCAGCCGGTCGGACTGCTCCACGCTCTGGGCGGTGAGGATGGCGCCCGAAAGGCTGACCTGCCAGAGGAGGTAGACGACCGTCACCACCAGCAGCCACTGGAACAGGCTCAGGCGCCGCAGGCGACGGAAGAGGGTGCTCCGGGCGGCGTGCAGGGTGGCCGCAGCGCGGGCTTCGGTGCGGGACATCGGCGGCCGCCCTTACTGGTTCCGTTTCACGAGGGCGTCCCGGATGTCGAGCAGCACATAGAGGGCGCCGTAGAGCATGATCACGGTGATGAGGCCGCCCACGATGAAGCACAGCCCGGCGAGGAAGCCATACATGTAGGGCTGGCTCATGATGAAGAAGCCCGGGATGAACACCCCAATGACGCTGAGCACGAACATGATGTTGAGGACCCGGGGGAACCATTGGTGCATGAATGCCCTGATCATGAGCACGTCTCCTTGCTGAAGAAGGTCTTTTTCCCGTCGCGTGGCGTCCACGCGGGCTTCACGGTGCAGTCTGGCCGGAGGCCGTGGCTTCCGCCGTTGCGGAGGGGCGGCCGGGGCCGGACGGAAATATTTTTGGCTTGGATATAAGGCATAGCTGCCTATTATGCAAGGCAAACATTGCCTAAGGGACTAGGCCCAGCAGATTGTGGGGCATGAATGAGATCCCCCAGCTTTCCGAAGCCTTTGCACAGGTGCTTCAGGAGGCCCGCGAAGAGGCGCGCGTGTCCCAGCACGAGCTGGCGCGCCGGGTGAACTGCGCCCGTTCCTTCATCTCCTTTCTCGAAACGCGCACGCATCTGCCGAGCCTCAACGCCTTTCTGGTGCTGTGTTCGGCGCTGGATTTGCCCGCCGCAGAAGTTTTGCGCCGGCTGGAGAACCGCCTCGCCTTCCTGCAACAAGCCGCGGAGGCCGAAAAACAGGCGAATGCCCCCGGCGGCGAGGGTCCCGCCATGCGCTAGGCCGAGGTGGGGCGGCCATTTTCTGGAGAGAGGGGCGTCAGCGGCGGGCGAGCCTCCGCGATGGGTACGGCCCCGCGCGTGGTGCAGGCGTCCCCGTCCCGGTGCCGCGTACAAGCCCGCGCTTTCCTGCGCGGTGCAACAGGCGGCAGCGGGCGTCCCCACGCCTTCCGGCCCAGGCCATGAATTGCCCACACCGCATTGCCAAAAAGGAAAAAAGGCCGTAGGCTCCTGCCGGGACTGTCGCGCCCGCGACGCCTTTTCAGGCAGGAGCGCACCGCTTGGCCGCCCTGCCTGGAAAAACGCCGTTGCGGGTGCTCTTTCACAAAAATTTTTCTCCTGAACATCTCCGGCCGCTAAACGGGGTTGGCTGCGATGCTGGACAAGTACGTCAAATCTTTCGGGCTGCGCGGCAAGTGCTACCGCTTTCGGGACCATCACCTCATCAAGAACATGAAGGCCGTGCACCTGCTCTCGGCCATCGCCTGGGGCGGCGGCGCCTTCGCCATGCAGGCGCTGAACATCCTCAGGACCAGCGCCGCCGGGGACGTGCCGCCGGAAATGATTGCCAAATGCTCGTGGTTCATCGACACCTGGGTGGTGATGCCGGGGCTCTTCGGCTGCATCCTCACGGGCCTTTTTTATTCCATCTTCACCTCGCTCGGCTTTTTCCGCTTTGCGTGGATCATCTACAAGTGGCTTATCTCGGCGAGCGCGCTCTTCTGGGGGCTTTTTTTCTGGAGCGGCGCGGGGGACGGGTTTATCGCGTGGCTCGGGAACTCCGTTCTGGCCGGATTTTTGCTGTTCATCCGCGGGCTCATCCTGCCCAATTCTGTCTGGGCGAGCATCTTGCAGACATGCATCATCCTTTCCATGTGCCTCATCTCCATTTATCGGCCGCTCACCTTCCTGCCGCACAAACATGTGGCGCACGATGCGGGAAAGGCCCCGCTGTTGCCCGTGGAGCCTTCCGGCTTCGAGGACGGAAGCCTGCCGGACGACCTTTGCTGCCCGGACCACGACACGGTGCAGCGAAACGGCTGAACATCCGCGCCGGCCGCGCCTCATGTCCATAAGCCGCTTGCCAGAAGTGGCCCGCATGAACTACTCTGCAAAAAAACCGTCGGGGCGGATTTGCCGCCCGGCACAACCATGAGGTGCCTATGCTTCGCACGCTTTTCAGCACTGTCTGCGCGCTTGCGCTGACCGCCTCTTTGGCGATGGCCGCTCCTGTCACCCTTAAACTCGGCCACATCGCCGAGCCCGAAAACGTCTACGGCCAGGGCGCCGACCACTTCGCCAAGCTGGTGAAAGAACGCAGCAACGGCGAAATCGACATCCAGGTCTTCCCCTCCAGCCAGCTCGGCAACCAGCGCGACCTCGTGGAGGGCCTCGGCCTCGGCACCGTGGACATGACCCTCACCGGCACGGCCGTCATGGGCAACTTTGTGCCCGAAGTGGCCGTGTTCGACCTGCCCTTCATCTTCCGCGACACCGACCACGCCTACAAGGCGCTGGACACCGTGGGCATGGATCTCGCCAAGAAGGGCGAGGACCGCGGCATGATCACCCTCGCCATCTGGGAGAACGGCGTGCGCCACATGACCAACAACAAGCGCCCCATCAAGGAGCCCGAAGACATGAAGGGCCTCAAGGTGCGCGTCATGGAGCAGCCGGTCTACATCGACATGATGAAGTCCCTCGGCGCGAGCCCCACGCCCATGGCCATGAGCGAGCTTTACACCTCGCTGCAGAAGGGCGTCATCGACGGCCAGGAGAACCCGCTCGGCCACATCGCCACCAAGAAGTTCAACGAAGTGCAGAAGTATCTCTCGCTCACCGGCCACACCTACGCCTCGGAGCCCCTGCTTATCTCCACCAGCGCCTGGAAGAAGCTGACGCCCGAGCAGCAGGCCATCGTCAAGCAGGCCGCCATTGACACCCGCGACTGGGAGCGCCAGCTCTGCCGCGACCTCGAGGGCAAGTTCCTCCAGCAGATCAAGGACGCCGGCACCACGGAGGTCAACGACGACGTGGACAAGGAAGCCTTCGCCAAGGCCACCAAGCCCGCGTGGGACAACTATGTGAAGCGTTTCGGCGANGCNAACATNAAGGCNATCCAGGCCGTGAAGTAGGCGAAGCGCGGCAGNGGAGTTTTCGCTCGTCCCCGGCTGCCGCANGGCGGCACGGGGGAGAACGCGGAACGTAAGGAAGCGGNGCGGGCCAGTCCGCGCCGCCCACACCATATCCGGGGCTGCCGAGGCTGTCGGCAGCCCCGGNAGGGCGTTTTNNCGCGCCCGANTTNTTNCCCTTGTCCNGGGCAAGGANCTCCCAAAGGAAGGCTTCGATGCAGCAAAAAAGTCTNTGGCANACCCTCTTTAACGGGCTGGACAAGGTNTTGAAATTTTTGGTTATCGTNGGTAACGGCCTCATGCTGCTCATCGTGTTCGGCCAGGTCATCACCCGNTATGTCTTCAACTACACGCCGTCCTTCGGCGAGGAGCTGGCCCGCTANCTCTTCGTGTGGGTNGTGTTCCTCGCGCTGCCGCTGGTGGCGAAAAGCGGCGGCCACATGGCCATCGAGACGCTNACGAGCCACGTCCACGGCGCGACGCTGAAATTCCTGAACATNCTTGCGGACATCTTCACNATCATCTTCCTGCTCATCATGGTGGTCTGCGGCGTGCAGATGGTCATCCGCACGAGCTACCAGACCTCGCCCGCCATGATGATCCCCATGTCGTGGGTCTATTCGGTCATTCCCTTCGGCTGCGCCGTGATGCTGCTCTATGTGGTCATCAACCTCGTCAACGTNATCAAGAAGCCCGCCGGGGAAATGTAGCAGGAGGCCGCCATGACGCTCTGGGTAATTCTCGTCTCCTTCCTCATCATCCTNTCCACCGGCGCCTCCATCGGCGTGGGCCTGGGCCTCTCCTCGGCCATCGTGCTCTGGGCCGTGCAGGACATGCCCCTCGTGGTCGTTGTNCAGCGGATGTTCACGTCCATCGACTCCTTCTCCTTCATGGCGGTGCCCTTCTTCATGCTGGCGGGCGCCTTCATGAGCGAGGGCGGCGTGACNCGCCGCATCGTGGACTTCTCCATGGCGCTCGTGGGCGCGCTNGCCGGCGGNCTCGCCCTGGTGGTGGCCGTGGCNGGCATGTTCTTCGCNGCGCTTTCCGGCTCGTCCGCGGCCACCACGGCGGCCATCGGCGCCTCCATGATCGACGAGATGGANCGGCGCGGCTATCCGCGCAGCTTCGCCGCGGCNGTGGTCGCCAGNGGCGGCACCGTGGGCATCGTCATCCCGCCGTCCATCACCATGGTNGTGTACGGCTCCATCGCCAANACCAGCGTGGCCGAGCTGTTCATGGCCGGCTTTTTGCCCGGCATCATCATGGGCGTGGTCATGTGCCTCACGAGCTGGGTNATCTCCAAGAAGNACGGCTACCGCGGCGAAGGCCAGTTCTCNNTCATGCGGCTNNTGCNCACCACNANGGANTGCTTCTGGGCGCTNATGATGCCNGTCATCATCCTCGGCGGNATCTACAGCGGCATCTTCACGGCCACCGAGGCCGCNGCCGTGGCNGCNGTGTACGGCGCCTTCGTGGGNTTCTTCATCTACCGGGAGCTGCACCTCAAGGACCTCTGGCGCACCCTGCTCAGCGCGGCCTACAACACCACCATGATCATGTTCGTGGTGGGCGCNGCCAACCTNTTCGGCTGGATNCTCACCAANGCCCAGGTGCCGCACATGCTGGCCCAGGCCTTTGCCGACGTGGCGAGCAGCCCGCTCGTGTTCCTCATGCTGGTGAACGTGCTNCTGCTCTTCATCGGCACGCTCATCAACGCCTCGGCGGCCATCGTCATCCTGACGCCCATCCTGCTGCCCGTGGCNCTGGGNCTNGGCATCGACCCGGTGTTCTTCGGCGTGCTCATGGTCATCAACCTCGCCATCGGCTGCATCACGCCGCCCGTGGGCCTNGACCTCTTCGTGGTNTCGTCCATNGCGGGCATCTCCATCGACAAGGTGACGGTGAAGGTGCTGCCCTATCTNGCNACNCTGCTCATTNCGCTCGTCNTCTTCACCTGGTTCCCGAGCATCATCACCTGCGTGCCNAGCATGATGAAGTGACGGCGCGCAAGGCGCCCGGCACAAGAAAAGCCCCTCTCCGGCGAGAGGGGCTTTTCTGTTGTGCGAAAGGTGCGGATTTGCGCCCGGCTTCCGGGCCGCGTGATTACAGGTAGCTCTTGTAGAGGGCGGCCGCGCGCTCACGGGCCTTCTTCACGCGCTCGGAGAGGCCGAGCTTGTAGGCGGCGAGGTCGGCGATGGGCCGTGCGGCGATGCCGGAATCCATGGCGGCCTTGGCCACGGCGGGCGTCACCCATTCGATGATGCGCGGGTCAAAGGGCTTGGGGATGACATAATCCGGCCCGAACTTGAACTTCTGGCCGCCATAGGCCTTTTCCACTTCCGCGGGGACGGGCTCGTGCGCGAGAGCCGCCAGCGCCTTGGCCGCAGCGATCTTCATGGCCTCGTTGATCTCCGTGGCGCCCACGTCCAGCGTGCCGCGGAAGAGGAAGGGGAAGCCGGAGACATTGTTGATCTGGTTGGGATAGTCGGTGCGGCCCGTGCCCATGATGCAGTCCGGCCGCGCCTCCTTGGCGTCCTCATAGGTGATTTCCGGCTCCGGGTTGGCGCAGGCGAAGATGACCGGGTCTTTCGCCATGCTCTTCGCCATGTCCTTGCTCACGAGGCCCTTGACCGAGAGCCCGAGGAAGAGGTCCGCGCCCTTCATGGCCTCGGCGAGGGTGCAGTTCTTGTCCTGCGCGTAGCGGGCCTTGTACTGGTTGAGGTCTGTGCGGCCCTTCCAGATGAGGCCCTTGGAGTCGAACATGTAGACATTCTTCGGGTCCACGCCGAGCGCCACATAGAAGTTGCAGCAGGCGATACCCGCCGCGCCCGCACCGGAGACCACCACCTTGCAGTCGCCGGGCTTGCGGCCCGCGATTTCGCAGGCGTTGAGGAAGGCCGCGCCCGTGATGACCGCCGTGCCGTGCTGGTCATCATGGAAAACGGGGATATTCATCTCCTTCTTGAGCTTGTCCTCGATATAGAAGCATTCCGGGGCCTTGATGTCCTCAAGGTTGATGCCGCCGAAGGTGGGCTCCAGCGCCTTGACGATCTCGCAGATCTTGTCCGGGTCCTTCTCGTTGAGCTCGATGTCATAGACATCCACATCGGCGAACATCTTGAAGAGCACGCCCTTGCCTTCCATGACCGGCTTGGCCGCCTTGGGGCCGATATTGCCTAGGCCGAGCACGGCCGTGCCGTTGGAGACCACGGCCACGAGGTTGGCGCGGCCCGTGTAGTCGGCCACCTGCGCCTCGTCCGCATGGATGGCCATGCAGGCTTCGGCCACGCCCGGCGAATAGGCCATGGAGAGGTCTTTCTGGGTGTTGCAGGGCTTGGTGGGGAGCACCTCCACTTTGCCGGGGCGCGGATAATGATGGTAATCCAGTGCTTCCTGCTTGGTGTACAAGGCCATGACGGACTCCTTATGTTTCCCGGCCGGGCATTGTGCCCGGCGGCTGAACGCTTAGGAAAGCAGGAGCAGCACGAGGAGCTGCCCCATGAGGATGCGCAGTATCATGGTGACGGGATAGACCGTCGAATAGCCCGTGGCCGCCACTTCGCCGCCATAATACTGCATGGCGAAGGCCAGCGCCGGGGGGTCGGTC
This sequence comes from Desulfovibrio sp., assembly GCA_014804965.1. GTDB lineage: Bacteria > Desulfobacterota > Desulfovibrionia > Desulfovibrionales > Desulfovibrionaceae > Desulfovibrio. Next base: position 22,187 of record JAAUYU010000001.1, read on the forward strand.
ATGCTGCCCGCGAGCATCCCGCAAATGGTGGGGAAGTTGATCTTCCACACCGCGCGGCAGAACAGGGCCGCCATGAAGAGCGGCACAAAGGTGATGATGGCCCCGATGCCCATCCAGCGCAAGCCCGGCCCGTTGACCACCGTATCAACAAAACCGGTGCCCGCATAGAGGCCCACGCAGGCCATGAAGAGCAGGATGCCGATCTCGCGCATGAGGTTGTTGGCGCCCGGCCGTATATACCACGTGAGCCCCGCGATACGCTGCACCCGCGCGAGGATGATGGCGAGCACCAGCGTCCCGCCCGCCACGCCGAGGCGCAGCCCGGTGGGGAGCCCGGGCACGAAAACCGGGATGCTTCCGAGGAGCACGCCAGCGAAGATGCCAATGAAGATGGCGAGCATGTTTGGATGGTCGAGGTGGGCGGCGTGGTTGCCCACCGCTTTCGCCAGGGCCTCGGCCGCGGGCCCCTGGCCGACCACGATCTTGTCGTCCAGCCGGAGCCGCCACTTGCCGTTCCAGGCGTATTCGTTGCCGCCGCGGATGAGCGCCCGGATGTCCACATCCCTGGGGGCCACGGCGGCGAGCTCGCGGCCGGACACGGCTCCGCTCGTCACAAGCAGGGTCACGGTGCCCGAAAGGTCGAGCTGTTCATGGTGCTCGGGCTTGCGCGCCCGCACCTGCGCCAATTCCTCGCCCACATTGATTTTGAAGAGCGCCTTGAGCAGCATCATGGTGAGGATGATGCCGAAGATGCCGAAGGGATAGGCCACGGCATAGGCCATGCCGATGACCTTGAGCCCCTCGGCCACCACGTCCGGCGCGCCGCCCACCATGCTCCAGGCCTCGTTGGCCGAGCCCAAAGCCGGGGTATTGGTGACGGCGCCGCAGAAGATGCCCGCGGTCTGCGGCACGGAAAGGCCGAACACGCCGAAGCAGGCCGCCGCCAGAAGGGCCCCGGCGAGCACCACAAAGACGGCCATGCTGCACAGCTTCAGGCCCTGGTCCCGCAGGGATTCCAGAAAGGTGGGCCCCACGGCCATGCCGATGGCGTAGACAAAGAGGATGAGGCCAAATTCGCGCGTGAAGGACAGCACCTTGGCATCCAGCGAGAGGCCGAAATGCCCGAGGATGATGCCGCTGAAGAGGATGCCGCCGATGCCGAAGCTGACACCGAAGATGCGTATCCGCCCGAGCAGGATGCCCAGGGCTATGGTGATGCTCAGGACCAGCGTCGTCTGCACGGCGCCGTGCGTGATAAAGAGTTTTGTCCACAACTCCATCGTGGCCGCACTCCGCAGTTTTGGGATGTGGCGCCCCCGGCGCCCCGGTGGCTTTTCGCCGGGAACGCCGGGGCGCGGGGGAAGGGCTAGTCGTTCTTGTCCGGGCAACCCACGAGCTTGTTGCGGATGAAGTCCGGGATGATGGCCTTGACCGATTCCAGCGTCACCATGCGGCGCATGACGCCGAGCTGGTCCTGCAACGGTATCTGCTTGGGGCACACATTGTCGCAGGCAAGCAGGCCCATGCAGCCGAAAACGCCGCTGTCGTCGCCGATGAGCTCATAATAGTCCGAGGACTTGCGCTCGTCGCGCGGGTCGATATAGAAGCGCGCCAGGCGGTTGATGGAGGTCGCGCCGATGAAGTCGTCGCGCATCCGCGCCGTGCCGCAGGCGGCCACGCAGCAGCCGCATTCCACGCAGCGGTCGAGCTCGAATATCTGGTTGGCGAGCTCGTTGTCCATGCGCTCTTCCGGCGCGTTCTCGTCGAACTGCTTTTTCGTGTGTATCCAGGACTCGATTTTCTTGCCCACGCCGCGGAACCAGGTGCCCGTGTCCACGGAAAGGTCCCCGATGAGCTTGAACACCGGCAGCGGATGCAGGGTGATGTGGTCGGGCAGGTCGGCGGTCTGCGTGTGGCAGGCAAGGCCCGGCTTGCCGTTGATGACCATGCCGCACGAGCCGCAGATGCCCGCGCGGCAGCAGAAGTCGAACTGGAGGGTGGGGTCCTGCTCCTCGCGAATCCTGTTGAGCGCGATGAACAGGGTCATGCTCGGCGTCTCCTCCAGCGTATAGGTCTGCATATGCGGCTTGGAGTCCGGGTCCGCCGGGTTGTAGCGGAAGATTTCAAAGGTCAGCGTGCGTCCCATCGTTATGCTCCCTGGGCTTCTTTTTTCTCGGCGAAGGGCACGAGCTTTTCCGCGGGGATGTCCGGCCCGTCGATGATCTTGCCGCCGCCATAGCCGCGGTCGCCGGGGGGCAGGATGAAGAAGGGCGTGGCCTCCTCATAGCTGAGGGTGGGCAGGGTGTCGCCCGGCTTCCAGGTGGCCAGCGTGCGCTTGAGCCAGTCGCGGTCATTGCGCTCGGGAAAGTCCTCGCGGGCGTGGGCGCCGCGGCTTTCCGTGCGCTGAAGCGCGCCGTAGGCGATGGTCAGCGCAAGGCGCACCATGCCGGGCACGCGCAGGGCCATGGCCTTTTCGGCGTCCTGCCCGCGCTGCCCCTTGCCCGCAAGGCGCATGTTCTTCGTGCGCTCAAGGATTTCCTGGAGCTTGTCCACGCCTTTCTGCAGGTCCTTGCCGTTGCGGAAGATGCCCACATATTCCATCATGGCGTCCTGCATCTCGTTGCGCAAGGTATAGCAGTCGTCGCCGGTGCCCTTTTTCAGGTTCTCGATGCGCTGCTCGACGCCGCGGAGCGCGTCCTGCATGGCATCGGCCTTGTAGACCATGCTGTCGCCCTCAAGGAATTCCACCACCTTCTTGCCGACAACGCGCCCGGCCACCACGGTCTCGGCGAGGGAATTGCCGCCGAGGCGGTTGAAGCCGTGCATGTCCCAGCAGGCGGCCTCGCCAGCGGCGAAAAGGCCCTTGAGGCCGTAGGCGTGGCCGTCCTTGTTCACGCGCACGCCGCCCATGCTGTAATGCTGGGTGGGCCGCACCGGAATAAGCTGGTGGACGGGGTTCACGCCGAGGAAGTGGCGGCAGATGTCGTACACTTCGCGCAGGTTGGTCGTGATGTGCTTTTCGCCGAGATGCCGGATGTCGAGCCACAGGTGGTCGCCATAGGGGCTTTTCACGCCGAAGCCCTTGCGCATGTGCTCGGTCATGCGGCGCGAGACCACGTCGCGCGAGGCGAGCTCCGCCTTTTCCGGCTCATAGTCGGGCATGAAGCGGTATTCGTTGACATCAAGCAGGGTGCCGCCGNCGCCGCGGCAGCCNTCGGTGACGAGGATGTCNGTGGGCACGGTNCCCGTGGGGTGGAACTGCACGGCCTCCATGTTGCCGAGCGGCACGATGCCCGTATCCTGCGCGATGATCTGGCCGCCGCCGTCGCANATGACGGCATTGGTGGTGGCGCGGTAGAGGCGNCCGAANCCNCCNGTNGCGATGAGCGTGGCGTTGAGCGATATAGGCCTCNAGCTCGCCNGTGCGCAGGTTGCGNGCGATGACGCCCATGCAGCGCTCGCCGTCGTGGATGAGGGCCTCGGCCTGCATCCNGTCATGCACCTGCACGCCCAGCTCCAGCATNCNGTTGTCNAGNGTNAAGAGCACGGCATGGCCNGTGCCGTCCGAGGTNTAGCAGGTGCGCCACTTGGCCGTGCCGCCGAAGGCGCGGGAGTGGATGAGGCCCTCGTTTTCCTTCTTTTCCGTGGCCTGGAAGGGCTTGCCGCCCTTGTANTAGGTNTGCTCGCCGGGGACGACNCGGTTCCACGGNACNCCCATGAAGGCCATTTCNCGCATGGCGATGGGNGCCTGCTCGGCGAAGATGCGGGCCACCTCCTGGTCGCAGCCCCAGTCCGAGCCNTTNACNGTGTCGTTGAAATGGATTTCCGGCGAGTCGCCGTCGCCCATGATGGAATTGCCGAGCGCCGCCTGCATNCCGCCCTGCGCGGCCGAGCTGTGCGAGCGCCTNGGCGGCACGATGCTCAGGCAGATGACCTTGTAGCCNGCCTGGGCGGCTTCCACTGCCACACGCTCCCCCGCAAGGCCTGCGCCCACCGAGAGGACATCACAATAATGGATTTGCATGGTGTTCCCCTCCTATTGCACTGCCTGNANNAGNGCGTCGCCNATGAACCACACNCGGGTGATGGNGCAGNTGCCCAGCANGAGNTAACAGCCCATGACNATCCAGATGANNTTTCTCCAGAACTCGCGCCGCGCCTTGGAAATGAGCCCGTATTTCACGCCGATGCGGTAGACGCCGATGCCNGTGTGGAGGATGCAGGCGGGCAGGAAGAANACATAGAANANCACCCAGCCNTCATGCAGCCGNNNGGCGCTCTTGNNCACTTCCAGCGGCATNTCNANCATCACCGANTAGACNTGGAANAANGCGCCCACAAGGATGATGGTGGCNGTCACCACCTGCACGAGCCAGAGGCTCGTGTCCGNGTCGCNGAGNTCCNTGCTGTGCTGNNAATAGATGNNCAGCTCGCCCGCNCGGAAGGGCATCTTGCGNGCCGCNATCCAGAAGTGGANCACGATGATGAGCAGGATGAGCGGCGCGGCCACCTGGGCGAGATAGATTTCTTCCATGAACCAGCCGATCCAGTCCGTGATTTTCGGGCTCAGGACCACGCTGCCTTCCAGCACGAGNTGCACGCAGATGAACAGGGCGAGCACCGCGCCGGAAAGGGCCTGCCAGAAATCCAGACGGGACGGGGCCTCTTGCGGGGAACGTGGAGTCATGGCTTCTCCTCACAATTTGCGGTACGGCTTTTGCCCNGCTTCATAATAGTCCGTGCCCTCGCTGTCGATGACCACGATGGCGGGAAAATCCTCCACCACCATTTCNGCCAGCGCCTCGGGNCCCAGNTCCGGCCAGGCGAGCACGGTATATTTCTTGATGCGCTCGGCGATGAGCGCGCCCGCGCCGCCCACGGCCGCNAGNTAGGGCACGCCGTTCTTNTTCATGGATTCCACCACTTCCGGCTTGCGGTAGCCCTTGCCGATCATGCCCTTGAGGCCCTCGTCCATGAGGCGCGGGGCGTAGGCGTCCATGCGGCCNGCGGTGGTGGGNCCGGCNGAGCCCACGGGCTTGCCGGGCTTGGCNGGCGTGGGCCCNACATANTANACNACCTGCCCGGTGAGGTCNACGGGNAGTTTCTCGCCCCTGTCGAGGCATTCCACCATGCGCTTGTGCGCGGCNTCGCGCGCCGCGAGGATGGTGCCNGNNATCAGCACCTTTTCCCCGGCNCNGAGGCTGCGCGCGGTGGCGTCGTCAAANGGCGCGGTGATNCTTNTCGCTTCGGCCATGGGTCGCCTCCTAAAGNACGGCTTCGCCATGCCGCGCGGCGTGGCAGTTGATGTTCACGGCCACGGGAAGCGACGCGATGTGCGTGGGAGNCCACTCCACATGCACGGCCACNGCCGTGGTCTCGCCGCCAAGGCCCTGGGGCCCGATGCCNGTCTTGTTGATGAGCNCAAGCAGCTCGTCCTCAAAGGCCGCATAGCGGGGGTCCGGGTTATGCGTGCCGATGTCGCGCGCGGCCGCGCGCTTGGCGCAGAGGCAGGCAAGCTCCATGTTGCCGCCAAGGCCCACGCCCACCACCATGGGCGGACAGGAATTGGGGCCCGCGGCCTTTATCGCGTCAAGGATGACCTTGCGCACCCCCTCGATGCCGTCTGCGGGCACGAGCATTTTGAGCACGCTCTTGTTCTCCGAGCCTGCGCCCTTGGGGGCGAGGCGCAACCGGATTTTGTCCCCGGGCACGATGCGCGTGTGGATGATGGCCGGCGTGTTGTCCTTGGTGTTCCGGCGCTCGAAGAGCGGCTCCTCCACGCTGGACTTGCGGAGGAAACCGTCCACATAGCCCTTATGGATGCCTTTGTTGACGGCCTCCTCGAAGTCGCCGCCCGTGATATGCACATCCTGGCCGATGTCCGCGAACACCACGGCAAGGCCGGTATCCTGGCAGATGGGCACCTGCTCTCTCTGCGCGATGTCCGCATTTTCCAGCAGCTGGTCAAGGATGTCGCGCCCCACCGGGGAGGGCTCGGCTGCCCTGGCCTTTTCGAGCGCCGCCTTCATTTCCTCCGGCAGGTCGCAGCAGGCCTGCACAGCCAGCTTCGCCACCGCCGCAGTTATTTCTTCAGCCGGTATTTCCCGCATATGCCCTCCAGAAACGGCTTCTCCCAGTCGTGGACAGGTATTGACTGGTCACTCAAACAGTTTTTTGGCCCACATGTTTCAAAACACGGTTTCATCTTAATGCGCTTTATTTCACAAGGCAAGGATTTTTCAGGGGCGCCCTACGGTCGGGCGCGGCCGGGACGGTTCATGAAAAAAGGGGGGCCCCGCGGGACCGCCCAGCACATCCGCCAAAGGTGTCTAGAACTGGTAGGTGAAGATCACCTGCGCCTTCCAGGCGTCCTGCTTTTCGTAGAAGCCCCAGTCGCGATAATCCTTCTTCCAGGTGTCGTTGTCCATGAAGTTGGAAACAAGGCCCGGTCGCGGTGGATGTTGAAATGCGCGGCTAACATGGGAACTTTAATTAATCGATGATAGGAGTTAATTCGGAGCATCATTTCTGCTCTTAAGTATTTTCGTGATGAGAGTTTTATCCCTATACATTAAATCCTCTCTTGCCATAAAACCTCTCTTTTCCCAAAATATATTTGCATCAGAATTCTCTTTAAAAACTACAAGTGAAACTTTGGCAATCCCCCTGTTTTTTAACGCATGTAAGGTCAAGTCTAATAATTTAGTTGCAATACCTTGGTTTCTGAATTTTTCATCCACCGCCATGTGATAAATGTGTCCCCTTCGCCCATCATTTCCAGCGAGAATTGTCGCTACGATTTTATTGTTTTGCTCGGCTATAAAACAGCTGTCAGGGTTTCTGGCCAAAAACCTGTCTATCGCAATTTTTGAATCATCAATATCGGACAACCGTATTCCGGGTGACTGTTTCCACAATACATGCATTTCCTCATAATCGCCAATTCGCATTTTCCGTATGAGCATTGCTGCCTCCTGAAATTCCCTCATTTTGCTGGGCATTCCTGTATATTGGGAGTGACGGGAAAATATTGGCGTTATGGGGCGAGTGCAGACAAGACCCTCCAGTTCAGGGCATCATACCTGGTTAGCATCCCGGATTATCGCATTGCAGCAAAAAGGGGCGGCCGCACGGGCCGCCCCCTCCCTGTGCGCGAAAGGCCGTCTAGAACTGGTAGGTGAAGATCACCTGCGCCTTCCAGGCGTCCTGCTTTTCGTAGGAGCCCCAGTCGCGATAATCCTTCTTCCAGGTGTCATTGTCCATGAAGTTGGCGATATAGCCGAGCTCCAGGTTGATGTCGAAGTTCTCGTACACCTTGTAGACGTTGACGAGGTTGAACTCCAAAAGGCCGTCATTGGTGGTCAGGTAGGGGCCGTCGAAGAGGTTGCTGGTGCTCTCCCAGGCGTAGGCGTTGTTCATGTACTTGACCATGGAGGGGGAGTTGGTGCCGCCCCACCAGGCCACGCGGAAGGTGTGGGTGAGGTCCTCGATGAAGCTCATGTCGCGCAGCTGGAGGCCGATGCCCCAGGTGCCCGCCATGGAGACATTGAGGTCCAGATAGTCGGCGGAGGGGCCCCAGGCGAGGTTGCCGTCACCCATGAAGGAGGTCATGAAGGTGTAGGGGCACACCGAGGGCATCCGCTCGGAGCCGTTCTTCACATTGCCGTCGTCGCCCGAGGCGTACCAGCCGAAAATGCCGGGCACGCCCCAGTCCATCTTGTATTCCACAAGGGCCTTGGCGAGCCAGCCCTGCCGCTGGGTGGAGCCGCGGCGGATGTCGTCCGGATTGTTGCGCACCATGACGTCATAGCGGCCCATGGCTTCCACGAAGCCGTAGTTCAGGTCGAGCTCGAAGTTCCAGGGCTCCACCAGGGTGACCTTGATGGGCAGCCCCGCCCAGAACATGCTGCCATAGGTCTTGGAGGTGCCGCCGTAGTTCACCACGTTGAGGCCGCCGTGGCCGCTCTGCGCATTGAGGAAGGGCGTCAGGGTGATGGCCGGGGAGCCGTCGGCGAGGTCATTGTTCCGGTAGTCGGGGAAACGCCCCGCGTTGCGGCCCTGCATCCCGTACATGGCCCAGGGCGTGACGGAAATGCCGTCGAAGTTCAGGGGCACGCTCAGGGTGAACAGGTCCATGTTGTCGAGATAGTTGGACGGGTCGGAGCCGTCGCGGTAGTCGGGCAGGCTCGCGTCATAGTTGTCGTTGAAGGGCCGGAACCACATGGCGGTGAGGCCGACGTTCTCGGTCAGATCCACATGGGTGTTGATTGCCGCCGCGCGGAGGTCAAACACCGCGGAGCCGCCCGCCGCGTAGGGCAGGGCGAAATTCTGGATGCCCATGCGGGTGCGGATGCTGGTGTTGGGCACGGCCCAGTCGATATAGGCCTGGCGCAGCTTGACCATCTTGCCGTCAGCGCCGAGGGCGCCGCCCTGCCCGGCGAAGCCCCATTTCTGCGGGCCGATGAAGAACTGCACCGTGCCGGAAAGCTCCTCGCTCGCCGTGGCGTCCAGTTGCAGGAAAAGGCGCTGCCTGGCGGCGAAGGTGTCCTGCGTGTTGGTCTTGCTCTTGCGGCCGCTGGCATCCCTGTGGTGCTTGGTCAGGTACGGGTCGGCCACACCGAAGCCCATGTTCCATTTGCCCTTGATGCTGAAGTCGATGGCCTGGCTGTCCTGGGCCAGGAAGAGCCCCGCCGCCAGGGCCAGCAAGAGCGCTGCCGTCTTTTTCATCATTCCCCCAATGATTGAAGTTTCCTCCAGAACGGCCGCCCCTTTTCCCGGTTCGGGGTGGCGGCCCCTGCCGCGCTTCCGGCAATCCCCCCGCCGGTCACGCGGCCCCGCCGTCCGTCGGCGCGNNGGGGCTCCCCATGTCGAGAAAATACGGTGGCACATGGTCTCCGTCAACCTCGTCCTGCGGCAGCGGTTCCGCGCAATACTTGAGCGCGTAGCCGCCTTCCTCCCGCAGNATCTTGAGCCAGCANGCCGTGACCAGCAGGATGGGCAGGATCATGAGCGCGCCCGAGAAGTTGCCGAACATCTTGGCCACGCCGAGGCCGCCCATGCTCACNAGCCCNAGCGCNAGCAGGCAGAGGGCGAAGCACCAGAAGGTGCGGTGCCACTTGTTGGGCTCGGCGTCGGGCGGCAGNCGNNAGGTGGCGGTGCTNGCGCAGATNTAGGANCCGGCNTTNACCGTGGTGGCGAGGAAGATGGTGGAGAGCANGGCATAGGCCACGAGCACCNCGTCCTTGAGCGGCAGGGTCTCNAGCACGGCGATCATGGCCGCCGCGCCGCCCTTGGCCTGGAGGATGGAAACCACGTCNAGGATGCCGTTGCGCTGCACATAGAGCGAATAGGAGCCGAAGATGCCGTGGATGCAGCAGGCNCCGGCCACGGTGCCGANNGTGCCCCAGACGATGATCTCGCGCACGGTGCGCCCGCGNGAGATGCGCGCGATGAAGAGGCCCATGAAGGGGCCGAANCCGGCCCAGAAGAGNGCGTAGAAGATGGTCCAGTCACGCGGGAAGGTGCCGCCCATCCACGGGTCCGTCCANAAGACCATGTTGGGNTANTTGCCGAGCCACTTGCCGAAGCCGTTGGTGAAGATGTTGAANAGCTGCACCGTGGGCCCGCAGATGAAGCANTANAGNGCGAGCANGAGCGCNAGNGCGATATTGAAGTTGGAGAGCCACTTGATGCCCCGGTCNAGNCCCTTNTAGACGGTATAGCCNGCGATNAGNCCGCTTGCANANNAGGATNACNGTCTGCGCGCCGAGGCCCGGGTCNGTNCCGAAAACGCTTTGCAGNGCNAAGGCCACGGTGGGCAGCGAGATGCACATGGTCACGGCCGTGCAGAACATGAGCCCGAGAAGAAAGAAGATGTCGAGCGAGCGCCCGAAGANGCCGTTGGCCTGCCCCTTGCCGATGATGGGCTCNGTGGCCGTGCTGATGCGCANNAAGGGNGCCTTGCGGATATAGAGCATGTAGGCGATGGGNAGCGAGGTGATGAGATAGGTACACCACGCATTGGGCCCCCAGTGCATGAGCAGGTAGGCGAGCGCCCAGTCATAGGCCTCCACGCTCATGCNCTNGGCNNACTGCGGCGGCTGGAGGATGTCCCANANNGGNTCGGTGATGGCCCAGAACATGATGGCNCCGCCCACGGCCGAGCAGAAGATCATGGCCGTCCAGCTGATNAGGCTGAATTCCGGTTTTTCGTCCTTGCGGCCGAACTTGATGGAGCCCCAGCGGCTGAGCGCGTAATAGAAGCACATGACNATGAGGCCCACGGTNATCCACAGGTAGAGCGTGCCGAAATTGAAGGCCAGCGGNTGNTAGATGGCGGTGAAGAAGTCTTCNGACNCCTNNGGGATGATNACCGCGGGCAGGCTGATGAGCAGGATGACGATGANNGTGGGGATGAGGATGCCCCATTCCGGCCTGAGGCTGTAAGCCTTCTCGGGAGTAGGCGAGACGCTGGACATGTGCCCTCCTTGCTTCGGTGGTTGGNCNTGTTCTGCGAATCGTGTGCCAAGGTTCACAATCGGGGGAGCGCCTTGCGGGGCGCGGAACAGGNGGAGNGGTCCCCCCGCCTGCGCGACAAATATGTCGTCTGTTGCGACAGTTTTTGCGCAAAGCCGGAAAAGCCGTTGCCGCGCCGCAAATATCCTCGGGGGAGGGTACGCGGCGCAGCTGCGCGACACTTTTGTCACTTTTTGCACAAGCGCGCGCAAGNCGACCGCAATGCCGCGCCGGGCCGCGCCGGGGGCCTGGCCGGGCTTGCGGCTGGCATGGTTTTTGGATTAGNCGGGCATCGTCTCTCTACCTCCCNACGCACCCAACCACAGGAGAAGGAGTTCCCATGGCCCCCAAAGCCAAACGCGCGGCCCTCATCGGCTATGACTGTCTGATCCCGAAGCGCCTTCTGAAAATGCTGGATGAAGGCGGCCTCGACAATTTCCGCCGCTTCATGAAAGAGGGGAGCTTCATCCCCGAGGGCTACAACCTGCCCACGGTCACGCCGCCCTCCTGGGCTACCATCTGCACGGGCGCCTACCCGCGCACGCACGGCGTGGAAGACTATTATTACTACCACGAAGGCCAGTCGCTGGATTACAAGTTCACCTCCCAGGCCTTCGGCTCGGACATCGTCACCGCCGAAACCATCTGGGACTGCTGGGACAAGGCGGGGAAGAAGTGCCTCGTGGTCAACTATCCCATGGCCTGGCCCTCGCACATGAAGCATGGCGTCATGGTCATGGGCCAGGGGCTTTCCCCGGCCGAGACGCGCTGGCCGCTGCACGGCAACGAGCACAAGGAATTCCTCGGCTCCGAGAGCGTCATCTCCACCGATTTTTATCCCATGGGCGTGCAGGGCGAATTTGAGGACGCCGAGGGCTGGAAAAACCTCCCCGATACCGACGAACCGCTGGACATGACCGTCACCATGCACTTCAAGGAAGGCGTGGAGCCCGTGGAGGACCAGGTGTGGCATGTGCTCGCCTGGCAGAGCGGCGACGACGGCTATGACCGCATCACCGTGGCCCCGGAGAAGGACTTCGCCAAGGCCTTCTTCACCCTCAAGCCCAAGGAGTGGAGCGAGCCCGTCCAGACGGACTTCACCATCATCGAGGACGGCCGCAAGGTGAAGGGTGTGTTCCGCGCCAAGCTCATGGAGCTTTCGGACGACGCCGAGGACTTCAAGCTCTATGTCTCCGGCATCGCGGGCGACAGCGGCTTCATCGCGCCTGCCGAGGCCGCGAAAGACATCGACTTCTCGAAGCAGATCACGGCCAACGACATCGGCCTCGTGGCCTTCCTCCACGGCATCATCGACACGGACACCGTGTGCGAGCTCGTGGAATTCCACAGCGCGTGGCTCTGGAACACCGTGGAGTCGCTCTTCAAGGCCAATCCCGACTGGGACCTCTTCTACATGCACTCCCACCCCATCGACTGGTTCTATCACGGCTGGCTGAGCGACCTCGACAGCAAGGACCCGGAGGTGCGCGCCCGCGCCGAAAAGATGGAGCGCCACATCTATGAGGTGGAGGACCGCCTGCTCGGGAACCTCATGAAGGCCATGGGCGACGAAACCCTCATCTGCGTCTGCTCCGACCACGGCGCCACGCCGCTGGGGCCCATCCTCAACACCGCCCACGCCCTCAAGGCGGCCGGGCTCTGCGCCTANGAGCCCAAGAAGTCCGAAAACTACTGGGACATCTANGAGGANACCGAGGGCTTCAACTATGTGCTGGACGTGAGCCAGTCCAAGGCCGTGCCCCAGCGCTACATGTTTGTGTATGTGAACCTCAAGGGCAAGTATCCCGGCGGCATCGTGGAGCCCGAGGACTACGAGAAGGTGCGCGACGAGATCATCAATGCCCTGCTTGACTACCGCCATCCCGACACGGGCGAGCGCCCGGTGCTCCTCGCCGTGCGCCGGGAGGACGCGCAGGTCTTCGGCATGGGCGGCGCGCAGGCCGGCGACGTGGTCTATGTGCTCAAGCCGGAATACATGGCCGAGCACGGCTACGGGCTGCCCACGGGCGAGAGCGGCTGCGGCAGCCTCAAGAACCTGCTCATGTTCCGCGGGCCCAACGTGCGCAAGGGCTATGTCTATCCGCGGCCGCGCTGGCTCGCCGACATCGTGCCCACGCTCTGCTACATGACCGGGGGCCCGGTGCCCGCGGACGTGGAGGGCGCGGTCATCTACCAGATCATGGACGACCCGGACCTCGTGAAGTAGGGCGGGCTGAGAGCTGCATGACGTTTCCTCCCCCNAGAGGGGAGAGATGAAGGAGTATTCACATGGCGGACAAGAAGGCGATCCTGGTCAACGCCAAGGGCATGAAACTGACCGACGCGGGCGAGGCCCTGGACAAGCTCAACAAGAAGGCGGCCGTGCTCCCCAATGCCGACACGGCGGGGCTGGCCGACAAGGCCGCGGCCCTCGGCGGCGTGAAAACCACGGGCGCGGAAGTGGCGGCCGTGCTGGAAAAATCCCCCTTCGCCGTGCTGGAGGGCGCGGCCGACGCGGTGGCCGCGGCGCTGGAGGCGGCCAACCGCCGCACCGTGGTGGTGGTCGCGGCCGATGACGGCACGGCCTTCTACGGCATGGGCATCAACGGCAAGGCGGGCAAGGTGGCCCGCAAGGTGGACGCCGGTGACATCGCGCTCACCATCGCCACCATCGCGGACCTGCCCATCGGCGAGGACTGCGAGTCGGCCATCATCTATCAGGTGCTGAAGGACCCGAACCTCAAGCTCAACGAGCTCATCAAGCTCCAGGAGGCGCTCGCGCGCATGGAATCGGTCATCGAGCGCAACAACCGCGAACCCTGGGACAAGCACGATTGCGCGTAAGCGCGGCATGACGGGGCGCCCCCTGCCCTGTCCCAAGGCCGGCCCTTGTGCATGAGGGCCGGCCANNTATACAGAAAAACCTCCCGCCAACATCACGGTTGACGGGAGGTTTTTCCGTACAGGGCGCAAATTTCAAAAAGTTCAGCGCTTACGCATCTATCTTCTTTGCGAAATAGACCCTTTTATAGCCCTTTTCCTCCACATGCCCGGTGACGGCATAGCCCATCTTCGGATACCACACGAGATTCTCGCGCATGGCCTCATTGGTGTAGAGGATGATGCGGTCAAGGCCGCGCTCCCGCGCGACGGCCTCGGCGAAGTCCAGCAGTTTTCTTCCGTAGCCGCATTTCTGGGCCGAGGGGTCCACGGCCACATTGTCCAGCAGCAGGGCCCCGTCNTCGGCGGGCAAAAGGATGATATAGCCGCGGATTCCGTGCCCGTCCTCCAGCACATAGGCCGCNCCCGCCGCGATATGCGCGCCGTAATCGTCCAGCATGGGGAAGGGCTTCCTGTCCATNCGGGGCACATAGAGGGCATAGGCCGCCTGCGCGATGTTTTCCATGGCCGCCCGGTCGGCCTGTTCCGCCTTGCGGACGNTTGCGTGCTTGTCTGCCATTTTTCGCCTCCNTTGGTTAAATGCCGTCTTATTTTCCGCCGCGTTCCTCGCCGAGCATGAGCGCCTTCATGCGCCGCTGGAGCGTACGCAGGTTGATGCCCAGGGCCTCGGCCGTGCGGCCGCGATGCCAGCGGCATTTTTCNAGGGTTTTCAGGATGATGGCCTGCTCCACCTGGCTCAGNGCCTCGGAAAGGCTGAGGCCGTCCTCCACCGGGGGNATCTCCACNTCNGGCGTGCCGAGGCANTCCGTCACCGAGCTNCCGAAAGTGGCGTAACGGTCGAGAAAATTGTGCAATTCGCGCACATTGCCCGGCCAGTCATAGCGCGACATGGCCACNCGCACCGCCTGCGGCAGCGCGAGGTCGATGGCGTTGCGCTCCTCCCAGGCGCGGATGAGCAGGGGNATGTCCTCCTTGCGCTCGCGCANGGGCGGNAGCGTNATGGAAAGCACATTGATGCGGTAATAGAAATCCGCCCTGGTCTTTTTTTCGCGCACCAGCGCCGCNAGGTCGCGGTTGGTGGCCGCCACCAGCCGGAAATGCGAGGTTTTCTGCGCATTGCTGCCGAGCGGCGTATAGCTCTTGGATTCCAGCACGCGCAAAAATTTCACCTGNAGGTTGATGGGNAGNTCCCCGATNTCNTCNAGAAANAGTGTGCCGCCGTCGGCCGCGGCNACNAAGCCCTCCTTGGCCGTGGCCGCNCCGGTGAAGGCNCCGCGCGTGTGCCCGAAAAACTCGCTTTCCAGCAGGTTCTCGGGGATGGCNCCGCAGTTCACGGGCACATAGGCGCCCTTGCGGCCGCTGTAATTGTGGATGGCGCGGGCNACCATGTCCTTGCCGCTGCCCGTCTCGCCNTAGATGATGACGCTCGCGTCCGTTTCCGCNGCCTTGAGGATGAGGCCGTAGACCCGGCGCATGGCCTCGCTCTTGCCCACGAGCGGCCCGAGGCCCTGGGAGTTTTCCATGCTGAGGCGNAGCTGGCGGTTCTCGTCCTGNAGCGCGATCTCCTGGAATTTCTGCTCGCTCACGTCCATCATCAGGCCTTCGAGATAGAGCGGCGTGCCGTCCTCGCCATAGATGGCCTCGCCCTGGTCCCACACCCACTTGATGTGCCCGCCGGGGAGCTGNANNCGGTANATGANNTGCCAGGGCCGNTGCGCGACAATACTGTCATGCTCCACCTGCTGGAGGCGCTTCAGGTCCGCNGGGTGGGTCATGCGCTCGATGGTGTTGACCTGGNCNTCCACGAGGCTCTCGGGCGTNAGGCCNAGNAGGTCGATGCTGCCCTTGCTGGCNTATTCNAGCACATATTGCTGCTCCCCNACGATGCGGCAGCGGTANACAAGNGCCGGNAGCCGGTTGAGCAGCTTCTNGAGCCGTGAGNTGACGCGCGCNTTGTCNCTGGCTGTCTGGAGTGGGGTCATCNTCCGCCTGCCTTGTCCATGACGGTGCTGTCGTCAGATGCGACAAAGTTGTCGCCTTTTGCGCGTTGAAACGNNGTTCTTTGTGGTGTACTTCACAATCTGTGCCAGATTGAGGCGGCCGGGCCACGCTTTCCCCCGGACGCCGGGGGNCCNTGCCTTTGGCATGTTTCCTGCTTTATTGCCAGCAACATCCTTCGCCCGCAAGNCATACAGGAGGCANCATGTCCCAGGAAATTTCCGTCTCGCTCGTGCGCAAGGGNCCGGCCATCGACNTNGATTTCGAGAGCGCCGCCCTCGGCGCCATCCATGTNGACAANAACGCGCTTTCCGANGACGAGCGCACGGGNTCGGCCAAGAAGCTCCTCGGCGCTTCGGTGCTCTACTGCTATGTGGCGGCGCTGGACAAGGCGCTGGACACGCGCGGCGCGAAATATGACGCCATCACGGCCAAGGCCACGGTCCAGGCGGGCAGCAACGACAAGGGCCAGGGCCGCATCCTCGGCATCACCCTGGATGTGACCGTCCACATGGACGCCGACTATGAGGACATCTTCGAGCGCGTGAGCAAGGTGATGCGCCACGGCTGCCTCATCTCCGCCAGCCTTGAAGCGGCCTTTCCCGTCACCTACAACCTCACGCTGGAATGCCCGGACGACTAGGCCCCGGCGCGGCCCCACAACCAGAGAGGACGGGAGCGACAATGCGAGTCATCATCATCGGCGCGGGCCCCGGCGGCTATACCGCGGCTTTCGAGGCCGCGGCCAGGGGCATGGAGGCCGTGCTCGTGGAGCAGGCGGCCCTCGGGGGCACCTGCCTCAACCACGGCTGCATCCCCACCAAGACCCTGCGCGCGGGCGCGGACGCCCTTGCGCTGGCGCGGCGCATGGCCGAGTTCGGCGTCACCGGCTGCTGCGAGCCGGCCATTGACCCCGTGGCCGCGCAGAAGCGCAAGAATTCGGTCATCAGCGTGCTCACCGGGGGCCTGGAAAAGACCTGCGCCCGGCTCGGCGTGCGCCTCCTCCGCGGCCAGGCGGAGCTTGCGGGCCCCGGCNGCGTGCGCGTGCGCACGCAGGAGGGGGAGGAGGCCGTGGNGGGCGACGCCATCATCATCGCCACGGGCTCGCGCATCCTCGAGCTTCCCGGCCTCGCCTTCGACCACAAATATATCCTCGACAGCAACGACGCGCTGGACCTCGAAAGCGTGCCCAAACGCCTGCTCATCGTGGGCGGCGGCGTCATCGGCTGCGAGCTCGCCTGCATCTTCCGCACCTATGGCAGCGAAGTCGCCATCGTGGAAGGGCAGGACCGCCTCCTGCCCATGCCCTCGGTGGACGCCGAGGTGAGCGCGCTGCTCGCGCGCGAGCTGCGCAAGCGCAAGGTGAAGATGTTCACCGGGGCCACGGTGGGCAGTTGCCGCGTGGAGGACGGCGCGGTGCGCTGCACGCTCGCGCCGTCGCCCTTTGTGGAGCCTGAGGCGGCCCTCAAGGCGGAAACGGAAGTGGAAGCCGACATGGTCTTTGTCACCGTGGGCCGCGCCCCGGCCACGGAGGGCCTGGGCCTCGAGCGCGCGGGTATTGCCGTGGACAGGCGCGGCTGGATAGTGGTGGATGACAAATTGCGCACCAATGTGCCCGGCGTCTATGCCATCGGCGACGTGCTCGGCCCCNNCCGCATCATGCTCGCGCATGTGGCGGCCGTGGAGGGCCTCACGGTCATTGACGGGCTTTGCGGCGGGANCGGCGTCATGGANTACGCGGCCGTGCCCTCGGCCATCTTCACCGAGCCGGANATCGGCTGCGTGGGCCTTTCCGAGCGGCAGGCGCGGGAGCAGTTTGCCCATGTGGAATGCGCCGTGACCCAGATGCGCGAACTCGGCAAGGCGCAGGCCATGGGCGAATTGCCGGGCTTTTTCAAGCTCGTCGCCAATGCGGAGGACGGCCGCATCCTGGGCGCGCATGTCATGGGCGCCCACGCCTCGGACCTGGTGGCCGAGGCCACGCTTGCCATAAANCAGGGCATCACNGCCCAGGCGCTGGCGGCCACCATCCACGCCCATCCCACNCTGGCGGAAGGGTTTTTTGAAACATCCCGCGCCCTTACTGCGGCGCTGGCCAAGCATGACGGAGCAAAGGCATGAAAAGCGCGGAATCCGTGAACCTCCCCGAGGACCTGAACTANACCGACGAGCATGTCTGGGTGCGCCAGGACGGCGACACCCTTGTGGCGGGCATCAGCGANTTCGCCCAGGACCAGCTCGGCGAAGTGGCCTATGTGGACCTGCCGGAAGTGGGCCGCCACCTGAACGGCCATGACGAATTCGGCTCCATCGAGTCCGTGAAGGCGGTGAACGCCCTCTTCATGCCCGTGGCCGGGGAAATCGTGGAAGTGAACAGCGANCTTGAGGACGCGCCCGAGCTCGTCAATGCCGATTGCTACGGCAAGGGCTGGATTGTCCGCATCAAGGCCGACGACCCGGCGGCCGCCAAGGCGCTGCTCGACGCCGCGGCCTATCGCGCCCTGCTGAAGTAGCGAGCCCGAGGAAAGAAGGAGGGNATCATGGCCCAACAGCTTGACGAATCGCGGGATACACGNCCCTATGCCGTGCCCGACGGTCCCACCAGGCGGCACAAGCTGCTCAAGATGAACTATTTGCGGCANGTGCCGGCCATCACCATCCACCGGGCGCGGGCCATCACCGAGATTGACCGCGAAAATCCGGGCCTGCCCCGCATCCTCCTGCGCGCGCTGGCCTTCCGCCGCTGCTGCGAGACGGCGCCCCTCGTCATCCAGGACCATGAGCTCATCGTGGGCGCGCCCAACGGCGCCCCCCGCGCCGGGGCCTTCTCGCCGGATATTTCCTGGCGCTGGCTCAGGGACGAGCTCGACACCATCGCCACGCGCCCGCAGGACCCCTTCCAGATAAGCGAGGAGGACAAGAAAATCCTCCTCGAGGAAATCTTTCCCTACTGGCAGGGCAAGTCCGTGGACGAATACTGCGAGGCGCAGTACCGCGAGGCGGGCCTCTGGGAGCTTTCGGGCGAATCCTTCGTGTCGGACTGCTCCTATCACGCGCTCAATGGCGGCGGCGACTCCAATCCCGGCTATGACGTCATCCTTATGAAAAAGGGGATGCTCGACATCCAGGCCGAGGCCAGGGCGCATCTTGCCGAGCTCGACTACGCGGACCCCGAGCACCTCGACAAAATCTATTTTTACAAGTCCGTCATCGAGACCGCCGAAGGCGTGATGATTTACGCGAGGAGGCTCTCGGAGCACGCGGCGGCGCTGGCCGCCCAGGAGGCGGACCCGGCGCGCAGGGCGGAGCTTGAGGAAATCGCGCGGGTGAACGCCCGCGTGCCCGCGCACGCGCCCGAGACCTTCCACGAGGCCATCCAGGCGGTGTGGACCATCGAGTCCCTCCTCGTGGTGGAGGAGAACCAGACGGGCATGTCCATCGGCCGCGTGGACCAGTACATGTACCCCTTCTACAAGGCGGACATCGAGGCCGGGCGCCTCACCCCCTACGAGGCCTTTGACCTTGCGGGCTGCATGCTCATCAAGATGAGCGAGATGATGTGGATCACCTCCGAGGGCAGCTCCAAGTTTTTCGCGGGCTACCAGCCCTTCGTCAACATGTGCGTGGGCGGCCTCACCCGCGAGGGGCAGGACGCCACCAACGAGCTCACCTATCTGCTCATGGACGCNGTGCGCCATGTGCGCATCTACCAGCCNTCNCTGGCCACGCGGGTNCACAACGGCTCCCCGCAGGCCTATATGGANAAGATCGTGGANGTNGTNCGCGCGGGCATGGGCTTCCCGGCCGTGCATTTTGACGACACCCACATCAAGATGATGCTCGCCAAGGGCGTTTCCGTGGAGGACGCGCGCGATTACTGCCTCATGGGCTGCGTGGANCCGCAGAAGGCCGGGCGCCTCTATCAGTGGACCTCCACGGCCTATACCCAGTGGCCCATCGCCATCGAGCTCGTGCTCAANCACGGCGTGCCCCTGTGGTACGGCAANCAGGTCTGCCCGGANNTGGGCGACCTNGCGCAGTTCGACACCTANGAGAAGTTCGAGGCCGCGGTGAAGGAGCAGATCCGCCATATCACGCGCCTCACGGGCACGGCCACGGTCATCTCGCAGCGGGTGCACCGCGAGCTCGCGCCCAAGCCGCTCATGTCGCTCATGTACGAGGGCTGCATGGAAAACGGGCGCGACGTTTCCGCGGGCGGAGCCATGTACAATTTCGGGCCCGGCGTGGTGTGGAGCGGGCTCGCCACCTATGCGGACTCCATGGCGGCCATCAAAAAGCTCGTCTATGACGAGAAAAAATACACGCTGGAGGAGCTCAACGCCGCGCTCAAGGCCGATTTCGAGGGCTATCCGGAAATCCGGCGCGACTGCCTCGACGCGCCCAAGTACGGCAATGACGACGACTATGCCGACGCCATCGCCGCGGACATCATCGCCTTCACCGAGGCCGAGCACCGGAAGATTCGCACGCTCTATTCCACCCTGAGCCACGGCACGCTTTCCATCTCCAACAACACGCCCTTCGGCATGATGACCGGGGCCTCGGCCAATGGCCGCCGCGCCTGGAAGCCGCTCTCGGACGGCATCAGCCCCACCCAGGGGGCGGACGTGAAGGGCCCCACGGCCATCATCAAGAGCGTTTCCAAGCTGCCCTGCGAAAGCATGAACATCGGGCAGGTGCACAATTTCAAGCTCATGAGCGGGCTTCTGGAAACGCCCGAGGGCCGCGCGAGCCTTATCGCGCTCATCCGCGCGGCCAGCGTGTTCGGCAACGGCGAGATGCAGTTCAACTACCTCACCAACGACACCCTGCTGGAGGCGCAGAAAAACCCGCAGGACTACCGCGATCTCGTGGTGCGCGTGGCGGGCTATTCCGCCTTCTTCGTGGAACTCTGCGAGGACGTGCAGAACGAGATCATCAGCCGCACCATGCTGGCCGACTTCTAGGCGGGGCAACGCCCGGCATGGATGCGCGCATCTTCAATATCCAGAAATACAGCATCTACGACGGCCCTGGAATACGCACGCTTGTGTTTTTCCAGGGCTGTCCCTTGCGCTGCCTCTGGTGCTCCAACCCCGAGGGCAAGGAGCCGCGCAGCCGCATCATGTGGAACGCGGCTTTTTGCGTCCATTGCGGGCGCTGCGTGCCGGCCTGTCCGCAGGGGCTGCACGGCATCGGGGGCGAGCCGCCCCGGCATGAGTTCCGCGAGGGCGGGGGCGACAGCCGCTGCGAGGGCTGCGGGGCCTGCGTGGCGGCCTGCCCGGAGCGGGCGCTGGCCCTTGCCGGGCGGAAAATGTCCATCGAGGACATCATGGCCGTGGTGCTGGAGGACCGCGTCTTTTACCAGACTTCCGGGGGCGGGCTCACCCTCGGCGGCGGCGAGCCGCTGGCCCAGCCCGAGGCGGCCGTGGCGCTGCTCACGAAAGCTCGGGCCGAGGGCATCTCCACGGCAGTGGAGACCTGCGGGCACGTTGCGCCGGAAGTGGTGGCGCGCGTGGCCCCGCTGGTGGACCTCTTCCTCTATGACATCAAGCATATGGACAGCGCGCGCCACAAGGAGCTCACCGGGCGGGACAATGCCCTTATCCTCGAGAATCTGAAGACGCTGCTCGCGGCCGGGGCCCCGGTGCGCGTGCGGATGCCGCTAGTGAGCGGCTGCAACGCGAGCCTTGCGGAAATGCGTGCCCGCGCGGAATTTTTGCGGGCGTGGCGCGACGCGCCGGGCTTCCGGGGGGTAGACCTCTTGCCCTACCACAAGCTGGGCGTCCACAAATATACGCAACTGGGCGAAAGCTACAGCCTTGACGAGGCCGCGGCCGTCTCCGCGGACTTTCTGGACGAAGCCAGGGCCATTCTTGAAGGCGCGGGCCTTTCCGTGGCCGTGGTGCGGCATTGACATGCGCACGGCGTGGCTGCTCCTCTTCATCGGTATCGCCTTTGAGGTGTCCGGGACGACCGGGATGCGCGCGCTCGCCGCGTCCGAACCGGCGTGGAGCCTCGCCTCGGCCACCGTGGGCATCGTCATTTCCTATTTTTTCGCCTCCCGCGCCATGGAGACCATCCCGGTGGGCCTCGCCTATGCCGTGTGGTCCGGGGTGGGGCTGGCGGGCATTTCGCTTTTGAGCTGGCTCCTCTTCGCCGAGGCCATGCCGCCGCTCAAGCTCGCGGGCCTTGCGCTGGTGACGGCGGGCATGGTCGCCATCAACCTCGGCAAAACGGGGCACGGTGGCCCCACGGCCCGCGCGGCCGCANCCNTCGNCCCGGAGNCATGCGCGCCGNGAACGCCCTCATTGACCGTGAGAGCCTCGTGGCCTTTCTGTGGCTGCTCGGCGCTGTGGCGACCGACATGGGGGCCATCTATGCGCTGGTGCGCTCCCACGGCTTCAGGCGGTTACCCTGGGCGGCCGCCTCCATTGCCGCTATCTTCCTCTCCTTTTACTGCCTGCGCCATTCCGTGCTGGTCATCCCGCTGGCCGTGGCCTATGCGCTGTGGTGCGTTTTCGGCATCTTCGGGACACTGTTTCTCGGCAGGCTGTTTTTCGGCCAGCGGCTCAACCGCGCCCAGGGCATCGGCGTGGCGCTCCTGACCCTGGGCGTGCTCTGCATGTCCCTGTCGTAAAGGCATCCGGGCGCCGCTCCCCGGCATACTGGCAGATGCAAAGGCCGGAATCACGGTTTTCCCGTGATTCCAGCCTTTCTGCGGGGAAGCGAACCTTTGCGCAGCAAGGTCTCCTCCCGGAAAACCTTATCCGACCAGCGGCGTTACTTCCTGCCCATCAGCTTGTACAAGGCGCACACATCCTCCTCGCCGATGCCCCGCGCGTGGCCTTCCTCGAGATATTTCAGGCCCTGCTCCATCAATTTGGGCTCGTAGCCCAGTTCGCGGGCCATGGCGCAGCCGAGGCGCAGGTCCTTGGCCGCAATATCGATGCTGAAGCGCGCCTTGTAGTCCTCCTCAAGCATCCACGGGCCGCGCGTTTTCATCTGGAAGCTGGCGCAGCCCGTATCCAGCAGGAGCTCCAGCAGTTTTTCCCCGTCCACCCCGGCGGCCTCGCCGATGCGCAGGCCTTCCGCCACCAGCGCCACATTGGTCATGCCGATAAGATTGCTCACCAGTTTCACGGCGCAGGCGGCGTCCACGGTTTTCAGGTCATAGGGGATGGCGATTTTTTTCAGCACCGGCCACAGCTTTTCAATGGCAGTGGCCGAGCCGCCGAGAAAGAGCGGTGCATGGCCTTCCGCGGCGATGGCAGGGGTCTTGCTCACCGTGGCCTGGATATATTCCAGCCCACAGGCGCCTGCGGCATCCGCCATGCTGTGGGCCGTGGCCGGGTCAATGGTGCTGAATTCCAGGTGGATGGCCCCCGGCCGCATCCGCCTGTAGAGGCCGGACTCGCCCATGACGGCGGCGAGTATCTGCTCGGGCTGGGGCAGACAGGTGCAGAGGACATCACAGTCCGCAAGCTCCGACGGTTCCCGGACCACTGTGGCCCCTGCCGCGCGAAAGCGCCCGGCGCAGTCCTCGCGGCGGGTATAGACCCGCAATTCCTCGCCGGCCTTGAGCAGGTTCATGGCCAGCGGTTCGCCCATGTTGCCGACGCCCAGAAAGGAGAATTTCATGCCATTTCCCTTGAGGTTCAGGTTAAAAGGCGGCCGCGCACAGTCCTCGGAAAAGCAGGGACAAATACGCGGCCGCCAAGAAGGTTTTGCCGTAGCCGTCCTTTGACAGTTGCTACGGCCGGAGCATCAGTTTTTCCCGGTCAAGATCTCCACAGTTTCCCGCAGGGTTTCCTCCTCGCCCACATTGCCGGGGAAGATCACATAGGGGATGCCCGGAAACTTGCTGTTTTCATCGGTCTGCCAGACGGGGATGCCGGGGCGCACCTGCCCGAGCACATTGGCGCGCCTCGTCCTGAGCGCCTTCACGCCCACATCGCTCGAGGTGATGCCGCCCTTGGCGATGACGAATGCGGGCTTGATGCCGAGCTTGCCCACAAGGCTCTGCACAGCTTCGGAAATCTTCACCGACCTGCGCAGGGCGTCCTCCTTGGTGTCATCGGGCAGGCTGAGGAGCTGCCGCTTGGTGTAGCAGACAGGGGTAATGCCTTGGGCAATGAGTTTTTCCGCCTCGGCCACCACCCGGTCCACCTCGGCGGCAAGGGCCGCGTCNCCCTNCAGCACNAGGTCGGAATNGAATTCTATNCCCTGNACNT
>JAAUYU010000001.1:45839-81767 GCA_014804965.1 Desulfovibrio sp.
AGNTCCAGCAGCTTCTTGAGCTGCGCGGTGGTCTTGGCGGTGTGGGANCCGACGACGATCATGCCGCCCTTGTCGCTCTCCTCGCCGAGCATCTGCTCGCGGCTGAGGAGCGGGATGGTGGTGATGCCGCCNAGNTCCTTCACGAGGCCCGCCGCCGTCCTGAACACAAAGTTATGGCCCTTGTTTATNGCCCNGTAGAGCGGGATGCAGAAGGCCTTGATGTCNCCATAGTCCACCGCGTTGACGATGATCTTCTGGAAGTCGTGCGNGGAGAGCAGCAACTTTTCTATCTTGTCAAAATTGTGCTGCCGCAAATCTTCCAGGCTGACGGTGATGACATCGCAGGCCTTNTGCCNNCCGCCGGTCTTTTCCTCCACATATTCGCANAGNTTGGANTTCGTGTAGCCGAAGGTCTTGTCCTTGGCGAATTCCGTTTCNCCNGCNGGCACAAGGTCNTCNCCATANCGCACATAATGCGTGTCGTCGATGGTGAAGCGGCCGCCCTCCTTGAAGAAGGGGCAGATGATTTCNCCGTCCACNTTGCCNCCNNCCGCANTGATGCNNTCNGCGAGGATTTCNGTCTCCAGCGGATAATGCCCGCGCAGGGTGGANTCCGAGCGGCTCATGATGAGGAACGGGCGCTTTTTCTNCTTGCCCGTCTCNANNACGAGCCTCGCGATGTCCTTGTGGATGCGGGCGCTCTCCTCNGCCGTCAGGCCNCGGGAATTGGTGAGGATATAGAAAACCTTGGCGTCCTCGTCGAAACCNNGGGCNATGCTGTCCNNGCTCCAGTCCGTATAGACGGAGATNTCGTGCACGGTCTGCACGCCGGTGGGNTCNTCGTCGAGNACGATGATCTTGTGCGGATTGGCCTCGATTTCCGCCCGCAGCAGCGTGTCCAGCGCCGCTTCGTCATGGGGCGGATAGGCGTNCANNCGTGATGCGTGNAGATGTTCCATTTNTCNTGTCCTCACAGGAGCGGAAGCCCGATGCTGGAATANAGCGCGTGCANNAGCAGGATGANGATGAACGCCGTAAAGCCGGCGATGGTNCCGCCCGCGGTCCANGTCTTGAGGGTGTCCTGCACGCTCAGGCCGCTGAAGCGNGACAGCACCCAGAAGCCCGAGTCATTGGGCATGGAGAGGCCGATGCCGCCCGCGCAGATGGCGAGGCCCAC
Source organism: Desulfovibrio sp. (assembly GCA_014804965.1). GTDB lineage: Bacteria > Desulfobacterota > Desulfovibrionia > Desulfovibrionales > Desulfovibrionaceae > Desulfovibrio. The sequence goes on from JAAUYU010000001.1 coordinate 47,017, forward strand.
NAGCACGGGCGAGGCGCCCGTCCCGGCGATGGACGGCCCNAGGATGGACGAGGTGGTGACNAGCGCCACCGTGGTGGANCCCTGCGAAAGNCGCAGCACCGCGCTCANCACAAAGCCCAGCACCACGATGGGNATATTGAGGTGGCTCATGGAGTCCACAAGGTACTGGCCNATGCCGCTCGCGTTGATGATGCTGCCNAAAGCGCCGCCGGCGCCCGTGATGAGCAGGATGAGGCCCGAGGANTCGGCGGCCTCGATAATGATCTGGGTNAAAGACTTGGCCACGTNCNTGCGCAAGAGATAATAGGCNGCGATGACGCCGAANAGCAGGGCCAGGTTCTTGTCGCCGATAAACGTGAATATGCCGTAGGCGAGGGAATCCTTNTCCAGCGAGACCAGNAGNATATTGGCGATGAGGATAAGCAGGATGGGGAAGGTCAGGCAGAAGAGGGAAAGGCCGAATGAAGGCCCCTTGAAGTCNTCGATGGGGTTGTCGTTGGGGGCGTCGGNAATCTCGGCCGGCTTGTCGCCCTCNAACACCTTGCCGTAGAGCCAGCCGCCNATGACNATGGCCGCNGCGCCCGCGANGAGCGAGTAGAGGATGAAGGCCGCCACNTTGGCGTTCATGTTGTTGGCAACNACCAGCGGCCCCGGGGTGGGNATGACGAGCGCATGGCCGACGATNGTGCCNACGCCGAGGGCGCAGACAAANATTTTCAGGCTGCGCTTGGTCACGTCCGCCACATATTTCACAATGGGCATCATGATGACGAAGGCGGCATCCATGTACACCGGNATGGAAATGAGGAAGCCCGCCGCCGTCACCGCCAGGGCCGCGTGTTTNACGCCCGTGCGCTTGAGCAGNCCGTCGGCGATGGCCGTNGTCGCCCCGGCCTCGGAGAGGATNTGCCCGAAGATGATGCCGAGGCCGATGACGATNCCGATGCCCGCCAGCGTGCCGCCGAAGCCCGAGGANAGNGTCGACGAGATTTTGCCGATGGGCATCCCCACCAGGAAGGCGGTNACGATGGAGGTGATGAGCAGCGCGAGGAAGGGGTTNAGNTGGTAACGGATGATGGAAACAAGCAGGATAAGGATGGCAATCAGGAANACGACCAAGAGCATGGGACCNGTCAGCATGGCAAGCTCCTTTAGGCCTTTTTGGCCACTTCAACACCNGCCTGTTGCTCAAAAAACTTGACGATGGCGCCNTGNTCCTCNTCCATNTGGCCGCCNACCTTCAGGGCCTGCATGATCTCNAACAGCACGGCGGAGAGGAANGCCGGGCTGTCGATGGCATGGGCGGAGGCCATGACATTCTTTATGTCTTTGTGATTGATGGAAATCTTGCCGCCGGGCTTGAAGTCGCGATTGATGATCATAGGGATCTTCGCGTCCAGCACGGCGCTCCCGGCGAGGCCGCCGCGAATGGCCTGATACACCTTTTCGGGGTCGGCCCCGGCCTTCACCGCCAGGGTAAAGGCTTCGGACACCGCGGCGATGGTCAGGTTGACGATCATCTGGTTGGCGAGCTTGGTGACGCTGCCGCTGCCCGAAGGGCCGACCAGAATGGCGGAGGCGCCCATGATTTCAAAATAGGGCCGCAGCGTATCGAAGTCTTTCTGCTCGCCCCCGGCCATGAAGGCCAGGGTGCCGTCAATGGCCTTGGGCTCGCCGCCGCTGACGGGCGCGTCCACAAAGCCCACGCCCTTCTGGGCCAGCTTTTCAAAGCAGAAGCGCGATTCCTGCGGCGTCACCGAGCTCATGTCGCACACGACCGCGCCCTTGCGGATATGGGTGGCAACGCCGCCGGCCTCGAAAAGCACGGCCTGCACGATGGGCCCGTTGGGCAGAATGGTGAAAATCACGTCGCAGGCAGCGCCGATTTCCTCGCCGGTGGCGCTCTTGGCCCCCATGCCGACGAGCTCCGCGACGGCCTGCTTGTCAAGGTCATTGACCAGCAGGTCCACCCCGGCTTTCAGCAGGTTTTTTGCCATGGGCCTGCCCATGATGCCCAAACCGATAAAACCGATTTTGCTCATATGCCAACCCCTCTATTTAAATTTACATCCTGATTACCAATAAACGGGGCATGTGTCCAGAAATGGCGGGAATGCGCGGAATAGTTCGCACTTTTTGCCGCCGTGCTCTCACGGAAATGCATGGTGAGCGGGCACTCGCGAGGGGCACTTACAGGGCACAGGGAAGGCAAACCCCGGCGTCCACAGGAATGTTGAGGGAATTTTGCGAATTTTCGGTGTTTTTCGGGCGTGGGATGGCATAAGTGGAAGGAACCTTTTGAGCGCAAAAGTTTCCTTCCCCTTATGCCGCGCGACAAAAACCGTATGCCTGTCCGGTTACGGGAAATAAGCGCTGTGTACGCCTGTTAACAACAGGAGCAGGGCAGGGAGGATGTGCGCAACCGGCTCGGGTACAATGGGGTAAAGCCCCTTTTGGGGTCAGGAATCACTCATTAACATGTATGGGCCGAGCCGAAGAAGCGGATTTTTTTCCTCACCACCTCCTCAATCGCCGAAAGACCGGGCCGCAACAGCTTCTGGAGATTGTAGCCCTTGGCGGCCTTGTCTTCTCCGGCCTCAAAATACTCCCGCAAGGCAGTGGCAAAGGCTATCTGGCACTCTGTATTGACATTGATCTTGGCGATGCCGTTCTCTATGGCCGTCTTTATCATGACTTCCGGGACGCCGCTGCCCCCATGCAGGACCAGTGGCAGGCCTGCCACCGCGCATTTTATTTTTGCGAGCAGCCCCATATCGAGGCCCTGCCAGTCGGGAGGATATTCGCCGTGAATGTTCCCGATGGAGGCGGCGAGAGCAGTGAGGCCCGTTTGCGCCAGTTCGCCGCATTGGGCCGGGTCGGCGCGCTCGCCGCTGCCGCTGATGCCATCCTCTTCCCCGGCGGGCGAACCCAGCTCCGCCTCCAGCGCAACGCCATTTTCCCGGCAAACCTGGGCGAGCTTCCGGCAAAGGCGCAGGTTTTCCGCAAAAGGCATTTTTGAACCGTCAAACATGACGGAAGTGAAGCCCGCGCCAATGGCCATCAGGCACATTTCATAGCCTGCGTGGTCGAGATGCAGGGCCACCGGGACCTTTACACCAAGGCTTGTCGCCATGCCCCCGGCCATGGCCTTTACCGTCCGAAGGCCACCCATATAGGCGCACGCGCTTTCAGTGACGCCCAGGATGACGGGCGCGTCCTCCGCCTGGGCTGCCTTGAGGATTGCCCGGATCCATTCCAGATTGTTGATATTGAACTGCCCGATGGCGTATTTGCCCTGCGCAGCCTTGGCAAGCATTTCCTGGCTCGAGACAAGCATCACTCCACCTCCCTCATTTGAAAGTCTCTCTATGGGCTCTGTATGCGGTGAGCATCCGGAAAGTATTTTAAATTGGTTCGTTTCCGCTGAGGTGTCTGGCCTCCTCCACGTTTGCATTGTCCTCTTTCACTGTGAGTGTATTGAAAAGTTGTGCATCGGGCTGAAATCGTATGGTTGCACAAAAATGATAACCGGTAAGAAGTCAAAAAATGAAGGGGTCATACGTTTTTCGCATAACCCCTTTATTTTCTACTGGTACCGGGGGCGAGGCTTGAACTCGCAAGGGCGTGAACCCGGCGTATTATAGTCCCCGTGTTGGCGTTTCACGGATTTTCACACGTCCGCACGACTTGCCTCTTTATTCTTTTGATAACAGTAAGTTATCGACTTTTTCCTACGCACATGTTTTCACTCAAAAACACCTTCCATACCGCTCGCCAGCGGGATAAGAGCGGGATAAAATTTTTCGGCGTATATGTCAATTTATGAAAATCCGCCGTGTGAGGCCGATGAAAATTATGGCGATAAAATGGTTCAAGACATCCTTTTTGGGGGGGGGTTATCGGGGACATGCTACCCGTGAGCATGGTGGCGTCCGGCCAGACCGCTGCTACTGCATCCGTTACAAAATTGATGGCAAGGACAAGGAAGAAGTGGTTGGCTGGAGCAGCGAGGGCGTCACCCAGGAAATTGCTTTTAACCGCCTGTCAGAATTGCGGGAAAATCCGCCGTCAGGTTCAGGAGCCAAGACCTTGAAGGAAAAGCGCCTGCTTGCCAAGGCAGAAGAGGAAGCTGAACGGCAGGCCAAACTCCTCGAAGAAAAGCAGAATATATCGCTGCGCGATTATTGGGAACAAAGCTACAAGGAACACGCGCAGCGGACTAAGAGGGCGTCGTCCTTTCATTCAGAGGATGGCCACATGCGGGTGTGGATTCTTCCCCTACTTGGCAATTTGCCCCAGGTGCAGATAGGATTCTCGGAATGGGATGCGCTTGTTCGGAGCATGGGCGCGAAAAAGCTCTCACAACGCACACGGGAATATGTCGCTGGAACGCTTCGACGCCTCATGCGCCATGCGCAGGACCGGGCTCTCCCGGTGCACATTCCAACATCCAAGCAAATCGGGGCACAGGCGCCGAAAGACAATCGCCGATTACGGGTGCTGACACCGATGAAGCGGAAAAGCTGCTTACAACCCTGGCTAAACTTGATTCCGCCACTGAACGCCTCACTCGTTTTTGTGTGTTTACTGGCTGTCGTCTTTCCGAGGCCGCTCATCTTACCTGGGTTCATGTTGATTGAACGTGTCAGACTGTATATTTCGTAGATATCAAGAATAAAGACTCACGCGTAGTCTATCTTTCTCTAGAATTAGTAAAAATGCTAATGGCACTTCATGGTCATAATTCAAATGAAATTGTATTTCCACGCAGAGATGGCAAGCCATTTATTGACAAGGAGGGCAGGTCGGATTCACTCTACTCTTTTAGCGAGGCTGAAAAAATTTTGGGCTTTAATGAGTGGCGAGGGATAGATGACAGAGTGACGTTCCACACGATTCGCCACACAGTTGCAACAAATCTTGCAAAGATACTGGATGTACGAAGTCTTATGGACGTAAAGAGTTGGAAAGTGATTGAAATGGCTGCGCGCTATATTCATACACAAGAAGAAATGAAACGCCATGCAGCGAATGCTCTTTCAGAAAGTTGGAAAATTGCGCGTTAATGGTGCCCAAAGGCTACCTCATTGAGGTCAAAAATCCCATATAAATCTGCCACCCTCAAGCGATTTTACACATTCTGGTGCTTCACCTGAGCTTGCGAGAAGTGTCTGAAGCTGATACCTTTCAGATTGTGAAAGTATTCAAAAAGCATATTGAGTTCGTTCATGTTCGACAAACTATTTCTTTCTGCGCTAAGGGTAGAAAATAAATGAGGATTAATTACCTGTTATCAACAGGTATTTTAAATTGAGCGGTGTTTAAAACATAAAGTGAAAAATATTCTTAACAGGAGGCGTAATTTTGATGTCCAAGCCAAATCCACGCAAGGCTGCCATTATAGGTTGTGGTTATGTGGGCGCTGCATCGGCCTTTGCGCTTATGATGAGTAAGCTTTTTTCCGAGCTCGTCATGATCGATGCCAACTATGACAAGGCCGATGGAGAGGCGATGGACATCTCTCACGGCATTCCCTTCGCTGGTCAGATGCGAATCTATGCTGGAGACTATCATGATCTGTCTGACGCGTCTCTTGTTATCATCACCGCAGGTGCGAATCAAAAGCCCGGAGAGACGAGGCTCGATCTTGTTCAAAAAAATGTTGAGATATTCAAAACCGTAATTACCAGTATAATGGAACACCAGTTTAATGGCATTTTGCTTGTTGTAGCCAATCCAGTGGATATTCTCACCTATGCGGCTGCTAAAATCAGTGGTATGCCGGAAAACCGAGTAATCGGTTCCGGAACGGTTCTGGACACGGCGCGGCTAAAATACGCGTTGGGACAACATTTGGGAGTGGACAGCAGAAGCGTTCATGCCTTCGTTATTGGCGAACATGGCGACAGCGAGATAGTTGCCTGGAGTTGCGCCAATGTTTCCGGCATTCCCTTGCGAGATTTCTACGCCATGCGCGGATATTCGGATCCGATTAAGGAAATGAGGAAAATAGCGGAGGAGGTCAAAAACAGCGCCTATGAGATTATCGCGAAAAAACACGCCACTTATTACGGCATAGCCATGTCGGTTAAGCGTATTTGCGAATGTATAGTGCGAGATGAAAAGTCTATTCTGCCTGTATCTGCGCTGATACCTGGCGAATATGACATAAGAGAAATATCGTTAAGTATGCCGGCAATCGTCGGTGCGAATGGTATCGAAACACATCTACCCATTTCACTTAATCGGGATGAGTCTTCGGCATTACGTCATTCCGCAAAAACATTAACGGAAATTGCAGAAACATTGAATATATGACAGTACAAACAGAAACTATCGGGTTGTGATGTGCGAGATACGAATTTCCAATATGTTTAAAGTGAGCGAATGTAATTTGTAAGGAGTTGAAAAGATAAAAATAGCTAAATTGAACATGGTGTAGGGATGGGGTGGACGGCAAACCTGCCGTCCACCCCGATGCTTATTCATCCATGCTCTCTTTGATTACCCGCAACACGGCGATAGCCACCGGAATCCACTGAAACATTGTCTTCCCCTGGATTTTCAGCGGCACAGGAAGTGCCGCATGGTTTTTGGTTTCGGCAGGTCGCCAAGCTTGATAAGCCCCCTCAACCAGTGAGGACCACGGCAGAAATCCAGCGGGATTGTCATCGTACACCTCCCTTCAGGAGCGCCGTCTGCAAGAGCCCAAACACGGCTGGCGTAAGCTCAGACAGATCGAAGATGACCTTGCTGGGCCGGGGCAAGAGCGTCTGGATGAGAGGCAGCCGGATGCCGATGCCGTACCCGCTTCTTTACCTTTTGGCAATTAATGAGTCCTGAGCCCCGGTTCCCCTTTATTTCCATTCAGAGAGGAGGAGACACGCATAAGATGCATAACTAATTTATATTTTTGAAATAATATATTGAGTTTGAGAGTCTTTTTAACGACCTGCCAGTAGTAGTCATCCTGCCATATTCCTGCGCTTAGAATCTATATATGGGCGTAGAGAGGGTATCTCAGTCAGGTTTTCATTTAGCCGTGTATGGGGCCACTGACGACCTTTTATCACAAGAAGCGTAAAAAGGGTTGTAAAACGGCTGTAAAAACGTCCTTTTAGCCATAATATAAAAAAGGGGCTGAGGTAAAAAAACACCTCAACCCCTTCATATTCTTGTGGTACCGGGAGCGAGACTTGAACTCGCAAGGGCGTGAACCCGGCGGATTTTGAGTCCGCTGCGTCTACCTATTCCACCATCCCGGCACAGCGTTTTTCTAGTCCGGTGGAGGGGATTCGTCAAGCCACACTCCGGCAAGCGTCCCCGGTTCCAATTTTTTCCATGCGCATGACCGGGGAGCGGTCCCCGGCGCGGCGTCAAAAAATTTTCTCAAAAAAAGCATTGAATTTTATCCGCCACGTCAAGTAAATTGGTTGCAAGCGATAGCTCCACGGATCTTCGATCCGTCCCGGCGCGGCATGGGCGTCACCGGCGCATCCGGTGGTGCCGTGGCCTCGTCCCGCCCATCGCATCCCCCGGTTGGTGCGTGGCGGTTTCGGGGCTGGCAGCCGGGTTCACCATCAAAGGAGGATTTCTGATGAAACGCATTGTCGCCATGTGCGTGGCGCTGGGCCTTTTCTGCGGGCTCGCGCTCTCCATCGCCCCCTCGGCCGAGGCCAAGACGGTCATCAAGATCGCGGGCATGAAGCCTGAGGGCGAGCCGGAAACCGTGGGTATGCACAAGTTCGGTGAATACCTGGAGAAACTTTCCAACGGCAAGTACGAAGTGAAGGTCTATCCCAACAGCCAGCTCGGCAAGGAAGACTCCTACATCGACCAGACCAAGCGCGGTACCATCCAGATGTGCGCCACGGGCACCCAGATGTCCAAGTTCCATCCGGCCATGGCCATGCTGGAAACGCCCATGCTCTATGAAGACCTTGACCACGCCCACCGCGCCATGAAGGGCGACACCTTCAAGCTCATCACCGACGGCTTCACCGAGAAGTCCGGGATGCGCACCATGAACGTGTTCCCGCTGGGCTTCCGCCACTTCTACACCAAGAACCCGGTGAAGAGCATCGACGACATCAAGGGCCTCAAGATGCGCGTGCCCAACATCCCGCTCTACACCAACTTCGCCAAGGAAGCGGGCATCTCCGGCCAGCCCATGCCCTTCGCGGAAGTGATGACCTCCATCGAGTCCGGCGCCATCGACGGCGGCGACAGCCCGCTGAGCGACATCGCCTCCACCGGCGTCTATGAATACGCCCCCGAAGTGACCAAGACCGGCCACATCCTCGTGCTCCACTCCCTGTTCATCAATGACAAGTTCTACAAGAACCTGCCCGAACAGGACCGCAAGTGGTTCGACGAGGCCGCCGAACTGGCCGCCGAGGATGTGTGGAAGCTGATGGTCCAGGCCGACCAGGACGCCGAGAAGAAGATCACCGCCGGCAAGGGCAAGATCTCCGAGCCCACCCCCGAGCTCAAGAAGTACATGACCGAAGCCGGCGAGCGCAGCTGGACCCTGTTCACCGACCCGAACAGCAAGCAGCATGTGCCCAACGCCAAGGAAATCCTTGAGAGCGCCAAGCGCTACGCGAAGTAGGTAGCCATCTGTCCGGGGCTCCGTGCATGACGCATGGGGCCCCGCTTTGCGGCGTTTGCCCTTGCGGCGGCACGGCTCAGCGCCGAGATGTCCTGGCGGAGATTTCCGCTTCATCCACCAATCCCGGTCATCCCCCGGTCATCCGTTGATGAGGTCATTATGCCAACACAGCCCGACAAGGAACAGCTGGACAACTCCAGAGACCCGGCCGAATACGCACAGGTGCTGGACACCGTGCCGGAAGCGGAACCTGCCCCCCACCAGGATACCGTTGGTGAATTTCTCTTTCAGATTTTTTGCGCCGTTATCTTTCTTGGCATGATCGGCCTCGTGTTCTACAACGCCATGTTGCGCTACCTGTTCTCCTCCAGCTATCCCCCCAGNGAGGAGTGGGCCAGGTTCCTCTTCATCTACATNACCTTNTTCGGNTCCATNGAAGCNTTTTACCGCAGGAAGCANATNGCGGTGGANATGTTCGTGGANATGCTCCANGGCGTTTCCCGCAAGACCGTCGAGGTCATCGCCAGCATCATCGGCATGGTGGTCATGGCCATCCTGCTNTGGGGCGGCGTGGAATATGTCATGAGCACCTATGACCAGCTCTCGGTCTCCACGGGCGTGAACATGACCTTCATCTACGGCACGCTGCCCATCATGGCCGCCGCGGCGCTCATCATCCAGCTGCGGGACTTTATCGCGCTTCTGAAGCGCCCTGTTTCCGAATTCAAGAAGGCGTAGGGGGAAGATATGGAACTTTTCATCTTTCTTTTGACGCTCTTCCTCTTCCTCGCCTTCGGCATCCCNATCTGCCTTGTGCTCATCATCTGCGCCCTGGTGCTCATGGCGTATTCGGGCTTTTTTGACCCGATCATCATCGCCACCACCATGCTCGACGGCGCCAACAACTACCCGCTCATGGCCATCCCCTTCTTCGTCTTTGCGGGCGAGATCATGGCGGCNGGCGGCCTTTCNCAGCGCGTGGTNCAGCTCGCCCAGCTGATGATGGGCNGGGTGCGCGGNGGCCTNGGCTATGCGGCCGTTGTTTCGAGCATCATCTTTGCGGGCCTCATGGGNAGNTCCGTGGGCGAGGCCGCGGCCCTGGGCTCGCTGCTTCTNCCCATGATGAAGGAAGTGGGCTACAAGCCGGGNCGCGCCGGGGCCATCATTTCCTCGGGCGCCATCNTNGGGCCCATCATCCCGCCCTCCACCAACTTCATCCTTTTGGGCGCCACGGTGGGCGGCCTTTCCATCACCAAGCTGTTCATGATCGGCCTTTTCCCCGGCATCTTCATCGGTCTCGCGCTCATGGCCGTGTGGTTCTTCATCGTGCGCATCGACGGCTATAACGAGACCATCAGCTTNACNCGNCAGGAAAAGATCAAGATCATCCTCGATTCCACNCCGGCCTTCCTCATGCCCGTGCTGCTNCTNGGCGGCATCCGCTTCGGCATCTTCACGCCCACGGAAGGCGGCGCTTTTGCCTCGGTCTACGCCATCGTGGTCTGCGTGCTCTACTACCGCGAGCTGACCATCAAGCAGCTNCTNNGGGTNAGCGCGGCGGCCGCNCGCACCACCTCCGTGGTCATGCTCATCGTGGCGACGGCCTCGGCCGTGGGNTACTTCATCACCTCNGCNGACATCCCGCAGCAGATGGGCTCGCTCTTCGAGCCGCTGATGGATTCGCCCATCCTGCTNCTNNTGTGCATCAATGTGTTCCTGTTCCTCATCGGCATGGTCATGGACCTNACGCCNAANATCCTGATCTTCGCGCCGGTGTTCTTCCCCATGATCCAGCAGGCGGGCATCGACCCCTACTACTTCGGCCTGCTCTTCATCCTCAANCTGGGCATCGGCGTCATCACGCCGCCGGTGGGCACGGTGCTNTANGTNGTCTGCGGCGTGGGCAACATCAAGATNGTGGANCTGGTCAAGCATCTCATTCCCTTCCTCCTGGTGGAAATCGGGATGCTCTTCCTGCTCCTCTTCTTCCCCAAGCTGTCCATCGNNCCNATGAACTGGCTCATGGGCAACTAGGCNGCANACGCGGCAACNCATCCAAANCCCCGGCTGCCCTGTGCGGCCGGGGTTTTTCTTGTTGNGGGGATGCGNCNCNGNAAGCATCCGGCTCGCNGCCACNNCTTGCCATNGGCNCGCTTTTCCNCCATGCTGCGGGCAACCTGAAAAGCAGCGGGAGTTTCCATGCCATCCTCTTCCTTTGCCGTGGTGGGCGCNGGNCTTGCGGGCTGCGAATGCGCGCTCCANCTGGCNGCNGCGGGCCANAGCGTGACGCTTTTCGAGCAGAAGCCNCACTNCCGCTCGCCGGCGCATGTNAGCGACGACTTTGCGGAGCTCGTGTGCTCCAATTCNCTGCGCTCGGANGAGCGCACTTCCGGCGTGGGNCTGCTCAAGGCCGAGATGCGNGNNCTCGGCAGCGTNTTCATGNNNCTGGCCGATGCNTGCCGCGTGCCNGCGGGCAAGGCGCTNGCCGTGGACCGCGANGCNTTNGCCCNGGCCATGACNNNGGCNGTNGCCGCGCANCCNGGCATCACCGTGCGCCATACGCGCATCGACAGCCTTGAGGATGCGGAACTTGCCCGCTGCAGGCAGCGTCCGGCATCGTCATTGCGGCNGGNCCNCTNGCTTCCGACGGCCTTTCGGCGTCGCTCGCNGNNNCCATCGGCGNCGANCACTGCTATTTTTACGATGCCATCGCGCCCATAGTCTGGACGCATTCGCTGGACANGTCGGTGGTGTTCCGCGCCTCGCGCTANGGCGCGGANAACGGCGAGCCGGANGGGGAGGGGGATTACCTCAACTGCCCCATGAACCGNGANGAGTATGAGGCCTTTTTTGCGGCCNTNAGCGAGGGGCGNGTCATGGAGGCNNGGGACTTNGAGCGCGAGGTGCATTTTGAGGGCTGTATGCCGNTGGANGCGCTGGCNNAGCGNGGCCCCCGNACCCTNACCTTCGGNCCGCTCAAGCCCGTGGGCTTTGTGGACCCGCGCACCGGGCGCNGNCCNTGGGCCGTGCTNCAGCTCAGGGCGGAAAACGCCAATGCCGAGACCTGCAACCTCGTGGGCTGCCAGACCAAGCTNCTGCAGGGCGAGCAGGAGCGCATCTTCCGNCTNGTGCCGGGCATGGAGCGGGCGGAGTTCGCNCGNTTCGGCAGTATGCACCGGAATACCTATNTCAATGCNCCNCAGGNGCTCACNCCGGAAATGGAGCTGAAAAACCGNCCCGGCGTCTATCTNGCCGGGCAGATCTCNGGNGTTGAAGGTTATGTGGAGTCCGCGGCNAGCGGCCTGTGGCTCGGNNTGGCGCTGGCNGCGCGGGCCAANGGGCGCGAGCTNGNGCCGCCGCNCCCGCAAACGGCNCTCGGGGCNCTGCTCGGCCATCTCCAGCGNCCGGAAAAGCGCTTNCAGCCCTCNAANGTGCATTTCGGCCTNATGCCGGAACTGGACGANCGNGCGCGCAAAAAGGANCGCAAGGCCCTCTANGCNGCCCGCGCCGAAGCGNCNTTTGCGGANTGGCTCTCNGCGAGCGGCCTCGGGANGNGNTANNTTNAGCGNGNGCGCAGNATGNACTGGAACGCNGGCCTCTATGANGACAAGCACGGNTTTGTGGCNGAATATGGCAAGGNCCTGCTGGAATTTGTGCCGCNGGACCNGCAGCANGNCATCCTCGACCTCGGCTGCGGCACGGGCACGCTCACGAGCGAGCTGGCCNCCCGCGCGGGNGAGGTGATCGGCCTCGACGCCTCGCCGGACATGGTNNNGGCGGCGNGNGAGCGCTNTCCCGAAATCNNCTTCATCACGGGTGACGCNCTGGACCTGCCCTTTGANAACAGGTTCGATGTGGTTTTNTCCAATGCGGTCTTTCACTGGCTGCCGGACCATGANCGCCTGCTGAAAAATATTCGCCGGGCNNTGAAGCCGGGCGGNCGCCTTGTCTGNGANTTNGGNGCCANGGGNAANNTNGCGGCCNTNGANNANGCCTTTGCCCGCGCCTGCGNGGANCAGGGGCTGNGGTACGAAAGCCGNTTCACNTTNCCGGAGGCCGNTGCCTTTGCGCGGCTGCTTCNGGNTAACCATTTCACGCCCGAGCTCGTTGTGGCGTANGACAGGCCGACGGTTCTGCANAACGGNGANCAGGGCCTGCNCNACTGGCTGCGCCAGTTTTTCGCCGCCGAGTTGCAGCCNNTGCCNGNAACCACGCAGGNTGCNCTCNTNANCCGNGTGGAAGAACTGGCGCGNCCGGCCCTNTGGNACGGCAANGNCTGGGTGGCCGACTANCGCCGNTTGCGGGTGNTGGCGNAGAGCTGAGGCGGAAAGCNCNGCATCCACTGTCCCCGGTGNNACANCAACGANGATGCNGAAGCAGGAAGCGCAGCCCGGGNTNTGTCGGGCTGCGCTTNGTATTTCNGGCGCCTNGNAGGTGCCCCTGCTNANNAGGTGNCGTTCTTCAGGCGGNNTCNCCNGCNTNCCGGGATTTCTGGAGCGCCAGNGACGCAAGGAAGGAATGGATGACCGATGCNCCTGCAAGGGCCGTGATGCCGGACACGTCCCGGTCGGGNAGNACCTCCACAAGGTCCATGCCNACGAGGTTGCACTGCGGGCAAATGGCGCGCATGAAGCNCAGNCCCTCNTAGCTGGTGAATCCCTCCACTTCNGGGGTCCCNGTGCCCGGCGCGCAGGACGCATCGAGAAAATCNATGTCAAAGCTCACATAGACNGNCTNCCCGNCCACACGNTCCAGCACCTCNCGGGCGACNGACTCGACGCCNCGGCGGTGGACCTCCTCGCCCATGATGATGCNCAGNCCNNGGCTGCGGGGCCAATCCAGAGCCTCCCGGCTGTAGAGCGGCCCGCGGATNCCCACCTGNGTCGAATGTTCGGGCAGNATCAGGCCTTCGCTGATGGCGTGGTAGAAAGGCGTNCCGTGNTTATACGGCTTGCCGTAGTATTCGGGGATGGTGTCGCTGTGCGCGTCAAAATGCACCAGNGCCACCGGGCCGAGNGCGGCCTTGACCGCACGGAGCACCCCNAGGGTGATGGAGTGGTCGCCNCCCATGACCACCGGCACNGCCCCGGACCNGAAAAANGGCGTCAGGCCGTCACGGATGAGGTCCAGGCTTTCGGCCATATAGCCGGGCACGGTGTCGATGTCCCCGNAGTCGGCGATGGTGAGCCACTGNTGNATATCCACATCCAGCACAGGGCAGTACGGCTTGAGAATGGTGGAAGCCTCCCNGAGCGCAGCCGGNCCGAAGCGNGCGCCGGGCCGGTAGGAGACGCCGCTGTCAAAGGGCACGCCCACCAGGGCCACATCCATGCCTTCGGGGCTNTCCTGCNGNCCCTGGCGCATGAAGGTNCGGATACCGCAGAAGCGGGGGGATTGGAGAGAATTGGGACGGGACGCCATTCTGCCNGACCTCCTTGTTAAGGGATGGGCATCAGTGGAATATCTGTTGCGGCAGCCAGAGGGTAAGCTGCGGNAACAGGATGAGCAGGATGAGCATGATGGCCTGGAGGCCGATGAAGNGCAGCGCGCCCGCATAGATGTCCTTCAGCTGGACCTCCTTGGGNGCCACGGCCTTCATGTAGAACAGGTTGAGACCGTAGGGCGGGGTGATATAGGCCATCTGCATNTTGACCACAAAGAGCACGCCGAACCACACCGGGTCCATGCCGAGGCCCACGATGATGGGGATATAGATGGGCATNCACATGAANAGGATGGCGATGTCNTCCATGAACATNCCCAGGATGAAGAACGAAAGCTGGATGATGAGCATCACCACCANNGGGTTGGGGTCGAGCCCCAGCACNAGCTGCCGGATCATCACCGTGGCNCCGAGGCCCGTATAGACCTTGCTGAAAATGAGNGCCGCGATGATGAGNAAACCGGCAAANCCGCANATGNCAAAGGTCTGTGNGCAGGAGGCCTTGAGCATNGCCATGCTGAGGCGTCCCTTGATGGCCGCGCAGGCGAGNGCCCCNGCCGCCCCCAGGGCTGCCGCCTCGGTGGGGGAGGTCACNCCGAGAAAGATGCANCCAAGGATGATGAAGATGAGCAGCAGCGGCAGCGCCAGGGACCANAGCGACTTNAGCTTCACGCTGAGCGGCACNAGCTCGTCGGTTTTCATGGCCGGCGCGACNGANGGCCGCAGCCACGCCANCACGGCGATAAAGAGGATGTAGAGGCCNGCCAGCATCAGNCCGGGGACGACNCCGGCCGCAAAGAGCTTGCCNACGGAAACGCCGGTGAGGAACGAATACATGATCATCATCAGGCTGGGCGGAATGAGGAAGCCCAGTGCGCCCCCCGCCTGGACGATGCCCACGGCCAGGCGCTTGTCATAGTGCCGCGCCAGCATGGCAGGCACGGCAATGACGCCCATGGAGAGCACCGTNGCGCTGCTTACCCCCAGCATGGCGGCCATGAGCGCGCAGATGAGCACCGTGCCGATGCCGAGTGCCCCGCGCATCCGCCCGGACCACAGATANACCGTNTCGAACAGGTCNNTGGCGATCTTCGACTCATGCAGCACAAAGCCCATGAAGATGAAGAGCGGNACNGCCGTCAGCACCACATTGTTCATGAGCTCCAGTGTGGCGAAGTACACCACGTCCAGGGCCCCGTCGCCCCAGAGGAATACGGCCGCCAGCGTGCCCACCGAGCCAAGGCAATANACGATGGGGAGCCCNGTCCCCATGAGCACGAGCATGGAGAGGAACATCAGTGCGGTGATGAGGTACGGGCTCATGACAGGCTCTCCCCGGTGCGCGCAAGATGGAGGTTGCGCANAAATTCCGCAAAGCTCTGTAACAGCATGAGCAGCATGGCCACGGGNATGAGCGCCTTGATGTGATAGATGGGCTGCCCCCANGCCGAGGAGGAAAATTCGCGCATCTGCCAGGATTCNAGCGCATAGAGGGTGGAGGTGTAGAGCAGCCCGGCGAAAAAGATGAGGGTGAAAACNTANGTCACGCAGTTCAGCGAGCCGCGCGCCCTGGGCCGGAGCCGCCCGGTGAAGATGTCCACNCCCACCTGNACTTTTTGCATGATGGAACTGGGCCCGGCGAGNATCATGTAGGCNCCGAANATCATGAGGCCGAGCTCCATGCCCCAGATNGTCGGCGCGTTCATGAAATAGCGCATGAACGCATCATAGAGNAGCACGCCCGTGAGCGGCAGGATGAGCCACATNGCCGCACTGCTGATGAAGTGATTGAGCGCGTCGATGCCATGCACAAGTTTGCGCAGCATGGTATACCCTCCGGNAGGAGTTGCCGGGCATTCNGGCCTTGTCNTGGCCCCCGCGCGTNCNGGGCCGGCCCCNGTNCAGCCTGNCNNCANCCGGGGCCGGCCANCACGAATCAGAGNCGNCCNCTGGAGCGGGCGAAATCCTTGAGGACTTCNACNCCNGCCTTGGCATCNTCGGACTTNTGCGCNTCTTCCTCCCAGATTTTCTCGGCGGCCTTGACNAGTTCCTTCTGGTCCTCGGCCGGGAAGGTGGTGATTTTATCCTTGAATACTTCCTTGAGCGCCTTGAGGCTCTCGTCCGCGCTCCAGATATAGTAGGCCCAGCGGGTCTCGTCCGCTGCGGCAAGGATGGCGGCGCGAATCTGCTCGGGCATCTTTTCCCACGTTTTCTTGTTGATAATCAGCGTGTCGGTGATGGGGTCGATGAGCGGGGTGACNTTGATCCAGGGCGCGGCNTCATAGAACTTGTTTTCCTTGTATTCCGCGGGGCTGCCATACACCACGCCGTCNATCTGCCCGGTGGTGAGCGCCATGTAGATGTCTTCCGGGGGCATACTGACCACGTTGACGCCAAGCTGGGTGAGCATCTTGGCGGACGCGCCCACGGCGCGNATCTTCATCTTGCGCATNTCGTCGAGNGAGCGGATGGGCTCCTTGCTGAGGATNGTGTAGGGGGCNGCCCAGGTGGGGCCGAGATAGACCACNCCGAGCTTTTCATANTCGTCGCCCACCAGCTTTTTCAGGCCGCGGCGNTCGTAGATGACATCCGCCTCCACGGGNGACATCCACGACATGGGNAGCCCCGATTCAAGCTGGCCGCTCTTGCGCTCCGTGAAGTGGTGGCCCATGCCGTGCCCGATGTCGATCATGCCGTTGCGNACGGANTTGAGGATATTCCCCGAGCCGACGAGCTCCCCGCCGGTGAATACCTGCACATCCACCTTGCCGTCGGTGAGTTTTTTNACCTGGTCTGCAAAGAACTGGGCCCCCATGGCCGTGGTGGGGGAGTAATAGGTCTGCATTTTNAGGTTGTAGTCAGCNGCCGTTGCCGTCCCGGAACCAAGGGCGGCTGCCAGGATAAGCGTCATCAGCGCCATCGACCACTTGAACATGGGAACCTCCTTTGCCTGGGGGTATCGTTTGGGGACCATTCCCTGAACCACTCATGCCGGAGCCACGAAAAATNGNGCGCGAAGTNTGCTNATGCATATTCTGATGCATCTGTTGATGCAATAATGCCCCATGCCCNNAAAAANGTAAAGTCCCNCNGCGGNAGCGGATANGCCGGTGAATTTTTAAAAAANATAGNTATTTCCCTNNCTTGTATGCATCACTTGAAAGGCTGCCGCCAAATTGTTAGGATTGNGCCCGGTGAGCCTACCACTGCGGGACGCTCTNTCCNTCACGCCGGCCGCATATCCCTGTCCCTGTGAGCGCTGCCCGGNCACATTTCTGTGCCCGCCCCGANAACTGGCGGCCTCCAGCAGCAGGAACTGCCATGCGTGAAAATGACGGATCACGGAACGGCTATGCCGCAAAATCCGAAAGCCTGAACGAGNNCGGNCCNGCCGAAAAAGACAAGGGNCACCACTCGAGCAGCGCCCTTGTCTATGANTATCTCCAGGAACAGATGCAGCAGGGCGCNCTCCTCCCNGGAAGCGTCCTNGACCTCAAGTCCATCAGCGGGCGNNTGCACATCAGCAGCACNCCGCTGCGCGATTCNCTNATACGCCTCGAGGCCGAGGGCTANCTCACCATNCATCCGCGCAGCAAGGTCGTCATCAATACCCTGGAGCTGGATGATTTTCCCTATCTCTANGAAATCATGGGCGCGCTGGAATTCACCGTCATCGCCAATTCNCTGAACGCCTACACCGATGAGGTGCTCGCCCGGATGCGCGCGCTCAACGAGGAAATGCGCGAGGCCGTGCTCGCCGGGGACATGGGCCAGTATGACGGGCTCCATTACGCCTTTCACGAGACCTTTTTCCAGATTTCGCCCAACAGGTTCGCCAGGCGCATCCTCTCCCCCATCAAGAACCGGCTCTGGGATTTTCCGCGCAAGAATTTTGTGCAGGAGTGGTATCTCGCCGCNGTGGAGGAGCATGGCCTTATCGTGGACGCCATTGCGGAGCGCTCGCCCGAAAAGCTCACCCACGCGGTGAAAGAGCTCCATTGGGGCTACAAGCATAACGAGCGTTACATCAAAAAAATCTATAATCTTGAATGACAGTGCCGNNAGGCGTATGCGCCTCCGGNCTGAAGGTGAAGGAAACCAGNGGGGGCAGAATGTGAGCGACATCAANCTGTTCCGNTTTTCCAANAATGGCGCGCAGGAACTNCCNGGCANAACGGCTNCGCTGGAGAAGAAGCTGCACACGCTCATGGAGAAAAATCTGGAATGTTTTCTCGGCATCCGCCTGGTGGCCGGGGAGTATTCCACGGGCAAGAACCACCACGGGCGCATCGACACATTGGGCCTNGATGAGAACGGCTGNCCGGTCATTCTGGAATACAAGCGCCACACCAATGAAAANGTCATCAANCAGGGCCTNTANTATCTNGACTGGCTGCTGGACCACCGGGCGGAGTTCAAGCTGCTGGTNCTGGAACGCTACGGCAANCAGGCNGCCTCCCANCTNGAATGGGACGGCGCNCGCGTGCTCTGCATTGCGGGCGAGTTCACCAAGTTTGANNTGCACGCTGTGGCGCAAATNGGNNGGAATATCGAACTNATCCGCTACNGGTTNTTTTCCGACGACCTCATTCTTTTTGAGCTGTTGACNNCCCAGNCGTCCCAGCAGGGNGCGNCCAAGGGNNNCAAAGGCCAGNCGCNCNNCGCCCCNGNNNNCAGCGNGGAAGANCCCGCGGCAAANGGCTCGCTTGCCAGGCAGATTGCGGGCATGTCNCCTGATATTGCCAATCTNTGGGAGGAAATTCTGGACTNNATCCGCGGCCTGGGGGAGGATGTGAATATCCGCTTTCTGCGNCACTATGTCGCTTGCAGCCGCTTNAAAAACTTTGTCTGCCTGCATCCGCTCAANTCTGAAATCGTTCTTTGGCTCAAGCTCGACCCGGCCTCGATTTCNTTGGAACNGGGCTTTACNCAGGATGTCAGCANCAAGGGACATTTGGGCACAGGAAACCTTGAAGTNCGNATNACCAATGAAGCGGCNCTCGNCAAGGCNCTNCCNCTNATNNNNCGCGCNTACGAGGAAAGCTGAACAGGCCCNNGAAAATTCAGCGGTTTTCATGCAGAAAGCCCGGCCGTTTCCGGCCGGGCTTTCNCTATTNTTGCGACCTNGCGCNCNNGCTAGTGCGTGGTCANATCCACCATGATGGGATTNTCTTCCAGCTCNTCGAGGAACTTGTCCGGGCGTTCCTTCTGCTCGGGNACCTCNATCTCGCCGTTGACATANTCGCGGTAGCCCGTNCCCGCCGGGATGAGGCGGCCCACGATGACGTTCTCCTTGAGGCCGCGCAGGTGGTCCATCTTGCCCTTGAGCGAGGCCTCGGTGAGCACCTTGGTGGTCTCCTGGAAGGANGCCGCGGAGATGAAGGACGANGTGGTGAGCGANGCCTGGGTGATGCCCAGCACCAGCGGCTCGGCCGTGGCCGGGGCGCGGCCCTCGGCGATGGCCTTCTGGTTTTCCTGCTTGAATTCGGCCTTGTCCACCTGNTCGCCNACGAGGAAGCTCGTNCCGCCCGCGTCGAGGATGGTCACCTTCTTGAGCATCTGGCGCACGATGACCTCNATGTGCTTGTCGTCGATGCCCACGCCCTGGAAGCGGTAGACCTCCTGGATTTCGTCCACGAGNTAGCGCGCGAGGTACTTCTCGCCGCGGGTNCGCAGGATGTCGTGCAGCTCGGGATAGCCCTCGGTGAGCGCGTCNCCGGCCTCCACAAAGTCGCCGTCGGCNACNGTGATGTGCTTGCCCTTGGGCACGAGGTATTCCTTGGCCTCNCCGATTTCCGGNGTGACNANGAGCTTGCGNTTGCCCTTGGATTCGCCCTCNTAGGTGACNGTGCCCGCGATTTCCGANATCTCGGCCTTGTCCTTGGGCTTGCGCACCTCNAAGAGCTCGGCCACGCGCGGCAGGCCGCCGACGATATCNTTGGTCTTGGAGGTCTCGCGCGGCTTGCGGGCGAGGATGTCGCCNGCCTGGATGGCCTGGCCGTCCTTGACCATGATGATGGAGCCCACNGGCAGNGTNTANACNGCNGGCGCCGAGCCGTGGGCNCGCTTCTTCACCGTGCCGTCCTCGTTGCAGATGGAGATGGCGGGCCGGAAGTTGGTGGTGCGGTANTCCATGATGGTCAGCGACGCCTGGCGCGTCACGTCGTCCACCTTTTCCTGCACGGTCTTGCCGTCGATGATGTCCGCAAAGCGGACGATGCCCTCCTCCTCGGCCACNAAGGGCTCGTTGAAGGGGTCCCATTCGGCGAGCACNGCGCCCTTGGCCACTTCCTCGCCGTCNTNNACCATGAGGCGNGCGCCGTTGGGAAGGATGTACTTCTCGCGCTCGCGGCCCTGCGGGTCCACGATGGTGAGCTGACCGCTCTTGCCGAGCACGAGCTCGGCGCCCTCGCGGTTGGTGACCGCGCGCACGCGGTTGAGGATGACGCGGCCCGCATTCTGGGCCTCGAACTTGTTCTTTTCAATGGTGCTCGAGGCCGTACCGCCGATGTGGAAGGTGCGCATGGTGAGCTGGGTGCCCGGCTCGCCGATGGACTGCGCCGCGATGATGCCCACGGTCTCGCCCGTGTTGACGAGATGCCCGCGCGCCAGGTCGCGCCCGTAGCAGAGCGCGCAGATGCCTCGCTCCGACTGGCAGGTGAGCGGCGAGCGCACCGTCACCGAGGAGATGCCCTTCTTGTCGATGATCTTGGCCTCGGCCTCGGTGATGAGCGTGTTCTCGGGCAGGAGCACGGTGTCCGGGTCATCCGGGTCCATGACCGGGTAGAGCAGCACGCGGCCGACCACGCGCTCGGAAAGCGGGGTCTTGATGTCGCCGCCCTCTTTCAGGTGGGTGAGCTCGATGCCGTCCACGGTGCCGCAGTCATGCTCGGAGACGATGACATCCTGCACCACGTCCACGAGGCGGCGGGTGAGGTAGCCGGAGTTGGCCGTCTTGAGGGCCGTGTCCGCGAGGCCCTTGCGCGCGCCGTGGGTGGAGGTGAAGTACTGCATCACCGAGAGCCCCTCGCGGAAGGACGAGGTGATGGGCGTCTCGATGATTTCGCCCGAGGGCTTGGCCATGAGGCCGCGCATACCGGCGAGCTGGCGCATCTGGTCCTGGTTGCCGCGCGCGCCGGAATTGGACATCATGAAGATGGGGTTGAAGCTCTGGTCCTGCACGGTCTCGCCCGTCACCGGGTCGGTGACGAGGTCGTGCGAGATCTCCTTGGTCATTTCCGCGGACACGTCCTGCGTGGCCTTGGTCCAGACATCCACCACCTTGTTGTATTTTTCCGTGCGGGTGATGATGCCGTCGCGGTACTGGCGCTCGATGTCGTCCACCTCGGCCTGGGACTGGGCGAGAATGGCCTTCTTGCTCTCCGGGATGGTGAGATCCTTGACGCCGATGGTCACGCCCGCGCGAGTGGCGAATTCATAGCCCAAATCCTTCAGCCTGTCGCAGAGGATGACCGTGGACTTGATGCCGCAGGTGCGGTAGGCCGCGCCCACGAGCTTGGCGATGGCCTTCTTGGTGAGCACGGTGTTCACCGTCTCGAAGGGGAGCTCGGGCGGCAGGATGTCGCTCACGAGCACGCGGCCCGGCGTGGTGTCGTAAATCTTGCCGTCGGGCATCCGCACCTTGATGCGCGCGTGCAGCGAGACCTGCCCCGCGTCATAGGCGCTTTCCACCTCCCACGGGGCGCAGAAGGTCATGCCCTCGCCCTTCTCGAAGCTGCGCTCCACGGTCATGTAGTAGAGGCCGAGCACGATGTCCTGCGAGGGAACGATGACCGGGCCGCCGTTGGCCGGGGAAAGGATGTTGTTGGTGCTCATCATGAGCACGCGGCACTCGATCTGCGCCTCCACGGAAAGCGGGATATGCACGGCCATCTGGTCGCCGTCAAAGTCCGCGTTGTAGGCGGTGCAGACGAGGGGGTGCAGCCGGATGGCCTTGCCCTCCACGAGCAGCGGCTCGAAGGCCTGGATGCCTAGGCGGTGCAGGGTGGGGGCGCGGTTGAGCAGGATGGGATACTCGCGCACGACCTCCGAAAGGATGTCCCACACCACGAGCTCCTCGCGCTCCACCATCTTTTTCGCGCTCTTGATGGTGGAGGCGTAGCCGCGTTTTTCAAGCTCCGAGTAGATGAAGGGCTTGAAGAGCTCGAGGGCCATCTTCTTGGGCAGGCCGCACTGGTGCAGCTTGAGGTAGGGGCCCACGGTGATGACCGAGCGGCCCGAATAGTCCACGCGCTTGCCGAGGAGGTTCTGGCGGAAGCGGCCCTGCTTGCCCTTGATCATGTCGGAGAGGGACTTGAGCGGGCGGCCGTTGGTGCCGGTAATGGCGCGGCCGCGGCGGCCGTTGTCGAAGAGCGCGTCCACCGCTTCCTGGAGCATCCGCTTTTCGTTGCGGATGATGATTTCCGGCGCGCCCAGCTCCATGAGGCGCTTCAGGCGGTTGTTGCGGTTGATGACGCGGCGGTAGAGGTCGTTCAGGTCCGACGTGGCGAAACGGCCCCCGTCCAGCGGCACGAGGGGCCGCAGCTCCGGCGGGATGACCGGGATAACTTCCATGATCATCCATTCCGGCTTGTTCTGCGACTCGAGGAAGGCCTCCACGATCTTGAGGCGCTTGGTGATCTTCTTCTTGCGGGTCTGACTCTTGGTGGCCTCGCCCTCCTCGCGCAGTTCCGCGCGCAGCTTCTCGAGGTCCAGCTCCTCGAGCAGGGTGCGCACGGCCTCGGCGCCCATGCCCACGGTGAGGGCATCCTCGCCGTAGCGCTCGATGATCTGGAGATACTGGTCCTCGGAGATGACCTGCTGCTTCTGGATGCCCGGCACCTGACCGGGGTCCAGCACGATGTAGGAGTCGAAATAAAGCACCTTCTCGAGATCGGCCATGGTCATGTCGAGCAGGGTGCCGATCTTGGAAGGGAGCGTCTTGAGAAACCAGATATGCGCCACAGGCGCGGCGAGCTCGATGTGGCCCATGCGCTCGCGGCGCACCTTGGAGGCGATGACCTCCACGCCGCACTTTTCGCACACGATGCCGCGGTGCTTCATGCGCTTGTACTTGCCGCAGTTGCACTCATAGTCCTTCACGGGGCCGAAGATCTTGGCGCAGAAAAGGCCGTCGCGCTCCGGCTTGAAGGTGCGGTAGTTGATGGTCTCCGGTTTTTTCACTTCGCCGTAGGACCATTCACGGATGGCCTCCGGCGACGCGATGGAGATCTGGATGGCCTTGAGGTTGCGGATATTGGCCGCATTGGTGGAGGAGCCGCGTGCGGTGAACAGATCGTCCAGACTCATATATCTTTACCCTGCCTTGTGAAAGGCCCGTTGAGGGTGGTTCGACCGTTATTTTCCGGCGGCCGCGCGAAGGTGTCTCCTCCGCGCGGCCCATTACTTGCGGAATATCTATTCGGCGTCGTTGCCGGCCTCGTGCATCCAGCCCACGCGCTTGGGCTTCTTGCCCTCTTCCTGGTGCAGGTTCACGTCAAGGCCGAGGCTCATGAGCTCTTTCACGAGCACGTTGAAGGATTCGGGCAGGCCCGCCTCGAGGAAGTTGTCGCCCTTGACGATCTTCTCATACATCTTCACGCGCCCGGCCACGTCGTCGGACTTGACGGTGAGGAATTCCTGCAGCAGGTATGCCGCGCCATAGGCCTCCAGCGCCCAGACTTCCATTTCGCCGAGCCGCTGGCCGCCGAACTGCGCCTTGCCGCCGAGGGGCTGCTGCGTCACGAGAGAGTAGGGGCCCGTGGAGCGGGCGTGGATCTTCTCGTCCACGAGGTGATGGAGCTTCAGGATATACATCACGCCCGTGGTGACGCGGTTCTTGAAGGGCTCGCCCGTGCGGCCGTCATAGAGCACGGTCTTGCCGTCGCTCTCGAGGCCCGCCTTTTCGAGCCAGCCCCAGATTTCGTCTTCCGTGGCGCTGTCGAAAACCGGCGTGCGCGTGACGATGCCGTTGCGCAGCTTCTTGACGGAGGCCACGAACTCCTCGTCGTCCATGCCGTCGATGAGCGCGTCGATCTCGGGCGACTTGAAGACCGCCTTGACCTCCTTGCGCACGGAATCGAGCATGGCGCCCGAATCCACGAGCTCCGCGAGCTGGCGGCCCAGCTCCTTGGCGCCCCAGCCGAGGTGCGTCTCCATGATCTGGCCGATGTTCATGCGCGAGGGCACGCCGAGCGGGTTGAGCACGATGTCCACCGGGCGGCCGTCGGCGAAGAAGGGCATGTCCTCCTCGGGCAGGATGCACGAGACCACGCCCTTGTTGCCGTGGCGGCCCGCCATCTTGTCGCCCACGGAGAGCTTGCGCTTGATGGCCACATAGACCTTGACCATCTTGATGACGCCGGGCGCGAGGTCGTCGCCTTCGGAGACCTTCTCGCGCTTGGAATCATAGATGTGGTGGAGGTAGTCCACCTCGCGGTCATAGTCCTTGAGCAGGGCCGCCACCTCGTCGTTGACTTCCTTGCTCTTGAAGAGCCCGGCCAGCTTCTTGACCGGAAGCTCGGCAAGCTGTTCGGCCGTGAGGGCCGCGCCCGCCTCCACCAGGGTCTCGCCCTTCTTCTTGCCCGCCACCGAGGCCGCGGTCTGCTTGCCGATGACGATGGGCGCAAGCTTCGCGCGGGTGCGCTCGCCAAGCGCGCGCATGTGGTCGGCTTCCTTCTGGTCGAGCACCGCGGTGTCGTGCGCCTCGATGGCCAGGGTGCGCTCGTCCTTCTCGCCGGAGCGGCGGTTGAACACCTTGACGTCGATGATGGTGCCCTCCACTCCCGGCGGGACCTTGAGGGAGGTGTTCTTCACGTCGCGCGCCTTCTCGCCGAAGATGGCGCGGAGCAGCTTCTCTTCCGGGGTGAGCTGGGTCTCGCCCTTGGGCGTGATCTTGCCCACGAGGATGTCGTCCGGCTTCACCGGCGCGCCGATGCGGATGATGCCGCTCTCATCGAGGTTGCGCAGCATGTCCTCGCTGACATTGGGGATGTCGCGGGTGATTTCCTCCGGCCCGAGCTTGGTATCGCGCGCCACGACCTCGAATTCCTCGATGTGGATGGAGGTGAAGGTGTCGTCGCGCACCGTGCGCTCGGAAATGAGGATGGAGTCCTCATAGTTGTAGCCGCACCAGGGCATGAAGGCGACCACGAGGTTCTTGCCGAGCGCCAGCTGCCCCTCGTCGATGCCCGGCCCATCCGCGAGTATCTGGCCCTTTTTCACGATGTCGCCGGGCTTGCAGGTGGGTTTTTGCCCGAAGCACGAATTCTGGTTGGACTTGTGGAACTTGAGCAGGTCATAGGCGCGCACGCCGCCCTGGTTCTTGTAGATGTCGCCCTCATAGGCCACCACGATGCGGTCGGCGTCCGCGTATTCCACGCGGCCGTCGGCCGGGGCCACGATGCAGGCGCCCGAGTCGCGCGCGACATCCGTCTCCATGCCCGTGCCCACGAGCGGCTTTTCGGAGCGCAGAAGCGGCACGGCCTGGCGCTGCATGTTGGAGCCCATGAGCGCGCGGTTGGCGTCGTCATGCTCAAGGAAGGGGATGAGCGCGGCCGAGATGGAGACCATCTGGCTCGGCGAGATGTCCATGAGGGTCACCTCTTCGCGGGGGCGCATTTCCACCTCGCCCTTGACGCGCACGGTGACATATTCGTCGAGCAGGCGGCCTTCGGCGTCCATGCGCGCGTCGGCCTGCGCCGCCACCTCGTCGCCCTCGCGCGAGGCGTCGAGATGCACCACCTCGTCCGTGACCTGTCCGTTCCTGACCACGCGATAGGGCGTTTCGATGAAGCCGTAGTCGTTCACCTTGGCATAGGTGGTGAGCGACACGATGAGGCCGATGTTCGGGCCTTCGGGCGTCTCGATGGGGCAGATGCGGCCATAGTGCGAGGTGTGCACATCGCGCACCTCGAAGCCCGCGCGCTCGCGCGTGAGGCCGCCGGGCCCGAGGGCCGAGAGGCGCCGCTTGTGCGTGACCTCGGAAAGCGAATTGGTCTGGTCCATGAACTGCGAGAGCTGGGAGGTGCCGAAAAACTCCTTGAGCACCGCGGCCACGGGCTTCGGGTTGATGAGGTCATGCGGCATGAGCGTGGAAATTTCCTGCAGGCTCATGCGCTCCTTGATGGCGCGCTCCATGCGCACGAGGCCGATGCGGTACTGGTTTTCCACGAGCTCGCCCACGAGGCGCACGCGGCGGTTGCCCAGATGGTCGATGTCGTCGGCCGGGCCGTGGCTGTCCTTGAGCTGGACAAGCACCTTGATGGCCGTGAGGATGTCCTCGTCGCTCAAAACGCGCAGGTCCGCGGGCTCGTGCAGGCCGAGACGCTGGTTGAGCTTGTAGCGGCCCACGGGCGAAAGGTCGTAATAATCCGGGTTGCGGAACAGGTTGTCGAAGAAGCTCGCCGCGATTTCCGGCGTGGGCGGCGAGGACGGGCGCAGGCGCCGGTAAATCTCCTCCTGGGCCTTCTGCTTGTCCGGGATGCGGTCCTGCACCAGGGTGTCGCGGATGGAGGAGGAGGTGTCCGTGCCCTTGGTGTGCAGCACGGAGAGGCGGCGGATGTTCGCCTCGCGGCAGCGCTCGATGAGGCCCGCGGTGATTTCGTCGGCCGCCTCGGCGAGCACCTCGTGCGTCTCGGGGTTGACCACGTCCTCGGCGAGGAACATGCCCTCGATGAAGTCCGGGCGCACCTCGATGGCCTTGATGCCGCCCTCGCAGATCTGCCGCCACGCGCGTTTGGTGATGGGCTTGCCCGCCTTGACGAGCACTGTGCCGTCCTCGGCCGTGATGTCGGCGTAGGCCGTGTCCTTGCGGTAGAGGTCTTTCTCCACCTCCCACATCACCTTGCCGCCCGGCTCGAGCAGGTAATGCTCGCGGGTGTAGAAGTAGTCGAGGATCTGCTCCTTGCTCATGCCCATGGCCTTGAACAGGATGGTGGCGGGCATCTTGCGGCGGCGGTCGATGCGGACATAGAGGATGTCCTTGTGGTCGAAGTCGAAATCGAGCCACGAGCCGCGCATGGGGATGATGCGGCAGGAATAGAGCACCTTGCGGCTGGTGTGGGTCTTGCCGCCGTCATGCTCGAAAATGATGCCGGGCGAGCGCTGGAGCTGGTTGACGATGACGCGCTCCGTGCCGTTGATGATGAAGGTGCCCTTCTCTGTCATGAGCGGGAGCGTGCCGAAATAGATGTCCTGCTCCTTGATGTCGCGGATGGTGCGGTTGCCCGAGGCCTCGTCCGCGTCATAGACGACGAGGCGCACGCGGATGCGCACCGGGGCCTCATAGGTCAGGCCCTTGGAGATGCACTCGGCCTGGTCGTACTTGGGCTCCTGAATTTCATAGGAGACGAACTCGAGGCTCGCGGTCTTGTTGAAGTCCTCGATGGGAAAGACCGTGTGGAAGACGCCCTCAAGGCCTTCTTCATGGCTGCGCTCGTTCTCGGGAACGCCTTCCTGGAGAAACTTCCGGTAGGAATCTATCTGGAGGTTCAGCAGATGGGGGATGGGCAGGGAAGTCTTGATCTTGCCGAACTGTTTGCTGAGCTGGCTCATGGGTACCTCAAAAGGTCTGGCAGTTGCGTTTGCAACGGAAAACGGGGCCCGCGCCATTGCTGCGCCAGGAAAGCGCATCGGGGAACAAATTTTCGGATGCTGCCTGCCGCACACGGCAAAGACGACAAAAACCCATCCCCTGCCGTCCCGCAGGGCCTGGGTCATTGCGCCGTGTTTTTAGAAAATGTTTCTTTTACAGCAGGTTACAGAAAACAGCAATTAACCCTCCCTCTTAATTCGTGAACGCAATCAAATATCCACATTTCTTTCGTTTGGCAAGTGCCGGGGCGAAAAAATTTTTTAGCGCCGCAAAGGCCCGGCAGGGGCGCGTTTGCGGGGAGCTGCCTCCCGGCGGGAGAGGCTCGCCGGGTGTTTTGCGGGGAAAGGCGCCGGACAGCACGACACCCGGGAGGGATGCCCCGCCGGGAGCGGTGATCATGGAAAAAACTGCTGTGCTGAAGCGCTCCGGTCTAGGGCTGCCACACCTTGGCCTGGGCCTTGCCGTTGCGCTTGGCCGCGTACATGGCCTGGTCAGCCTCATGGATGAGCTGTTCCAGCGGATATTCCGGGTCGCAGGCCGGGCGGATGCCGATGGAAAGGCTCACGTCCGAGAGCTTTTCCAGCGAGCCGAACCAGCTGGAAAGATTGGCCTGCACCTTGGCCGCCAGCGCGGCAAGCTCGTCATCCCCGATGTCCCGCGCGATGCAGACAAGGAACTCGTCGCCGCCGAGGCGCGCGAGAAAATCGTTGGGGAAGGTTTCGCGCATGACCGAGGCGATCTTGCGCAGGGCCATGTCGCCCGTTTCGTGGCCCCAGCGGTCGTTGACGGCCTTGAAGTTGTCGAGGTCGAGATAGAGGAGGTGAAAGACGTTCTTGTCCATCTTCTGGAAATATTCGCTCAGCGCATGGCGGTTGGCGAGCCCGGTGAGGTGGTCCTCGCTGGCGTTGCGCCGGATGGTTATCTCCAGGTTCTTTTCCGCCGTGATGTCGCTGAACACGGCGAGGCCGCCGAACACATTGCCGAAAATGTCCCGAAGCTCCGTCTCGCGCACGCTCACGAACTTCTGCTCGTCATCGTCCATGAAGCCGAGGCTGCCCGCATCGTGGTGGGTGAAGAACCAGCTCTTCCAGTCCCAGTAGTTGACGCCGATGATGTCGCTTTTGCGCTCGTGGAAGAAGTCGGCGAATTTCTGGTTCATGTGGGTGATGACGCCCTTCTCGTTGTGCATGATGATGGGGAAGGGCATGGCCTCGATGAAGATCTCTATCTCCATGCTCAGATTGAGGATATTGGTGATGTCGTGCGCCACGCCCACCGTGCCGATGATCTTGCCGTGGCGGTCGTGGATGGGCGTCTTGTAGGTGAGCAGGTGCCGCTTCTGGTCGCCGATCTTGAGCGTTTCGTTGAAAGTGCAGGTCTTGTTGGCCTTGATGACCTCGGCCTCGCTGTTGACGCAGGTCTCGTCGTGGTCGGCGCTTCCGGGGTCCACGTTCCAGATGAAGTAGTGGTCGCGGCCCTCGATCATCTTGCGCGTCTTGCCCGCGGCCTTGCAAAAGGCCTGGTTGACCTTCATGTGCAGCCCGTCCAGGGACTTGAACCAGATCATGTCCGGCATGGAGTCGATGAGCGTCTCCAGCCAGGATTTTTCGATACGCGCGGTATTGAGCTCCGACACCCATTCCACGAGCTTCTCGAGCCGCGCCTGCCAGAGGGGGGGGATGACCGGGAGAAGCCAGATGTCGTGATAGGCCGCGATTTCCGCCTTGTCCATGTGTTTCACGGCATCCTGATTGCGGCAGGCGATGACGTGGCCCTTGCACTCCGCCGGGGCCTTGCCCGGTGTGAGCAGGATCTCGGCCGCGGCCGCATCGTCGGTCCACTGGGCGTTTTTGGGCAGTTTCGGATGGAAATCGAGGTCAGGGTCTATATAGATGGTAATCATCAGCTGCTCCCATTTCGGCTTTTGTCTCCATACTACTAAAATAGCCAGCATTGTAAATGCCGCAAGGGCGGTTATTTTCCGGCAGAGGCGGCGCGGGCTGCCCACGACCGCCGCCGCAGGCTTGCCCCCGCAGCCTTGACACTTTTTTAGCAGATATTAAAAATCTGGCTTGCCGGCGTTGCCGGAGCACCATCACGGCCCAACTCCAAACGACCTTCGGGGCAACCATGAGAGCATTCACCGAACCCGCCATGCGGCCGCCGCAGGAGGCCCATTCGCTGCTGTTGCGCGCCACCCAGGGCTGCACCTATAATGACTGCCATTTCTGCTATGTCTCGCGCGGCTATCCCTTCATGGCCGTCACGCCGGAAGAGCTGGAGCGCGAGGTGCTCGTTCACAAGCCCTTTTTCCCGGCGGATACGGCCATCTATATGACCGGTTCCAACCCGCTGGCGCTTCCCGTGCGCAAACTGCGGGAATATCTCGAAGTCCTGCGCAGGCATTTTCCGCGCTTTTCGCGCGTGAGCCTCCAGGGGCGCATCGACGACATCACGGCCAAGAGCGATGCCGAGCTTGCGGAACTGCGTGACCTCGGCCTCCGGCACATCTATATCGGCACGGAAAACGGCCATGACGACGTGCTCAGGCTCATGAACAAGGGGCATGACTCCGCCGAGACTGTGGAGCAACTGCTGCGCCTCGATGAAGCGGGCATGACCTATACCAATTTCTACATTCTCGGCATGGGCGGCAAGGGCATGGGAAAGGCCAGCGGCGAGGCCACGGCGCGCATGTTCAACAAGGTGCATCCGCACCGCATCACCACCACGGGCATGACGCTTTTCGCGGGGACCCCGGTGGCGGAGATGGCGCGGCGCGGCGAGTTCACCGAGGCCTCCGAGCGGGAAAAAATCGAGGAATTGCGCACCTTCCTGCAAAACCTCGACATCGATACCATCTATGACGGCGTACACTATCTCAATCCGCTCAACTACCGCTTCGCCAACCGCGACGCCGCGGCCAAGGCCGGGGTGCTTGCCGACATCGACGAGACGCTGGCCTCCTGCTCGGATGAGGAACTGGAGCGCATGGTGGACCGCAGGCGGATGCAGTCACTCTAGGGGGAAAGAAAATGGCTGACCAGCAAAATACCGCCTCCGGCGACAAGGGTGTCAGGAAGTTCTC
The DNA here is from genome assembly GCA_014804965.1 of Desulfovibrio sp. GTDB lineage: Bacteria > Desulfobacterota > Desulfovibrionia > Desulfovibrionales > Desulfovibrionaceae > Desulfovibrio. The sequence continues at coordinate 77,753 of JAAUYU010000001.1, forward strand.
GCGCCGCAAGCTGTTCACCGTAGCCGGGACGGCCGCGGCGCTGGCCGTGGGCGGCAGCGCTCTCTACAGGCATTTTTCCTCCACTTCCCCCATCCATGTGGAATCCTTCACCACGCAAGGCACGGGCGAGAAGAAAAATATCCTCGTGGTCACGGGCAGCGCCCGGGAGGGTGGCAACAGCCTGCTTCTTGCGGACGCCTTCATGGAGGGCGCCCGGGAGGCCGGGCATACGGTAGCAGCGTTCCACTCCGGTCTCACGCCTGTGGGCGCCTGCCTCCATTGCGACGGCTGCTGGAGCACGGGAGAGCCCTGCGTGGTGGAGGACGGCTTCGCGGAATTCTGGCCCAGGCTCGAGCAGGCTGACATGCTCGTCTTTTGCAGCCCGCTCTACTGGTACAATTTCAGCGGCCACATCAAGTGCGCCATGGACAGGATGTATCCCTATTCGCGCAAGAATCGGCTCCGGGACATGAAGGTCAAGGAGGCCATGCTGCTCATGTGCGGCGAGAGCCTCTTCCCGCGCTCCTTCGCCGGGGCGGCGGAGGCCTATCGGCAAATGCTCGGGCTGAAGCGCTGGGAGGACAGGGGACGGCTTTTTGTGACCGGCGTCCATGAATTCGGGGCCATGCAGGGCCACAAGGCGCTGGCCGTGGCCCGGCAGATGGGCCGGGATGCGTGAGGAGCGAAGGAGCGAGGGCTGCGGGTGATGCCCCAGGCGGCCGCAAATTATCTGATCATCATGGGCAGCACGGCGAGAAGCAGCGCCGTGCAGGCAACGGCAATGCCGCCGAGGCGGATGGTCAGCTTGTATTCGAGTTCGCGCAGGTCGCGCTTGGTTGCCACAGGCATGGGGCACTCCAAAGATTATCCGGAAGTTTAGGGCGAAGGGGAAAGCGCGTCAAATCCCCGCGCGGAGCCCGCACCTGAAACGAAAAACAGGCCGTTCCCCTCGGGGCGCGGCCTGTTTTTATGGGTCCCATCTGCCGAAGGCTACGCTTTTGCCGTCTCTTCGGCCGCCACAAAGTTGAAGTTGTCCTGATAGCAGCGCGTGAGCGGCACCCTCCACTTTTCCAGCGGCACGCGCTCGCGCACGAATTCCGGCTCGCCGTCCGCGCCGTGGCGGATGAAGAGCCACGCCGGGCCCTCCGGGTCCATATGCGGATAATCCTCGCGGAAATGCCCGGCCCTCGTCTCCTTGCGCGTGAGCGAGGCGCGCACATAGAGTTCGCTCACAAAGGCGATGGCGTTGACCTCGTGGAGCTTGAGCAGGTAGTGCGAATCCGCCGCGGCCATGCGCGGCAATTCCTCGGTCTTGATTCTCTGGATTTCGGCAAGGGCTCTTTCCAGCGCCGGGCCGTTCTTGACGATGGAGACGTCGTAAGGGAAGACCGCGGCCTGGAGCTTGGTCAGCACTTCCTTGGGCGTCAGCGTGTCCGCTCCCGTGCGGCCCAGCGGCGCATAGGCCCGATCAAGGCGCGCCTGCGCCTCACTTTCATCCGGCGCCGGGGCCGCGTCCGCGTCCTTGAGCCACGCGGCGGCGGTCTCGCCCACCATGTGGCCCGTGACGGCCGTGGTCATGAGCGCGAAGCCGCCCGCATAGACGCCGGGCTCGAGACTGCGCGCCGTGCCCGCGGCGAAGAGGCCCGCCACGGCAGTCGAACCGTCGATGCCCGCGCGGATGCCCCCGTGCGAGACGGTCATCTGCGGCACCCACTCCGTATTGTCCTTGAAGAGGTCCAGCCCGAGCTTGCAGAGCTTGTCATAGTTGAGCTTCTGCCAGCCGGTCTGCGGCTTGAGCAGGACCATGTCCTCGCCGCGCAGCGNGCTCACGTCNAAGATGATGGGNCCGCGCCCGGCGCGNATCTCCAGCGCCATGCCGATGGTGGTGAAGTGCGGGTCCGTGTTGGGGCCGAGGATGGGCGAATAGCGGCTCATGAAGTTTTCGCCNAGNCGGTTCACGAAGCGCGCGCCCAGCGGGAANAGNTGGGTCTGCCCTTCCCANGCGAAAAGNCGCGGCATGTTCCACACGCGGCAGAATTCCANGTCCTGCAGCTCGGCCCCGGCCTCNAAGGCCATCTGCATCCCTTCGCCGGTGGGCGTGTTCTTGCCGTAGGAGGTNTTCCAGCCGCCCATGCCCGTGGCCGCGANAATGGCCCCGGCCTTGAAGATATANGCCTCGCCCGTTCTGCAGTGGAAGCCCNCCGCGCCCGCCACGCGGCCGTCGCGCACGAGGTAGTCGGTNAGCATGATGCGCCCCANGCGCGTGACGCCNGCNTCCTTGAGGCGNNCCNCGAGGCTCTTGGCCATGAGCTCGCCGCCGCGGCCCTTCTGNTGNGCGGGATAGAGCTTCACATGCGGCNAGCCCGCGCTGCGGCACGCTCTTGAGNCTGCCGTCCGGGGTGTGGAAAAATTCGCAGCCGAAGCGCTCATAGTCGCGCATNCTGTCGGCCGAGCGGGANAGCAGGGCCTCCATGAGCGGCTGGTCGCAGAGGCCGTCGAANTAATAGACGAGGTCCNNGAGCCATTCGTCCACCGTGTCCGGNGGNANCACGGCCTCGAAGTCNCCNCCGGCCATGGTCATGAGGCCGCCCCAGTCCTGNGGGCCCTTGTCCACGATNGTGACCTTGCGGCCGGGCATGAGCTCGGNGAAGCGGTGCGCGGCCCANAGGCCCGCCGAGCCGCCGCCGAGGATGAGCAGGTCNGTNTCNACGCGGTTGATNTTCACNTCGNTTTTCATGCGCGGCCTCCTCCAAGCTCNACNGGCACNTCNGGGAANGTGGGNGGNANNACCTCGCGCAGCGGGTCCACGTCCACGGCCCCGGANGGNCAGGCCCGCTCGCAGAGGAAGCAGGTCATGCAGTCGTCCGGGTAGGCGATNTAGGCCTTGTCGTCCTNNCCCATNCGCAGGGTGTCCAGCGGGCAGATGCGCACGCAGGCGCCGCAGCCGATACAGGTGTNGNGGTCGATGCTTTTGATCATGCGTGTCTTCTCCNNTNNCCGGGGCCCCTNGNGGNANGCCCCGGCNANNTNAGGCAGGAGGGATGGGCGTATCAGAAGGAATAGATGAAGAGCGCGCTCACGTTCCAGGCGTCGCGGATGCCGCGCTTGCCGCCGCCCGTGGTGGCGAGGCCCCAGGTGTCGTCGGACTTGTCCAGCATNAGGTGGACGTAGCTNGCCTCNAGNTTGACCGNGAGGTTCTCGTAGATCTTGTACTGGTTGAACAGGCCCATCTCGAGGGCGTAGTCCTTGTCCGTGAGGTAGATGTTGTCGCGGCCCACGGGCACGGTGTAGTCGGTATTGTCATTGACGTTGGGCGACATCCACTTGCCGGTGCGGTCGTGGATCTTCTCGAGGATGCTGGAGCTGTTGGTGCCCCCCCACAGGCTCACATGGAGCGTGTGCCGCAGCTTCGGGAGAAAGCTCATGTTCTTGAGCCGCGCGCCCACGCCCCAGGTGCCGATGAGGGTGTTAGCGAGGACGCGGTCCCGCTCGAGGCCATTGATGTCCGGCCCGGCGAAGGTGTCCGAGAAGCCGGAGACGCCGAAATCGTTGACGATATAGGGCATGCGCTCTGAGCCGTTGCCGAGGTCGTCATCGTCGCCCGAGGCGTACCAGCCGTAGATGCCGGGAATGCCCCAGTCGAGCTTGTACTCGAAGAGCAGGGCGCCCATCCATCCCTTGCGGTTCATGGCCGCGTCGTCCATCCAGTCCACGCTGCCGTAGGTGAATTCCCAGGCGATGCGGAACGGGTCCCACATGGTCAGCTCGCCGGTGAGGCCGCCCCACCAGGCGTTGCCGTATTCGCTGGGCGTCTTGCGGTTGATGGCTGTCTTGTTGGCCATGAGCGGGAACATACCGCTCATGAAGTAGTTGCCGTCCACGCCGTTGATGCGCTGCCCGAAGAAACGGTTCTCGCCGGCCTTGGGTTCAGCGGCGGTGCGGAAGGTGTTGGGGCCGATGGCGCCGTAGATGCCCCAGGGCGTCATGGCCACGCCGTCAAAACGCAGGGGTATGA
>JAAUYU010000002.1:0-61926 GCA_014804965.1 Desulfovibrio sp.
GGCTGCGTCAGAGAAAAATTTCCTTGGTCGAGTACTTAAGTACACTCCCTGCGGAAATTTTTATCTTCCTTGCTTCAGCTGTTGCGACGAAGGAAGCTACGGATGAAGACAGCAGTTAGTTACCGCGCTGGACAGCCAACGCTGTCACTGTCGCTATCCGTAAGGCTCGCAGGCTCGCCAACGGCTAGCGTGCCAGCAGCAAAAAATCTTATTTTTTAGGATTCTTCCGGCACTAGCACCCGTCTTCCGCTTCGCTCCAGACGGAATTAAGGAAGATCCATAACTGCAATATTGACCTTCACCTCTTCGTCCTGAAGGCGCCCGGCAAGTCTTTCTCCGCATGATTCTTGCATAGTCCTTCCTGCGGCCCCTGCATCTTCGACGGCCGCAGGAAGGCAGCCATGAACACCCTCACGCATAATCTGCCCTATTGGCTCTGGGGCGCAGTGCTCCTGCTCTGGGCCTGTCTCACCGCTCTGCTCCTTGCCGCGCCCGTGCGCGACGCGGCGCTCACGCAGGCCGCGCCGGGCTATACCGTGCCCGAGCCCCATGTGGGCCCGGTGCGCGTCATCCCCGCGGCCCGCGCGGCCCTCGTGAGCCCCTGCGCCGGGCCCGACTTCGTGCTTGCGCCCGCGGAGCAGGCGCTGGCGGAACTTTAGCTTTTCCCGAGAATGGCGTCGCAGGCCGCCGGAAGGCCCGGCCAGACCGACGTGCCGGGAAAGGCCGCGAGGGTCGCCCGGGCCTCGGCGTCGCCGGGCTCGGGCCGGAGCAGCCCGGCGCGGCAGCCCGCGGCGAGACCCGCGGCCACGTCGCGCAGCCTGTCGCCCAGCATCCACGAGGCCGCGGGCTCGATGTCCAGCTCCTCGCAGGCTTGCAGGATGAGGCCCGGCAGCGGCTTGCGGCACGCGCAGGGCCCGGTGATTTCCGGGTGGTGCGGGCAGTTGTACCAGGCGTCCGGGGCCGCGCCGAGCGGCGCCAGCTCGCACTCCACCCAGCGCTCGAGATTTGCCAGGTCCTGGGGCGCAAAATAGCCGCGCGCGAGGCCCGACTGGTTGCTCACCACCACGAGCTTCCACCCGGCCGCCCGAAAGCGCGCCAGCGCCTCCGGGACGCCGGGGAGCCAGCGCCAGTCCCCGGGCCTGTGGACATAGCCCAGGTCCTCGTTGAGGGTGCCATCCCTGTCCAGAAAGATGGCCCGGGCCAGGCCCTGCGCGTTCATCACGTTTCCCCGCTCCCGTCCCTGCTTCGCGCCCTGCCCTTGACAGGGGCCATTGCCTTGGGCAGAGTCCCTTGCAAGCCCTTCCCCGCCCGGAGTATCCATGCCCCCAGTCGCAGCCTCTGGCCCCGCCCCCGATGCCGCCGCAAGCCTGCTCACCACACCAAAGGACGCGCTCCCCTGCGTCATCCTCATCGGCATGGCGGGCTCGGGCAAGAGCACCATCGGCGCGCGCCTCGCGCAGGAAATGGGCTGGGCGCTCCTCGACAGCGACGCCCTCATGGAGGCGCTTTACGGCTGCCGCCTCCAGGACCTCACCGACGCGCTTACCCGCGACGCCTTCCTTGACGTGGAGTGCACGGTCATCTGCGCCCTCCGCGCGCAGCGCACGGTCATCGCCACAGGCGGCAGCGTCATCTACCGCGAGGCGGCCATGAAGCACCTCGCCTCGCTCGGGCATATCGTCCATCTGGACGTGCCGCTCCCCGAAATCGAGCGGCGCATCGCCCGCAACCCGCAGCGCGGCCTCTCCCTCGGGCCGGGGCAATGCGTGGCCGACCTCCACCGGGAGCGCGCCCCGCTCTACGCCGCCTGGGCCAACTTGCGCTGCGACGCCGCCCGCGGCACGCCCGCCCGTTGCGCCCGCTGGATCATGCGCAACCTGCCGCCGGAATACCGCACGGAGGCTCCGGCGCCCGAAGCCCCCGGCGCCTGACAGGGGCGGCAAGCCCCGGCCCCTCCCTTTATCCGCGCGCGTACTTCGCCCGCATCCCCTCGAGCTCGGCCGCCAGCTTCTCCCTGAGCCACACGGGCTCCAGCACCTCTGCGTCCGCACGGAAGCCCAAAAGCCACGAAATACATTCGGGCTCGTTGGCGACCTGCACGCGGAGAAGGATGGAGCCGTCCCCGCAGGGCGTGACCTCCTGATGCGCGCTCCACTGGCGCTCGGCCACATAGGTGGCGGCCGCGGGCGCGAACCGGACGAGCACCTCGAAGGGTTCGCCCGTGGTCATGAAGCCCATGGCCTCGCCCGTGGGCGGCGGCACATCCGGCACCGCCTCCGCCGTCCGCCGGGTGAGCGCGCAGGCCCGGAACCTTTGCAGGGCGAGCGGCGTGGGGCTGTCGTGGAGCGGCAGCGCCGTGCCCTTGTCCGTGACCATGTAGCCGAGCACGAAGATGCCCTCCCGGTAGGCCAGGATGCGCCGGGGCGCGTAGTCATATTCCTTTTCCGGGCTGTCCAGCGCCCGCTTGTAGCGCACCACGCAGACGGCGTTGCCCCTGATGGCACGCATGAGCGTTTCGAGAAAGCCCTGAAAGGGCGCGTAGTCGATGTGCCCCTTGGCGAGGCTTGCCGCCACGCTGCCCGGCATCGTCTGGTTGCCGGTGGGGAGCCAGCTCACGGCCACTTCAAGGCTTTTCTGCATCTGGGCCTGCATCTTTTGCGGCAGAAGATGCGCGAGAAAATCCCGGCAGAGGATGAGCTGCGAGAGCCCTTCGCCGTCCAGCGACACGGCGGGCACATGCCCGGGCCTGAGCAGGCGGAAAAAGACCTCCTTGCCCCGCTTTTCCCGCGCGAGCTTGCCATAGCGCGCGGCCTCCATCTGAAGAAGGAGGCGGCTCACCGTCTGCTTGGAGCACTCGAGCATGTCCGCGAGCTGCCCCAGGCTGTAGCTGCGATTGGTGAACAGCAGGGTGGTGAACAGGGCAAGGAGCTTTTCTGCGGGCTTGGCGTCCGCCTGCTTGCATCCCATTTTCTCTCCTCAGCGGGAAAAGCCCACGCGCTTCGCCGTGGATTCCAGCTTCATGCGCTGCTCGGCCAGGAGCGCCCGCACGAGCTCCCCGTGGCCGAAGCTGCCCCTGGGCCGCAGCCGGTACTGCATCCGCACGGCGTGGAAATCGCCGGGGGCCAGCGCCTTCTCGCGGCAGAGCTCGTCCATGAGGGCCGCAGCCGGCTCCCCATCCACAAGGGGCTGGAGCACAGCGGCATAGAGGGCGCGCACCTGCGAGGGTCCGGCGTAGCAGAATTCCACCTTGAGGCTGAAGCGGCGCATGGCCGCCGGGTCCATGTCCTTGCGCAGGTTGGTGGTGCAGATGCAGAAACCGCGGCACGCCTCGAGGGCGGTCAGGAATTCGTTGGTCTGGGACACTTCCCAGCTGCGCTCGGCCGCTTCCCGATTCTGGAGAAAACTGTCCACCTCGTCAATGACCAGCACCGCGCCCCGCACCTCGGCCCTGGCGAAGGCGGCGGCGATATTCTGCTCCGTTTCGCCCACATAGGGCGAAAGCAGGTCGCTCGCCCGCCGGATGTGGCATTCCCGGCCCACGCTCTCGGCGAGGTGCCGGGCCAGCGCCGTCTTGCCCGTGCCGGGAGGGCCGTAGAACAGCATGGTTCCGAGGCCCGGCTCCAGCCCGTCGCGGCCCCCCGGGCCCTCGCGCAGGAGGGCGTCCAGCGAGGCCGCCTGCGCCGACACCTCCTCCACGGGCCGCGTGGTTGAGACCGCGGCGAGGTCATAGCCCGTGGTGCTCCGGGGCGGCGGCACGGCCACCCCGTCCTGCCTCAGCGTCATATAGGAGCGGAGCACCCGGTCCACGCAGGCGAAGGCGCTTTCCCCGGCAAAGGCCGGAAGCGCCGCCTGCCGGAGAGCGTTTTCCATGATGGCCACCTGCACGGGATAGCGCTCCACGAGCTTGTGCAGGTCCTCCTCGGAGAGGCGCGCCTCAAGGCCGTGTTTTTCGCGCAGCTTGCGCCACATGGCCTTGCGCTCGCCCTTGCCGAGCTCGGGAAAATGCACGCTGTAGGTGAAGCGGCGGCGCACCGACTGCTCGAGATGGCTCACCTTGTTGGTGATCCAGAGGACACGCGCGCCCGGCTTTTCCAGGAAGGGATTGAGCCACGCGGTATCGGAGCCTGCCTCGCCGTGGCGGCCGCGGCCCGTGTCCAGGATGCGCTCGGCCTCGTCCACCAGCACGAAGGCCCTGTCGTCGCGGGCGGCGCGGCGCAGGCAGGCCGTGAGCGCGAGGCGGCGGTCCTGTGCGGAGTCGTCCCCCTCGCAGGAGACGGCCCAGGCCTTGCAGCCCAGCTCACGCGCGAGGCTGCGCGCGAAGGTGGTCTTGCCCGTGCCCGGCGCGCCGTAAAGCAGCACATGCAGGGGCTTCTCCGCCGGACCGTCGAAGAGGCTGCGCACATGGGCCACGGTATCGGCGGGGATGTTGAACTGCGCGAGCGGAAGCGCCTCGCCGGTGAGCGAGCGGCAGAAGGCCTCCATGAGCCCGTCGGGATTTTCCCCCTTCCAGGCGTTTTCTATCTTGCCCGTGAGACGCAGGTCATAATCCTCGTCAAGGATGCCGATTTCGCTGAGCTCCCTGATGAGTTCGTTGCAACGGGCGGGCGAAAGGCCCAGCATACAGGCGAGGCGGTGGCGGTTGCAATATTCCTCCATGTCCAGCCTGCCCTCGAAATACCTGTAGATGTCGTTGTAGTTGCGGACGAAGAAGGCATACTTGCAGAGGGTCATGGCCTCGTCGGAGAGGCCGAAAAAGCCCTGGATGAGCCCGGTCATCCCGCTCTCGCAGGTGCGGGCGGCGCACTCCGCAAGGCGGGCGCGCACCTGCTCGAGGAGGTCCCGGCCGAGACGCTCGGACGCTTCCGCCACTTCCTCAAAGCGTTCCGCGAGACGCCTTTCCTTGAGGCGGGGGAGCTCCCTCAGGATGTTCCGCACCAAGGCGGGCAGCCGCGGGATACCTGCCGCCGCCTCCTCCAGCGGCTTGATGAAGGACTTGAGCCCGCCGCACACCCACCCGGCGAGCGTGAAAAAATCCTCATCGGGCTCGATGCTCTCCGTGTCCAGCAGCCGGAGCAGCCAGGTGGCGGCCTCGGCGCGGGGCGCTTGCTGCTCGGGGCTGGTGAGCGCTGCCTTGGCGCGGGACTTTCTCGCATACATCTTCGGCATGGTGCATCTCCTTGTTGGCGCAAGTATGCGCACGCACCGTTCCAGATTTTGCTGGTTGTAAAAACACTTTTTCAGGAGGCGCGCACTCCGCCCCGCCGCTATGCGCCAGGCCCGTTGCGCAGCCACAGGTGCCAGGCGAGACAACTTTCATGGAGCTCCTTGTCGAGCCGGGCGAGAGCCTCTGTGGCGATGGGCTCGGGCACGCCGCCGTAAAAGGCTTCGGCGATGCTGCCGGCAATGGCGGCCTGGGTGTCCGCGTCCCCGCGGAGCCACACCGCCTTGCGGACAGCCTCCTCAAAATCCCTGCTTTCCAGGAAGGCGGTTATGGCTTCGGGCACGGAGCCCTGGCAGGTCTCGTCAAAGCGGTAGCCCACGCGGATTTCCGCCAGCGGCCGCGAGAGGTCATAGCCATGCTGTTCCGTCACATAGCGGAGGATGTCCCCGCGGCCGGCCCCGCTCCGCGCGAGGAAAATGGCCCCGGCCACGGCCTGAGCGCCCTTTATGCCCTCGGGATGATTGTGGGTGACGGCGGCGCTGGTGGCGGCCAGGCGCTCGGCCTCCTCGAGGCTTTTGGCCACCCAGCCCACGGGCGAGACGCGCATGGCCGAGCCGTTGCCGAAGGAATTGTAGGGGTCGCGCTGGCGCCTGGTAAGCCAGCGGTAAAACTTTTGTCCGTAACCGGCCGTGAGCCACTGCCTCCCGAAAGTGTGCATGGAATCAATAATGAGGTCGTGCAGCCCGTCTTTTCCGTAGCCGCGGCGCAAGGCCTCGGCCACGGCGATGGTCATCACCGTGTCATCAGTGAAGCGGCTCTTTTCGGAAAACAGGGGGAAGTTTTCCCAGTCGCCTTCAAGCGGCCGGAACTCATAGACGCTGCCCACGATGTCGCCGACAATGGCTCCAAGCATTTTCTCCTCCTCGTATCCATCGGACCGGACCTCCCCCGGAAGCCGCGCCGGCGTGCTTCAGGGGGACGCGCGCCGCTGTGGCTAGTCCTGTTCCAGCTTTTCCGCCACCCGAGTCGCGATTTCGGGGTCCGTGTCGCCTGCGAGCAGATCCAGGGCCAGCCTTGGCGTGTCCTCACATTCCACGAGCGCGAGCCGCACGCCGGGGTCCGGGTGGGCGGCCACTAGGCGAATGGCAGCCTCCTGCGCCTCCTCGTCCTCGATTTCGTCCACCTGGCAGCCCAGCCATTCCAGCAGCGTCCGCGACTTCCCCTTGAACTGGGCCACATCCTCCACGCTCATGTCGGTCAGAGGATAGTCCACCGGTATGTCATAGCGGTTGCGGATATATTCCGCCAGCGGAGGATAGAGATGCGGCGGCGTGTTGGGATTTTGCGCCAGGGCGGCACGCACGGACACATTTTTGTGATGCCGGACATGCTCCAGGAGCCTGTCCGCGGCCTCGCGGGAAATGCGGCCGCCCCCGTCCGCGACGGCATCAAGGAGCCCTGCCGATTGCCCCACGGCCTTCAGCATGTCCACATCGTCCTGCTCCACGATGTCCCGGGCCTGTGCGTCCGTGAGCCGCGAGAGGAACTTCTCCTCCTCGATGAGGTTGCGGCGCAGGTCGATATCCCCGGTGACCCAGATGGCGTCGCGGTCCTCGGTGGTGAAGAAGCCCGAGTACATCAGCGATTCGGTGAGGGAGAGGATGCCGAGCGCGAGCATGGCCCGGCCCAGATCCTCGCCGCCGGGTCCTTCGGGGCAGACCATTGCCATGGTGGTCAGCATGGAATGGGGGATGGGATACTCCCTGCCGCCCTCGGTGAAACGAATGGTCGCCATGATCCTTTCCTCCTGTTCGGGTGGATGAACGCGGCGCGTGAACGCCGTGGGAGGAGGATGCGGCGGGATCGTTCCAGATTCCGGGTGCTGTTGGGGGGAAATTTCGGCAGTTTTCGGCGGGGACCGGCGGAGGACCGGGAAATCGGCCCGGAAGCGTGGAGCGCCCGGACTCCCGGTTGACATTTGCCGCCGTCAACGTGAATCTTTGTAAGAAAACACGCGCTTTCACCCTTTGTCAGACTTCGGAAAAAGCCATGACCGACACTTCCCGCAAAGCCCCTGCGGGCGCCTCGCCCGCGGCAGCCGCCCCCGCCATTCCGGGCGGCCACGGCTACTTCATCTTTCTGCTCTGCTTTCTCGCGGCCATGAGCGCCTTCCCCTCCTTCGTCAATGACCTCTACCTGCCCACCTTTCCGGCCATGCGGGCGGAGTTCCACACCTCGCGCTCCGTGGTGCAGCTCGGCCTTTCCTTCGTCATGGTGGGCCTGGGGCTGGGCGGGCTTTTCTGGGGGCCGCTCAGCGACAGGCTGGGCCGCAAGCCCGTGCTCTTCATCTCGCTTGCGATGTTCATCATTTTCTCGGGCGTGAGCGTGGTCTCGCCCAGCATCGGCTTCTTCCTCGGCTGCCGCCTCTTTCAGGGGCTCGGCGCCTCGGGCGCGGTCATGCTCTCCAAGACCATCCCGGCAGACATGTACACCGGGCGCGAGCTCGCCAAGCTCATGTCCACCGTGGGCGCCATCAACGGCATAGCCCCGGTCTCCGGGCCGCTTCTGGGCGGCTTCATGGCCCGGGCCATCGGCTGGCGCGGCATCTTCATCGTGCTCACGCTCATCGGCGTGGCCATGCTCTGCCTCACTTTCTTTTTCCGGGAGAGCCTGCCCGCGAAGGACCGCGACAGGGGCCCGTGGCGCGCCATGTTTGACGAATACCTGCCCCTGCTGAAAAACCGCCCCTTCATGATCCACGTCATCCTCAAGAGCGCGGCGCTCGGCGTCCTTTTTTGCTATATCTCCTCCGGGCCCTTCATCATCCAGGAGCGCTACGGCTTCGACCCGCTGCAATTCGGCCTCATTTTCGGGCTCAACGCCCTGGGCGTGGTGCTGGGGGCCACGCTTTCGGTGAAGTTCCGCACCATGAAGAAGGCCGCCATCGTGGGCGCCGCGGGCATGGTGCTCTTTGCCTGTCTGGAGGCCGGGGCCATTTCCTTCCTCGACAGCATCTGGGTGTTCGAAGGGCTCATCCTGCCCATGCTTTTCTTCGCGGGCATCGTGTTCGCCGCCTCCAACACCCTCGCCATGACCGAGGGGCATATGTCCGCGGGCGCGGCCTCGGCCATTCTCGGGCTCGGGGGCTATGTGTTCGGCTTCATCGTTTCGCCGCTGGTGGGCATGGGCGACATCCAGCGCTCCACCTCCATCGGCATGACCGTCTGCGCGCTCATCTGCCTGCTCTACGGGTGGTTCGCCTATAAACTGCCCGCGAGCAGGATACAGCCGTAGGCCCGAGCAAGGAGAAAACCATGCTGCAAAGCGCCGAGACCGCCATTCTTGTGGTGGACATGCTCAATGACTTCGTGCTGCCGGGCGCGCCCATGCGCGTCGCCGGGGCGTATGCGACCGTGCCGGCCATTGCGGACTTTCTCGCCTGGGGCCGGGCGCATGGCTGGGCCATCATCTACATCAACCGCGTGCACCGGGCCTCGGGCATCGACGCGGAAATGACGCGGCGCCACTTCTTTGCAGAGGGCAAGCCCTTCTGCGTGCCCGGCACCAGGGGCGCGGAGGTGGTGGAGGCGCTCAGGCCGGAGCCAGGCGACATCATCGTCGCCAAGCAGCGCTTCAGCGCCTTTGTGGGGACGGACCTCGACCTCGTGCTGCGCGGGCTCGGCGTGAAAACCGTTTATGTGACGGGCACGCAATATCCCAACTGCATCCGGGCCACGGCCGTGGACAGCATGGGGCTCGACTACCTGACCCGCGTCTGCACCGATTGCTGCTCGGCAGCCACGCCGGAAGTGGCCGAGGCCAATATCTACGACATCCGGATGATGGGCATCGAGTGCGCGCCCTCCACCGAGTTCATGAAGTGAGGGGTCGCGGGGGCGTTTTGAAGCTGCGCGCTACAGCGGGCCGCCCTCGGGCACGGGCACAAGCCGCCAGAGGCCTTGCGGGCACACGGCCACGCAGATGCCGCAGCCGATGCAGCGGGCGACGTCCACGCTGAAGGTGCAGGGCTCGCCGCCGGCTCCGCCCCGCCGCCGCAGGGCCGCCTGCGGGCAGGCGCGCACGCAGGCGAGGCATTCCCGGCAGGCCCCGGCGCCGGTATCCCACAACGGCGCGCGCAAGCGCCCGTCCCCGGTAGCCACCAGGTCCGTCACCCGGCCGCTGTCCGGCAACACATCGCCGAAAAGGCCGCCTTCGGGCCAGGCGTGGGCGCGGAAGCGGCGCATGGCCGCATCCCGGTCCGCGGGGGCGCAGGCCCCTGCCCCGGCCTGGCCTTCCGGCACGATCTTCTGCCAATCCTGCCAGCGCGAGAGCGCCTCCAGAAGCTCGGGCCGCTCCACGGCCGCGAGAAAGCGCGCCATGCCGGAGGCGAGCCACGCCGTGTCGGCTGCGTCCAGCGGCAGGGAGCGCACCCCGCCCGGAAGCTCCGGTACGGCCCCGCGCACATAGACCACCCCGCCCACCATGCCCACGCAGGGCCGCTCCCCGAGGGGCGCCCCGCCGTCCACGCCGCAGACCACGGCGCGACCGCCGCCCATGAATTCGAAGGCGAAGCTCGACACCGTGCCCAGCACCCAGAGCTCGGGCGGCTCGTGCTGCGGGTCGTGCTTCATGAGCGAGCCCGTGCGCGTGCCCGCCCTGCCCGCCACGTGGATGACGCCTGCCGCGGCGCAGTGCCCCGTGGTGTCGCCGGTGTCGCCGAGCACGGTGATGCGACCGCCGGAATTGAGCCAGCCCACATCCGCGGGCGCGGGCCCGCGCACCGTGATTTCCGTGCCCGGCAGCGCCATGGAGCCCACGCGCTGGCCCGGATTCGAGACCTCGAAATGCAGTGTCCGCCCTTCGGCGTTCCAGAGCGGGCCGCCGATGTCGTGCTGGCCCGAGGCCTCGATACGAAAGTCCGTCTCGCCCGCCTCCACCGCGCTTTTGATGCGCAGCAGAAGCTCGCGGGTGGACATGCGATCATGGCCCTTGACCGTTGAAATGAAGAGCATGGCGTCCTCTTTGTGTCCGCATCAGCAGGCGTAGGCGATGCCCAGCCTGTCCGCCACTTCCCTGCGCGTGGCCACCAGCGCGTCGGCCCGGCCCACGGGCAGAGAGCTGTTGCCCACCGGGGCAAGCAGCTTGCGGAGTTCCGCGTCAAAAGCGCGCATATAGTCCACGATGGCCTGCGCGCCCCTGTCCACGTCCAGGCGGCGCACGAGGCGCTCGTCCTGGGTGCAGATGCCCACGGGGCACAGCCCGGTATTGCACGCATTGCAGCGGCCGTGCTCGTTGCCCACGCAGCCGAGCAGCTGAAGCAACAGCCGCCCGAGGATGACCCCGTCCGCGCCGAGGCACACGAGCTTGAAGGCGTCGGCCGCGGCGTCGCCGTTCATGCCCACGCCGCCGCCCGCCCAGAGCGGGATGCGGCCCTGAAGCCCCTGCCCGGCAGCCGCGCGGTAGCAGTCCCGCACCCCCGAGACCACCGGATGCCCGGTATGTTCCAGCGAGACCGCATAGGCCGCGCCCGTGCCGCCCAGCATCCCGTCGAGAAAGAAGCCGCCGCAAATGTGGTACGGGTCGCGCAGAAGGTTGTTGTAGACGGAAACGGACGTGGCCGATGCCGCGCACTTGACCGCCACAGGCACACGGAAGCCGAAGGCCGCGTTCATGGAGAGGTGCATCTTCTGCACCGCCTCCTCAATGGAGTAGAGGCCCTGATGATTGGCGGGCGAATGCAGCGTCGCCCCGGGCACGCCGCGGATGGCCTGGATGTGCCGGGCCACCTTGGCCGCGGGCAAAAGGCCGCCGTCGCCGGGCTTGGCGCCCTGCCCCACCTTGATGAGCACGGCCGCAGGGTCGGCCTTCATGCGCGGCAGGCTCTCGATGATGCGGTTCCAGCCGAAGTGCCCGGAGGCGATCTGGAGGATGAAATAGCGGAGCCGCTCGGATTCCAGAAGGCGCGTGGGCACGCCGCCCTCGCCCGAGGACATGCGCACCGGAATGCCGCATTCCTCGTTGAGGTAGGCCACGGCCAGCGCCAGCGCCTCCCAGGCGCGCGTGGAGAGCGCGCCGATGCTCATGTCGCTGAAGATGACGGGATAGATCCAGCGCACGGGCGGCGTTTCCCCGGCCAGCGCGAGGCGGCCCCCCTCCACCCGCAGGGGCAGCTCACCGGGCCTGAGGAGCCTCCCGAGGGGCGAGCGCAGCTCAAAGGTGTGGCGCTCCGAATCCAGCGCCGGGTCCGTCATCTGGCTGATGCGGCCGATGACCACGGCATCCAGCGTGCGCTCGCGCGGCGGCGTTTCCACCACGCTCCGGCCGCCCCGGCCGCCCCGACGCGCCGGGCCGCAGCCCCCGGCCGTGCGCGAGAGCACGCCCCAGCGGTTGTCCGCATTGCGCACCGGGCGGATGGCCCCGGCTGGGCACACCTTCTCGCACATGCCGCAGCCCGTGCAGGCGTGGGCGGCCTCGGCCTTCTGGACGATGACCGGGCGCCGGGCCTCGCCCGCGTCCCGCCCCTGTTCACGCCGGGCCTCGCGCTCGGCCGCGCTGGCCCCGCGTGGCGGAAGCCCCGCCTCGATGGCCCCGAAGGTACAGGCCGCCGTACAGGCCCCACAGAGCACGCAGCGGCCCGCATTGTGACGCACGAGCCACGGCAAATCATTGGCGGAAAGGGCCTGCGCCCGCGGCCACGCGCGCTTCACTGGAGGCATCGTTGCATCTCCAGCGCGTTATCCACCACCACAAGCTCGCGCTCGCCGGGATAGATGTCCTTCTCCCGGTCCCTGTCCGGCAGGATGGCGTTGAGCCCGCACACCTCCGAGGCCATGGCCACCATGTCGCCGTCCCGGCCCACCACCAGCGGCCTGAGCTTCTTGGCGTCGCAGCAGGCGAGCATCTTCCCGTCCGGCAAAAGCCCGATGATGGCGTTGGGGCCGTTGATCTCGAGCTGCGCCAGCGACTCGCGGATGAGCCCCAGCACCTCGCCGTCCTCGCGCCCGGCTGCCTCGGCCGCGGAAAGCGGCGTGATGACATGCTTGTAATACTCCAGCGGCCAGCCGAGCTCATGCAGCACATAGTGGAGGGTATAAAGCAGGCACTGCGAGTCGGACTCAAAGCCCGTGTAGCCGCGGTGCAGGGACTGCTGAAACTCCCTGTTGCGGGTGAACATGGTGTTCTCGCCATTGGCGCAGAGCGTATGCCCCTGCAAAAAGAAGGGATGCGCCGCATAGCGCACGATGCCGTAATTGGTGTTCTGGCGGCACTGGGCAACGATGTTGCGGGCCACGAGGCGCCCGTCGTCGTTCCAGAGGCGGAAATAGGCGGCGATGTCCGCCGGGTCGCCGATTTCCTTGAGCGTGAGCACGTCCGGCCAGAAGGAATAGACATAGCCCGCGTCGTGCTCCTCGAGCAGCCGGCGCAGGGCGAGCCGCGTGTCGAGCAAAAGCTCCTCGCGGTCCTTCCGGCCGCGATAGCGGTAGACCTCGGGCCAGTCATAATTGCTGAACACATAGCGCGGCATGGCCGCCATGTTCAGCCCGGCGCGATTGTCCACCTCCGGCACCCATTGGGCGAGCTGCACGAAGCCGAGCCCCGCCATGTGGTCGGCCACGAGCCTGAGCCCCTCGGGCGTGCAGGCCAGCGAGAGCAGGGGCGTTTCCTTGTAATGGCTGAACGCGCCCTCGAGGTCCTGCATGACGAGCGCAAAGCCGGAATTGTCGTGCCCCTCCTGCTGCGGCAGCATGAGCCGCAAGGCCAGCGAGGGCGGCACGGCCTCCCGGCACTTGATGGAGCCTATCCTGCACATGGCTCCCCCCTAGTGCACCCAGAGCAGTTCCGCATACTTGGGCAGCGGCCAGAGGCTGTCGTCCACGAGGCGCTCCAGCGCGTCGGCATGGACGCGGCACTCGCCCATCACGGGCAGGATGGCATCGCGCGCCGCCCGGGCCTGGGCCAGCGCCCCCTCCACCTGCGCGGTGGCGGCCAGCGCCGCCTCCAGCGTGCCCACCTTGTCCTGGAGCGCGTCCGCGTGCCTGCGGATGTCCGCCAGCTGCGCCTCCTCGGCGGGGCAGCGGCTTTCGCCTGTGGCCTCGCGTGTGCGCAGCAGCACCTCGGCGGCCGCGGCCTGCGCCTTGCGCGCCGCCGGGAGGATCTGGGCGCGCGCCATGTCCGCCAGAATCTGCCCCTCGATGCGCACGGTCTTGGCGTAGCTTTCCAGCAATATCTCCTGCCGGGCCGTGACTTCGCGCTCCGTGAGCACGCCGGGGCGCACAAAGACCTCCATCACCTCGGGGTCGGTGTAGTGCGCGAGCGCGTCCACGGTGTTGGCGTGGTTGGGGAGCCCGCGGCGCGCGGCCTCCACGGGCCATTCCGCCGAATAGCCGTTGCCGTTGAACACCACGGGCATGTGCTCGCGGAAGAGGCGCGGCAAAAGCTCCTGCAGGGCGGAGGTCAAATCCTTGCCGCCTGCGAGCGCGCCCTCCAGCTCCGTCGCGATGTCGTCCAGCGCGCAGGCCACGGCCGCATTGAGCGCGATATTCACCGGCGCCACGGACTGCGAGGAGCCCACGGCCCGGAACTCGAACTTGTTGCCCGTGAAGGCGAAGGGGCTCGTGCGGTTGCGGTCCGAGAGGTCGCAGGGAAGCGGCGGCAGCGTGGAGACGCCCACCTCCATGACGGGCGCACGCTCCGCGGCCGCGTGGCCGCCGCTGATGATGTTCTCGAGCACTTCCGTGAGCTGCTCGCCGAGATAGACGGAGAGGATGGCGGGCGGGGCCTCGTTGGCGCCGAGGCGGTGGTCATTGCCCGCGCCGATGGCGCCGAGCCTGAGGGCCGTGGCGTGCTTGTGCACCGCGCGCAGCACCGCGGCGAGGAACACGAGAAACTGGGCGTTGTCCTGCGGGGTCTTGCCCGGATTGAGCAGGTTCTGGCCGTCGGAATCGCTGAGGGACCAGTTGTTGTGCTTGCCGCTGCCGTTGACGCCCGCGAAGGGCTTTTCGTGGAGCAGGCAGACGAAGCCGTGCCGCCCGGCGAGGTGGCGCATCATGTTCATGGTGAGCATGTTGTGGTCGCAGGCGAGGTTGGCGTCCTCATAGACCGGGGCGATCTCGAACTGCCCGGGCGCCACCTCGTTGTGCCGCGTCTTGGCCGGGATGCCGAGGGCGAGCAGCCCGTTTTCCAAATCCTGCATGAAGCTCATCACCCGGCCCGGGATGGCGCCGAAATAGTGGTCTTCCATTTCCTGGCCCTTGGGCGAAGGCGCCCCGGCGAGGGTGCGCCCGGCGAGCATGAGGTCGGGTCGAAGCGCGGCGAGGTTCTTGTCCACAAGGAAGTATTCCTGCTCCGGCCCCACCATGGGGCGCACGCCCGTGGCGGAGCTGTTGCCGAAGAGGCGCAGCACGCGCAGGGCCTGCTTCGAGAGCGCGTCGATGGAGCGCATGAGCGGGATCTTGCGGTCCAGCGCCTCGCCCGAATAGGAATAGAAGAAGGTGGGGATATGCAGGGTCGCGCCATAGGGGCCGTCGATGATGAAGGCCGGGGACATGGGGTCCCACGCCGTATACCCGCGCGCCTCGAAGGTGGAGCGGATGCCCCCCGAGGGGAAGGAGGAGGCGTCCGGCTCGCCGCTGATGAGCATCTTGCCGGAAAATTCGCTGATGCCGTGGCCGCCTGCCGCGGGCGAGAGAAAGGCGTCGTGCTTTTCGGCCGTGAGCCCCGTCATGGGCTGGAACCAGTGGGTATAATGGGTGGCCCCGCGCTCCAGCGCCCAGTCTTTCATGGCGTTGGCGACCACGTCGGCGATTTCCGGGTCAAGGCGGCTGCCCTCGCGCACGGTCTTTTCCAGCTTGCGGTAAACGTCGCGCGGCAGGCGGCGGCGCATGGTGTCGAGGCCGAAGACATCGCGGCCGAACAGGGCGTCGGCGTCGCGGGGGGCAGCTCCGGCCTCGGGGGTGACGGGGGGCGTGGCGTGGGCGCGGGCAAGGGCCTCACTGCGGGGAGAAGCCATGTGAAAACTCCTTGGAAAGGCGTGATAACGACATGAGTTGCGGCACGCGGCTGCCACAGTCCGTGACATGCGCGCACGAAAACGGAAAAACCAGGCTGCAAGGGCATAAACCATGCCAGCCAGCAGGGGAGGACGTACAGCACGCGTAACCTGCCATTTTTCTGGATAAAATTTTTGCGAACCTTTCCCGGTGAGCTGGCAGGGCGATGCAGGACGGCCTCGGGGGCTGCAAGAATCGACAGAATGGTGGAAAGCGGGCGCACACATGGGCGAATGTCCCCGCGCAGGTACGGGAGAGGCGAGGAAAAACCTTAAAATATCAGGGAAATGGCATCGCGCATGACAAAATCGACACTTTTGTCGATTTTTGAGCGGGAGTGACCGCACCCTCTCCTCCAGCCCCCTGTAACAGGCAGGGAGGACGGGAAAGGAAGGAACGGCAAAAAATCGACTAAATGGTGGAAACTAGCTCCGGGTCGAATCGGCCGGGCGCCTGCCCTCGCGGAAGCTCTTGTAACTCAAGCCGTATTTCCGAAGCCTGAGCGCCATGACCCGCTCGGTGAGGCCCAAGGCGGCCGCGGCGTTGCCCATGTGGCCGGAGCAGGCGGCGAGCGCCTCCACGATGCTCGCGCGCTCCACCTCGTCAAGGCGCTCGGCGAGGCTTCCCACGGGAAGCCGCGGGCCGGTATCTCCCGCCCCCTCCTCCGGCGCGGCCGCCCGCGCGGCGCCATGCAGGGCCGGGGGCAAATGCTGCGGCAGGACCACGCGCTCCGGCCCGAGCAGGAGGGCAGCGCGCTCCATCACGTTTTGCAGCTCGCGCACATTGCCGGGCCAGGCATAGCGCTGGAGCATGTCCATGACCGCAAGCGAGAGGTGCGGCCGTCCGTGCGCCCCTCCGGCTGCAAAACAGCCGAGAAAGTGCGCGGCCAGCGGCAGGATGTCCTCCTGCCGGTCGCGCAGCGGGGGGAGCCGCAGGGGAAAGACATTGAGGCGGTAAAAGAGGTCGCGCCTGAAGCTCCCGGCCTCCACCATGCGCTCAAGGTCGCGGTTGGTGGCCGTGATGATGCGCACGTCCGCGCGTAGGGTCTCCATGCCGCCCAGGCGCTCGAAGGCGCGCTCCTGCAGCACGCGCAAAAGCCGGGCCTGGGTGGCGGGCGAGAGCTCGCCCACCTCGTCCAGAAAGAGCGTGCCCCCGGCCGCCAGCTCGAAGCGGCCCTTGCGCATCTGGACCGCGCCGGTGAACGCGCCGCGCTCATGCCCGAAGAGCTCGCTCTCCATGAGGCTTTCGGGCAGCGCCGCACAGTTGAGCGATACAAAGGGGCCGTCCGCCCGCGGGCTCGACGCATGGATGGCGCGGGCGGCCAGCTCCTTGCCCGTGCCCGATTCGCCCTCCAGCAGCACCGTGGCCGGGGAGGGGGCCACCTGCGCAATCTGCGCGTAGACTTCGTGCATGGCCTCGGAATTGCCCACAAAGCCCGCCGGGCGCCCCGGCGAGGGCGCTGCCTCGGCCATGCGCTCCCGGCTTTCCAGCGCCGTGGGCGCGAGCAAGGCGGCGATGATGTGCAACAGCTCCAGCTCGTCCTCGAGCGTGCCCGCGTCAGCCCGGTGGTGGTCCACCGAGAGCGCGCCCACCACCTCTCCGTGCAGGCGGATGGGCACGCAGAGAAAGGACACCCGCTCCCGCGTGAGGTCGCGCGAGCGCGTCCGGTTGAGGAAGAGCGGCTCCGCGCCCGCGTCTCGGAGATACATGGCGCGGCCGCTCGCGATGACGCGGCCCGTCACCCCCTCCCCCTGGTGGTAATGGCCGCGCCTGCGCTCCGCCGGGTTGAGGCCGAAGGCGGCGCTCGTGCGTATCTCGCCGTTCCTCGGGTCCACGAGAGTCACCATGCCGTGGATGATGGGCAGGTGCTCCGCCATGAGGCCGAGCGCGCGCTCAAGCTGCTCCGTCACGTCGCCCCCGCCGTTGACGAGCGCGGTGAGCCCGCGCAAGAGCGCGAGCTGGGAGGACGGGGAAAAGGACCCGGCTGTGGGAGCGGCGAAAGATGCTGGGGAGGACGCAGGCATGGCGCAGGCTACCGCAGGCGCGGGCGGCAGGCAAGGCGTGGGCAAGGCGTCAGGGGCGCGCCTTAGTGGGGCACGGCAGGTGCCGGGGCTGCGCTGGCGTCGCCCCGGGCCGCACCATACTCCACGCAGGCGAGCGCGAGGCCCTGCGGGGGGGCCGTCGCCGCGGGTACGGCCGCGCGGTCGCAGGCGGCGAGGAGGTCCGGCACGGCATCCGGGGCGAGCTTGCCGCGCCCGCAGGCCGCGAGGATACCCGCCATGTTCCGCACCATCTGCTTCAGGAAGCCGCTCGCCGTGACGCTGAGGCGCAGGAGCGGCACATGGGGCGGATAAAATTCCTGCGGCGCAAGCGCCGTGAGCGAGGCCGCGAAAATATGGCGCACGCTGCCGCGGGTTTCCGAACCGGCATTGCGCAGCGAGGCGAAATCCCGCTCGCCCAAAAACGCCGGGAGCGTCGCGCGCATGGCCGCCTCGTCCAGCGGTCCGCAGGCCCAGACAAAGGGCGCGAGTGTTGGCGGCACGAAGCGGGGCTCGCGCCAGAACTGGTAGACATAGGTCTTGGCAAGGGCGTCGCGGCGCGCGTCAAAATCCGGCGCGGCCGCTTCGGCGGCGAGCACGCGCACGGTCGGCGGAAGCACCGCGTTGAGGGCGTGGCGCCAATCCAAACCCGGCCTGTCGGGCACGTCGCAATGCGCCACCTGCCCGTGGGCGTGGACGCCCGCATCCGTGCGGCCGGAGCCGAAAACGCGCACCGGCCCACCCGTGAGGCGAGCCAGCGCGGCCTCCAAGGTCCCCTGCACCGTGGGCGGGGGATTGGGCTTTTCCTGGATCTGCCAGCCGCTGAAGCCGGTGCCGTCATAGGCCAGCAGCAGCTTGAGGCGCATTATTCCGGCATCCGCATACGGGTGATCATTTCCGTGAACTTGGCCGTCTTGGCGGGATTGGTATAGGTGAGGATCTCGCCGGACTGCTTGGGCGCCATGCCGGAAAGGATGCGCACGGCCACGCGCTCGTCCATGTTCTCCAGCGCCTGCGCCGCCATGCGCGGCTTCATGTTGCCGTACATGAGGATGAGGTTCTTGACCTTCTTGTCCTCGAGCTCCCTGGCCTCGCGGATCATGTCCTTCATCTTGCCTTCGGCGTTCTGAAGGTCCTTGAGGCGCTGGTCCATCTGCTGCCGGAGCATGAGGATGTCCTGCTGCTGGCGGGCGAGGTCCTGGGCCTTGGCGTTGGGGTCCGCGGGCGCGGCCTTGGGCGTGACCTGCGGGGCGGGCGCGGCCCAGTTGGCCGAGGGGTCGGTCTGCGGCAATGCCGGGAGGGACGCGGAGCCGGACCCGCGCGAGGAAAAATCGCCCGCGCGCGGCGGCAGCGGCGCGCCGTCGGCCCCCTGGCCGCGCGGAATATTGGCCGGGATGGGCGCTGCGCCGGGGAGCGCCGTGGGGCCGCCCATGCTGGTGGGGCCACTGGCGCCGAGAGGCGCGAGCTGCTCGGCGGGCGCAAAGGAGGATGCCCCCTGCGGCGAGGGCGGTGTGGCGGGCACGGGCATGTCGAGCGCGGCGGCATGGGCCTCGCGCGCGCTGCCGAGCCCCGGAATGGGGAGCGAAGTCAGGCCGAGCAGGTTCCAGAGGCTCGCGCCCTCACCGTCCTCGGGCTGGGGCGCCTGGGCCCTGGGGGCGGGGATGCCCGCGGGAACCAGCGGCGAGCCCAGCGGCGGCGGGGTGGGCAGGTCGGGCCCGGTGAGTGTGGCCTGGGCCACGGATGCCCCTGAAAAGTCCGGGGCCACGGGGCTTCCGGCAATCACCGGGGCGGGCAGGCCGCTCACGGCAGCACCCGAGTGGGGCCGGGGCCGCGCGGCGGCGGCTAGTTCCGCGGCGGCGGAACCCTGCGGCTGGGCATCGGCGGCAAGCGTGGGCGCGGGCGGCTCCACAGGGGCGGCGGGCGCGGCCTCAGGCTCGGGCGCAGCGGCAGCGCCGCCCTTCTGGGCCAGCAGGGCGGCCTCAAGGCGGCGCGCAGTCTCCTCCGCGTCCGGGGCGTCGCCCGCGTGGCCCTGCTCCGCCACCTGGCGCGAGCCGTCGCCGCCGCCGAGCCAGTGCGGCAGGGGCACGTCAAAAAAGGCCAGGCCCAGTGCCGCCACCTTGAGGCAGCAAAGAGCCACGAGGATGCGGACCAGCCTAGAAAGCCGAAGCTTTGTAGCGGAGTGTCGAGATTTCGTCATTAAAATGCTGCTCCTGCTGCCGTTCCGCGTGGAGGTATTGGGCTTTCTGCCGTTCCTTGAGCTTTTCCAGCAACTTGCGNTCCATGGCGCGTTCCGCGAGGTGCGCCCGCGCCTCTTCCGNCACCTGCTGCTGCATCCGCAACTGGAGCTCNGCCTGNNTGGCGTCGCNCNNAAGCCCCTTGAGGTATTGCTCGTGCAGCCAGCGCTCGCCGCTCTGGAGCAGGCCGCCCGCGCGGGACTTTTCCTCCGCGGCCGCCATTTCGGCGCGGATGGCGTCAAGATGCTCCTGCGCCTGCCTCAGCTTGTGCTCGGCATCGGCGAGGCGCACCTTGGCCTCCTCCTCAAGCTGGGCGCGGTAGTCCAGCACCTTCTGCATCTTGAAACGAAACGGCATCCGCCCTGGTCCTCCGGTAAACGGCGCTCCTGATGCCCACGACATTGCAAGGAGCGCGCCACTGAAGGCGTCAACGCTTCGTCAGGCGATGGCGAGCCCCGCGGCGTGGTTGACCGGCCCGCAGCCCTTGCCCGGCGCATAGGCCGCGCGCAGGGCGCGGTTGAGGAAGCGCTGCGCCGTGGCCACCGCGGCCTCCAGCGGCAGGCCCTTGCCGAGGCCAGCGGCAATGGCCGCCGAAAGCGTGCAGCCCGTGCCGTGGTTGTTGGTGGTCTCCACGCGCGCCTGCGGGAGCGCCTTGGGCTCCATGCCCGGGCGGCAGAGCAGGTCCGTGACCACCACGGAGCTCTCCATATGGCCGCCCTTGATGAGCACGGCCCTGGGCCCCATGCCGAGCAGCTTCTCCCCGGCCGCGGCCGCATCCTCCAGCGAGGCGATCTTCATGCCCGTGAGCATCTCGGCCTCGGGCCGGTTGGGCGTGAGCAGATCGCAGCCGGGCAGNATCTCCTCCCGCAGGGCCGTNACCGCATCCTCCTCCAGGAGGCGGCTGCCGCTCTGGCTCACCGAGACCGGGTCCACCACCAGCGGGTAGCTGCGGCCGCGCAGGATGGGCGCNACCGCCCGGATGATGCCCGCNGAAAAGAGCATCCCNGTCTTGGCCGCGGCCACGGGAAAGCCCTCGAGCACNGTGGTGAGCTCNAGNGCCACGAAGTCCGGCTCCGGCGCGGANATGCCNGTNACGCCGAGGCCGTTCTGCGCCGTGAGCGCGGTGATGACGCTCATGCCGTANCAGCCGAGGGCCATGATGGTCTTGAGGTCGGCCTGGATACCCGCGCCGCCGCCGGAATCCGAGCCGGCCACGGTGAGGATGTTGGGGGGGGCCACGGTCATGCNAACTCCCGCAGAGAAGGTTCAGGGGGAGCAGGGCCGAAAAGGCCCCGCCCCCCCGAAGATACCCGGCGNCCGCNAGGGGACGCCAGGGAGCGTTAGCAGTTGACGGGCGCGCCGGCCACGGGCTTGCGGCCGAGCATCATGAAGGCCACGAAGGCCACGATGGCCGCGATCACACCGACGATATTGGAGATGTCGATGGAGATGGCGAAGCCCATGGTGGGTTCGTAGCAGATGTAGGACACGCACACCGCGGTCATGAACACGGCCGGCACGGTGCAGAGCCAGTGACAGCGGTCACGCCGCATGAGGTAGGCCGCGCCCGCCCAGAGCATGATGGTGGCNAGCGTCTGGTTGGCCCAGCCGAAGTAACGCCAGATGATGGTGAAGTCCACCTGCGAGAGGAAGATGCCCACGAGGAACATGGGCACGGCCAGGTAGAGGCGCGGCGCGATGCCCTTCTGCGANTAGTTGAAGGCTTCGGCGATGGTCAGGCGCGCGGCGCGGAAGGCNGTGTCGCCCGAGGTGATGGGNAGCACCACCACGCCGAGGATGGCGAGCACGCCNCCNANGGAGCCCATGAGCGCCATGGAGGATTCCGTCACCACGTTGCCNGGGCCGCCCGCGGCGATGGCCGCCTGCAGGGCCTCGGGGCCGTGGTAGAAGCTCATGCCCACGGTGGCCCACACGAGGCCGATGAAGCCCTCGGCCACCATGCTGCCGTANAACACGGGCTTGCCNAGCTTTTCATTGGCCATGCAGCGGGCCATGAGCGGCGACTGCGTGGCGTGGAAGCCNGAGAGGGCGCCGCAGGCGATGGTGATGAACACCAGCGGGAAGATGGGCGCGCCCTTGGGGTTCTGGTTGGCCCACACCGCGGAATTGTAGAACTCCATCGTGCCGTTGGCGCTTTCGACGAACATCATCACGGTCATGCCCACGGCCATGATGATGAGGATGGCGCCGAACACCGGGTAGAAGTTGCCGATGATCTTGTCGATGGGCATGATGGTGGCGANGAAGTAGTAGGCGAAGATCACGCAGACCCAGAAGGTCAGGTTGAAGGTCGCGGGCGTGAGCTTGGCGAGCAGGCCGGCCGGGGCGGCCACGAAGACCACGCCCACGAGCACGAGCAGCACCACGGCGAANACGCGCATGANCTGCTTGGCGATGTTGCCGAGNTTGTAGCCCACNATGGCGGGCACGTTGGCGCCGTTATAGCGCACGGAGAGCATACCGGCCATGAAGTCGTGCACGGCGCCCGCGAAGATGGTGCCGATGACGATCCACACCAGGGCCGAGGGGCCCCACACCGCGCCGAGGATGGGGCCGAAGACCGGGCCCACGCCGGCGATGTTCAGAAGCTGNACCAGCCACACTTTCCATGTGGGCATTTCCACATAGTCCACGCCGTCGGCCATGGTCTTGGCCGGGGTGGGCCGCTCGGGCTGCGCGCCGAACACTTTCGACACGATGCCGCCATAGACGATGTAGCCCACGATGAGGCACACCGTCGCNAGAATGAAATACATGGAATTGGACATGTCCCAACCCTCCTGGATGGACACCCGAAANGGACGCCGACNGCGCGGNAACCCCATTNCCCGCGCATCATGGAACATTNTGAGCGAAACTGCTCTGTCAAATCATTATGAATCTTGGGAACGGCTGTCAATAAGCGGNGGCAAAAAAAGGACGCCCCGAAAAAAGGGCGTCCCTCAAGGGAGANACGGAAACGGCGNNCGGAAGCGNCCCGNCGCTCAGGCCACGGCNGCNCGNCCNAGCTCCGCNGCGGCGAGGTTGACCGCCTGTATCTTNGGCGGAAGATGCNTGCGGATGGCCNNGGCNAGGTCGTCAAANCNNANCGGCAACAGGCCCGAGGCGCAGGCNGCGCCCAANAGCACCGTGCCNNCGCTCTGCACNGAGCCCGCCTCNCGCCCGAGNCTGCGGCAGGGGAGGAACCAGGCCTTGGCGGCCACTTCNGCCACTTCCTNGCGGATGCGCNCNATGCCGGGATANACCGCCTGGCCGAGGGCCACGCTCAGNGGCGCCAGNGGGTCGCTGCTGGAAAACACCGCGCCGCCCTGCCNNAGATANGGGAGCCCNCGCAAGGTCTCCAGCGGCTCNAAGCCGAGCAGGATGTCGGCCTCGCCGTGGTCCACNCGGGGGGAGCGCCAGCCGCCGAGCAAAAGCGCGGATTCCACCACGCCGCCGCGCTGGGCCATGCCGTGCACCTCGCCGCCCACGGCCTCGATGCCGCAGTCGAGCGCGGCCCGCGCGAGCAGGTTGGTGGCGGTGAGCGTGCCCTGNCCGCCCACGCCCACGAANTAGATGCGCAGCCGCGCGTCGCGTGTNGCTGTTGCTCATGGCGTTNTGTNCTTCCGAGTTTGTGGTGCGCTTNTGCTGCTTNTGTAATGCCGAAATTATCCGTCAAAAACNGCCTTTTCGCTNCTGGCTGCGTCAGAGAAAAATTTCCTCGGTCGAGTACNNAAGTACACTCCCTTCGGAAATTTTTATCTTCCTTGCCAGCAGCGAAAAATCTTATTTTTTAGGATTCTTCCGGCACGAGCACCCGTCTTTCGCTTCGCTCCAGACGGAATTAAGGGAGCTTCCTTAACCCCGTACTGCAATTTATTATTTTATTATATTGAGTTTATGCTGTCAGGCCCGGTTGCGCGCGCGGAACACGCCGGGCGCGGCCTGGAGGCAGATCATGCAGCCAGTGCACAGGCTTTCGTCCACGGCCACCTCGTCGCCGTTGCGGCAAAAGGCCGGGCAGGCCAGTTCCTCAAGGCAGCGCAGGGCCTCGGCGCCCTGGCGCACCACCTCGGCCACGCGAGGCTTGCCCTTGCCGAGCTTGCGCCGGGCATAGAGCACGCACGGTTCCTCGGCGATGAGCACCCGCACGCCGGAAAGCGCGCCCAGTTCCTCAAAGGCCCTGCCGAGCGCCGCCAGGTTGGAGCCGCGCACCTTGCGCACCTGCTCCACCCCGAGGGCGCGCACGATGGGCTCGATGTCGAGATGCGCCGCGTGCTCGCCGAGCACATGCTGCGCCATACCGGGATTGGGCTGGTGCCCGGTCATGGCCGTGGTGCCGTTGTCGAGAATGACCACAAGGATGTCGTGGCGGTTGAACACCGCATTGGCGAGCCCGGTCATGCCGGAATGGAAGAAGGTGGAATCGCCGATGAAGCCCACCACCGGCGCGCCCGTGGCCCTGGCATAGCCACTCCCCGCGGAGATGGAGGAGCCCATGCAGACGAGAAAGTCCGCCGTTCTCAGCGGGGGCAACAGTCCGAGCGTGTAACAGCCGATGTCGCTGGAATAGATGGCATCATCGCCGAAGGCCTTGCGCGCCGCATAATAGACCGCGCGGTGCGCGCAGCCGGGGCAGAGGTTCGGCGGGCGCCCCGGCAGGGGTTCGCAGCCGCAGGGCACGCCCTTGACGGCCTTTCCGCCCGCGGCCTCCGGTTCGGGAAGGCCGAACCAGCGCGCGAGCCTGCGCCGCACAAGGTCAAGGGAAAATTCGCCGAAGCCCGTGAGCCCGGCATCCTTGCCCGCAATGCTCACGCCAAGGCCCCGCTCCTGCGCCAGCGCGCGCACGTCGCGCTCAAGCAGGTCCGCGCCTTCCTCCAGCACCAGGGCCTCGTCGCAGTCGGCGAGGAAGGCCGTGATGAGCTCCTTGGGCAGCGGCCAGGTCATGCCCAGTTCGAGCACCGCGGCCCTGCCCGTGAGGCCGTCGGCATGGAGCGCGTCGGCAAGGTAGTTGCGCGCGGGGCCGCTCACGATGATGCCGCGCCTCGGGCCCGGAGCCCCGGCATCGGCCGCCCGGACAGTATTGAAGGGGCTCGTCTCGGCCACGGCGCGCGCGGCCTCCATCTGGCCGTCCAGCGCGCAGTGCCTTTTCAGGGCCACCGCGGGCACGGGCACATAGCGCGTGGGCTCGCGCTTCATGGGCGCATGCTCCACGCTTTCCGGAAGCGGCCCGAGAGTCACGGGCCCGCGCAAGTGGCTCACCCGCGTGGTGGTGCGCAGCATGACAGGCTGCTCGAGCTCGCGCGCCAGGCGGAAAGCGACCACGGTCATCTCCCGCGCCTCCTCGGCCGAAGCCGGCTCGAAACAGGGCACATGCGCCGCGCGGGCATAGCTGCGATTGTCCTGCTCGTTCTGGCTGGAATGACAGCCGGGGTCGTCGGCGCTCAGGAGCACGAGGCCGCCGGGGAGGCCCACATAGGCGGCGGTGAAGAGCGGGTCCGCGGCCACGTTGAGGCCCACATGCTTCATGGTGACGAGGCATTGCGCCCCGCCGAGGGCCGCGCCCGCGCCCACCTCCAGCGCCACCTTCTCGTTGGTGGCATATTCCACGCCGAAGCCGGGCCGCTCGCCCGCGGCGAGGATCTGCTCCCGCAGGCGGCTGAAGGTGTCCGGCACTTCGGAGGACGGCGTGCCCGGATAGCAGGTCACGAGATGGACGCCCGCCTCCAGCGCGCCGCGCACGATGGCTTCATTACCCAGCATAAGATGGCGCTCGCCCGGGGCGTCGCGCAAGAGTGGGTCCACGGCAGTCTCCGCCCCGGCGCCGGGGCGCCGGGTTCAAGGGTGGTCAGGCCCGGAAGCGGCAGATCCGCCCTACTGGGCGGCCGGGGCGTCCGCGGCCTTGCCGAGCTTGGCGGCCAGCGCCTCGGCGCGGGAGCGGAAATAGGCCCCTTCGGGGGTCTTTACCTCTTCCGCGAGGCCGAGATAGGTCTTGTAGGCGAGCTCGGTCTTGCCCGCGCGCGAAGCGGCCTCGGCGAGCATCTGCCGAAGCTGCACCGAGCGGCGCGATTCCGGCAGCTTGGCCTCCAGCTCCTGCAGGAGAGCCAGCGCCTGAACATTCTCGTTCTGCATGAGCAGGCTCCCCACGCTGCCGAGGGCCGCGGTGAGGCCGAGCGCGCCGTCGCCGTCGAGCTTGGCGGCCTTGGCGTAGGCGTCCGCCGCGAGGATGGGGTCGCCGTTTTCCTGGGCGCTCTGGCCGAGGCTCATATAGATGAAGAGCTTGGTGCTCTCCGGCGCGCCTTCGGCCAGCTTGGAGAGCGCGGCGTCGCGGTCCTTGCCCTTGAGCTGGGCATTGATGCGCGCGAGCTCAGCCCGCGCCTCTTCCTGCTTGCCGTGGTGGTACCAGTTCCACACCGCCATGCCGCCGAGCGCCAGCAGAAGCAGCAGCACCACGCCCGCAATGGCGCTGGCGTAGCGGGTGATGAACTGGAGGAGCGGGGCGCTTTCCGGGTTGACCTCGGCCTGGATGTCACGCAGCAGGGGCGAGGCCGACTCGTCTTGATTCTTTTGCGGATTCATGTATCTAACCTCCTCGGGGAGGGGCGCGGGCATCTGCATTTTCGGGCCGCCACGGCCCGGCCGAAAGCCCCGGTCACACTTTTCAATCATACGCCACAACCACGCGTCCTGTCAAAGCAAAAGCCGCCCCGCTTTCCCTCTGGCCCGGACGCGCGTTGCGGGAGGGCGACATGGCCTGGACAGCGGAAAACAGCCTGGAGATAGAACGACTGGGCCGACGGGCGCGCGCGGCGGCAAGGCGCATGGCCGCGGCCGAGCCCTGCGCCAAGGACCGCTTCCTCGCCCGCGTGGCCGAACTCCTCGCGGAGCGCGAGGACGCCCTGCTCGCCGTCAACGGCGAGGACGTGGCACGGGCCCGCGTCGCTGGGCTCGACGCCCCGCGCGTGGACCGCCTCACCCTCACCCCGGCCATCCTCGCCGAGATGCGCGCGGCCTGCCTTTCTGTGGCGGAAATGCCCGATCCCGTGGGCGTCACCGAGCACCAGTGGCAGCGGCCCAACGGCCTTCTCGTGGGGCGGATGCGCGTGCCGCTGGGCGTCATCGCCATGATCTACGAGGCCCGGCCCAATGTGACCGTGGACGCGGCCATCCTCTGCATCAAGGCGGGCAATGCCGTCATCCTGCGCGGTGGCAGCGAGGCCGTGCGCTCCAACCGGGCGCTCGCCGAGGTGCTCAGGCAGGCGCTCGCCGACGCGGGCCTCCCGGACGATGCCGTGCAGCTCGTGCCCGGCACGGACCGCGCCGCCGTCACCGCCCTCTGCAAGCTCGACTCCTGCATCGACGTCATCATCCCCCGCGGCGGCGAGGGGCTCGTGCGCGCGGTGAGCGAAGCCGCCACCATGCCCGTGCTCAAGCATGACAAGGGCGTCTGCCATATGTATGTGGATGCGGGCGCGGACCTCGACATGGCCCTCCGCCTCGCGGAAAACGGCAAGACCCAGCGCCCCGGCGTATGCAACGCGCTGGAGTGCCTGCTCGTCCACCGCGACGAGGCCGCGGCCTTTTTGCCCATGCTGGCGGCGCGGCTCGGCGCGGAGGGGGTGGAGTTCCGGGCAGACCCGGCGGCCCTGCCGCTGCTCGGGCCCGCGGCGAAACCGCTGACGCCCGATGACCTCGGCCAGGAATTTCACGCCCTCGTCCTCGCCGTCTGCGTGGTGGACGACATGGACGCGGCGCTCGCGCATATCGCGGCCTACGGCTCCAACCACAGCGAGGTCATCTGCACGCGCGACTACGGTCGGGCGCGCCGCTTCCTGCGCGAGGCCGACGCCTCCATGGTGGCGGTCAACGCCTCCACGCGCTTCAATGACGGCGGCCAGCTCGGCCTCGGCGCGGAGATAGGCATCTCCACCTCCAAGCTCCACGCCTACGGGCCCATGGGCGTCCATGAGCTGACCACGGCCAAGTTCGTGGTGCTGGGCGACGGCCAGACGCGCGCATGAGCGGCGGGGGGGCCGATGCCCCGCAGGCGGCGTCCCGCGGGCGCATCCTCTACGGGGGCACCTTTGACCCGCCGCACCGGCGGCATCTGGAAGTGGCGGCTTCCGCCCTGCACCTCCTGGGCGGCCGCGCGGACGGCGTGGACTTTATCCCCTCTGCCCGGCCGCCGCACAAGCCGGGCCGGGGCGTGCTGCCCTTCGGCCTGCGCTGCACGCTGGTGAAGGCGGCCCTGGCGGAAAACGGCGACGGCCGCCTCGCCTGCAATCGCATGGAAGGCGAGCGCCGGGGGCCCTCCTACACCTGGGACACCCTCGCCGCCTTCCGCGCCGCCCGGCCCGGAGTCGAGCCGTGGTTCCTCCTCGGCGGGGAGGATTATGCCCTGCTCCCCAGCTGGCGGCGGGGCCTCGAACTGCCCGCGCTGTGCAGCCTGCTCGTTGCGCCGCGCGGGGAGGTGGCCGACGCCGCGGCCTTCCGGGCAGTGACGCGCGAGAACTGGCCGGACGCGCGGGAGCTTGCGCCCCTCGGCACGGGTGCGGCGGCGGCCCCGCGCATGGGGCTTCCGGGCGGCGGGGAGGCCCTGCTGCTTCCGCTTCCGCCCGAGGCCGTGAGCTCCTCGGAAATCCGGGCGGCGTGGCTCGCCGGGCGGGCGCCCGAGGGGGTGCCGTCAAAGGTTTTGCAGATTCTGGAACAACACCGGGAGGCGGTTTCCGCCGCCTGGAGGGAGAAGCGCTGAATGCTCAAGGTCGCCCCCAAGGAATTGCGCGAAAATATCGCCCGCGCCAACGGCTATTTGCGCCGCAACGAAGTCACGCGCGCCCTCACCGCCATGAGCGCGGCCCTGAAACAGTATTCCGGGGTGCAGCTCATGCGCGGGCCGCGCGCGGAAATGGACATCCAGATTTGCGAATTCCTCAACGCCCTCACCCATCATCAGGCCATGCAGCCCTTCCTCGACCCCGGCCGCAGCGGCAAGCCCCGGTCCATCCCCTACCAGCAGGGCAAGGAGGCCGCGCTGGCCACCGTGCTCGAGGGCCTCGCGAAAATCATGATCAACGAGGCCGAAGAAAAGGTGCGTCAGGAGGCCGACGCCCGCCTCGAGCGCAAAAAGACCCTCATCGAGACAGGGGTGCAGTTGCTCAACGAGGGCCAGTACGCCAAGGGGCGCGCCTTTCTCAAGCGCGTGGCCGAGGAGTTCAGCGAAGAGGAAGGCATCCGCGTGCAGCTGGGGCAAATTTTCGCGGCGGCCGGGCAGATGGCCGAAGCGGCGGAAATGTATGAGGAATCCATGCAGTTCGAGCCCCGCGCCTCGGCGGCCTATACCGGGGCCGTGAACGCCTGGACGGAACTTCGGGAATACGAGCGCGCGGAAAAGGTCTATATGGCCATCCTGCGCACCTTCGGCGGGCATCCCAACACCTTCGGCAAGATGGCGAAGATGTACTGGGACTGGCGCAAGCGCGACAAGGCCGAGGAGTTCGCCCTGCGCGCCCTTCAGGGCGACCCGAACCAGCCCGAGGCCAACGAGGTGATGCAGGCGCTCTCCGCGCGGCGGTAGGCGCTTGCCAGCCCACGCTCAGGCGGTGGGCCAGACCACGGGCCGGATTTCCGGGCTCGCGGCCTTCTTGCCCGTGAGCGGCAGAGCTTCGTCCCCTTCCTGCGCGGGCGGGACGGCGTTGCCGTCCGCTCCCCCGATGCCCTCGCGGTTGAGCACGGCCTCGGTGCGCTCGAACAGGTTGGCGATGATGGCGTTGGAAACGAGCATCCCGCTGCGCGTGAGCCGGAGATAACCGTTGCGGATGCGGATGAGGCCGTTTTCGTGCAGGGCCTGCACAAGGCGCTGGTTGTCACGCAAAAAGTCGCGCCCGGTGAGCTCGCGATAGGCCTTGAGGCGCAGGCCGTTTGCCGTGCGCAGGCGCAGCATGATGAGCTCCAGCACGCGCACCGTGGGCGTGAGCACCTCGGGCGACTTGCCGAGCGCCCCGGTGCGCACCATGTTGTCCCAGGCGCGCTGGCTCGCGGGATTGGTCCAGCGGCGCCCGGCAATGGTGGACGTGGCTGAGGGCCCGAGGCCGAGATAGTCCATGCCGTCCCAGTAGCCGAGATTGTGGCGGCACTGGAAGCCCATGCGCGCGAAATTGGAAATCTCGTAGTGCAGGTAGCCCTGGGCCTCCAGATAGGCCGCGCCCTCCATGAACATGATGTTCTGGTCCCGCTCGGGCGGAAGCACCAGCCGCCCCTCCTCGCATTCCAGCTCCATCTGCGTGCCCGGCTCCAGCGTGAGGCCGTAGGTGGAGATATGGTCCGGCGACATGCGCACGGCGTCCTTCAGCGTCTGGAGCCACTGACGCACGCTCTGGCCGGGCAGCCCCCACATGAGGTCCATGCTGATATTGGCGCAGCCCGCCTCGCGCGCGGCGAACACTGCCTGCAGGCTGTCCTGTGCCTTATGCGGCCGTCCGAGGGTGCGCAGCATGGCCTCGTCCAGGCTCTGGATGCCGATGGAGAGGCGGTTGACGCCGGCAGCCAGCAGGTCCGGCACCACGTTGCGGCCGCGCAGGGATTCGGGATTGGCCTCCAGCGTGATCTCGGTCTTGTCGCCGAGGTGGAAATGCTTGGCAAGGCGGTCAAGGATGACGCCCACGATGCGCGGCGGCAACAGGCTCGGCGTGCCGCCGCCGAAAAAGACGCTCTGGATGTTGGAGCCGCCGAGGGTGTCGGCGTGCAGGGCCAGCTCCATGAGGAGGGTGTCCACATAGTCGCGCACCTGCGGGGAGGCTGCGGCGTCCACGCCGCGGCCCAGGGCCACGGAATGAAAGGCGCAATAGTTACAGCGGGTACGGCAAAAAGGTACATGAATATAGACGAGCATGAAAAGGCCCTGCCAGGATTTTGCCGCGCGGCGCGGCGATAGGGGGAAAGATGCAAGCGGTGTGCCGCCTTGCGGGAGTGCCCGGAGTCAGGCCCCGGCCTCAGGCCCCCGCGCGCTCCGGCGGCAGCAGGTGCAGGGCCTCCATGAAGCGGCGCACCACGGCCGGGTCGCCCGTGTGTTTGGACGCGTCTTCGCTGAGTTTGCAGGTCTCGTTGTAAAAGGGCCAGGATTCCGTGATCTTGGCCGCCACGAGCTTGATGACGATGTTCAGCGGCGCCACGCCGGGAAAATCGTGGGTGAAGTGGGTGCCGATGCCGAAGGAGGGCTGGCAAACGGGCGCGGCGAAGCGCTGGATCTCAAGGGCGTCGTCCACGGTGAGCGCGTTGCTGAACACCACCTGCTTCGTCGCGGGCTCGATGCCCAGGGAGCGGTACTTGGCGACGATTTTCCCGAGCTCCGCGCGGTTGTCGCCGCTGTCCACGCGCAGACCCTTGAACATGTTGGCAAAATCCTCGGAGAAATTGAGGCTGAAGATCTCCCAGCCGAAGGTGTCGTAGAGGAAGGTCCCGAGGGAGCCGCGATAGGTGGAGGACCAGGCCCGCATGGCGATGTGGTTGGCCATCTGCGGGCCGTACATGCCGCCGATGGCGGCGATGATCTCGTGGGCCATGGTGCCCACGGGCACGAGGTCATGCTTCATGGCGAAATAGATATTGCTCGTGCCCATGAAGCGGCCGGGGCCCCCGGTTTCCGCCGCGCCCGCGCACAGCGCGCCGATGGCCGCCTCCTGCGCCGCGAAGGAGGCGCGGCGGCGCGTGCCGAAATCGCTGAAGGTGCAGCCGCCCTCGATGAGGCGGCGGGCCTTGGCGCGGGTTTTTTCCGCATAGGCGCCGAGGTCCAGCGCCTGCTCGCGGCCGGTCATCATGAGGTAGAGCTCGGAGATGATGGCCAGCACCTTGACTTCGAGGAGGATGGTATTGGTCCAGCAGCCCTCGAACTCCACCTCCAGGTGGCCGGAGGCGTCCTGGCGCACGGTCACGAGCCTCGCGTCATAGCGGAAGCCGCGCAAAAAACTGTAGAACCAGTGCGGGATATAGCGGCAGCGCCGCTTCATGAAGGCGATTTCCTCGTCGGTGATGACCACGTCCTCCAGCATGGCGACCTGCTGCTCAAGCTCGCGGGCGAAGCCGGGGGGATAGACCGTGCCGCCGCGGTCCGTGAAGGAGTATTTCACCTGCGCGCGCGGATAATTGTCGATGACAGCGCAGCACATGGTGAACTTGTAGAGATCGTCGTCGGTGAAATGGGTGATGATCTGTCGCATGGCGTTTTCCGCAAAATCAGTTCGCGCCCGGCGCGTCCGCAAGGGCGATGCCTGCCTCGGCCGCATAAGCCGCGAGCTTGGCGCCGCCATCCAGCGAGGGGGAAAAGGCGGGGAGCACCGCAAAGATGCCGGACCCGAGCAGCTTCACGCCGTCCTTGAGGGTGGAAAGCACGCAAATGTCGCCCGCAAGCCCGCAAATCTCCACGCGCGTCACGCCGAGGCGCTCCACCGTGGCGAGCACGCGCTCGCAGGCCACGGGATCCTGGAACAGCGAATATTCCTCGCGCCCGCGTTCACAGCCCTTGTGCACCACCGTGCACGGGCCCGGTGTCTCGTACAAGGCGGGCACGAGGGCGGGCCAGAGGGCCGCGCCCACCGTGTCGGCCACACAATGCCTGGGCCATTCGCCGCCCTCCTCCCGGAAGGAGGAATGGTCATAGGGGTGGTGGTCCGCCGAGACGATCTTGGCCGCGTAGGCATCGCCCGCGGCACCAAGTGCCGCCGCAAGGGCGTTCATGGCGGCTTCGGCGCCGGGCACGGGGAGGCTCCCGGTGATGAAGTCAACCTGCGGGTCCACGACAAGGAGAAGGCGCTGCATCCAATCCCCCGGGCTCAAGTGCAATGGCGGGGCAGCCGCCGGGTGCGGGTCCCCGTCCATGAGTACCCCCCGGCGCAGCCGAAGGCAAGCGGGGCGGCGTTTATGGCCCTAAATTTTCCCGCGGACGGCCGATGAGAAGGTATGCAGGGCGCACCTGGCGGCGGCCGCGGATTTATGCGGAAAAAGGCTTTGCAATCGCCGCCACTTGTGCTAAACACCTGTCGAGGAGCACACCATGGACGGCGTATCCGGCAGCGGAGGCATCAC
The DNA here is from genome assembly GCA_014804965.1 of Desulfovibrio sp. Taxonomy (GTDB): domain Bacteria; phylum Desulfobacterota; class Desulfovibrionia; order Desulfovibrionales; family Desulfovibrionaceae; genus Desulfovibrio. Next base: position 32,561 of record JAAUYU010000002.1, read on the forward strand.
CTCGGCCCTCTTTATGGGCGCGGGAGCCATGCAGGCCCATTCCTGGGGCATGGCTGTCCACGCGCATAATGTGGCCAATGTCTCCACTGAGGGTTTTGCGCCGCAGCGTGCGCTTTACGCCACCGGGCCGGGGGGCCAGGGGGTCACGCTGGACACGGTCATCCGTGAGCCGCGCCTGGGGGGCGCGCTTGCGGGCTACGGACCGGACGGCACGGCGGCCGAATTCCGCGAAGCGGCCAACCTGCCCGAGGGCATGACGCTGCCCAGCGGCACGGAACTTGCTCGGGAAATCCCCGGCATGATCGTCACCCAGCGCACCTATGAGGCCAATGCCCAGACAGTGCGCACGGCCGACGAAATGCTGGGCACACTGCTGAATCTCAAGGCCTGAGGCCGCGGCGTTTTTCATGCCGCCTGCCGCCCATTGGACGCGCAGGCCGCCGGAAAAGGTTGCGGGGCTGCATTTTTTCTCATGCGCGACGGCAAGGAGTGCGGTTGCGCTTTCTGTACTTTTTGCAAGGGGAAGGAAACGGATGGGAAAGGGACTGAAGTTGTGCGCGCTTCTTCTCGGCTGCGGCCTGGCCTTTGGCTGTGCGGCGCAGAAAAGCGGCGAAGCTGCCGAACAGGCGCGCGTGGAGCGCTTCCGTCACTCCTATGAAGCCAGCCTCAACCAGGAACAGGAACTGGCGGGCCAGAAACTGCTCCAGCACGCCCGCTCGGCCATCGGCACGCCCTATGTGCTCGGCGGCTCCAATCCCGGCGGCTTTGACTGCTCGGGCTTCGTCCACTGGGCCTACAAGAACGTGGGCGTCAAGCTGCCGCGCACGGCGCGCGAGCAGTCCGTGGTGGGCGAAAGCATCCGCAATATAGAGGACATGCGCGCGGGCGACATCGTGGCCTTCCGCCACCCGAAGCGCGGCTACCACACGGGCATCTATGTGGGCGACGGCAAGTTCATCCACAGCCCGCGCAAGCGCACCCGCGTGCGCATCAATTCCCTTTCCGACCCCTATTTCAGCCAGACCCTTCTGGGCGCGCGCCGCGTCTCCATCGGCAGCGGCGAAAACCTCGTGGCCCAGGCCGAAAGCCGCCTCGCCTCCTTTGCCGAGACGCGGCAGGCCCGCAAGGGCGGCAAGGCGGCCACCGTGGCCTCCGCCGCCAAGGGCAAGAAATCCGCCCAGGCCGCCAAGGGCTCCAAGTCCTCCAAGGTGAGCAAGAGCGCCGCCAAGTCGGGCAAGTCCGCCAAGGCCGGAAAGGCCGTTTCCAAGAAGTCCGCCAAGAAGGCCGCCAGCGTGGCTTCGGCGCAAAAGCCCGTTTCCGGCAAGAACGGTAAGCTCGCCAAGGCGGGCTCGGTCAAGGCCAAGGCCACGGCGGCCAAGTCCACGGCTTCCCGCAAGAGCGGCCACAAGACCGTTTCCTCCCTCAGCAGCAAGACCAGCAGGAACCGCTCCTGATTTCCCCCTTTCGCGCCCCTCTCCCCTGCGGAGCAACGAAAAAACGCGGCGCTGCCGCGTTTTTTCGCGTCCGCGCCCTGGCGGCCGCATGACCCGGCCGGAAAATACGCCCTCAACGCGGCCGGTGGTGGGGCGGCTGGCCCCCAGCCCCACGGGCCTGCTCCATCTCGGCAATGCCTGGGCCTTCCTGCTGGCCTGGCTTTCGGCGCGCAGCCAGGGCGGCCGCGTCCTCTTGCGCATGGAGGATCTGGACCCGCAGCGCTCCCGCCGGGCCTTCGCTGACGCCATCCTTCAAGACCTGGCATGGCTGGGGCTGGACTGGGATGCGGGCCCGGATAATGCCGGCGGCACCGAGGTTGCGCCCGGCCCCCTTGTGCAGAGCCGGCGCGGCCACATCTATGCCGGGGCCATTACGCGGCTGGAGGCCGCGGGCCTCACCTATCCCTGTTTTTGCAGCCGCAAGGAATTGCGGCAGCTGGCGTCGGCGCCGAACCTCGGTGAGGAGGAAGCGCCCCGCGCCGATCCCTGCCGGAATCTTGACACCGCAGAACGGGAAAGCCTGCTGGCTGCCGGACGCCATGCCGCCCTGCGCCTGCGCTGCCCGGACGAAGCCATTACTTTCGACGATGCGGTCATGGGCCCGCAGCGGTTCGCGCCCGGAGACTTCGGCGGCGATTTCGCCCTGCGCCGCTCCGACGGCGTGGTCGCCTACCAGCTGGCCGTGGCCGTGGATGACGGCATCATGGGCGTCACAGAAGTGGTGCGCGGGCGCGACCTCCTGCCTTCCACGCCGCGCCAGCTGCTCGTCATGCGCTTTCTGGGGCTCGCGGCCCCGCGCTACGCGCATATCCCCCTGCTGCTGGATGCCGATGGCGAGCGCCTTGCCAAGCGCCATGCCAGTCTCTCGCTCGCCACGCTCAGGGCGCGGGGCGTGGAGCCCGCGCGCATCGTGGGCTATCTTGCGGGGCTTGCGGGCATCAATCCCGCAGGCTCCCCCGCGCACCCGCGGGAGCTTGTGGGGCGTTTCTCCCTAAAAGCCTTGCCCCGTACCGATATGCGCGTTATGGAGGATGACGTGGCGCGCCTTGTCGGCGAGCACTGACACCCGAACCCCGAGCCCATGAGGAGGCCGCGCATGGTGGAACTGGACCAGAAATTCCTCGACGAGACCTTCCCTCCGGAACGCACGGACGCCTTTTTTGACGCCCTTTTCGGAGGTGCCGAGGAAGGCGCCTACGACATCCGCCTGGTTCCGCTGGGCGTGACGGACAAGGAGGCGCGCCTCGCCTTCGAGCTTCGCCAGCGGCCGGGCAAATGCCTGAAATGCAGCCTCACCTATGGACTCCCCCAAGTGTTCAAGCGGCATCCCGTCCTCGATGTGGCCGGGGTGGCCCGCGCCGTGGCCGGGCGTCTCGGCTGGGAGGGCGAACCCGGATGGGACCTCGCCCCCACCGAGGAAGTGGACGCTGAGACCCATGTCATCCCGCTCAGGCTGGTGCGGAAGTAGGCGCAGGGGACACGCAAAAAACGCGCCCTTGTGTGAGCGTCCCGGCAGCGGGGTGCGCTCTCAATGGCGCGGCGTCTTTCTCAAGGACTTTAAAAACCCGGCGTGGGACTAGAAATCCAGCTTGAACTGCATTCCGAGACCCAGGGCGGAATCGGGCTGGCTGGCGCCCGCGCTTTCCGCGGCGTGCTGCTCATCTTTAAGGATGAGCTCCGGGCCCACGCGGATGCTGAGGTCGTCCGTGGGCTCCACATCGGCGAAGGCGCGCACCACATGCTGGCGGTCGCGCACCAGTTTTTCGTCCGGGCGCATGGCCTCGCGCATGGGCGTGACATTCCAGGTGGTGGTGGAATCCTTCATGCTCAGGCCGAGCGAGCCCCTGGGCTTGAAGCCCTGCTCCCCGGCGGCCTTGGCCTCCTCGGCCTGCGAGGCCGCCTGTGCCGCGGAAAGGGCCCGCTCGATGGCGTCCCCGGTGTCCACCGCACCGTTGCCCGGCGCGCGTCTGCCCGCCTGGCACGTGGCCGCGGCATTCTTGCCACTGGCGGGCGCGTTGCCGCCTGCCGCCCCCTTGGCCCCCGCGGCCTTGGCGGCGGAAGCGCCCGTGACGGCCTTTTGCTTCAGGCTCTGGGCCGGGACGCCGCGCCGCCAGATGGCCGCCTTGCGGTCCTCGGACTGGCCGAAGGCCCAGGACTGGCCGTGCAACGCCTTTTCCTGCTGCTGCGGGGCCGCGGCAGCCGCCCGGGCGTCCGGGGCGCCTACCAGCGCCGGGACCGCGGACAGCAACAGCAGAAAGGCCGCCAAGTGCGTCACCCAGCGCCGTGCGCCATGAGCAGGGCTCTCCCCGCAAGACAAGAAAACCCGGCCTTGGCCGGGTTTCCTGAACTTCATGGCCGCGCGCCCGCGCCCGTTGCCGCGCCGGTTCTGGCCCCCGGCACGCCCACGGCCTTTTCTTCTTCCAGCAGCTCTTCCGTATCCACGATGGGGAAGGCCGGCGTCGAGCCGCTGTCGGACCAGCCGCCGCCAAGGGCCATGCACACGCTGACCACGGCGTTGAGCCTGTCACGCAGGGCCGAGGCCAGCTGAAGCTCGGCCGCGAAGAGCTGGCGCTCGGCATCCAGCACGGTGAGATAGTCGGTATAGCCATTGTCATACTGGAGGCGCGCGATTTCCGTGGCGCGCCTGAGGCTTTCCACCTCGATCTGCATACTGCGCACGATGGCCCCGGCCTCGCGCTGGGCCGTGAGCGAGGTGCGGATGTCCTCGAAGGCCGTTTGCACGGTCTTGCGGTAGGCCGCCTCGGCTGCGCGCTTCTGGGCCTCGGCGTCCTTGAGGTTGTACCAGTTGTTGCCGAAATCAAGCAGCGGGATGGAGCCGGTTGCCCCATAACTCCACGTCCCGGCGGGATTGGAGAACAGGTTGCCCACCGCGGCGCTCAGGGTGCCGAGCGCGCCCGTGAGCGAGATGGAGGGGAAGAACTGGGCGCGGGCCACGCCGATATTGGCGTTATAGGCCATGATCAGGTATTCGGCCGCGCGGATGTCGGGGCGGCGCATAAGCAGCTCGGAGGGGAGACCCGTGGGCAGCACCGGCGGCGCGGGCAGGATGCCGATGTCGTGGCCGCGCGGCATGGCGCGGTTGATGATGTCGCGCGGCGAGCGGCCGATGAGCACGGCCAGCGCCGCCTCGGCCTGGTCCACGGCCACGGTGCTCGTGTGCACCTGGGCGCGGGCGATCTCCACCTCGGCGCGGGCGCGCTGCCAGTCGAGCTCGGTGATGTCGCCCTGNTCGTAGCGGCTCGTGTAGATGCCGAAGGATTCCTCGCGGCTCTTGAGNGTGCGCCNNGCCGTCTCCANCTGCATGTCCAGCGCGAGCAGNGCGAAATANCCCTGCGCGGTCTGCGCCGCCACGGNGAGGCNCAGGGCCTCNTGNCCGATGANGCTGTTCATGAGCACGTNGCTCANCATGGTGCGNCGGTTGCGNNCCTTGCCCCANAGGTCNAGCTCCCANCCGGCGGAAAGCGCGCCCTGGTATTGCGTGGTNNAGCGCGANAGNCCGCTCTGCGAGAAGGGCACNGTNTTGGGCGCCTTTCTCCGAAGCNCNCTGCGCNGTGGCNGCGCCCGTGCCGCTCACCTGCGGGAAGAGGGCNGCNGTGGCCACGCCCACCTGCGCCGCCGCNGAGTCGATGCGCGCCAGCGANTCNGCGAGNTCCTGNTTNTNGGTNAGCGCNTCGTCGATGAGCGCNGTNAGCACNGGNTCNTTGAANCGCGTCCACCAGTCNGTGTCCAGCGGNGCGGAGCCCANGTCCACGGAGCGCCACTCCTTGGGCAGGTCCTGTTCGGGCCGCTCATAGCGCGGCGCAAGGGAGCAGGCGCCGAGGATGCAGACCAGGCCCGCGCAAAGGACGGACAGGAGCGNNCGCTTCAGGGCNTTTCCTCCCTGCCGGNGCNCGGGCGCCGTGGTTGGGCTGAAACTCATAGATCGTCTTCCTCCTCGTCCACGCTGCCCTTGCCGGCATTGGGGTCGGTCTTGCCGCGCAGTTTGAGCGAGATCTGCATGATGAGCTTGAAGAAATAGGGAAGGAACAGCGTGGCGATGCAGGTGGCGGCCAGCATGCCGCCGATGACCGCCGTGCCGATGGAGTGCCGGCTGTTGGCGCCCGCGCCCGTGCTGATGGCCAGCGGCACCACGCCGAGGATGAAGGCCAGCGACGTCATGACGATGGGCCTGAAGCGCAGGCGCGCGGCCTGCATGGCGGCCACGTCGAGGCTTTTGCCGTCATGCCAGGCGTCCACNGCGAATTCCACGATGAGGATGGCGTTCTTGGCGGCGAGGCCGATGATGGTCACGAGCGCCACCTGGAAATAGACGTCGTTCTCNAGCCCGCGGAAATAGGTCGCCACCAGCGCGCCGAACACGCCGAAGGGCACGGCCGTGAGCACGGAGAGCGGCAGCGACCACGATTCGTACTGCGCCGCCAGGATGAGGAANACCATGACGAGCGCCAGCACGAAGATCATGGTGGTGTCCGAGCTCGCGAGCTTTTCCTGCAGGGCCGAGCCCACCCAGCCGAGGGCGTAGTCATTGGGCAGCGTGGCGGCCACGGCTTCCATGGCGGCGAGCGCCTGGCCCGAGGAGTAGCCNTCCGCGGGGTTGCCCATGACATGCGCCGCCGGGAACACGTTGTAGCGCTCCACCACCTGCGGGGCCGTGCGCCGCTCCAGCGTCATGAGGGCCGTGAGCGGGATCATCTCGCCCTTGTTGTTGGTCACATAGACATCGGAGAGGTCTTCGGGAAGCTCGCGGAACTGCGACTCGGACTGGAGGCGCACCTGGAAGGTGCGGCCCATATAGTTGAAGTCGTTGACGTACATGCCGCCGAAGGTGGCGCTCATGGTGGTGAACACATCACTGATGTTGACGCCCATGTCCTTGCAGCGGTCGCGGTCAAGGTTGGCGTAGAGCTGCGGCGAGCCGGTGGAGAAGAGGTTCTGCACGCTGCCGATGGCCGGATACTTGCGCGTGCCGTCGGCGTTCCTGCTCAGGGCCTCGGCCACAAAGGCGTTGGCCTGTTTTTCGAGGTCCTCGAGGCTGCCGTCGCCGCGCATCTGGATATAGCCTTCAAAGCCGCCGGTGGTGCTCATGCCGCTGATGGGCGGCGGCAGAAAGCCGAGCACCACGGCCTCGGGCTGCATCATGGTCACGGCCTTCATCCTGTCGGAGATGGCCTCGGCCGATTCCGACTTNTCCTTGCGCTTGCTCCAGGGCTCCAGCGTGGTGAAATAGGTGGAATAGTTGCTCTTCACCGAAACCGTGGTGATGTCGATGCCGTTGATGTTGGCGAGATGGCGCACCCCGGGGATCTTGAGGCCATAGTCGTTGATGACNTCGCCCACCGTCTGGGTGCGCTGGAGGGAGGCGCCGTCGTCGAGGATGGCCATGCCGAGCGTATAGCCCTGGTCCTCGTTGGGCACGAGGCCGCCGGGGATGACCTTGAAGAGCCAGACGATGCAGCCGCACATGAGGGCCGTCAGGATGAGCGCCTTGACGCCGTTGTCCTTCAGGTAGCGCACGCCGCGCAAATAGGCGTGGGTGACCTTGCCGAAGCCGTAGTCGAACAGGGTGAAGGCCTTGGGCGGTTTATAGTTGGGATCGTGCGGCTTGAGCAGGAGCGCGCAGAGCGAGGGCGTGAGCGTGAGCGCCACGATGCCCGAAAGCGTCACCGAAACAGCGATGGTGATGGCGAACTGCTTGTACATCTGGCCCGCGAGGCCGCCCATGAAGGCCACCGGGATGAACACCGAGCAGAGCACGAGCACGATGGCGATGACCGGGGCCGTGATCTCGTTCATGCTCTTGGCCGTGGCTTCCTTGGGCGGCAGATGCTCGCTCTCCATGATGCGCTCGACGTTTTCCAGCACCACGATGGCGTCATCGACCACNAGGCCGATGGCGAGCACCATGGCGAAGAGCGTGAGCGTGTTGATGGAAAAGCCGAGCGCNTANAGGCCNGCGAANGTGCCGATGATGGACACGGGCACGGCGATGCAGGGGATGAGCGTGGCCCGCCAGTTCTGGAGNAANACNAANACCACGATGAACACGAGGATCATGGCCTCGAGCAGGGTGCTGATGACCTCGTGGATGGATTCGAGGACGAAGTCGTTGGTGTCGACCACGAGCCTGAANTCNATGCCNTCGGGCATNGTCTTGGCGATCTCNGCGAGGCGCGCCGACACGCGGTCGCCCGTGGCGATGGCGTTGGCCCCCGGGAGCAAGTAAACCGCACCCATNCAGGCGGGCATGCCGTCAAAGCGCGAGGAAACGCTGTAGTCGAGGCCGCCGAGCTTGATGTCGGCCACGTCCTTGAGGCGCAGCATGGCGCTGTCCGGCCCGGTGCGGACGATGATTTCCCCGAACTGCTCGGGAGTGACGAGACGCCCCAGGGTGTCGATCTGCCAGGTNAGCTGGGTTCCCTCCGGTGCGGGCATTTCGCCGAGGCGTCCGGGCGCGAACTGGGAATTCTGNTCCTGGATGGCGGCCGCCACCTGCTGCGTGGAGATGCCGTACTTGGCGAGNTTGTCNGGCTGAAGCCAGATGCGCATGGAATAGTTGCGGTTGCCGAACACCGAGCAGTCGCCCACGCCNGCCACGCGCTTGAGCTCGTCCACCACGTTGATCTGCATCCAGTTGTGCAGATAGACCTCGTCATAGCGGCCATTGGGCGAGAAAAAGGAAAATACCTGGAGCATGGCGGGCGAGCGCTTGACCACGGTGACGCCCTGCTGGCGCACCTCCTGGGGCAGCGTCGTCTGGGCGAGATTGACCTTGTTGTTCACGTTGACGAGCGCCATGTCCGGGTCGGTATCCAGCGAAAAATACACGTTGATAGTNCCGGANCCGGANCCCGAGGCNGCCGTNGACGTCATGTAGAGCATGTTTTCCACGCCGTTGATGTTCACNTCCAGNGGNGCNAGCACCGTGGAGGCGATGGTNGCNGCCGANGCGCCCGGATAGCTCGCGCTCACGTTGACCGTGGGCGGCACGAGGTCCGGNTANTGNGCGATGGGNAGCGCCGTCATGGCGAGGCAGACCCACCAGNGTGATGACGATGGAAATGACCGANGAAAGGATGGGACGGCGGAGAAAGAGATTCGGTTTGGCTGATACTGCCATTGCGCGTACCTGTGTCCGGCGGCNGGAGCCNTTTGCCGGTTATTGCTTGNCCTGTTCCTGGCCTTCGGACTGCTGCTTCGNCTGGCCNTGCNTGTGGAGCTCCTCCTCGGGCGGCANCACGCGCACCTTNGCNCCGGGCCGGGCCTTGACCTGGCCCTCGCTGATGATGCGGTCGCCNGNCTNNAGGCCGGAGTCGATGAGGTACTGGTCGCCCACGGTGACGNCGATGGTCACTGGCCGGATGGAGACCACGTCGTCCTTGTCCAGCGCCATGACCGAGGCGCCCTTCTGGGTGATGGAGACGCACTTCTGCGGCACGAGGATGGCGTTTTTCAGCACGTCGCCCGACATGTAGATGCGCACATACTGGCCGGGCATGATGGAGCGGTCCGCATTGGTGAACACCGCGCGCGCCTGGATGACGCCGGTGGTGGGCTGCACCTGGCTGTCGATGAAGGTGACTTCGCCCTCGCCGTCATACATACGCCCGTCGAGGAGGCGCAGCTTTGCCGTATAGTGCTCGTTCGGCGGGAATTCCAGACGCCCCGCCGCGGCAAGCTGCTGGCGCAGCATCCGCTCCGGCGCGGCGATGGAAAAGTCGATATACATGGGGTCGGTCTGGTTGACGTAGGTCAAAAGCGAATTGTTGCTGACGAGGTTGCCCGGCGTATAGTTCTCCTTGCTGCTGTAGCCGGAGACCGGGGCCGTCACCTGACAGTAGTCGAGATTGATCTGCGCCTGCCTGAGTTCCGCCTTGGCGGTCTCGTAGGCTGCGCGGGCGGCGTCGCGCTCCTTCTGGGAGACGGCGTTCTTCTGGTAGAGCGGGCGCACGCGCTGCCACTCGCGCTCGGCGTTGACGTACTGCGCCTGCGCCTGCTGCATCCGCGCCTCGTACTGGTCGCGCTCGAGCTGGAAGAGCAGCTGCCCCTCCTTCACATAGTCGCCTTCGTCATAGAGGCGCTTCTCGATGATGGCCTCCACGCGCGAGCGCACCTCGACCGCGCGCGAGCCCGAGGCCTGCGCCTGGTATTCCGCAGGCCACGGGGCGTCGGCCACCGTAACCTCATACACGGCCACGGGCACGAGCGGCATTTGCCCGGCCTTTTTGGAATCATCGCACGCGGCGAGCGCGAGCGAAAACAGGAGCACCAGGCCGAAAAAAACGGCTGTGCGAAGGGAAAGGGGTCGGGTCATGCGTCACTCCGGAGTCGCGCTGTGCGCGCTGAAAAGCCATGTGGAGCAGGGCGTCAGGGCCGCCACAAGGGGACGTCCATGCCTGACGAGGGGTGCGAACCCCGTTACTAAGCACATCGGCGGCGAAAAAGCAAGAATGGGCGCGCAGCAAGGGCCAGAAAGCGTGTTCTGGAAATATTTAATGATTTCAGTAGGATAGATTACCGTATTCCGATTCGATAATCATTTGAAATTATTAGATAAATTTTTTACTCCTCACCAGAATATCGCGTGTACGCGCCTCTAGAATTTTAAGTAGCGGTTTTTCCCATTTTTCGATACATAAAACAAAAATACGCGCTTATCTCAAATCCAGATAGAGATATTCGTACCATTAATAATCTCAAATTTCCGTATCCGGAAAGTGCCCATGCCAACTAAGTCCTTTCTCCCTCCTTTCCTCCCGCTCCGCGCCGCAGACGATGCCTGGGGCCAATTTGAGCCCCTGGCGAGCGAGGCCACGGCAAATCTCGGCATCCTCAACGGCATGATGGAGGCCTCGGCCAAGGCGGATTTGTTCTGGCTCTCCTGGCTGATGCGCGAGGCGCAGTCCTCCAACTGGATCGAGGGCACCATCACCACCCTCGATGAAGTCTTTGGTGAAAACATCGGCGCGCCCGTGCCCAGAGAGCGCAAGGACGAAGTGGCCGAGGTGCTGAACTACCGCGAGGCCATGCTTGAGGGCCTGCACGCCATCGGCGCGGGCCAGCCGCTGGGCATGTCGCTCATCAGGGCGCTCCACGCGCGCCTGCTCCGCGGGGCCAGAGGCGAGACAAAACATCCGGGTGAAGTCCGGCCCGGTCCGGTCGTCATCGGCAATCCGCCGCGCTACTGGCCGCCCTCGCCCGAACAGCTCCCGCCGCTGCTGGAAAACCTCGAGGCCTTCATGCAGCGGAAAGACATGAATCCCGTCATCCAGACCGCCATCCTGCACGGGCAATTTGAAATGATCCATCCTTTCCTGGATGGCAATGGCCGCATGGGCAGGCTGCTCATAACCCTCTTTCTCGCCCGGCGCAACCTGGTGGGCAAGCCCTGTTTCTTCTTGAGCGCCTATCTCCAGAACAGGCGGCAGGAGTATTACGATACGCTGGATGACATTTCCCGAAAATCCGACTGGAAATCCTGGATCGAATTCTTTCTCCGGGCGGTGGTGGAAAAAAGCCAGGGCAATATCGGCCTGCTCCGGGCCATGACCGCGCTCTATGAGGAGTCCAAGGGAACATTTACCGCGGCCACGGGCTCGACCCATGCGGTGGAAATTCTCGATTATGTCTTTCGCACGCCGGTGTTCACCCTCCCGGACCTGAGGAAAAACAGCGGTATCCGGCTGGGCACCGCGGCGCTGACCAACCTGCTCGGGAAGTTGCATGATGCGTGCATCATCACCTTGCTCAGGCCAAAAAGCGGCCGCCGCGCCGCCACCTGGCGCTTTGACGCACTGATAAACCTCATCGAGGCCTGAGTCCTGAAAAAGGTTGTGTTATACTGAGGAGTGGATGGATATTCCTTAAATCCGTCTGGAGCGAAGCGGAAGTCGGGTGCTCGTGCCGGAAGAATCCTAAAAAATAAGATTTTTTACTGCTGGCAAGGAAGATAAAAATTTCCGAAGGGAGTGTACTCAAGTACTCGACCGAGGAAATTTTTCTCTGACGCAGCCAGCAGTAAAAAGGCTGTTTTTGACGGATAATTTCGGCATTACAGATGCAGCACAGGCGCACCACCAGCTCAAAAGTATAACAAAGCCCAAAAAACGCGGCGCGACGCTGGCTACGCGGGCGTCTCCGGCGCGAGGCGGGCGCGCACATGGCGGGCCTGGCGGCTCGCCATCTGGAGGAAGGCCACCCACCAGATGGTGGTCTTGAGCAGCTGGACGCGCTCGAAGCGGTGGCGCTCGTCCTCGGAGCGCAGGGAGGTGATCTCGAGGCTCTTTTCCACGCCGTTCTCGTCAAAAAAGACCACGCGCAGGCCCGCGCGCTGCATGTTACGGATGGCGTCCGTGGAAAAGAGGGAAATGGTCCTGTCGGAGATTTCCGTGGCCCTGAGCGACGTGGTGAGCTGTTCGGAGCCCGAGGCGATGCCCACGGGCTGCCCGTTGATGAGCAATTCCACGCGGGCGAGGTTGGCGAGATTGATGCGACTTCGGATGATGACCTTGCTCTGGCGGAGCATCCGGTAATAGAACACGCCGAGTTCTTCCGAAGCGCCGATGATGACCGTGGTCTGCGTGTCCGGCGTGAAGACCCCGAGGATCGCGGTCATGCCGGAATCGTCGGCGATCTTGCTCTTTTCCTCGGCAACGGCCTGAACGATGCGCGCGGCCTTGCGCTTGGACTCCATGAGCAGGAAAATCAGGAAGATGACGCATACCGCGCCGAGCGCGTACTCCATCCGCACCTCGCCGGGCCGGGGAAGTTGCGGGCGCACGCGCCCTTCCGGCCACTTCCTTAACCACTAATCCGGCAGGGCCGCGGCGTCAATCCTCAAGGCGGTTGCGCTGGCGGGCGCCTGCGCGGGCGGCCAGAAGTTCCGCCAGCACGGGCACGGCCGAGGCCACAGGTCCGCCCATGTCGTCAAGGTCGCCGAGGCCCAGGGGGCAGCGCACGGCCGCAAGCTCGGCGTCGGGCACGCCCGCTGTCCTGAGCGCAGCCCAGATGCGCTCCCGCTCCGCCCGCGTGGCCCAGAGGCCCACGAAGAAGGCGTGGCTCGCGAGCACGTCCTCCAGGGCGCGCGTGGCCGCGGCGTCGTCCTCGGGGAAGATGCAGATAAAGTGCCGGCGCCCGATGCCGCAGCGGGCCACCGCGTCCTCCCCCGGCGCAAGGCGCAGGAAGCGGCGCAGTCCTGGGATGTCCGGCGCGGCGCCGGGGGTATCCGGGGCCTGCTCCGCGGCTGCGCCCTCAGCTTCCGCCTCCGGCAGCGCATCGGCGTCCCACAGGGCCATATCCACGGCAAAGCCGCACTCCGCGGCGAGGCGCGCGAGCGCCCGTGCCACGGCGCCGTCGCCCAGGAGCAGGAGCACCGGAATGTCGGCGCCGTCCGTCGCTTCCGCCTCAGTGGGCGTGAGCGAGAGCGGGGCGCCGTCCAGCAGCGGATGCTTCTCAGCGGAGGCCATGCTGGCCCTCCGCGCCGCCCGCGCCATCCTCCGCGCCTTCCTCGCCATCGGACCGCACATAGCCGCAGCCCTTGACCGGGCAGAGCACCTTGACGCCGTCGCGGCGCTTTTTCTCCACAAGATAGCCTGATCCGCAGCGCGGGCAGGGGCCTGGCACCGGCCTGTCCCAGAGGGCGAAATCACACTGGGGGTATTGGTCGCAGGAATAAAAGACCTTGCCGCGCCTGGTGCTCTTTTCCACCAGTGTGCCCTTGCCGCATTTGGGGCAGGCCACGCCCGTGGAGAAGGGCGCGGCGTAATCGCACTCGGGATAGCCCGTGCAGGCGATGAAACGGCTCCCGGTGCGCGAGGTCTTGATGACAAGGTCGCGGCCGCAGCGCGGGCACTGGCCCACCTTTTCATACTGCGGCTTTTCCGGCGTCACGGCCTCCACCTTGCCGTCCTCGTTGCGGGCGAAATTGCTGGTGTAGCGGCATTCGGGGTAGCCCGTGCAGGCGAGGAAGGCCCCGGCCTTGCCGAACTTGATGACGAGCGGCTTGCCACATTCCGGGCAGGGCACGTCCGTGGGGAGCCCGCCCTTGACGCTGCGCATATTCTTCGCCGCCGCGTCCAGCGTGGGGTTGAAGTCCGCGGCGAAGGCGCGCAAAAGGTCCACCCAGTCCACGCCGCCCTCGGCCACCTTGTCGAGGCCTTCCTCCATGTGCGCGGTGAAGCCCACGTCCATGAGCTTGCCGAAATGCTCCACGAGCTGCTTGCAAACCACGCGGCCGAGGTCCGTGGGCACGAAGCGGCGCGCCTCGAGGCGCACATAGTCCCGGTCCTGCAGGGTGGTGATGATGGCCGCGTAGGTGGAGGGGCGGCCGATGCCGCGGTCCTCCAGCTCTTTCACGAGGGTCGCCTCACTGTAGCGCGCCGGCGGCTGGGTGAATTTCTGCTCCTTTTCCAGTTTTTCGAGGCGCAGGCTCTGCCCCTTGGCGAGCGGCGGCAGAAGCGCGCCGTCCTCCTCTTTCGCGCGCGGCCAGGCAGCGAGATAGCCGGGGAAGAGCAGGCGCTCGCCCTTGGCCTGCCACTGCGTGTGCCCGCAGGTGATGGCCGCCGTGGTGTCGTGGAAACGCGCCGAGGCCATTTGCGAGGCCACGAAACGCGACCAGATGAGGCTGTAAAGGTTGTACTGCTCCGGCGGCAGCCACTGGCGCACCAGTTCCGGGGTGAGGCTCACGTCCACGGGCCGGATGGCCTCGTGCGCGTCCTGCGCGCCGCCCCTGGCCTTGTAGATGCGGGCGCGCGGCGGCAGGTACTCCTTGCCGAAATTCTCGCCGATGAAGGCCTTGGCCGCGGCACGGGCCTCGTCGGCGATGCGCGTGGAATCCGTGCGCATATAGGTAATGAGCGCGGTGAGGCCGCGGTCGCCCAGTTCGACGCCCTCGTAAAGGCGCTGGGCGATGCTCATGGTGCGCTTGGCCCCGTAGGACAGGCGCTGGTTGGCGGCCTGCTGGAGCGTGGACGTGATGAAGGGCGGCTGGGGCGCGCGCTCGCGCTCCTTTTCCTCCACCTTTTCCACTACAAAGGGCTTGCCGCTGATGGCGGCCGTGAGCGCGTCGGCCTCGGCTTCGTTGCGCACCTGGGCCTTCTTGCCGGAAATTTTCGTGAGCTCCGCGCGGAAGAGCGGCGGCTCGTCCGCGGCGAGCAGCGCGTGGAAAGGCCAGTATTCCTCGGGCACGAAGGCCTCGCGCTCGGCCTCGCGCTCCACGATGAGGCGCAATGCCACGGACTGCACCCGGCCCGCGGAAATGCCGCGCTTGATGGTTTTCCAGAGCAGGGGCGAGATCTTGTAGCCCACAAGGCGGTCGAGCACGCGCCTTGCCTGCTGCGCATCCACCAGCTGGGAATTGAGCTCGCGCGGGTGAGCCAGGGCGTCGCGCACGGCGCGCTCCGTGATTTCGTTGAACTGGATGCGCTTGATGTCCTTGGCCTTGTCGCGGATGAGCTCCGCCACATGCCAGGCTATGGCCTCGCCCTCGCGGTCCGGGTCCGGCGCGAGGTAGACCGTGTCCGCCTTGGCGGCCGCGGCGCGCAGGGCGCTGACCACATCTTTCTTCTTGTCGATGATCTCGTATTGCGGCGCAAAGTCGTTGGCCTCGTCCACGCCGAGCGAGCTTGCGGGCAGATCGCGCACATGTCCCACGCTCGCCTGCACCGAGTAGCTCGGCCCGAGGAACTTCTTGATGGTCTTCACCTTGGCGGGAGATTCCACGATGATCAGTTGCCTGGCCATGCCTGTGCCCTTTGCGTTTGCGGTTTCCTCATCTCACGCAGGGGCAAGATACGTCAAACGCCCGCGGCGTCAAGTGCGCGGGCGGGAAATGCGGCAAGGTGGACAGCAAGGCCGCTTCCGGGCTATAGAATGAACGGCGCGCGGCCCCCGGGCCTTGCGCGCGGCCGCCCCCGAAAGGCCGGCGGCCTCCCCCGTTTTGCGGCGTCCGCGCCGACGACGGCCCCCTTTCATGGAGACTGCCATGCCCGCGCGACTGCCCCTTGTCCTCCTCATCCTCCTCACGGTCCTCCTTTCCTGCGCCTGCATCCGCCAGCGCGAGGCCGAGAGCGCCGAGATCCGCGTGCTGCGCGAGGGCGCGCTCTCGCCCATCGAGCGCGGCGACGTGCCGGACAAGATGTATGTGGATGTCCGCGACATGACGGGCCGCGCCCTGCGCCTTCCCGCCCACGCCGGGCGCACGCTCGACCGGACGCGCGTCACCCTTGTGGAAAACCCGAGCGAGGCTGGGTATATCCTCCAGGTCTCCCTCTTGGACGAGGGCACGGTGAGTCCCGAGGCGCTGGAGGAGATCGTGAAGGCGGGCTACGGGGCTCCGGCGCGCTTCTCCGGGAGCGGCGCCCACGGGCTCCTCGCCGACGTGCTCCTCGTGCAGCGCAAGGTGCCGAGCCACGCCCGCCCGAGCCGCGCCCGGCTCAAGAATATCACGAGCCGCAACGCCGTGGGCTCGAGCCAGATGCGGCTCGGCCTGCTCGTGCCGCACGAGGAGCCGCGCCACAATGCCCTGCCCACCTCCTTCGCCGACGCGCTGGCGCGGGAAGTGGGGGACGCCCTAGGCTCCCGCTAGCACCGCGCTGTCGGCATTTTGGCGCGCGGGCTGCGGCGCCCTCGCGCCAGCCCCAAAGCCCGCGCCGCCGCCACATTTTCCGCCTTGGCATCTTCCTTGCTATCTCCTGCGCGCATGGCAGGTCCAGCCTGCCGGAGGAGATAGCGATGGCATATTCTGGTTGGCTCATCCGCCCCCCCGCGGAACAGCAGGCGCAGGTCCCGGTCTCGGGCAACGGCACGGCTTCCGGCCCCCTGTCCGGCCCCAGGTCCGGCCCCAGGTCCGGCCCCAGGTCCGGTAAGATGGCCCAGGCGCAAGGCGCCGACAAGGCCCGCTTCGCGGCCCTCATGGCCGGGGAAGGCCAGGCCGCCCAAAAGGCCGCCGCAGACAGCACTGCCGCCGCGGCCGCCAAGGGTAAGAGTGCCGCCGCGGCCGCGCAGGCCGGGGCTTCCACCGCATCCACGGCCACGCCCGCTTCCCCCGCTCCGGCATCCGCCCGCACAAGCCAGTTCCGGCCACAGGTGGCGCGCCTCCCCGAGGCCACCAGCACGCTCCCCCTGCGCAATACGGTGCTCGCCGGGCGCAGCCCCAGCGACCTTTTGCGCTCGCAGAATTTCACCAAGGCCCAGGCGGACATCGCCCAGACACGCGCCATGGACGGCCTCATGCAGGGGCTTTCCGGCGGAAGCGCGCTGGACGCGGCCCGCAACATGGGCGCGGCGAGGCAGCTGCGCTCGCTCACCCGTGCTGCGGCCAACAATGGCCGCGGCTTCGCGCTCACCTCCGCCGACTTCATCCATACCCGCAATGTCTCGCGCTCCGATGGCGCGGCCGGCGCGCAGGCCGCAAGGCGCAGCCGCAAGAGCGCCGCCGCGGCCGAGACGGGCATGGGGCGCCTCTCCGCGCGCTTCGAGTCCGGCGGGGACGGCATCGCGGCCATCGGCTATGACCGTACGGGCGGCACCTCCTACGGCAAGTACCAGATCGCCTCGCGCGTGGGCAGCATGAAGAGCTTCCTCAACTTCCTCGACGGCGAAGCGCCGGACATCGCCCAGCGCCTGCGCAAGGCCGGTCCGGCCGACACCGGGAGCCGCAAGGGCGCCATGCCCGACGCCTGGCGCGCCATCGCCGCCGAGCAGCCCGAGCGTTTCGAGGAGCTCCAGGAGGCCTTCATCCGCGAGAGCCACTACCGCCCCGCGCTCGAGGCCATTGTCCAGCGCACCGGGCTTGAGGCCGACACGCTCTCGCCCGCCATGCGCGAAGTCATCTGGAGCACGGCCGTGCAGCACGGGCCCGCGGGCGCCGCGCGCATCTTCGACCGCGCCGACGACGTGAGCGGCAAGCCCGAGGATGCGGGCTATGAGCGCAAGCTCATCAGCAATGTCTACAAGATTCGCGCCGGGCAGTTCGGCTCCTCCACCGCGCAGGTGCAGCAGGCCGTGCGCAACCGCTTCCGGCAGGAGCAGCAGCTGGCCCTGAACATGCTCGACGGCGGCTCGGAACGCGCGAGCCTCGCCTAGCGCGGCCAGGGGCAAGGCATGGGCGTTGACGTTCTTGTCTGCAATCTCACCCGCTTCGGGGACCTTTTGCAAAGCCAGCCCCTGATAAGCGACCTCGCCGCGGCGGGGCGCCGCGTGGGCCTGCTCTGCCTCGAAAATTTCGCGTCCGCCACGCCCCTGCTCCGGCATGTGGATCAGGTGTGGACGCTGCCCGGCGCGCGCCTCATGGCCGGGCTGGACCGCTCGTGGCAGGGGGCCTGCGCCGACCTCATTGGTTTTGCCCGCAAGCTGCGGGCCGAGGCCGGGGAGCCGCTCATCCTCAACCTTACGCCCAGCCTGCCCGCGCGCCTTTTGACGCGGCTTCTCGCGGCCCGCCCGGAGGAGACCCTGGGCTTCGGCCTTGACGCCGAGGGTTTCGGCGTGAATCACGGCCTGTGGGCGACCTTCCTCGGCGTGGCCACGCGCCGGCGCCTCAACGCGCCTTTTAATGTGGTGGACATGTTCCGCATGACCGCGCTGCCGCTCATCGGCCGACCGGACCCGCAAGGCGGCAGCCGCTTTTCCCTGCGCGAGCCGGCGCCCGAGGCCCTCGCCTGGGCCGACGCCTGTCTGGCGGCCGCGGGCGAAGCTCCGGCCGGGGGCCATGTGGCCTTTCAGCTCGGGGCGAGCGAGACGCGGCGGCAATGGCCCGCGGAACGCTTTGCCGCTCTGGGCGACCGTCTCTGGAGCGAGGCGCGCATCCGCCCTGTCCTCCTCGGCTCGGCCGCGGAGGCGCCGCTGGCCGAGGCCTATGGCCGCGCGGCCCGGCACCCTTTCGTGAACGCCGTGGGCGCCACGGACATCCCGAAGCTCGCGGCCCTGCTCAGGCGCTCGCGCCTGCTCGTCACCAACGACACCGGGACCATGCACCTCGCCGCGGGCCTGGGCGTGCCCTCGCTGGCCTTCTTTTTCGCCACGGCCCAGCCCTGGGACACCGGCCCTTATCTCGCGGGCTGCTGCTGCCTCGAACCCGCGCTTGACTGCCATCCCTGCGGCTTCGGCCAGGCCTGCCCCCGTGACGAGATGTGCCGCAGCCTGCCCGAAGCCGGGCCCGTGGCGCGGCTCGCGCTGGGCTATCTCGCAAGCGGCCGCTGGCAGGAAGGTCTTTCGCCCGAACTGTGTTCGCAGGTGCGCGTGTGGGAGACGGGTTTTGACGCTGAGGGCTTCGCCACTGTCACGTCCCTTTCCGGCCATGAGGCCGAGTCCCGCAGCCTCTGGCTGGCCGAGTTGCGGCAGTTCTGGCGTCAGCTTCTTGACGATTTGGGCGGGGCGCCGTCAAAGGGGGCCGAGGCCCCGGCCCCGATGCTTTCGGAAACGCCCCTCGCGGACGCCGCGTCCGCCGTGGCCGCGCTCACCCAGGGCGCGACCCTCTTGGACGCGCTTTCGGCCGCGGGCGCGCTCACGGGCAGAAGCGCCCAGGCCGGGCAGCTTTTTCTCCGCAACTGCGAGCGCCTCCAGCAGGTGCTGGACGCCTCGCCGCCGCTGGCCTCGCTGGGGGCCTTCTGGCGCGAGCTTCGTGAGACGCGCGGCGGCGGCATGGACGAGCTCTTGCCCTCGCTGGCCGTTCTTGCCCGGCATATGCGCGGCCTCGCCGCAAGGCTCGGGCCCGCTGCCGCTGTCCCGGCCGCGTGAGACATCTTTCTGGCATGGCTATTGCACTTTTCAGGACGCGCCACCCGGCGCAAGCAAATACTTCCCTGTGGGGATCAGGAGGGAGACATGATTATTGTTGACGGTTGCCGGAGCGAACAGCACATTTCCAATTTTGCCAACCTTGAGGAAGTGCTCGCCAATGTGATGGATGACGAAAAGATGGACGGCCGCATCGTGACCGACGTTTTCGTCAACAACGAGAGCTTCTCTGAAATTTACCCGCACCAGGCCGAGGACATGAGCTGCGACTCCATCACCTCGGTGGAAGTGCGCTCGCAGCCCGCAGCGGAGCTGGCCGTGGAAATGTCCGGCGAGCTCGGCAAGGTGGCGCGTATGCTCGAGAGCGGCGCCCGCAACGTGGCGCGCCTGTTCCGCGAGGCGCAGGACGCCGACGCGCTGGAGCTGCTTCAGGACGTGCTGGACGTGACCCGCGACTTCATGGGCATGGTCTCGCACCTGCGCGACCGCTATCTCGGCGGCGCGGATGCGGAATTTGTGGCCCGCAGCGAAAAGCTCTCCGACCTCATCTCGGAGATGAGCGAAGTCATGGAGAGCGAGGACTGGGTGCTTCTGGCGGACCTTTTGGAATTTGAATTCGGCCCCCTCTGCGAGGAATGGCGCGTGGCCGGCGAGACCATGCACCGCCAGCTTGAGGGCATTTGCCGCCAGTAGGCCGGGAGGTTCCTATGTGCCAGGGCATTGCCTTGCTGGACGAGGCGCTGGTGCTGGCCCGCCAGGAGCGGGCGGCCCTTGAGAGCGCCAACTATGAGGAAGCCATGGAGCTCGCCGGGCGGCGCGGCGAGCTCACCGACATGGCCTGGAACCTGCTTGACGAGGCCGCCGTGGAGGACTACCGCAGCCGCCTTGCCGAGCAGGCGCGCCTTCAGGAGGAGCTCACGCTCATCGCCGGGCGCGCGCGTGACGAAGTGCGCCGGAGCCTGAACGAGTCCCGCCAGCAGCAGCGCCGTATGCGCGGCTACCATCAATCGGTGGGGCTTGCCCTGCAATAAGCTCCCCATTTTCCCCGCGAGGGACGCAGAACGCCCGTCATCCGGCAGCGGATGGCGGGCGTTTTGCGTTGGTGGGGGCTTGTGCTGCCTCTGTAATGCCGAAATTATCCGTCAAAAACAGCCTTTTTGCTGCTTGCTGCGTCAGATAAAAATTTTCTTGGTCGAGTACTTAAGTACACTCCCTNCNNAAATTATTTNTCTTCCTTGCAAGCANCAAAAAATCTTATTTTTTAGGATTCTTCCGGCACCANCGCTGCTGTCGATGCCCGTAGGGCTCGCTTTGCTCGCCAACGGGCACGGCGCTTCGCGCCGCCATCCGGTCGCAGCACCCGTCTTCCGCTTCGCTCCAGACGGAATGAAGGAATTTTAACAACTGCGGTCCCAAGTGAATATAAGGCGCAAGAGCATACAGACAAGGTTCATCCGGCGGCTCAGAACTCCGCAGGGTTGGCCCTGAGCCAGAGCTCGAGCACCATGAGCGTCCACAGCGGCTTGCGCAGGTCCGCGCGGCCCGAGCAGTGGGCCTCCATGAGGCGGCGCACCGCCTTTGGCTCGAAGATGCCCTGCTCCTTCAAGGCCCGCTCGCCGAGCAGGTCCTCCATGAGCGGCCTGAGCTTGCCCCTGAGCCATTCGGCCACCGGAATCTGGAAGCCCCGCTTGTTGCGGTGCAGGATTTCCGGCGGCAAAAGCCCGGAAAACGCCTTCTTGAGCAGGTACTTGCGCTTGAAGCCGTGGAGGCGCAGGCTCACGGGGAGGCGGGCGGCGAACTCGGCCACCTCGCGGTCGAGGAAGGGCGCGCGCACCTCCAGCGAATGCAGCATGGAGCAGCGGTCCACCTTGACGAGGATGTCGTCGAGCATGAACTGGCGCACATAGACGTGGAACGCGCGGGCGAGAGGCGCGGCCTCGTCCCTGGGCAGCCAGTGCTCGTACTGGGCGCGGGTGGGCGCGAAGAGTTCCTCCGGCGCGAGTGCGCGCTCGCCGCCGTGGGCCGCAAGCCACGCCGGGGCCAGCACCTCGCGCTGCATGTCCGGCCCGAGCGCGGTGAGCAGGGTCTGCACGCGCAGCCAGTCCGGCGCGGCCGCGCCGCGCAAAAAGGTCTCGCAGGCGAGGCGCGGATTGATATAGCCCGAGGATTCGGGGAGATGCCGCACGATGGGCTCGATGACGCCGCGCCTGAGCCACGCGGGGAGCGCGTTGTATTTCTGCGCGATGCGGTAGCCGATATAGTGCTCGTAGCCCGCCCAGAGCTCGTCCGCGCCGTCGCCGCCGAGGGCCACGGTGACGCGCTCGCGCGCCACGCCCGAGAGCAGCCAGGTGGGCGCGCAGGAGGCGTCGGCCATGGGCACGTCCATGCGGCTCACGATGCCGGGGAGCTCGTCGGCGCATTCCGCGGCCGAGAGGATGCGCTCATAATGCTCGGTGCCGAAGGCCGCGGCCGCGATGCGCGCATAGCGCGACTCGTCGTAGCTCGCCTCGGTGAAGCCGATGGAAAAGCTCATGACCGGCGTGGAGGACTCCCGCGCCATGAGCCCGGCCACGATGGAGGAGTCGATGCCCCCGGAGAGAAAGACGCCCAGCGGCACGTCGCTCACGAGGCGGCGGCGCACGGCCTGCGCCATGAGCCGCTCAAGCTCGAGGCAGAGCTCCGCCTCGTCCGCCGGCGGCGCGGCCGCGGGCATGGGCAAATCCCAGTAGCGCACGGGCCGGGGCGCCGCCTCCTTGCCCGTCTCCACCAGCAGATAATGCGCGGGTTCGAGGCTGTTCACCTCGCGGTACATGGTCCCTGGCGTGGGCACATATTCATAGGCGAGATAGCGCATGAGCGCCGTGGCGTCGAGATGGAAGGCGAGCGGCAAAAAGCCGGGCGTCTCGTCCCCTCCGTCCATGGCGCCGAAGGGATTGGGACCCGCAGGGAGCGGCCGCCCGAGCAGGGAGAGCGCGGAAAGCTCGGAGGCGAAGCAGAACACGCCGTTCTGGAGCGTGTAAAAGAAGGGCTTCTTGCCGAAGCGGTCGCGCGCGCAGAAAAGGCGCCGCCTGGGACCGTCCCACACGGCGAAGGCGAACATCCCCTCGAGGCGCGAAAGGCAGTCCTCGCCCCAGGCGGCATAGGCCTCGAGCACAACTTCCGTGTCCGAATCGGTGCGGAAGCGGGCCCCGCGGGCCGTAAGCTCGCGCCGAAGTTCCCGGAAATTGTAGATTTCGCCGTTGTGCACCACGCAGTAGCGGCCGTCGGCGCTCTCCATGGGCTGGCTGCCGCCCGCCAGGTCGATGATGGAGAGGCGGCGGTGGCCCAGGGCCGCCGGCCCCTGGCGCCAGAAGCCCTCTCCGTCCGGGCCGCGGCACGCCATGCTGTCGGTCATGGCCTTGAGGGCCCGGCCCGCGCCGGGCGAAAGTTCGGCGCCGTCAAGGCGCACCATGCCCGCTATGCCGCACATGGGTCCGCTCCTTTCGGGCCGGCGGCCGCCCTGTCGCGCAGCCGGCGCTCACGAGCCTCGCACAGGAGCTGCGCGAGGCGGTCGGCATTGGCGTCGGCGTCGAACATTTCCCTGGCGAGGCGCGCGCCAGCCCGCCCCATGCGCCGCGCCCGCTCCGGGTCGGCCGCGAGCTCGAGCACCGCGTCGGCGAGGGCCTCGGCGTCGCCGGGCGCGACGGCAAGGCCCGTCTCGCCGTGGCGGATGACCTCGGGGAGCGCGTTCACCGTTGTCCCCACCACGGGCAGCCCGTAGGCCAGCGCCTCGATGACCGTGTTGGGGATGCCGTCGCGCCGCCCCGAGGCGTGGACCACGCAGGGCGCGAGAAAGACGTCGTGCCCGGCGAGCAGGTCGGGCAATTCGTTGTGCGAGACGAGGCCCGGCATGTCCACGTCCTCGGTGAGGCCGAGCTCGGCGCGCTGGCGGCGGAGCTGGTCCTCCATNTTGCCGAGGCCCATGACCTTGCCGCCGCCCCCGGCNAGCGTGAGGCGGAAGTCGAGCCCGCGCTGCTTGAGGAGGGCGCAGGCGCGCAACAGCACGTCAAAGCCCTTGGTCACGTCAAAGCGGCCCACGGCCAAAAGGCGCANCGGGCCCGNATGGAAGCGGTCGCCCCCGNCGGTCACTTCCGGGCNTGGCGCGGGCAGGGTGAGGCCGTTATAGACCAGGGCCGTCTTGCCCNTGGCCTCGCCGTGGCCNAAGGCCTCGATGCGGGCCTCGTCGGCCGCGTTGTTGGCGCGCACGAGCGCGGCCGCGGCGAACTTGTCGGCAAGGTCCGGGTCCGCGGGGTCGAGATTGTCGCCGCGGGCGGCNGTGGCGAAGGGAAGCTGNGCCACGCTNGCCGCCACCCAGGCCGCCGTGGCCGCGCCGCGCGGCCANGGGGCGTAAACGATGTCGATGCCCGCCTCGCGGAAGAGGCGCCCCAGCGAAAGGCCCACGAGAAAGGCCCAGAGATTTTCCCCGAACACTTCAAGGCTCTGCCAGCGGCGGCAGCAACTGCGCCGGAAGAGCCGCCAGAGGCGCAGGGGATGGGTGAAAAGCTGGCGCGCAAGCTCAAGGCAAAGACGCGGCAGGGCCCGCACCCCGTANACCCTGGCGTGGCCGCCCAGNGCCCGCATCTCGTCCGAGCAGTGGCGGAGATTGCGGCCATANAGGGTGTAGACCGTGAGCGGCAGACGCTNNCGNAGGGCCTCCACCTCGCGGAAGATGAAGGGCTGCGTGAAGAGCGG
This sequence comes from Desulfovibrio sp., assembly GCA_014804965.1. Lineage (GTDB taxonomy): Bacteria > Desulfobacterota > Desulfovibrionia > Desulfovibrionales > Desulfovibrionaceae > Desulfovibrio. The sequence goes on from JAAUYU010000002.1 coordinate 56,536, forward strand.
ATACCAGAGCAGCACATAGGCCACATGCGGGAGGCCGGGGGGAAGCGGCGGCAGGGCCGGAGCTTCGGGGGCTGAGGCNGCGTCCGGCGCGNGTCCTTTTNCGCGCGTGCGGGAGAAGANGCTCATGGCCGCGCCTCCTGTGCCAGGGCCGCGCCGGGCCGCGGCGAAGCGCCTTCTCCCGCCTGCNGCGGCCAGGTCCAGTCACCCGTGCCCGCCTCNGGCAGCGCNGGGGCAANGTTCCCGGCNTCGGCCTCCCGCCTGAGTTCCGCCAGCGTGAGGAAGCGCAGGTCAAAGCTCTCGTCGAGCCAGTCCACATAGGCGCACATCTTGTCCAGGAAGCGCGTGACCGCGGCCTCGTCCGGCATATGCGGCGCACCGCCGGGAAACATCTCGGAGGANTGCCAGGTGAGCGAAAGCACCTGGCCGCCGCGGCCGGCGTGGAGCAGGGTGGTGAGCTTGAGCAGGGAAAGCGGGTGCTGCACCGGCAGCAGCGCCAGCGCCCCCCAGTGGGGGAGGCTNGCGCGCAGGGCCGCGCCCGCGCCTGCGGGCAAGGCCCGCGCCACGGCAGCGAGCCAGGAAAAGAGCGGGGTCACGGTGAGCGGCATTTCCAGCAGGCGCCCTTCCCCCTCGCCCAGCCAGTAGGGGTCCGCGGGCGCGTCGAAATGGTCCGGCCCGCGCAGGGTGTCCTTGCCGCAGTGGAGCGGNCNNACCGAGGCGTCCGCGCGCACGCCGAGCTCCGCCAGCAGGGGCCAGAGGGGCGCGTGCGCGTCCCAGCGGCCCATGCGGAAGGAGGTCAGGGGNNNGCCCTGAAAATNCGCGCCCGCGGNGAAAAGGGTCCTGAGCTTGGCGGCCATGAGCGCTTGCGGCACCGCGGCCGCGGGCACGCGGTCGAGCTCCCCGGCATNGGCNGCCTCGGGCGTGAGCGGCGGCGTGTTCCAGTGGTGGAGATGCGCGCCNATNTCCGCGCCGTGCCTGTCGCGCAANGNGGCGAGCACCCGGCGCGAGGCCGCGTCGGTGAGCACGCTGTGCGCGCAGAAGAGCGTGGGCCTGGCGCCCCGTTCCAGCAGCGGCGCAAGCCGCATGAGCCCCGCCGTATTGCGCACCGGGGGATTTTNGCAGGCGTAGCGGCCGGCGAAAAGGCCNTCCTCCTCCACGTCGAGGCTCAGGACCACGGTGAGCGGGCGCTTGCCGTCCTGTGTGGCTCCTGGCGTGGCTGCGGCCTTCATTGCGCCACCTCCGCGGCGGCTTCCGCATAAAGGTCGGCCAGGGCCGTGATGTTCCGCTCGCGGTCGAACATGGTCTCCACCAGGGCGCGGCCGGCGAGGGCCATGCTTTTCGCGGCCTCCCTGTCGGCGAGCATGGCGCGGATGGCGTCCGCCAGCGCCGCGGGGTCGCGCTGCGGCACGAGGAGCCCGGTCTCGCCGTTGCGGATGACCTCGGCGATGCCGCAGACATCCGTGGCCACCACGGGCATGGACATGGAGAGGGCCTCCATGATGACATTGGGGATGCCGTCACGGTCGCCGTTGCTGTGGACCACGCTCGGCACCACGAGCATGTCGTGGGTCTGCATGTAGCGGGCGAGCTCGTCGTGCGGCACGAAGCCCGGCATGTCCACGCAGTCCTCCAGGCCCAGGCGTTTCACCAACCGCGTGAGGCGCCCGCGCCACGCGCCGTCCCCCACGAGGGTGAGGCGCACGGGCACGCGCTCGCGCCGAAGCCGGGCAAGCGCCGTGATGAGCTCCGGGAAGCCCTTGGTGCGCGCGAAGCGGCCCACGGCGAGCAGCCGGTAGGGGGCCTGCATGGGGATTTGGCAGGGCGCACGCTCGGTGAAGGTGAGGCTATTGTAGACAAGGCGCACCTTGCCTGCCTCGCCCGGCGGGCAGAAGCGCGAGAGCCAGGCCACATTGGCGGCGTTGTTGGTGCGGATGAAGCGCGCGTCGCGCGATTTTTCGCGCAAGAGGCCGTCCTCGGGATAGATATCCCCGGCGCGGCCCGTGAAGGCGAAGGGGATGCCCGTGAGGCGCGAGGCCACCCAGGCCGCCGTGGCCGGGCCGTTGGCCCAGGAGGAGTGGATAAGGGTCACGCCGTCGCGGACGCAGTCCTCGGCGAGGAGAAAGCCCGCCATGAAGCACCAGAGGTTTTCGCCCAGGGCCTCGANGTTGCGCATCCTGCGGAAAAANCCCTCGCGCANGAGCCGCCANACAAGGCGCGGGCGNGCCCTGAGCGCGCGGAAAAAGGCNNCNNNGATGCGGAAAANNGCNGNCACGCCCANGCGCGTCACCGGNCCCGCATAGNCGCGCATCTCGCGCGAGCAGCCCCTGAGCGCCGCGCCNTACATGGTATAGACGCGGATGTCGAGCCCNAGCTCTCTGAGCTGGACGATCTCGCGGNAGATGAANGTCTCGGAGGAAAGCGGAAACCAGAGCAGNACATAGGCCATGACCGGGGGCCTGGCCTCCGGGGCGCACGCTGCGGGAGTGCCGGGGGCGGTCATGGGCCTGTCAGTTGCCGAGGCCGTGGGCCGCCTTGTATTCCGCCACGAGNGCCCTGGCCTTGGGGAGTTCCTCCACCACGGCGTCCACGGCGGCGCGGACATGCTCCTCGGTATGCGAGGCGGAGATGAAGAAGCGCAGGCGTGCCGTGCCTTCCTTCACCGCGGGGAAGGAAATGGGCATGACATAGATGCCGCGCTTGAAGAGCGCCTGGGAAAGGAAGCCGGAGACGAGCGAGTCGCCCACGATGACGGGNANNACCGCATAGCCCTGCGCCGCACCGGTATCGAGGCCCTTGCCCTGGGCATAGTGGAGGAAATACTGGCTGATGTTCTGGAGGCGGTGCACGCGCTCCGGCTCGCGCAGCATGATCTCNAGCGCCTTGTGGCAGGCCGTGGCGATGACNGGCGGCATNCCCACGCTGAANACNAAGCCCGGNGAGCCGTATTTAAGGAAGCGNANNAGGTCNGCGCGGCCGGCGATGAAGCCGCCGCAGCCGCACATGGACTTGGAGAGCGTGCTCATCCACATGTCCACNTCCGTGGAGGGGATGCCGAAATACTCGCGCACGCCGCGCCCGGTCTTGCCGAGCACGCCGAGGGAATGGGCCTCGTCCACGAGNAGCATNCAGTCGTATTGTTTCTTGAGCTCGATGATGCGCGGCAAATCCGGGATATTNCCGTCCATGCTGAAGAGCCCCTCGGTGACGATGACGGCGTAGCGGTGCTGGGCCCGGTGNGCCTTGAGCATTTCCTCGAGGGAATCGCAGTCGTTGTGCTCGTAGGAATAGCGGGTGGCGCCGGAAAGGCGCGCGCCCTGCACGAGGGAATTGTGCGCGAGNCCGTCGTGGAAGATGGCGTCGCGCGAGCCGTACATGAAGCCCAGGGTGGANACNTTGGTGGCGTGGCCGCTCACATAGACGATGGAATCCTCCACGTCGTAGAGCTCGGCGAAGGCGCGCTCAAGCTGGCGGTGGGGCGGNCGCTCCCCGCCCACCAGGCGGCTCGCCCCGGCCGAAGTGCCNAAACGGGCCGCGGTTTCCGCCACGGCGGCCGTGATTTCGGGATGGGCATTGATNTCGAGATAATCGTAGGTGGAAAAATTGATATATTCCTTGCCGNCNATCAGGGTNGTGGCCTTGGCCGCNTGGTCGTGNCAGGCNAAGAGCGGNTTTTCGAGGCCCATGCTTTCGGCAAGGTCCACCATGCGCTCAAAGGAGAGCTTGGAGCGCATCCGGTTNAAGTCGCCCCTGCCNTCNNNCNGCTGCCCGGCNGCNGCCGGGGCGCNATGNTCGTTCTTCATGCCTTTTCCCTTGAAATATCCCTGGAAATATCTCGGTCCCGCGCGAAGTCGCCNCGCCANGGCGTGGCCCAGGCGTGGTCCGGGCNGCGCGCAGGGAAGTGCCCGTATGACATATACTTTATGTCTAGCGCAAGCACTTCCGCAAGGCAAGCCCGGAATGGCGCGGCAGGGGCAGGGAAACGNAGTGGCGGGGANGCGCGNCCGGCNCGGCGGCCNGGCTGGACATGCGGGCGCATCCGGCCTACCATTTNGCGCCCGGAAATTCCGCCCCCGCAACCCCCTTCAGGACACACCATGCCAGGGGACTCCATGCCAGCACCCCACAACCCCGCCGCCCCGGAANCCGCCCCNNATGCCCCTCCGNATGCCGTGGACNNCNCGGATGTNNTGNANGNCNCGGANGCNNCGCCCAACACNGAGCCGGAGGCCCGTGAAACGGCNCTCGACGGNGTGCGCTACGCGCGCCTTGCCGANGCCGGGGCCTCCTGGCGGCTTGCGAGCCTCTCGCCGCTCTGGCGCGAGGAGGTGGCGGGCCTGGGGCCAACGCCGGACGAGGCGGCGCTCGCCGCGCTCGCCACCCGCGGCATCTGGCTCGCGCGGGATNCGGCNGCCCCGCCNCTNGCCGTCATGTGTTGCGGCCTCGGTTCCGGCTGGCCGGGCATGGGCCGCGAGCTCTACGACAATTTTCCCGCCGCGCGCGACGCCATGGACCGCGTTGCCGCNCTTGCCGACTGGGACATCCTCGGCCTCATGGACGAAACGGACATGGAGGCCATCAGCAACACNCGCCGGCAAATTCCTTACCTGTTTTTGCTGGAATACGCCCAGTGGAGCCAGTTCGCGTCNCTCGGCATCCGGCCCGCGCTCTTTTGCGGGCACAGCCTGGGCGAGCTCATCGCGCTCTCGCTTTCCGGCATCTACGGCCTTTCCGAGGCCTGGTACATCCTCGAGACCCGCGCCGAGCACATGGCCGAGCTCGAAGCCACGGCCACGCGCGACACGGGCATGATGGCCGTCCACGCCGNNGNCGNGGTCATCAATGAGGTGCTCGCNGCNTGGCCNGACCTCTATATTTCCAACCGCAACACGCCGCGCCAGTTCATCCTCAGCGGCCCGCGCCAGTCGCTCACCGAGGCGCGCCAGAGCCTGCGCAAGCGCCGCGTGCCCTCCATGCTGCTCAANGTGAGCCTGGCCTTCCACCATCCGGGGATGCGCATCCTCCGCGACCTTTCGCAGCGCAGGCTCGGGGCGCTGGAGATGCACCCGGCGGCCGTGCCCATGCTGAGCGGCATCACCGCGGGCTATTATCCCGACGATCAGCCCTCCATCTGCCGCTATATCACCGACCTCGACGAGAACACCGTGGCCTGGACCGACTGCGTTGCCGCCATGTGGGGCCGCGACGGCATCCGCCACTTNCTCGAGCTCGGCCCGCAGGACACGCTCTGCGGCCTTGTGGCCGACTGCGAGCCCCGCGCCCTCTGCCTTTCGGCCGGGCGCAAGGGCCANGAGGTNGCGGCCATGCGCGANGCCTGNGCGCGGCTNTTCGCGCTGGGGCATCTTTCNCTGCCGGNNATCCGNACGNTGCGNCCNC
>JAAUYU010000002.1:61931-62830 GCA_014804965.1 Desulfovibrio sp.
GGCGGCCGCCGAAAGCGGGGGNGGANGCCGCGACGCCCGCGGAGCCACTTGCCGCCGCAAAGCCCCTCGCCGNGGCGCCGGAAAGCCTGTTCGGCGCGGATGCGGAGAGCGCCCGCAAGGTGCTGCAACTCCTCGCCGAGGCCAGCGGCAGGCCCCTTGCGGAACTCAGGCCCGAGCAGGACCTGCGCTATGACCTCGCCCTGCGCTCGAGCCGCTTCCCCCTGCTCCTCCAGGAGGCGGAACGCCGCCTCGGCGTGCGCGTGGAATTTGAGGCCCTGCTCAAGGTGACAACGGTGGGCGACCTCGTGACCGTGCTCCTCGGGCGCGGGGAGGCCGGCGCCCACGCGCCGGAGCAGGGGACGGCCCCGGTCCGGAACCGCCGTCTCGGGCCCTTCCCGCCGCTTGTGCGCTTTGCGCCGCCCGCTGACGATGGCCCGGCTGTGCCCCTGCCGCTGGACCCGGCGGGCACCGGCCCCGGCATCAGGGCCGGGGGCGTCTATGCCCTCTGCGTGCTGGACGAGGCGCTTTTGCCGGAAATCTGGGGCGGCCTGGGCTCCTTCGCGGCCACGCTCGCCGTGCCGCGGGAGAGTATTTCCGCCTGCGCGCCGCTCGCGCGCGCCGGGAGCCGCCTCGTGCCGCTGGAGCAGGACGCCGTAAGCGGCCCCGAAGCTCTCGGCCGGGCACTCGACGCCCTGCTGGCAGCCGAAGGGCGGCTGGACGGCGTGCTCCTCGTGCCGGAGGCAGCGGAGCTTAAAGAATCCGCTCCCGAAGTCGCGGACCTTGCCCCGGCCTGCGGTGCGTGGTGCGCCCGTCACGGCGCCTGGTTCGCGGGCCTGCGCCGCTGGCCGGGGGCGCCGGAGCTTGTGGCCGCCGTGCCGGCGGGCGAGGCTGGCGCGGCG
>JAAUYU010000003.1 GCA_014804965.1 Desulfovibrio sp.
TGTACTTAAGTACTCGACCAAGGAAATTTTTCTCTGACGCAGCAAGCAGCAAAGCGGTAGCCGTTAGCAGGCTCTGCCTGCTTACGGATAGCGACAGCGGCACCGTTGATTGACTTTTGCGGTAACTTGCTGCTGTCTTCATCCGTAGCTTCCTGCGTCGCAACGGCTGAAGCAAGGCTGTTTTTGACGGATAATTTCGGCATTACAGACACAGCACAGCTACACCATTAACGCAAAAATATACTAAAGCAAGCCAGAGGCCACACCTCCCTCAGCGCGTCTCGCGCCCCAGCGCGCCGCGGGCCTCGTGGTACACCGCCGGGACCATGTACATGAGGCTCATCTGGCCGTGGGTGGGCGCATACTGCGTGGCCACGAGGGTCGAGCCGAGGTTCCAGAGGCGCGAGTCCTCGCCCTCGCCCGCCGAGGGCGCCCCGAAGCGGCCCTCCACCATCTTGAGGATGGCCTCGGCGCGGGCCTTGTCCGGCGCGGGATAGTCGATCTTGATGAAGGCGAGCGGCGCGTCCTTGCCGCGGCCGTAGCAAATGGCCATTTCGGTGGCGCCGGGCACCACACGGGCCGCGTCGTAGGTGTCGCAGATGCGCGCGTCCACCTCGCTGCGCGGCGTGGCCCCGGCCTTGCGCAGGGTATCGCGCATCCCGGCGCGCGTGGCCGTGTCCAGCTTCTGCCCGAAGAGCACCGCGGGCTCCTTGCCCTCCCCGGCCATGAGCCTGAGCTCCTCGATGGCCGGTTTCAGGCCCTCCATGGCCGCCGCATAGAGCAACAGGCTCGCCCGCTGCGGATTGGCGGCCACGCCCCGGCCCACGCGGTAGAAGTGGCCGAGCCTCCCCAACGCCTCGCGCTGGCCCTGGGCAGCCGCGCGGCTGTACCAGGCGGCGGCCGCCGCGTCGTCACGGGCGACGCCCCGCCCGTGCTCATAGAGAAAACCGAGATTGTACTGCGCTTCGGGCTGGCCCTGGCGCGCGGCGAGGTCGAACCAGCGCGCGGCTTCGGCCGGGTTGGCCTCCATGCCGCGGCCCTGCTCGAGCATCCGGCCGTAATTGCTCATGCCCGAGGCATTGCCCGCCTCCGCGGCCTTGGCGAACCAGTGCACCGCCCTGCCCGTGTCCGGCTCCACCCCCTGGCCCTGGTCATAGAGCACGCCGAGATTGTTCATGGCCTGGCCGTCGCCCTGCTCCGCCAGCTTCTCCCAGATGCCCCGCGCCGTGGCCACGTCCCCGGCGGCGAAGGCCCTGGCCGCGTCCCCGGCGGGGCCTTCGGGCCACACGGGCTCCGGCGGCTGGGGGGCCGGTTCCGGCGCGGGCGCGGGCGCCGCGGCTGCCGGTGCCGCCGGAGCCGCAGACTTGCGGGCCGCTTTCCCGGCGCCCTCCGCCGTGGCGGCGACGAGAAACACCACCAGCAGGAGGACCGTCACCAGCGCGAATTTTTTCCTGAGGGCTGAAGCGTGCTGCATGGCCGGATATTCCTTATTCCGCCGGGCTTCCGGCAGGGACACTGACGCCAGCCCCCCGCTTGGCGCAGCCGAGGCGCATGAAATCCGTCTCCGGGCGGGTGGTCAGGCGGGCATTCGGCACGAGCACATGGCCGGACCAGTCGCGGATGACGGCATCGAGTTTTTCCATATCCACATAGGCGAGCAGGGCGGGCCAGCGGTCAGCCATGCGCCGGAGGATGCGCGCATAGCTTACTTCGCCGCCGTGAAAGCCGTCAATGAATTCGCAATCGCCCGAGGCGAGCCCTGCCGCGTCCGTGCAGTCGAGGGCGTCGATGCCGCGGGCGGCCAACGCCTCGCGCAGGCGGAAAAGATGCGGCCACGCTTCGGGCGTCTTGCGCATGGCCGCGAGCACTCGCGGGGAGAGCGGCGCAATAAACACGAAGGTCTGCACGCCGCGGCTGCGCAGGCGACACCAGATTTCGGCAAAGGCGTCGAGATGCTCTTCCGAGGGGCCAAGCTGGCCGGGACGCGCGCGGTAAAAGGCCTTGGTGCCCCCGGCCACCTGCGCGAGCGTATCCCGAAACTGGAAGTCCAGCGGCCGCTTCTGGCCCGTGGCCTCGGCCGTGGAATACCACGAGCCGTCAGGCCCGAAGCCGTCATCCGTCTGCTGGGCCATGATGCCGAAGCGGTCCTCCCGGAAGCCCGCGCCGAAAAGCCCCAGCAGCGGCGCGGCGAACTCCGCCGGGGAAATCTTCCCCTCCAGGAGCCATTGCCACGGCTTTTTCAGGCTGGCGAAGCCGTAATTGTAGGAGCCGCTGGTGGGGGGCACCTCCTTGAAGGGCTCGGCCTCCCACTGCGGCAGGAACCACCAGAAATCCAGCCCCAAAATGACGGCCTTGGGCTTGTGGATGCGCAGCATGGCGTCCACGGTGGAGCGCAGCACGGCGAGATTGCCCGCCACGCCGCCCATGTTGCAGAAAGGCTTGCGGAACCAGGCCCCGCGAAACTGCATGACGCGCGAGGAGCCCACGGCCGCGATGTCCGGCTTCAGGGCCGCGTAGAGCCTGAGCTTGTAGTCAACAAAATCCTGCGACACGCCCGAGCCGAAGAGCGCGAAGCGGCCGGACTCATGCGCTGCCGCCTGCGCGGCCACGGCGCGTTCCACGGCGGCGTCGCCGCTCTCGTGGAGCCACCACGCCGAATAAGGCGCGAGCACGAGCAGCCCGAAAAGCCCGAGCCCCGCCAGGATGAGGAAATAGCGGCGCAGCCACGCGGCGGCCTGTTGCGGGCCTTGTGGCGCTTGCGGGGCTTGTGTCTCAGTCGCGCGCATGACCATTCCGCCTAGAACTGAAAATAGAGGAACACCGTTTCCCGCGAGGCCAGCACCAGCGCGGCGAAGGTCAGCACGGCGAGGCCGGCCGCCCAGGCCGCGCTCGGCCGCCAGCGCAGGCGGGACCGGCCGCCCTCCTTGCCCCCGAACACCATTTCCTGACTGTTGGGGCAGCCCCAGACGATGAGGCCGCACACGGCGAGCAGCGCAAAGGGCAGCCAGCCGCTGAAAAATCTGTTGGGCAAAAACGCGGCCATGAGGCTGTCCGGAGCGGCGGGGTCCAGCCGGGCGAGAAAGCCTTCAAGGCCCGCCCCGGCGTCCGGCGCCATGAGCGGCGGCCACACCTCCGGCCCGGCCCCGGCCAGGGCCGTGTACATGGTGAGCGCCGTGTCGAGGTTCGGCGCGCGGAACACCACCCAGCAGAGATTGATGCAGAAAAAGGTCAGCGCCACGCAGAAAAGCCGCCCGGGCGCGGCCGCCAGCAGCCGCTCGGCCGGCGTCCCCCGGCTGCAGGCGCGAAAGAAGTGGTTCACCGACAGCATGGCCCCGTGGAGCGCGCCCCAGATGATGAAGGTCCAGCCTGCGCCATGCCAGGCGCCGCCGATGAGCATGGTCAGGAAGAGGTTCGCATACTGGCGCAGGCGCCCGCGCCTGTTGCCGCCGAGGGGGATATAGAGGAAATCCCTGAGCCACGCCCCGAGGGTGATGTGCCAGCGCCGCCAGAAGTCAACGATGCCCGTGGCCCTGTAGGGCGACGCGAAATTCTCGGGAAGCGTGAGCCCCAGCATGAGCCCGAGGCCGATGGCCATGTCCGTATAGCCGGAAAAGTCGAAATAGAGCTGAAAGCTGTAGGCGAAGGACCCGAGCCAGGCCTCCAGCGTGGAGGGCCAGATGCCCCGGGCCGCGGCGTTGAACACCGCGTCGGCATAGGCGCCGATGCTGTCCGCGAGCAGCACCTTCTTGCCGAGGCCCAGCGCCAGCAGGGTGAAGCCGCGCGCGAGATTTTCGGCGGTGAGCCCCCGGAGGGCCGCCAGTTGCGGGCCCATCTCGCCGTAACGCACGATGGGCCCGGAAATGACCCAGGTGAAGCAGGAGGTGAAGAGCGCGTGGCGGCAAAGCCCTTCCGGCGCGATTTCCCGGCGGTAGACACCCGTGAGCCACGCGATCTGGATGAAGGTATAGAAGGAAATGCCGAGCGGCAGCCCCTGCGGCGCCAAGCTCCAGTCCGCCCCGCAGAGGCGCGCCGCCGAGTCCACGAGAAAGCCCGCATACTTGAACCAGACGAGCGGCGCAAGATTGCAGGCCAGGGCGAGTACAAAGAGCCCCCTGCGGCTGAGGCGCCTTTTTTCGCCGCCCCCTTCCTCTGGCGCGGCGAGCGCCGTGCCGAAGGCGTGGTTCATGGCGATAAGCCCGAGCAGGAGCACGAGGAAGCCCAGGCCCCAGAAGGCATAAAAGACGAGCGAAACGAAAAGCAGCAGCCACGCGAGCGCCTGGGCGGGCCGGGCAGCCGCGCGCCCCACCGCGGCCCAGGCGAGCAGGGTCAGCGGCAGAAAGCAAAAAAGGAAAGCATAGGAGCTGAAGAGCATGTCGGTTCCGCCTGCAAACGCCGGAGAGGGGCGGTATCAGGCCGTCCCCACAGTGTCGTGGCGCGGCCTCAGCGGGCTGCGTCTGCCCGCGGGCCGCCCAGCGGGAAAAAGTCCTCCGCGCCCACGCAGAAGACGATGCCCGAGCCCGGCTCCTCAAGGCAGGGGGCCTTGCGCACGGCCTCGCAGATGGCCGGGGCGGCGTCGCTTTCCGCGAGCACCAGCAGCACCTCCTTTTCCGGCACGATGGTAATGCCGAAAAAGCCGGCGTCGGCCTCGGTGGCCGTGCCGCGCGCCTTGAGGATGGTCCCGCCGCGGGCCCCGGCCGCCCGCGCGGCGGCCATGAGGTCGTCGGCGTAGCCTGCGTTGACGATGGCGAAAATGAGCTGGTGTCCTGTGGGCTCTTTCATGGTCTCTCCCTGGGGGGGCGCTGTGGCTGCCCCGAGCGCCTGCCACGCGCTGCGCACCACGGCGCCGACATCGAGCACGATGCCGATGCCCGTGGTCTTGCGGAAAATTTCCGGCGAGCGGCGCACCGCGGCGGCAATGCCGGGCATGTCCCCGGCCGGGGCCAGCACGAGAACGAGGTCCTTTTCCGTGTCCGCGAGGCAGAGCAGCTGCAGGAAGCGGTTCGCCGCGCAGCCGCGCCCGCTGAGGATGGTCCCGCCGCGCGCCCCGGCCTCCCGCGCCACGCGGGCCACGCGGTCGCCCGCGCCGTGGCGCGTCACCACCATGAGCAGCTTTCCCGCCGCCCGAAGCCCGGTCTCACTGGTCATGCGCCCTCCCCGTCTGCATGGGCAGGGGCTTTCCGGCCTTGCCGCCTCGCCGCCCTGCCGTAGAGGATGCCGAGCGCCTGGATGGCGATGAGCGGCGTCATGGCGATGAGCGCGATGACGCCGAAGGCGTCGGTGATGGGATTGCCCCCGAGGCCCCCGGAAGCGCCGAGGGTGAAGGCGAGGATGAAGGTGGAGGCCATGGGCCCGGAGGCCACACCGCCGGAGTCGAAGGCGATGGCCGTGAACATGGGCGGGCACACGAAGGTCAACCCGAGCGCCAGCGCATAGCCGGGAATGAGGAAATACCAGAGCGAATGGCCCCCCGCCACGCGGAACATGGCGAGCCCCACGGCCGAGGCCACGCCGATGCAGAGCGTGACGAGGATGACCCGGCTGCGGATGCTCCCGCCCGAGACCTCCTCCACCTGCGCGGTGAGGACCCACACCGCGGGCTCGGCCAGCACGGCGAGCGCGCCCAGGGCCACGCCCGTGCCCACGAGCAGCCACGCCGGATGCGTCACGGCGATGATGCGCCCGAGCGAGCTTCCGGCCGGGATGAAGCCGCCCTTGACGCCCACAAAAAAGCACACCAGGCCGAGGAAGGTATAGATGAGGCCCATGACCACGCGCACCATGCGCATCCGCGTCATGCGGCGCAAAAGGAAGATGCGGAACGCGGCGAAAAGCCCCACCAGCGGGGCGAGGGCCATGCCCACCTCGGCCGCCGTGTCCGGCACGAGGGCGAGAAAATGCGCCACGAGGCCCGGGGCCTCCTCCCCGGCGGGGGCCGGGGCGGCGCCGCCCGCGCCCTGGTGCATCATGCCGAGCAAAAGGATGGAGAGGATGGGCCCGATGGAGGCAAGCCCGATGAGCCCGAAGCTGTCGTCCCGGCCGTCGCCGCCGCGCACAGCAGCCACGCCCACGCCGAGGGCCATGATGAAGGGCACGGTCATGGGCCCGGTGGTGGCGCCCCCGGCGTCGAAGGCCACGCCGAGAAAGGCGGGCGCGGTGAAGGCCGCGCAGGCGAAGATGAGGCCGTAAAAAACGAGCAGGAGCAGCCGGAGCGACACCTGAAAGACGATGCGCCCGAGGGCCACGGCCACGAAGATGCCCACGCCCACGGCAATCATGCCCACGAGCACGAGGGGGGAGATCCCCGGGTCCACGGCCGTGACCTGCTGCGCGAGCACATGCACGTCCGGCTCGGCCACGGTGATGAAGAAGCCGATGACAAAGCCCGCGCCGAGCAGGAGGGGCAGGTTGCGGCGCGAGGTGAGGGCCGAGCCCGCGCGGCTGCCCACGGGAACCACGCCGATTTCCGCGCCGAGGAGAAACACGGCGAGCCCGAGGATAAGGAGGGCGCCCCCGGCGAGAAAACGGCCCATGTCGTCCCCGAGGGGCGCGGCCGTGAAGTGCACAAGCCACACCAGGGCCATGACGGGAATGACCGAGGTGGCCGCTTCTTTCAGTTTCTCGAGCAGGATCATGTGGTCCCCACGCGCAAGGCTTTTGACGTGCTTGAGGTATAGGAAAAAGGATGCGCACGGTCAAGGCGCGGGGGCCCTCCCGGGGTTCCACTTTAGTAATAGTGGTAAAGGCCATTGACAGACCTTCCTTAAATCCGTCTGGAGCGAAGCGGAAGACGGGTGCTGCGACCGGATGGCGGCGCGAAGCGCCGTGCCCGTTGGCGAGCAAAGCGAGCCCTACGGGCATCGACAGCAGCGATGGTGCCGGAAGAATCCTAAAAAATAAGATTTTTTGGTTCCGACGCGCTAGCCGTTGGCGAACCTGCGAGCCTTACGGATAGCGACAGCGACATCGCTGGCTGACCAGCGCGGTAACTAACTGCTGTCTTCATCCGTAGCTTCCTTCGTCGCAACGGCTGAAGCAAGGAAGATAAAAATTTCCGATGGGAGTGTACTCAAGTACTCGACCGAGGAAATTTTTCTCTGACGCAGTCGGAACCAAAAAGGCTGTTTTTGACGGATAATTTCGGCGTTACAGATGCAGCGCGGCAACATCCCACACTCGCACGCGGAGCAAAGCCCCCACTTTTCCCTGCCTCCACGCCCCCAAGAGCACTCTTCCCGCGCCGCGCTGCCTCCGGCTTGCCATTCCGCCCCCGTGGGGGCATACTGCCGAATCCCCGCACTTCCGCGGGCCCCCTCGCCCAAAGGACGCCCATGAAGCCCATCACCCTCCAGCGAAAGCCGCGCGGCAAAAAATCCCTGTGGCGCGAATATGCGGAAGCGCTCGCCGTGGCGCTCATCCTGGCCTTCGTCATCCGCACCTTCATCGTCCAGGCCTTCAAGATCCCCTCGGAATCCATGGTGGGGACGCTCCTCGTGGGCGACCACCTGCTCGCCAGCAAGTTCGCCTACGGCGTCAAGCTGCCCTTCACCGACACCTATATTTATGAAGGCGACGAGCCCGCGCGCGGCGACATCATCATCTTCCGCTACCCCAACGACAAAAGCGTGGACTACATCAAGCGCATCATCGGCGTGCCCGGCGATGTCATCGAGGTGCGCGACAAGCAGCTCTACCGCAACGGCCAGCCCGTGAAGGAGAGCTATATCCGCCACAGCGACCCCACGGGCCGCGAGCCCGTGCGCGACAACTACGCGCCCGTCACCGTGCCGCCGGGCAAGTACTTCGTCATGGGCGACAATCGCGACAACTCGCTGGATTCGCGCTTCTGGGGCTTTGTGGACAAGAGCGACATCAAGGCCAAGGCCTGGCGCATCTACTGGTCCTGGGGCGGCCTTGACGACATCCGCTGGTCGCGCATCGGCCAGAAGCTCCTCTGAGCGGCCCGCATGATCGTCCGCCTTCTGAGCGGCGCCCTTTCCGGCGTTGACGCCTTCCCCGTGGAAGTGGAGGTGGACTACACCCGCCAGGGCCTCCCCGGCTTCAGCCTCGTGGGCCTCCCCGAAACCGAGGTGCGCGAAGCGCGCGACCGCGTGTTCGCCGCGCTTCGGGCCAGCGGCTTCAGGCTCGCGCCGGGCCGCGTCACCGTCAACCTCGCGCCTGCCGGGCAGCGCAAGTCCGGCGCGGGCTATGACCTGCCGCTGGCGCTCGGCCTGCTCGCGGCCTCCGGGCTCGTGCCCGCGGAACGCGCGGAGCGCCATGTCTTTACGGGCGAGCTATCCCTTTCAGGGGCGCTTCGGCCCGTGCGCGGCGTGCTGCCGCTGGCCCTGCTCACGCGGGAGCTCATGGCCCAGGGCCGGGTGGACGGCCTCGTGGTGCCGCCGGGCAATGCCGCCGAGGCCGCCGTGGTCGCCGGGCTTCCCGTCTTTGCGCCGCAAAGCCTCGCGGAATGCGCGGCCTTTCTCGCCGGGGAGGATGCCCCCGGCTTTTCCCCCGCAAGCGCCCCGCCCCCGCAGGCGACCGCTTCCGTGCCGGACTTCGCCGAGGTCAAGGGACAGGAGGCGGCCAAGCGCGCCCTGGAAATCGCCGCCGCGGGCGGCCACAATATCCTCCTCGTGGGGCCCCCCGGCAGCGGCAAGACCATGCTGGCGAGGCGGCTCCCCGGCATCCTGCCGCCGCTCTCCTTCGAGGAGGCGCTGGACGTGACGCGCGTGCAAAGCGTGGCCGGGCTGCTCGCGCCGGATTCCGGCCTTGTGGGGGAGCGCCCCTTCCGCTCGCCGCATCACACGGTCTCGGATGTGGCGCTCGTGGGCGGCGGCCGCACGCCGCGCCCCGGCGAGGTGAGCCTCGCGCACCGCGGCGTGCTCTTTCTCGACGAGCTTGCCGAATTTCCGCGCGCCGCGCTGGAGGCCCTGCGCCAGCCGCTGGAGGACGGCGCGGTCACGGTGTCACGCGCCGCGGGAAGCCATACCTGGCCCGCGCGCTTCATCCTCGTGGCGGCCATGAATCCCTGCCCCTGCGGTCATTATGGCGACACCTCCCACGCCTGCACCTGCCGCCCGGAAGAGGTGGCCCGCTACCGCCGCAGGCTTTCCGGGCCTCTGCTCGACCGCATCGACCTGCATGTGGACGCGCCCAGGGTAAGCTATGCCGAGTTCCGCACGGGCTCGGCCACCTCGCCGGAGCGCTGGGGCACAGCGGCCATGCGGGGGCGCGTGCTCGCAGCGCGGGCGGCCGGAGCGGCCCGGCACGAGGCCTTTCTGGCGGAAGAAGGGAAAGGAACCGGAGAGGCAGGCACCCTGCAAAAGGCTACGGCCCCGCTCAACGCCGCCCTTTCCGGCCGCGAGCTGGAGCGCCACTGCGCCCTCGACGCCGGGGGCCACGCGCTCATGGAGGCAGCCATGGACCGCCTCGGCCTGTCGGCGCGTGCCTGCACGCGCATCCTCCGTGTGGCCCGCACCATCGCCGACCTCGAAGGCGCGGACAGCATCGGCGAGGCACATCTCGCCGAGGCCGTGGGCCTGCGCATCCTCGACCGGGAGGGCGTCCCGCGCTAGGCTTCGTGCCGCCCCTCCATGCCTCCACCATGCTCCTCGCGGCCTGGCTGAAAAATTTTCTTTCTCTGCCAAGGCTCCACAATATTCCGCCGCCAAAAGCGCGTATGTGTCTTCTCCTGCTGCAGGGGCGCTTGCGCACCAGCTTTTTTTCAAGTAATCGCAAGTGCTGGCGGCGCTCCCGCGTTCCTCACGGCCACATCCCCGGTCGCCGCCAGACTTCCGAAGGACAGGACCATGACTACCGAGCCCAAGAGCAAGCATATCCCCCGCGCCACCATCCAGCGCCTCGCCATCTATGTGCAGGTGCTGGAAAATCTTGCCCGCGACGGCGTGGAAGTGGTGTCCTCCAATCCGCTCGCCGAGTCCTGCGGCGTCAACGGCTCGCAGGTGCGCAAGGACCTCGCCTATTTCGGGGAGTTCGGCGTGCGCGGCGTGGGCTACCGGGTGGACGCGCTCATCGCGGCCATCAAGAACGCCCTCGGCGTCAACCGGGAGTGGCGCATGGCCCTCGTGGGCGCGGGCAATCTCGGCCGCGCCATCCTCAACCACGGCGAATTCCGCGCCCGCGGCTTCAACATCGTGGGCGTGTTCGACTGCGACCCCTTCAAGATCGGCGAAATCATGCACGGCCTCGAAGTGCGCTGCACCGACGATCTGCCCGCGTGCGCGCCCGAGCTCGGCATCGAGATGGGCATCATCACCACTCCGCCGGAACGCGCCCAGCGCGCCGCCAACCACATCGTGGAGGCGGGCGTGACCTCCATCCTCACCTTCGCCCCGGCCCGCATCAAGGTGCCCGAGCATGTGCATGTGGAGTATGTGGACTTTTTCCACCACCTCTACGCCCTGGCTTTCGCCCAGACGCAAGGCGCCCACAGCCAGGGGGGCCCCCGCTGGTGAGCCGGGGCGCGCTGCCCGGCCTCGTCCCCGCCGGGCTCGCCGACGCCTTCGCCTTTTTGAGCCGTTTCGCCCCATTCGCGCCGCGGGGCCGCGCCCCCGGCCTTGAGCAGGCGCTGCCCTGGTTCGGGCCCGTGGGCCTCGCGCTCGGCCTCTGCTGGACGCTGGCCGCCCTCGCGCTGCCCCTGATTCTCGCCACCGGCCCCGAAGCCGTCCCCCACTGGGGAGAGGCCCTGCTCGCCGGATGGATCTGGCTCTTCCTCTCTGTCTGGACGACGTTTGCCCTCCACTGGGACGGCCTTGCGGACATGGGCGACGCCGAGGGGAGCGGCGCCACGGGCGCCCGCTTCCGCGAAATATTGCGCGACAGCCGCCTCGGCGCCTTCGGGGCGGTGCGCCTCTTTCTCGTGCTCGCCGGCCAGTGGACCGCCGCGGCCTGGCACGCGGGCCTTGTGTTCGGGGCGGCGGATGCCGCGCGGGCGGCCGTCCTCTCGCTTCCCCTGATCCTGGCTCCGGCCTGGGGCCGGGGCGCGGCCGTCGTGCTGGCCCATGCCGGGGGGGCGAGCGCGGGCTCCTCCCTCGGGGCGCGGGCCTGCGGCGGCGCGCGGCCCCGCGTCCTCACAGGCTACCGCGCTGCCGGGCTCGGCATCTGCGCGGCCCTCGTCTTTCTGGGCCTCCCCCTCTGGCGCGCGGCCCTGCTGCTCGCAGTTCAGGTCCTTCTGCTGCACCGTCTCGCGGCCCTGGCCCGGCGCGAAGGCGGCCTCTCCGGCGATTTTTTCGGCGCCGCCATNGAGGAAGGCACGCTCTGCTTNTTGCTNTTCACCCTCTAGCCGNTCCACCACAAACCCAAGGAGAACGCCATGCCCGTAAGCCCCCGCGATTTTCACGAACTCGTNCTCGCCGCCCGCACCTGCCGCCGCTTCGTGGAGGACGAGCCCCTGACCATGAACGACCTCGACTGGCTCNTNGANTGCGCGCGCNTNACACCCTCGGCCCGCAANGCGCAGGTGCTCCGCTTCAGCCTCGTGACCAGGGGCGAGACCTGCGACGCGCTCTTCAAGCTCACGGGCTGGGCCGGGGCNCTCAAGGGCGCGGGCNCGCCNNAGCNNGGCGAGCGGCCCACGGCCTTCATCGCCATTGCCGCGCCGAAGGAAGGNGCCANCCTCGCCCCCTATGACGCGGGCATCGCGAGCGAGACCATCCAGCTCGCCGCGNCCACGCAGGGCTGGGGCTGCTGCATCATCCGCTCCGTGGACCGCGAGGGCGCGGCNCGCCTGCTCAANGTGCCGGACACGCTGGANATCCTNCTCGTGCTCGGCCTCGGCGTGGCNAAGGAGGANCGCGCCATCGCCGAAATGCCCGCGGACGGNTCCTTCAACTACTGGCGCGANGCNGNNGGCGTGCACCANGTGCCGAAGCGCAGCCTTGAGGAGCTNGTCATCGGCCGCTTCGGGGCCTGAGCGNGCCNNNGCCGCAAAAACGCTTTGAGGATGCCGAACTTTCTGGTATCCTCAAGGCGTTGCGGCAAATGCGGCCCGGCACACCATCCACCTCCAATCAAGGCGGGGCTATGACGGCGACTGAAGGCGCAGGCGGGAAAGGGCTCAAGTACGGGCGCGTTCTGCTCAAGCTCTCCGGCGAGGCCCTTGCCGGGGAGAAGAAAACCGGCATCGACCCCGAAACCGTGGNCGCCGTCTGCGAGGANATCGGCTCCGTGCTCGACATGGGCGTGGAAATGGCGCTCGTCATCGGCGGNGGCAACATCTTCCGCGGGCTTTCCGGCTCGGCCAAGGGCATGGAGCGCTCCTCGGCCGACTANATGGGGATGCTCGCCACGGTGCTNAACGCGCTNGCCGTGCAGGACATGCTCGANAAGCAGGGCTATCCCACGCGCGTGCTCTCGGCCATCAACATGAAGGAAGTGTGCGAGCCCTTCATCCGCCGCCGCGCCCTGCACCANCTNGANAAAGGCCGCGTGGTCATCTGCGCGGGCGGCACGGGCAACCCCTATTTCACCACCGACACCACGGCGGCNCTGCGCGGCATGGAGCTCAAGTGCGACGCCATCATCAAGGCCACCAAGGTGGACGGCATCTATGACAAGGACCCNGCCACCAACGCNGACGCCGTGAAGTTCGACCACATCAGCTACGAGGACACCCTGCGCCGCCGCCTNGGCGTCATGGACGCCACGGCCTTCGCGCTCGTNNGGGACAACCATGTGCCCATCATCGTNTGCCGCATGTTCGGCGGCGACATNNGGCGCGCCATNCTGGGCGAGCCCGTGGGCACCATCGTCCGCGAGGAATAGGCGCCCGNGNCCGGGCATGAACGGCAACNGGGGCNAGNCCCCGCAAGGATACCCACATGGACATCGACACCACCCTGCTCGACGCCGAAGAGCGCATGGAAAAGGCGCTCGCCTCCCTTGAGCGCGANTTCGCCAAGCTGCGCACCGGNCGCGCCTCCACGGCGCTTGTGGACGGCATCAAGGCCGACTATTACGGCACGCCCACGCCCATCAGCCAGATGGCCTCGGTGGCCGTGCCNGACAGCCGCACCCTCACCATCCAGCCCTGGGACAAGGGCGGCATGGCCGCGGTGGAAAAGGCCATCCTCAAGTCCGACCTCGGNCTCACNCCGGTNAATGACGGCAAGATCATCCGCATCTCCATCCCGCCGCTCACCGAGGAGCGCCGCAAGGAGCTCGTCAAGGTGGCCCGCAAGTACAGCGAGGAGACCAAGGTGGCCGTGCGCAANGTGCGCCGNGACGCCAACGACAGCCTGAAGCGCGCGGAAAAGGAGAAGGAGATCACCGAGGACGCGCTCAAGCGCGCCACNGACGAGGTGCAGAAGCTCACCGACCGCTTCGTGGCCGAGGTGGACACNCGCTGCCAGGCCAAGGAAAAGGAAATCATGGACATCTGAGCCGGGCTGCCNAAGATGAGCGAGGCACAGGAGGGCGCGGNNAAGCTGCCCAAACATATCGCCATCATCATGGACGGCAACGGCCGCTGGGCNCAGGCGCGGGGGCTGCCCCGCACGGCCGGGCACCGCGCCGGGGCCGACGCCGTGCGCGCGGTGGTGCGCGAATGCCGCCGCCTCGGCATTCCGCACCTTACGCTCTACGCCTTTTCGAGCGAGAACTGGAACCGCCCGAAAACGGAAATCAGCGCCCTTTTCGGCCTCTTGCTCGAATTTCTCGGCGCGGAAGTGCCCACCATGATCGAGCAGAGCATCCGCCTCAATGTCCTGGGCGACCTCGACGGCCTGCCGCTCGCGCAGCGCACGGCCCTGCGCCACGCCATGAACCGTACGGCAGGCGGGAAGGGCATGACCCTCAACCTGGCGCTCAATTACGGCGGCCGGGCGGAGCTTGTGCGCGCGGCGAAACAGCTCGCCGCCGAGGCCGCGGCCGGGAGCCTCGCGCCGGAGGCCATCACCGAGGAGGCGCTGGCGGCGCGGCTCGACACCGCGGGCCAGCCCGACCCGGACCTCGTCATCCGCACGAGCGGCGAGCAGCGCCTGAGCAATTTTCTTCTCTACCAGTGCGCCTACAGCGAGCTCTGGTTCACGCCCGTGCTCTGGCCCGACTTCGGGGCCGGGGAGCTTCAAAAGGCGCTCAATGACTATGCCGGGCGCTCGCGCCGCTTCGGCAAAACCCGGGAGCAGGCCGATGGCTGTTGACCATGCCGTGGATCTCCGCCGGACCATTACGGGCCTTATCCTCGCCGCCGGGCTTTTGCTCGTGCTCTGGTGCCGGGGCCTGCCGCTTCTGGCGGTCATCCTCCTCGTTTCGGCCCTGGGGCTGTGGGAATTTTACTCCCTGTTCTGGGGGCCGCGCGGCCGCATCCCGAGCCGCATCTGCGCCATCGGCCTCGGCTGGGCCATGCTGGTGCTCACCTGGATGCACCGCCCGCAGGACGCCCTCGTCTGCCTTGGCGCGGGCTTCGTGCTCGCGGCCCTCTCCTTCCTCTTCCGCTGGGACGTCATTGAGGAGGAAAACGCCTTTTCGGCCAGCGGCATCTTCATGACCGGGCTCGCCTATGTGCCGCTCCTGCTTTTGCCCGCCACCTATCTCTCCACGCTCAAGCTCATCTTCGTGCTCGCCGCCGTGGCCGCCTCGGACACCGCGGCCTACTTTGTGGGCACGCGCTTCGGCCATCACAAGCTCTGGCCGCGCGTGAGCCCCAACAAGAGCTCCGAGGGCGCTGTGGGCAGCCTCGTGGCCTGCGTCATCTTTTGCGCCGTCTACGGCGAGATTTTCGGGACGGCCTCGTGGTTCGCCTTCGCCCTGCTCGGCGTGGCGGTAAACGCCTTTGCCCAGCTCGGGGACCTCTTCGAATCCGCGCTCAAGCGCTCGGTGAACGTCAAGGATTCCGGCTCCATCCTGCCGGGGCACGGCGGCGTCCTCGACCGGGCGGACAGCTTCCTCTTTGCCATGCCCATGGTGGCGGTGGTGGATCAGTGGTTTTCCTTCTTCTGAACCCGGCCCGCGCGGGCGCGCGTGACCGCAAGCCCTGGCGGTGCGCCCCATGACGGCCCTCTGGCCCGGTCGCGGCGGCCCGGCCATCGACTATATCTCGGCCCCGCCGCGGGACGGCCTTGCGGATATGCGGCCGCGGCGCGTGGTCCTGCTCGGTTCCACGGGCTCCATCGGGCGCAACGCGCTTTCCGTGGTGGAGGCCTCGGCCGGGCGCCTCGTGGTGGCGGGCCTCGCCTGCGCCCGCAAGGTGGAGGCGCTGGCGGCTCAGGCCCTGCGCCACCGGCCACCCGTGCTCGCCGTGCTGGACGAGGCGGCCGCCGAAGCCCTGCGCGCGCTTTTGCCCGCGGACTATGAGCCCGAAATCCTCACCGGGCGGCCGGGCTATTCGCGCCTCGCCGCGCTCGACGGGGCGGAGGCCGTGCTCTCGGCGCAGTCCGGGGCAGCGGGCCTTGCGGCGACACTTTCCGCCGCGCTGGCGGGCAAGATGGTCTGCCTCGCCAACAAGGAGTCCCTCGTGCTCGCCGGGGGCCTCGTCCGCGCCATTTGCGCGGGCACGGGCGCGGCGGTGCTCCCCGTGGATTCGGAGCATGACGCGCTCTTCCAGTGCCTCGCCGGGCGCGGGCAGGAGGCCACGACGCTGGTGCTCACCGCCTCGGGCGGCCCCTTCCGCGGCCGCAAGGCAGCTGAACTCGCCGCGGTGAGGCCCGCGGACGCCCTCGCGCATCCCAACTGGCGCATGGGGGCCAAGATCAGCATCGACTCGGCCACCCTGATGAACAAGGGCCTGGAGCTCATCGAGGCCGTGCACCTCTACGGCGTGGCGCCGGAACGGGTGCGCATCCTCGTGCATCCGCAGTCGGTCATCCACTCGCTGGTGGAATTTGCGGACGGCTCGCTCATGGCGCAACTGGGCGTGGCCGACATGCGGCTTCCCATCGGGCATTGCCTCGACTGGCCCGTGTGCGCGCCCAGGGGGGCCGCGGCGCTCGACCTCGCCAGTGTGGGCTGCCTCACTTTTGAGGAGCCGGACACGGACAGCTTTCCCTGCCTGCGCCTCGCGCGCGAGGCGCTTCTGGCCGACCGCGCGGCCAGCGCCGGGGCCCCCGGCTTCGGGGCCGCCTGCGTGGCCCTCAACGCGGCCAACGAGGCGGCCGTGGAGCTTTTTCTCGCAGGCGGCTGCGGCTTCACGGACATTCCGGCGCTGGTGGCGGCCACGCTGGCCGCGCTGCCCGGGCTTTCCGGGCAATCGGACCTCGAGCCGCTTTCTCCCCGTGTCCTCCCCGCCGCGCCCTTGGACGAAGCCCGCGCGGCGCGCCTCGCCCTTGAGCTCGCGGCCCGCGTGGACGCCCTTGACGCGGCCTGCCGCGCGCTGGTGCGCCGCCGCGCCGCCCATCCTGAGGAGCCAAAGTGCTGACGACCATTGTTGCGGTGATCATTGTCCTCGGCGGCCTGATCTTCTTCCACGAGCTCGGGCATTTCGTCGTGGCGCGCGCGCTCGGCATGGGCGTGTCCACCTTTTCGCTGGGCTTCGGTCCCAAGATACTCACGCGCAAGATCGGCAAGACCGAATACGCGCTCTCCCTCATCCCGCTGGGCGGCTATGTGGCCCTCGTGGGCGAAGGCGACGACGGGGACATCCCCGAGGGCTTCACCCCGAAGGAGAGCTTCGCGCTCAGGCCCGCGTGGCAGCGGCTGCTCGTGGTGGCCGCCGGGCCGGTGGCCAATATCCTCCTCGCGTGGCTGCTCTGCTGGGCGCTCGCCTTCGGCTGGGGCGTGCCGGTGCTTCAGCCCGTGGTGGGCGCGGTCTCCGAGGGCAGCCCGGCGGCGCGCGCGGGGCTTGTGCCCGGCGACCGCATCCTCTCTATCGACGGGAAAAAGCTCGACAGCTGGGAGGCCATGTCGCGCACCATCAACGCAAGCGACGGCCGCCCCCTGCAGCTCGAAGTCCTCCGGCCCGAAAACCCCGCGGAGAGCGGCCCGCAGGCGGCAGGCCATGTCCTCGACCTCACGCTCACGGCCGAGCGCGCCACGCGCAAGACCATCTTCGGCGAGGAAGAGACCGCGTGGCTCATCGGCGTGCGCGCGGGCAACAGCGTGAGCTCCGAACCCCAGGGCTTCTGGGCGGCTGCGGCGGCCGGGGCGCGCCAGACCTGGGGCATGGTCTCTCTCACGTGGCAGAGCTTCGTCAAGCTGGCGCAGCGCGTGGTGCCGCTGGACCAGGTGGGCGGCCCCATCATGATCGCGCAGATGGTGGGCGAGCAGGCGCATCAGGGCCTTGCCGGGCTGCTCGCGCTCACGGCGCTCATCAGCGTCAACCTCGGCATCCTCAACCTTTTGCCCGTGCCCGTGCTGGACGGCGGGCAGATCGTCTTTTGCCTCATCGAGATGATCTTCCTCCGCCCGGTGCCCAAAAAGGCGCAGGAGATGGCGACCCGCGTGGGCCTTTTCCTGCTCGTGGGCCTCATGGCGCTCGCCACCTTCAACGATGTCTGGCGGCTCTTCAAATGACGGCGCGGGCGGGCGCAGAAACGTATTCCACCGGGCTCGAGCTCGTGCTCAACGCGGCCGGAAGCGCGCTTCAGATACTGGTGACGGACAACGGCCGCATCCGCTGTTTTCAGGAATGGCATGAGGCGGGCCGCGCCACGGAACTGCTGGCCCCGGCCCTGCGCGACATGTGCGCGGCCCTCGGCATCCGCCCCGCATCGTTCCGGCGCATCGGCTGTGTGGCAGGCCCCGGCTCCTTCACGGGCATCCGCCTCGTGCTCGCCACGGCCGCGGCCCTGCGCCGCGCCGGGCACGCGCAGCTCGCGAGCCTCGATTATCTCCAGGCGCTGGCGACGAGCGCGGTCATGCGCCGGGGCCTCCTCTATCCCGCGCCCGTCATGGTCGTCACCCATGCCCGGCGCAACCTCGTCCACTTCCGGCCCTTCTGCTCCTACGGCCCGCAGATTCCCGCGCAGCCGCTCGGCCCCGTTGAACTCATCACCCCGGCCGAGGCCCTTGCCCGCATGGCCGGGGAGCCCTGCCATGTTTGCGGCAGCGGGCTTGCCCGCAACCCGCGGGAGTTCGCGCCCGAAGCCACGGGCAGGGGCCCCGCGGGCGCGCCCGACGCCGTGGTCATGCCGGAACTGACCGAGCCGGACGCCGCCGCCCTGGCCCTTTTGGGCCGCCACGGCGACTATTTTCCGCGCGACATCGAGCCCCTCTATGTGCGGCCCTGCGACGCGGCGGAAAACCTCGGCGAGCTCGCGGCCCGGCAGGGCATGGACGGGGAGCAGGCCTGCGCCGAGCTTGCGGAACTCCTCTCCCGCGAGCCCGAAAGCCGGGACTAGGGCGCTGGACGCCCGGGGGCGCCCCCGGCATCCCCCGGCCCCGGGCCGACCCATCCCGGGCCGCGCGCCTTGCCCCGGCAGGAGGCCCCACAGATGAACATTGCCTACAAGGGCACCTTCCTGCGCGAAGGCCTCCTGCTCAACGGGCATCAGGTCCACGACCTCACGCTCAACGAGGGCGGCGACCTGCAGGCCGCGCTCAAGGCCGCGCCCTTTCCCGTTGATCTGGTCATCTGGGAGCTCTTTGGGGGCTATTCCAACATCCACGCACTGGCGCCCTGCGAGCAACCCCTTGTGGGCTACTGTATCGACACCCCGTTAAACGAATTCTGGATAAAAAATTGCGCCAAAAACTTTGACCATGTCTTTGTGGACCAGCCGCAGTGCGTTCCGTCACTGGCCGCCCACGGGATAGAGGCCTCATGGCTGCCGTTGCCCGCGAAAAATGCCTATTTCCAGCCGCCTCGCGAGAAAAAACATACCCTCACCTTTATCGGCAGCACCACTGCCCAGCGGCTCAAGCGGACGAACCTCCTCAGGCTCATCCGGTCCCGGGTTGATATCCACTGCATGTCCGGGCTGGACGTGGCGGCGAGCCAGAAAATCTTTTCCCAATCCCGGATAATCCTCAACGAGAACTACTTTCCCGGCCTGACGCTGCGCGTTTTGCAGGGCCTTTCCGCTGGCAGCATCGTTTTCACCGAGCAGTCCCCGTATGGGCATGATTTTGGCCTTGAGGACGGCAGGGACCTCGTGACCTACACCCCGCACACCGTGCTCGAGCGCCTTGCGGAACTGGTGGAAAAGCATGAGGACTTCGCGGCCATCGGCCTCCACGGGCAGGAGACCTGCCGCAGGCTCTTCTCCTCCGGAAAGGTGGCGGCAGAACTGCTTGCCCGCGTGGGGACGGCGCAAAAAAAGGCCCCTTGCGGCGACGACGCGGCATATCTCTGGAACCAGGCCGCGGCCGAGCTGCTCTTTGTGCAGCGCTTCGGCGGCTCCCTCGGGCGCGCCATGCGTAGGCTCGGGGGCCTTGCCAATTCATGCCCGGACAGGGCGGCGGCCGCCCATGTCCTCATGGGGGATGTGGAGGCCACGCTCAACAGGGAGGCGTCCGCGCGCGAGCATTACCGCAAGGCGCTTGAGATGGCGCCGGACAGCACCGCGAACCTCAAGCTCGCCTTCCTTGACATCCGCCGCAACGAGCCGGATGCGGCCCTGCGCGCGCTCCTTGCTTATCTGCACCACGCCGGCAACACCGCAGGCGCGGGCCTGGAAGGCCGGCTCTCCGCAGCGGGCGGCGCCACGCCGCAGGCGCTCCTCCTCGCACTGGCAGGGATATATCTTGACCTGGGGAGGCCCTGGGACATGGGCTTCCACAAGGATTCACCGGACCCGGTTCCCGACACCGCCCTCGCCGCGGCGCGCCTGTCGTGGGAGTGCGCCCCCTCATCCGCGGCATTGGAACTGATGCTCCAATGCCTGCGGCCCGCTCATATGGAAGGCGAGCTTTTGCCCACTCTCCTTGGCGCCCTGAAGATGGGGCTGCTTTCCCCCGTGCAGATCCTCGATACGGCGCGGCTCGCCTATGAATACTATGACCGCGAGACGGCAGCCGCCATCATGTCGGCCATGAAAAAGGCGCGCTAGCCGGCGGCCGTCCGCGCCCGGGGGCTCTGCCCTCAGATGACCTTGTTCAGCGCGTACTCGATGATGCCCTCGGCCCCGGCGGCGCGCAGCCGCGGGATGAGGTCGCGCACGATGCCCACCTCCACCACGGTCTCCAGCGAGAGCCACGCCTTGTCGCGCAGGGGCGACACCGTGGGTGAGTTGAGCGCGGGCAGCATCTCGAGGATGGCGTCCAGCCTCTCGGCCGGGGCGTTCATCTTGAGCGCCACAAGGTTCTCGGCGCGCAGCGCCCCCTGGAGGAGCAGCGTGATCTGGTCGATCTTGGCGCGCTTCACCGGGTCCGCCCATGCCTCGCGGTTGGCGATGAGCACCGGGAAGGACACCATCACCTCGTCGATGATCCTGAGCCCGTGGGCGCGGATGGTCGTCCCGGTCTCGGTCACTTCCACGATGCCGTCGGCGAGGCCCTCCACCACCTTGGCCTCAGTCGCGCCCCAGGAATAGAAGATGTCGGCGTCCACGCCCTTCCCCGCAAAATAACGGCGCGTGAGGCCCTCGAGCTCCGTGGCGATGCGCTTGCCCGCAAGGTCGGCCGCCGAGGTGTAGGGCGCGTCCCCGGCCACGGCCAGCACCCAGCGGCAGGGCCTGGAGGAATTTTTGGAATAGACAAGGTCGGCCACGCGCACCACCTGGTCCTCATGGCCGCGCTCGAAAAGCCAGTCCAGCCCGGTGATGCCCACATCCAGCACCCCGGCGGCCACATAGCCGCCGATCTCCTGCACGCGGCAGAGCGAGGCCGAAAGCTCGGGGTCGTTGATGTCCGGGAAGTAGTTGCGCGTATGTTTGCGGATCTTCCAGCCCGCGCGCTCAAAAAGGTGGATGGTGGCCTCCTCCAGCGAGCCCTTGGGCACGCCGAGCTTGAGGATGGGGCGGTCTTGCGCGCTCATGCGTTGCTCTCCGGTTTGGGATCTTGGGACGAAGCGGACTTTCCGTACACGGCGGCCGGGTCAAAAACTTTGGGCGCGCAAGGGCTCACGGCCCCGTCGCGCCACTCGCGGAAAAAGCAGGAACGGTGCCCGGTGTGGCAGGCCGCGCCGCCCGCCTGCTCGACGATGAGCAGGATGGCGTCGCTGTCGCAGTCAAGGCGCACGGCCCTGACACGCTGCACATGGCCCGAGGTGGCGCCCTTGTGCCAGAGCTCGCGGCGGCTGCGGCTCCAGAAATGGGCCTCCCCCGTCTCAAGCGTCTTTTGCCAGGCTTCCTCGTTCATCCAGGCGAGCATGAGCACCTCGCCGCTTCCGGCATCCTGCACCACGGCGGGGAGCAGGCCGCCCCCGAAGGCCGGGGCAATGCCCGCCGCTCGGGCCATCTCCACCGCTGTCGCCCCATGCGCGTCGCCGCTCGTCATGCTTTTTCCCCCTGCCCCGCCACGCCGCGGGGCCACCACGTTAGGCGCATTCCCGGCGGGGGGCAAGCCGCTTTTTGCCCGGCGCTTGCGGGGATGCCTTGCGGATGCCCCCAAAAGGGCGTAGACTGGGGCTTCCTGTCTGTGGGAAGCGTCCAAGGGCGCTCCCCCATGTCGGCGCGCCCGCGCGCAAAGGCCCCCTCTATGCCGGATCCCGCTTCCTCCCTGCCCGCCACGGACGCCGCCGCGCCCAATGACATCGCCCCCGGCGAACTCGTGGATATTTCCATCACCGAGCCGGAAAACGCCCTGCCTTCCGTGACCCTCGCCGAACTTCCCGCGCCCCTTGAGGAGGCCTGCGCCCGCGCGGGCTGGCAAAGCCTCATGCCCGTGCAGTCCCTGGCTTTGCCCTACCTGCTCGCCGGGCGGGACATCATGGTGCAGTCGCGCACGGGCAGCGGCAAGACCGGCTGCTATCTCCTCCCCATGCTGGAGGAGCTCTCCCCCGGCCTCAAGGCCCCGCAGGCGCTGGTGCTCGTGCCCACGCGCGAGCTTGCCCTGCAGGTGGAGCGCGAGGCAAAAACCCTCTTCGCGGGCACGGGCCTTGAGGTCTGCGCCATTTACGGCGGCGTGGGCTATAAAAAGCAGATGGACGCGCTGCGCGCCGGGGTTCAGGTCATCGTGGGCACCCCGGGCCGCGTGCTCGACCATCTCCTGCGGCACACCCTCGACCTTGCCAAGCTCAGGCTCCTCGTGTTCGACGAGGCCGACAGGATGCTCTCCATCGGCTTCTACCCGGACATGAAGGAGATCCAGCGCTATCTCCCCGAGCGGCGGCACACCGCCCTCTTCTCGGCCACCTATCCGCCGCATGTGCTGAAACTGGCCGCGGAATTCATGACCTCGCCGGACCTGCTCTCCCTCTCGCGCAAGGAAGTGCATGTGGCCGAGGTGCAGCACGAGTTCTGCGAAGTCAAGCCCATGGACAAGGACAGGGCCCTTGTGCGCCTGCTGGAGACGGAAAACCCGGCTTCGGCCATTATTTTTTGCAACACCAAGGCCAATGTGCACTATGTGACGAGTGTGCTCCAGGGCTTCGGCTACAGCGCGGACGGCCTCTCGGCCGACCTGACGCAGGCCAAGCGCGAGGCCGTGCTGCAAAAGGTGCGCGAGGGCAAGCTCCAGTACCTCGTGGCCACGGACGTGGCCGCGCGCGGCATCGACATTCCGGCGCTCTCACACGTCTTCCTCTATGAGCCTCCGGAGGACCACGAAAGCTATATCCACCGCGCCGGACGCACCGGGCGCGCGGGCTCGGCGGGCACGGTCATCTCGCTCGTGGACGTGATGCAGCGCATGGAGCTTGAGCGCATCGCGCGCCACTACAAGATCAACCTCATGGAAATCCCCGCGCCCACGGACGCGGACGCGGCCAGGGCGGCCTCCGCGCGGCTCATGGCCCTGCTCGAGGCGCGCTGGCGCGGCCTCACGGGGCTTGAGCGGATGCGCGTGGCGCGCTACGCGGATCTGGCGCGCGAGCTGGCACAGGGGGCGGACGGCGCGTGCGCCCCGGCCGGCGCGGACAGCGCGGCCAGCCCGGACAACCCGGGCGCCGAGGGCGAGGAGAACGAAAACCTGCTCCTGCTCGCCATGCTGCTGGACGCCTGCCATCAGGAGAGCCTGCGCGAGGGCCTGGTCTTTCCCACGGAGAGCCCGGCGCCTTCGGCCGGACGCGCCTCCCGGAGCGGCGGGCGCGGACGGAGCGGGCAGGGAAGCCGGGCTCGCGGCCGGAAGGACTCGGGCGGAGAAACGGCTCCGGCCGCGGATGCCGGAACGGCGGCAAGCCAGCCCGCGGAAGGCGGGGAAACGGCCCCGCGCAAGCGCAGGCGCCGCTCCCGCGGACGCCGCGGCGGCCAAGGCGGCCAAGGGGCCGCAGCTCCCGCGCCCGAGGCAGGCCCGGTGGGCGGAGACTAGCCTGCCCAGAACCTGCGGGCCGCCGGAACACCCGGCCGCCCGCACAGTGTGCATCCAGACGGAGCGCCCATGCAGTATCTTGCGGAGCCGGACGAAAGCCCAGCCATCGCCCAGGTAGCCCTGGACAATTTCGCCGTCCTCCTCGACGACGCGGACTTCACGGCCGAGCTCGAGCTGGTGGGTGTGGGCCGCTTCCAGTTCCTGCGCCGCCGCCAGATGTGCCTCGAGCTGCGCGGCCTCTACATGGCGCTCTGGCGGCTCGCGCTTTCGCGCTCCTTCCCCAACGACGCGGACGCCATGTTCGCCACCTTCCTCCACGGCTACCTCACGCGGCATCCCGAAAAGGGCGCGCGCCAGGCCGCGGAGCGCGCCCGGCAATACTGGGGGATGCTCCAGCCCACGGGCGACGCGGACTTCAACGAGGTGGCCCGGCATCTCACCTCCTTCGCCGAGCGCGACGAAAAGGCGCAGCGCACCCTCACGCTCAAGCTGGCGCTCCACATCCGCAGCGTCTACCGCTTTATTTTCGACCGCCTCATCTAGCGCCCGCGCCGGAGCCCCTTCCATGCTGATTGCCGACACGCCCCACGCCCTTGCCCACCTGCAGGCGACGGGCGTGACCATCGGCAATTTCGACGGCGTGCACCTCGGGCATCAGGCGCTCGTGCGCCGCACCCTTGAGGCCTGCGCCGCCGCGGGCCTTGACGGCGTTGTGGTGACCTTCCGGCCGCACCCGCGCACCGTGCTCACGCCTGAGCGCCCGCACGCGCCCCTGAGTACCCGCGCGGAGCGCTTCGCCCTGCTGGAGCGCCTCGGGGTGCGCCACATCCTCGAGCTCCCCTTCACGCCAGCGCTGGCCGCGCTCCCGCCCGAGGCCTTTGTGCGCGACTACCTCCTGCCGCTCCACCCGCGGGAGCTCGTGGTGGGCCACGATTTCACCCTCGGCAGGGGGCGCAGCGGCCATCCGGAGCTTTTGCAGCGCCTCGGGGAGAGGCTGGGCTTCCGGGTGGAGCAGGTCCCGGCGGTGCTCGCCGAAGGCGGCCCCGTGAGCTCCACGCGGCTCAGGCATTGCCTCGCCGAGGGCGACGTGGCGCTGGCCCGGCGGCTGCTCGACCGCCCCTATGCCGTGGCGGGCACGGTGGCCCACGGCGAGGGCCGGGGCACGGGCATGGGCTTTCCCACGGCCAACCTCGAGGGCGCGGCCACCCTGCTGCCGGGGAACGGCGTCTACGCCACGCGCGCCCGCGTAGGCGGTCGAAGTTTCGACGCCGTGACCAATATCGGCCACAAGCCCACCTTCGGCGGCGACAGGCTCACGGTGGAGAGCTTCCTGCTGGATGCCGAAGGCGACTTCTACGGCGCGGACCTCGCCCTTGAATTTGTGGGCCGCCTGCGCGGAGAGCGGCGCTTCCCGGATGCGGAGGCCCTCGCCCGGCAAATCGGCGCGGACGTGACCCGCGCCCGCGGCCTGCTGGCCGACTCGTCCGGGGGCCCGGCATGATCTCGGCGGACCTGCACAACCACACCTTCGCCTCGCACGGCACGGCCGACGCCGCCACCATGCTCGAGAGCGGGCGCGCCGCCGGGCTTGAGTGGTTCGGCCTTTCCGAGCACGCGCCCCTGCCGCCGGGCTTTTCCTGCAAGCTCTACACGGGCGACCTCACCGTCGAGTTTCCGCGCTATGCGGCCGAGGTGCTCAGACTCCGGGAGGCCGGGGAAAAAGGCCCGCGCGTGCTCCTCGGCATGGAACTCGACTGGATACCCTCGCGCCTTGCCTACATGCGTGAGCTCGTGGCCGCCTGGCCCTTCGACTATGTACTGGGCTCGCTGCACCACCTCGACGGCATGTCCGTGGGCGCCATCGCCAACTGGGGGCCCGAGGTCGGCCGCGAGGAACGTTTCGCCCGCTTCGCCGCCTATTATTACGAAATGGCGGCCATGGCGAAGAGCGGCCTTGTCGAGGTGGCGGTGCACCCGGACTTCATCAAGCTGCGCGCCTTTGCCGATTTCCGGGACTGGCTGGCCCTGCCCGAAAGCCGTGCCCCGCTGGAGGCGGCCGTGACCGCCCTCGCGGAAACGGGCACGGCCATGGAGGTCTCCGCCGCGGGCCTGAGGCAGGATTTCGCCGAGCCCTACCCCGCGCCCGCCATCATGCGGCTCGCGGCCGAGGCCGGAGTGGACATCTGCTTCGGCTCGGATGCGCACGCCCCGGCCGATGTGGCCCGCCCCTTTGACCGCCTCGCCGACTATGCGGCAGGCTTCGGCTACACGGATTCGATCATCTTCCTCCAACGCCAACGCCGCCGCCTGCCCTTCTGAGGCGCGGCCCCATGCGGAGCGCCCATGAACGGCATCAATCTTCCCGGCCCCGACCAGCCGGATACCGACGGCACGGACGAGGGCCGCGAACTTCTGGAAAGCCTGCCCGAGCTTGCCCCGGACGAGACCTTCGTTTTCGACTGCGGCCCGCACATGCCCTGCTTCAACCGCTGCTGCGCGGAGCTCACCCTGCCGCTCACGCCCTATGACGTGGTGCGGCTGCGCCGCCAGCTCGGCATGAGCGGCGAGGACTTTTTGCGCACCTTCGCCACCATGCGTTCCTTCCCGGACACGGGCTTTCCCCTGCCGCTTCTGCGGATGCTCGAAAGCCCGGACGCGCCCTGCCCCTTCGTGACCCCGGCGGGCTGCTCGCTATATGAGGACCGCCCGGGCGCCTGCCGCTGTTATCCCCTCGGGCGCGGGGCGCGCATGGGAACGGACGGCGTGGCCGAGCGCTTCTTCCTCGTGCGGGAGGAGCATTGCCGCGGCTTTGACCACGGCACGGCGCGCACGCCCGCCCGGTGGTTCGCCGACGAGGGCATGGAACCCTACACCGCCTTCAATGACCGCTACATGCGCCTCATGGCCATGGTGCGCGCCACGGAGCGGCGGCTGGAGCCCAGGCTCGCCACCACGGCCATCCTCTGCCTCTACCAGATAGACAAGTTCCGCGAGCTCATCACGGCCATGCGCATCTTCTCCCGCGTGGAGGTCATGCCGGAGCTTGAGGCGCGCATCATGGAGGACAGCCTCGCGGGCGACGAGGCGGCCCTGGGCTTCGCGCTGGACTGGATGGAACTCGTCATCTTCGGCACATCCCCCAATCTCACCCGCAAGGAGGGCTGAGGCAGGGGGATACGCCGCAGCCCCGCGCCGCGCGGCCTTGCTGGACAAAGCAGTGAAATGCAGGTAGCTTGAAAGTGGAAAGAGCCGTTTTTGCCGCGCCGTTTCGCGCCGAAACCCCAGCACTCCGGCGGGAATTTTCCTGGCCGGGACCTTGAGCCGTTTCCCATGATAAGCCTCATCATCCCGGTCTATAACGAGGAAGAGAGCCTGCCCGGGCTTTTTGACGCCATTGAAAAAGCGGCGGCGGCGCTGCCCGAGTTCGAGGTCATCCTCGTGGATGACGGCAGCTCGGACAACTCGGGCGCGCTCCTCGCCGCCCAGGCGCATAAGGACCCGCGCTTCAGGGTGCTTCGCCTTGCCGTCAACCGCGGCCAGACGGCCGCCATCCAGGCGGGCATCGACCATGCCTCCGGCGAGACCCTGGTCTTCATGGACAGCGACCTCCAGAACGACCCCGCGGACATCCCGCGCCTGCTGGAAAAAATCGCCGAGGGCTATGACGTGGTTTCCGGCTGGCGCAAGGACCGCAAGGACAATCCCGTCAAGCGCAATTTCCCGAGCCGCGTGGCCAATGCCCTCATTTCCGGCATTTCCGGGGTGCGCCTGCACGATTATGGCTGCACCCTCAAGGCCTATCGCAAGCGCGCTCTCGAGAACGTGCGCCTCTATGGCGAGATGCACCGCTTCATCCCCATCTATGCCTCCTGGCAGGGCGCGAAAGTGGCGGAGATCCCGGTCACCCACCATGCGCGCCGGCACGGACAGTCGAAATACGGGCTCGAGCGCATCTTCAAGGTCCTGCTCGACCTCCTGGTGGTCAAGTTTCTTTCGGGCTACCTCACCAAGCCCATCTATGTGTTCGGCGGCTTCGGCTTCCTGGCCTTTTTCCTTTCCTTTCTTTCCCTGCTGTGGGCGCTCGTGCTGAAATTCTTCTTCGCCACGAGCCTCATCCAGACGCCGCTGCCGCTGTTCGCGGGCCTGTGCTTCCTTCTGGGCTGCATGTGCATCCTCATGGGCCTGCTGGCCGAGGTCATGTCACGCACCTATTTTGAATCGCAAAGGGGGCGCCCCTACAGCATCCGCGAGAAGATCAACTTTCCCCCGCCCGGGCCGGAGCAGGACGGATGTGCGGAATAGCCGGCTTCTGGGGCGGCGGCGACAAAAAGGCGCTCGTCGCCATGACCACGGCGCTGGCCTACCGCGGGCCGGACGCCGAGGGCTTTTTCCTCGACGACGCCGTGGCCCTGGGTCACCGGCGCCTTTCCGTGGTGGACATCGAGGGCGGAAGCCAGCCCATGCGCGACACGGCGCGGGGCCTCACGCTCGTCTATAACGGCGAGATCTACAACCATGCGGAGCTGCGCCGGGAGCTGGAAAAGGAGGGCGAGACCTTCACGAGCGGCCACAGCGACACGGAAACCGTGCTTCGCGCCTTCGCCTGCTGGGGGCCGGGCTGCTTCTCCCGCTTTAACGGCATGTTCGCCCTGGCCCTCTACGACGCGCCCCGGCGCAAGCTCTGGCTCGCGCGGGACCGCTTCGGCGAAAAACCGCTGTTTTACGCCCGCGCGCCCGAGGGCTTTGCCTTCGCGAGCGAGATCGGCGCGCTCTCGCTCTGGCCCGCCTTCGACCACAGCGCGGATGAGGGCAATATCCAGTGCTTTTTCGCCTGGAACTACCTTCCGGGCACGCGCACCATTTACCGCAACTGCGCGAGCCTTGCTCCGGCGAGCTTTCTCTGCCTCGACCTCGATTCCGGCGGCGTGGAGATTTCCCCCTACTGGGAATACCGCCTTGAGCCGGACGAATCCCTCACCGACAAGGACGCCCCAGAGCTCGCCGGGGAGCTGCGCCGCCTGCTCGTCCAGGCCGTGAAGCGCCGCCTGCTCGCCGATGTGCCGCTCGGCATCTTCCTTTCCGGCGGCCTCGATTCCGGTGCCGTGCTCGCCGCCGCCGTGCAGGCGGCCGACCCCGAGGAGCTTGAGACCTTCACCATCGGCTTCACGGAAAAGAGCTTCGACGAATCCGCCAAGGCCGCCCGCGTGGCCCGGCATCTCGGTGTGCGCAACCATTGCGACACGCTTTCGGAAGAAGCGGTGCGCACCTCGCTNGGGGNCGTGCTTTCNCGCATGAGCGAACCCTTCGGCGACGCCTCGCTCATCCCCACCTTCCACCTCTGCGCCTTTGCCCGCCAGCGCGTGACCGTGGCCCTCACCGGNGANGGCGGCGACGAGCTTCTGNGCGGCNNTGNCCCGCTGGCCGCCATCGCNCCCGCGCGGCTTTACCGCNGGCTGGTGCCCGGNCCCCTGCACCGCCTGCTCAGGGCCGCGGCCGCCCTCGTGCCNGCACAGGACCGCAACATGAGCCTGGAATTTCGCGTCAAGCGCCTGTTGCGGGGNCTGGGCTGGCCCGAAACCATGCAGNTACCCGTGTGGATGAGCGGCCTNGACCCGCAGGANGTGGCNNNNTTTTTCGAGCGGCCCCTCGACGCCGCAGAACTCTTCGCCGATGCGGAAAGCCTGTGGCACCGNCANCCCGANNCCACACCGCTGGAGCAGGCCTTCCTNTTCTTCGCCTGCCTCTACCTGAGTGACGACATCCTNGTGAAGTCCGACAGGGCCAGTATGCAGGTCTCGCTGGAGACGCGCGCNGTNTTTCTGGACAATGACCTCGTGGACTTCTGCCGCAGGCTCCCCATGCGCTTCAANTACCGCCACGGCANGCGNAAGTGGCTGCTCAAGAAGGCGCTNGAGCCGTGGCTTCCGCCGGACATCCTCCACCAGCGCAANAANGGCTTCGGCATCCCCNTNAACCGCTGGCTGCGCTCNCTGCCCGCGCCCGANGNCCCGGTGCCGGGGCTGAAGCCGGGCGTGGTGGCCCNTTGCCGCANNCTCCACCAGCAGCGCAAGGGCGATTNCCGCTACTTCCTCTGGGANATGCAGGCCTGGGCGCACCTTCGGCCCCAACTCTCATGAGCATCCCGCACTGGCTCTTCATGNTGCCCGTGGTGGCGGTGAACGTCTGCGCGAGCCTGCTNCTCAAGGTGGGCGCCGCGGACAGGCCCGCGGGCCTGCTCCTNGGCCTTTTGAGCTGGCGNTCCTTNNTCGGNCTCGCCTGCTTCGGCGTGGGCGGCCTCGCCTATGCCTGGCTNNTGCGNTATGTGCCGCTGGGNGTGGCNCAGGCGGTNCTNGCCTCGCAATACATCTTCACCGTTACCGGCGCATGGCTGCTCCTGCATGAATCCATTGACGGCGTGCAGNTGCTGGGCTTCCTNTTNGTGGGGCTCGGCATNGCGCTGGTGGTTTCCCGGTAGGGCCATGCGGNCNCGGCGCGNCCTTCTCCTNCTCGCGAGCTTTTTCGCCGTGGCGGCGGTCTTTCTCTTTTTCTCGCTCCACGCCCCNCTGATGGCNGACAANTATGTNTTCAGCCGNGCNATCTCGCCGGGCTTCGCCNCCTTTTACACGGGCTCGCCCGTGACCATGCNNCCCATGACCGNGGGCGNGGCCCTNGCCCANGCCTGCGAAATGTACACGACCTGGTGCGGCCGCTTCATGGGCAACCTGTCGGTGTACCTGCTTTTTCTGCTGCCGCGGNCNGCCTTNTGCCTGCTCTCGGCCCTCCTGTTCGCCCTGCAGATANTGCTGACGGAAATCTGCATCTTCGGCGCGNCCTGGCGGGAGCGGCTCAGCCCGGGCTGGATTTTCGGCCTCGCGGCNCTGCTCTGGCTCTCCATCCCNTCCTTCGGGGAGGCCTATTTCTGGCTCTCCGTGGGCGGNCAGCTCGCCCTGCTGTGCCAGGCCGCGGTTTTCGCGCCCTTCCGGCTGGCACTGGACCGGGAGCCTCGCGGGACCGCNNNGGGGCGCATCCTGAAGGGCGCAGGCTTTTTCCTCTTGTGCGCCTNCGCGNCCTCGCTGGACTATCCCACCAGCGCGGCGCTCCCGCCCACGGCCATTGCCGCCTGCCTGTANCTNNNTTTCAGNAAANGGNTNNCNCNCGCGCGGCTGGNNCCGCTGCTNNCGGGAACGGCGGGCCTGTGCCTCGGCGCGGCCNTCACCCTCATGGCNCCCGGCAANGGNGAGCGCCTGCTCCTNACGCAGGANCAGAGCGTGCTCGCGTGGCTNGCCGCCGGCTGGGGCGAAAGACTCNTCGGCTGGGCCGGNCATNTGCCGGGCGCGGCGCTCACGCANTGGCTGCCCCTGCTCTGGCTCGTGCTCGGCTCTTGTGGCGCTNAGGCGGCGCTTCGGNCGCCTNTGGNNNCGNCATTTTCCCGTGAGCGCCCTGCTCTTCCTTTTGCCCGCGGCCCTTACCCACGCCGCCTATCTTTTCACCGCGTGGCCCCCGCCCAGGGCCTTCGCCACCAGCACCGCGCAGTTGCTCATCTGTGCTGCCATCGTGTCCGAGGCGGCGCTTGCAGGCGGCGCCCCGCGCCTCTCCCGCCGCTTCGCCCTGGCCGCGCGGCTGGTGCTTTTGCTGGCGCTCGTGAGCGTCTGCATCGAGGGCTGGAAATTTTCGCGCCTCGCCGAGGAAGTGGCGGCGCGCGAGGCTGTGCTCGCCGCTTCGCGCGGGGGCGTGGCCCGGCTTGCCCCCTTGCGCACCGGGCCGGACCGCTGGCAGCCGCTTGGCGGGAGCCTCAACGACATTTCGGAAGACCCCGGTTTCTGGGTGAACCGCGCCATGGCCGCCTGGTATGGCGTGGAGCGGGT
This sequence comes from Desulfovibrio sp., assembly GCA_014804965.1. Lineage (GTDB taxonomy): Bacteria > Desulfobacterota > Desulfovibrionia > Desulfovibrionales > Desulfovibrionaceae > Desulfovibrio. The sequence goes on from JAAUYU010000003.1 coordinate 31,164, forward strand.
AGAGCTGAAAAAGGACGACAACGGCGCACGCTTCGTATGCACGGGCGGCCCGCTTCTCCAGGCACGGGCCGAGGCCGACCCCCGCTATGCCAACCTGGAGCTTGCGCTGGACCGGGGCCGCATCGAGATCCTGACCCCGGATCCGGCGCAGGACGCCTTCGGGGGCAAGATCTCCGTCTATTACGACGGCTATCCCGGTGTGCTCTCCCGCCTGCCGGACTGGCTGGCAGCCCCCTTGCGCGGCCTCGCGGGCACGGGCGAGGGCTGGCGGCGCTGGCTCACCCTCCTCCTCTTCGCGCGCTCAGACATCCGCCTGGAACGCGACGCCACCGGGCGCCTGGCCGGGCGTTCCCCCAACCTGGCCTTGACCGGAAAAGACCGCCTCTGGCTCGTCAACCCCGATGCCGGGCCGCTTTCCCCGGACATCCTGCCCCTTGAGTGCGGCCACGCGCCCCGGTGAGGCGGGACATTCCGAAAGCCCCAAAAATCCGCTTTTGGCATTGACGGCCCGCGCCCGGCGTGGTAGCAGGCGGGACTCTTCCCGTGTTCCCGATTTCCGGCACGGTCACCTGTCACCCGCGAGGTCCGTATGCTGGATTGGCACGAGCGCTATGAAGTCGGTGTGGAGAGCATCGACCAGGCCCACAGGGAAATTTTCCGCGTCATCAACCGCCTGCACAAGATGGTGCACATGGGCGGCAATACCAAATGGGCGGCGGCCGAGGCCGTCAAGTATGTGCGCACCTATGTGGTGAAGCACTTCGAAGACGAGGAGGCCTTCATGCGCTCCATCGGTTTCCGCGACTATGAAGCGCACAAGGCCATCCACGACGGGATGCGCGACAGGATAGTCCCGCGCCTCTACTCCCGCATGAAGGACAGGAAATATTCCGACGACGCCATCCACCAGTTCCTTGACATTTGCGGCAAGTGGATGAGCAAACACATCATCGGCCATGACCGGGAGCTCCTGAAATACCTCAACGCCGATGAAGCGGAAGCCGAAGGCGCCGAGGGCTGAGGCGCCGGACATCCTTAAAAGAAAAGCGCCTTAAAAATACGCGCCGCCGGGAATCATCGGACTCCCGGCGGCTCTTTCGTTCAGCAGGCCCGCTCCTCAGGCGTAGATTTGCGGATCCTTGAGCGCCGTGTCCTTGTCCACGGGCACGCCGCCGCTGCCCTCGTAGGGGATGCGCTCGAAGAGCTTGCGGTGCGGCGTGAGCGCGATATGGAAATACTGGTTCTGGGGGATGTGGATATAGGGCACGTCCTCCGTCCGCTGGCGCAAAAAGAGCGACACGAGCACTCGGTTGATGGCCTGATGCCCCAGGATGAGCAGGGGCTGGTCACCGGCGAGGAAGAGCGCACGCCGAAGGCCGCGCTGCACGCGCTCGCGCAGGATGGCGTAGCTTTCGCCGTTGGGATAGGCATAGGCGTACTTGTCCGCGTTGCGGGCGGCCGTGACCTCGGGCATTTTTTCGCGGATCTCCGAGTAGAGCATGTTTTCGCAGTCACCGGCCCAGATCTCGTCAAATTCCCGCAGGGCCATGACATGGGCCTCGGGGTGGCTTTCCAGCAGGGGCGCGGCCGTCTCGTGCGAGCGCATCCGCGTGGAGGTGAACACCCAGTCGATGGGGCGCCCCGCCATGTGACGGGCCAGCGCCTGGGCCTGGGCGCGGCCCTTGGCGGTGAGCGGCGGGTCGCCGCCGATGCGGCCCTGGATGTTGAACTCGGTCTGGCCGTGGCGCGCGAGGTAGAGGCAGGGCGTCCACACGCTGACCACGATTTCGCGGATGGCCGCATAGTAGGGCGAAATCTCACAGGGGCGCTCGGCAAGCACACGGTTGGCCGTGGAATCCACGCACATCCAGTATTTTTCATCCGTGAGCGGGTCGTAGATGGTTTCGTAATACTCGATGCGCTTCATGAAGCTCTTGATCGCCTCGTCCTTTGTGTAGGAGGCGTACTCGGGCAGGTCCGCCTTGCGCCGGATGCAGGCGTTGAGCAGGAGCGGGTCCTCGTTGACGCATTCCACAAAGAGCACGGGATGGTCGCGCAGCTTCGACTCGATGAACTGCCGCCGCGCGCGGCTCGCATTGGTGGCGTCGAGGATGGCCACTTCGCCGTCGCCGGAGGCGAGCCAGGACTGCGCCTCCTCGAGATTGCGGCGGGCGATCATCTCCCGGGCCTGGCGGCCGAAGCTGTTGTCGGGATTGTAGAAATCCGGCTCCGTGGATTCGGAGCCGAGCAACTGGCGGCGCACGTCGCCATTGTTGAAAATCTTGGCGGCGATGCCCTCCGCGAGCAGGCCGTCGCGGATGCGGCGCGCCATGGTGGATTTTCCCCGGGCCGGCAGGCCGACCATGGCCACATAGAGCTTCTGCATCGTGTGCCTCCGTGGAATGTCGGGCGCCGGGGCGCTTGCGGCCGCAATCCCCTAGCGCACCGTGAGCCGCAAAAAGCGCTTCTTGCCGAGCCGGACCTCGTAGCTTCCCGCGGGGAGCGGGGCCGCCGCGTCGCCCGCGCGCTCGCCATTGACACTGAGCGCCCCTTCCTTGACGAGGCGCTTGGCCTCGGCGCGGCTCTTCACAAGGCCCGCGGCCTCGAGAAAGGCCGCCGGGGTGCTCGCCTCGCCGGCATCACAGGCATATTCCGGCGCGTCCGCGGGGAAGGAGCCCCCGGCAAAGACCGCGTTGAATCCCTGGCGCGCGGCCTTCGCCGCATCCGCCCCGTGGTAGCGCGTCACCATTTCGGCGGCGAGGTCCTCCTTGGCGGCCTTGGGATGGACCTTGCCACCCTCCACCTCGGCGCGCAGGGCCGCAATGTCCTCGAGGCTTTTGGCCGATAGCAGCTCGTAATAGCGCCACATGAGATCGTCGGAAATGGCCATGAGCTTGCCGAACATCTGCTCCGGCGCCTCGCTGATGCCCACATAGTTGCCGTAGGACTTGGACATCTTGCGCACGCCGTCCGTCCCTTCGAGGAGCGGCATGGTGATGATGGTCTGCCCCGGCTGGCCGTAGTGGCCCTGAAGGTTGCGGCCCATGAGCAGGTTGAACTTCTGGTCCGTGCCGCCCATTTCCACATCCGCCTCGAGCGCCACCGAGTCATAGCCCTGACAGAGCGGGTAGAGGAACTCGTGGATGGAGATGGGCCGCTCCTCGCGGAAGCGCTTTTCAAAGTCGTCGCGCTCAAGCATCCGCGCCACGGTGGAATGCGCGGCCAGGCGGATGAAGTCCGCGGCGCCCATCTTGCCGAACCAGCGGGAATTGAATTCCACGACGGTCTTTTCCGGGTCGAGGATTTTAAAGACCTGGCTCTTGTAGGTCGCGGCATTGGCGAGCACCTGCTCCTCGGTGAGCGGGGGGCGTGTCTCGCTCTTGCCCGAGGGGTCGCCGATGCGGCCCGTGAAGTCGCCGATGAGGAAGATGACCGTGTGCCCCAGCTCCTGGAAGTGGCGCATCTTGTGCATGACCACCGTGTGGCCGAGGTGCAGGTCCGGCGCGGTGGGGTCGAAGCCCACCTTGACGCGCAGGGGGCGGCCATTGGCCAGCTTGGCGCGAAGCTCGCCCTCGTCGATGATTTCCGCCGCGCCGCGCCGGATGAGCGCCATCTGGCGGTCAATGTCCGTCATGGTTCTGCCTGCCTCGCGCTTGACATGGAAGCCCGGGCCTTGCACGCGGCGAAGGCCGGAAAAAAATGCCGGACGCTCCGTCACGCTGACGGAACAATCCGGCATTTTGATACTCTTTCGGTCGCGGCGCTGTCAAATGCCCGGCGCCGGCGCGGTACAGGATGCGCCGCGGGGCGCGGGCGCCCGCTACATGCCGAGCAGGGCAAAGACGCGACTTTCGGAAAGGCCGCCGTGGACGGACAGGGCCGACACATTGTCCTGCGCGATCATGGAGAGGGTGTCGTCAAGGACGCCGTCCACCTCGCTGTCGTCGAGCAGGGTGGGCGCGTGGATGTCGACCATGTCGCCAACCGGCGCGGGCGCGGCCTCGCCGCCATCCTTGTCGAGCGTGGGAAAGGCAAAGGGAAGCGCGGAACGGATGCCGGAAATTTCCATGGTCAGTCTCCTTTGGTCCAAAAACCGCCCGAAGGCGGGGTGCGTCAAAATTGCCGCATGAGCGGGAACGCTGACTAATATGCAAGGGGGATGCCAACGACTGATTTAGTGACAGACTTTCAACGAAGGGGATTTTCTTCCTTCATCCGGCTGGCGCGTAGCGACAGCCGGGGGCTCGTGCCGGAAGAATCCTAAAAAATAAGATTTTTTAGCGCTGCCAAGGAAGATAAAAATTTCCGACGAGAGTGTACTCAAGTACTCGACCGAGGAAATTTTTCTCTGACGCCGGCAGCGCTAAAGCGGTAGCCGTTAGCAGGCTCTGCCTGCTTACGGATAGCGACAGCGGTTTCGATGATTGTCCTACGCGGTAGCTAACTGCTGTCTCCATCCGTAGCTTCCTTCGTCGCAACGGCTGGAGCAAGGCTGTTTTTGACGGATAATTTCGGCATGGCGTAAGCCGCCCTCCCCCTGCACACCGCCCTGCGCTCCCGGACGGCCCCGCGCAGCCCCAGAGCCCGGAAACAGCAAGGCCGGCCCCGCGTGACCCGCGGGACCGGCCCCACAACGCGAGACCCTGACCGCCTACATGTCCGGCGGCAGGCCTTGCAATTCCTTGAGCGTGAACACCGGGCCGTCCACGCAGACATAGCGGCTGCCGATATTGCAGCGGCCGCAGATGCCGATGCCGCACTTCATGCGCTTTTCCAGCGTGGTCACGATGTTTTCGGGCTCGAAGCCGAGCTTTTCCAGCGCCTGAAGCGTGAACTTGATCATGATGGGCGGCCCGCAGAGCACGGCCACGGTATTCTCCGGCGAGGGGGAGAGCTCTTCCAGCACCTTGGGGATGAGGCCCACGCGGTACCCCCAGTTCTCATAGGGGTTGTCGATGCAGAGGGTGCAGTCAAAGTCCGGGTTCTGCTTCCAGTCGTCGAGCTCGTAGCTGTAGGCCATGTCCACCGGACTGCGCGCGCCGTAGAGCAGGCTAATTTTGCCGTAATCCTCCTTGCGCTCGAGCAGGTGGAGCATGATGGTGCGGATGGGCGCCATGCCGATGCCGCCGCCGATGAAAAAGACGTTCTTTCCCTTCCAGTCCTTCCAGGGAAAATAATTCCCCAGCGGCGCGCGCACGCCCACCTTGTCGCCGGGCGAAAGGTGGTGGATGGCGTCCGTCACCTCGCCCGCGTCCATGACCGAGAACTGGAGAAAGCTCTTCTCGGACGGCGGCGAATTGATGACAAAGGTGGCCTCGCCCGCGCCGAACACCGAGACCTGGCCCACCTGGCCCGGCTCAAAGGTGAAGTTCTCCATGGCCTCGGCGTCGTCCAGCACTACGCGCAGGGTGCGGATATTGCGCGTCTCCTGAATGATCTCCACCACGGTGGCGAGCTTCGGCAGGTACGGATTGCCCGCCATGAGCGGCCGCGGCGAGATGCCCGCGGGCATCCGCGGGCCCGGCTTGCCGCCGGCTTCCTGTTTGGGCGCGGCCTTGGGGGCTTCCGCTTTGGGAGCTTCGGCCTTCGCAGCCTTCGGGGCTTCTTTGGCCGCCTCCGCCGCAGGGGCCTTGTCCTCGGGCACGAGCGCGGTCACACCCTCCACGGCGGGGAGCTGGCCTTCCTTCAATTCGGTCAGCATGGGATGCTCGTCCGCGAGCAGGGCCTTTTCCTCCGCGGGCGCGGCGTTGTTCACGGCCTTGGGGGCCCTGGGGGCCTTCGCGCTCTTGCTCCCGGCAGCCGGGGCGGCGCGGCCTTTGGTCTTTTTCGTATCGGCGTCCGAAGCCTTGGGAGCGGCCTTGGCCTTTCCGGCAGTCTTCCTGGTTGCCATGAATCAGCTCCTTTCACACAAATGGACTTCAAGAGATGCCACGAAGGCCCTAGACCTTGCCCTTGGCCGCGGCCACCGCGTCGAGCACGATGGCGCGGATGTCGAGGCACACCGGGCAGTTGGTGATGCAGCGCCCGCAGCCGCTGCACAGGTAGGGCCCCCAGTTTTCCGGGTAGGTCCAGAACTTGTGCGAAACGCGGTTGCGCATCCGCTGGTATTTCTCCGGGCGCGGATTGTGGCCGCTGGCCTCGCGCGTGTAGAGCGAGGACATGCAGTTGTCCCAGCTCCGCAGGCGGCGGCCGCCGCAGGGGCTTTGCGGCTCGCCCTCGTCCGTGATGTTGAAGCAGTAGCAGGTGGGGCAGAAATAGGTGCACGCCCCGCAGGAGATGCAGCGCGCGGTCTCGGCCTCCCAGAAGGCCGTGTCCTCGAACAGGGCCTTGAGGCTTTCCTGCGCCGCCTTCAAGTCCGGCGCGGGCACGAGGCTCGCCCAGGCGGCCTTGCGCGCGGCCTCGGCCAGCGGGAACTTGTCCGCGCCGTCGGGAAGGCCCGTGGCCTCAAGGAGCTCCTCGCCCCTGGGCGTCATGGCCTGAAGCACATAGCCGCCCTCGATTTCGGTGATAAGCACGTCCGAGCCGATGGGCGAGGTGGGGCCGCCGCCCACCCAGTGGCAGAAACAGGTCTCGCAGCCCGTGGCGCAGGTGAGGCTCACCACGGTGAGCTTCTCGCGGCGCGCCTTGTAGTAGGGGTCGGCATAGAGGCCTTCGAGGAAGGGCTTGTCGAGGGCCGTGAAGCCGCGCGCGTCGCAGGTGCGGCAGGCAAAGACCACGGTGGGGATGCCTTCCTCGACGGCCGTGAGCGCTACGGTGGCCTGGTTGAGGTCCGCCGGGTCGCGGCTCTTGTTAAAGGTCATCAGGGTCTCGCACTCGGGGAGCACCGCCGCCTTGGGGGGCACGGTGGCCTTGGCGAGGGTCATTTTTATGCCCTGCTCATAGGGCTCGAACACCACGGAGGGCTTGGAGGCGGCAGGCTTTTCCACGGGCACGAGCACACGGCGCCCGCCCTTGGCGAGGGAGGCCGCAACGCCCGGAAGCCCGTCCGAAGCGACAAAACGGATCTTGCTCATTACCACTCCCTCTCATGGATATGCGGTTCTTCCGCCGCGTAGGTCAAAAGCGGCGGGATGGCTTCCGGGTTGATGCCGGACTGGTAGCCGCCGAAGAGCTTGCCCACCGCGCGGGCGATCTGCTGGCGCAGGGCGAGAATGGGGATGCCCACCGGGCAGGCGCGCTGGCACTCCCCGCAGCCCGTGCAGCGCCCGGCGAGGTGCAGGGCGTGGATGGTCTGGAAGAAGAGCTTGTCGCGCGCGCTCTCGCCCTGGCTCATCCAGTGCGGTTCGCGGGAATCGGAGATGCAGTAGTCGCGGCAGACGCACATGGGGCAGGCGTTGCGGCAGGCGTAGCAGCGCAGGCAGCGCTCCATCTGCGCCTTCCAGAAGCCCATGCGCTCCTCAAGGCTCATGGCGTCGAGCATGGCGAGCTCGGGCGGCGTGTGCGCGGCCGGCGTCACCTCCACGGGCGTGCCGAAGCGCTGGTCGGCAATGACCGCGCCCGGCGTGGTGCAGCCATAGCACTTGCCCTGGGCGCATTCGGTCATGCAGAAGCGGTGCTCCTTGCCGTCGGCCGTGATGGTGACGGAAGCCTCGTCCATGCTCACGCTGTCGATCTTCGTGTAGCGGCCGAGCTCGGCATTCACGCGGGCCATGTCCAGCACGCCCTCGCAGGGGATGGAGAAGATGGTCACGTCCTCGCGGTTGATGAGCTTTTCCTGCAAAAGCTCGGCGATGGAGCGCGAATCGCAGCCCTTGACCACGATGCCGACCTTCTTGCCCTTGAACTGCGGCAGGTAGACGGCCGGATTATTGACGTTGAGCGGGCCCCAGACGAGCTTGTCCACGTCTTCCGGGGTCTTCATGAAGAGCGGCACGGTGTGCGCCGCGTCATAGCCCTGCTGCCAGCCGATGACGAACTCGAGCTCCGGGAGCTTCTGCTTGATGGCTTCCTTGAGCTCGGCGAGCGCGGCCTTTTCCCCGGTGCCCAGCGGATGCAGGGAGGTGAGGGCCATGTCCGCGAGCCTGAGCAGGGGCTTGGCGTCCTCGAGGCGCGGCGCCGGGCCAAGGTCATGGATCTCGGCGGTGAATTTCTGCACCACTTCCTGCCAGCGCTGGCCCTCCGAGGCCGACACCCAGGTGTAGGCGAAGCGGCGCGGGTCGATGCCGATGACGGGCAAAAACTCCCGCACCACCTCGAGGCGGCGGCGGGCGTAGAAATTGCCCACCGAATAGTGGCAGTCGCGCGGGTGGCAGCCGGAAACGAGCACGCCGTCCGCGCCCTCCAGAAGGGCCTTGACGATGAAGAGCGGGTCCACGCGGCCCGTACAGGGCACGCGGATGACGCGCAGGTCGGTGGGCTGCCCGGCGCGCGCCACGCCGGCCGTATCCGCGCCGCCGTAGGAGCACCAGTTGCAGAGAAAGCCGACGATCCGCAGTTCCTTGCCTTCTAGAACCGGCATAGCGCGTTGACCTCCGCAAGAATCTGGTTGTCGGTGGAATGCGAGAGCTGGATGGCGCCCTGCGGACAGGTCGCCACGCAGAGGCCGCAGCCCTGGCAGACCGTTTCAATGACCTGCGCCTTGTTCACGCCGCGCATGTTCACTTCCTCGATGGCGCCGAAGGGGCAGCAGCGGATGCACTTGCCGCAGTCCACGCAGCGGCGCATGTCCACATGCGCGATGGCCGGGTCGCTCTCGAGCCGGGGCCGGGCGAAGAGGTCCAGCACCTTGGCCGCCGCGGCGGAGCCCTGCGCCACCGAGGCCGGGATGTCCTTGGGCCCCTGGCACACCCCCGCGAGGAACACGCCCGCGGTATTGGTCTCCACGGGCTTCAGCTTGACGTGGCTCTCCATGAAGAAGCCGTAGGCGTCATAGGAGATACGCAGCTTTTCCGCCAGCTTTTCCGCGCCCGCGCTGGCCTCGATGCCCACGGCGAGCACAACGAGGTCGGCCTTGATCTCGATGGGCTCGCCCATGAGGGTGTCCGCGCCCATGACCACATAACGGCCTTCACCGTCCGGGTAGATGGCGGAAACGCGGCCCCGGATGTAGTTGGTGCCGTATTCCTCCATGGCGCGGCGCGTGAACTCGTCATAGAGCTTGCCCGCGGCGCGGATGTCCATATAAAAGATATGGGACTGCGAGTCCGGGATGTGGTCCTTGGTGAGCACGGCCTGCTTGGCCGTGTACATGCAGCAGAAGGCCGAGCAGTAGGGGCGCCCGATGGAGCGGTCGCGCGAGCCCACGCACTGGATAAAGACCACGTCTTTCGGCTCGCGGCCGTCCGAGGGCCGCACAACATGGCCGCCCGTGGGGCCAGAGGCGTTGAGCAGCCGCTCGTACTGGAGGGCGGTGATGACGTCCGGGTAGCGGCCGCCGCCATATTCCTCATAGACCGACCAGTCCACGAGGTCATAGCCCGTGGCCGCCACGATGGAGCCCACGGTCTCGGTGATATATTCGTCCTTGAGCTCGTAATCCACCGCGCCCGTGGGGCACACCTTGGCGCAGATGCCGCACTTGCCGCTCGTGAGCTTGCGGCAGTAGGGCGCGTTGATGACCGCCTTTTTCGGGATGGCCTGGGGGAAGGCAATGGTGATGGCCGTGGTGTCGCCCATGAACTCGTTGAAGGCGTCGGGCGTCTTTTTGCTCGGGCATTTCTCGGTGCAGGTGCCGCAGCCCGTGCACTTGCTCCAGTCCACATAGGGCGTCTTCTTGCGGATTTTCACCTCGAAGTTGCCCACATAGCCGGAGATGTCCTCCACCTCGGAATAGGCGTGGAGCGTGATGAGCGGATGCTGCGCCACGTCCACCATCTTGGGCCCGAGGATGCAGGCCGAGCAGTCCACAGTGGGGAAGGTCTTGTCGAGCTTGGCCATCTTGCCGCCGATGGTGGCCTCGCGCTCCACGAGGATGACGGGCACGCCGCCGTCCGCGCAGTCGAGCGCCGCCTGGATGCCCGCCACGCCGCCGCCGATGATGAGCACCTTCTTCGTGACCTCGAAGGCCTTGGGCGAAAGCGGCCGGTTGCGGCGCAGCTTTTCCACGGCCATGAGCACGAGCTCGGCCGACTTGTTGGTATTGGCCTCCTTGTCCTTGCCGATCCACGAGACATGCTCGCGAATGTTGGCCATCTCGAACATGTAGGGGTTGAGGCCCGCCCGCTCCACCGTGCGGCGGAAGGTGGGCTCGTGCATCCTGGGCGTACAGGAGGCCACGACCACGCCGTCGAGCTTGTAATCGTGGATGGCCTGCTCAATGGCGGCCTGGCCGGGCTCGGCGCAGGTGTACATGGGGTCGTCCGCATAGACGACATCGGGATAGTGGCGCGCGCGGGCGGCCACCTCGGCCACGTCCACGGTGCCCGCGATATTGCTGCCGCAATGGCAGACGAAAACGCCGATTCTCATGCCTTGCCTCCCTTGGCTTCCGTGCCCCTGGCGCCGGCCGCGGCCTCCATCTTGCGCAGGAGGGGCTGGGCGCTCACGCAGAGCTGGTCCAGACCGAGGTGCTCGGGCGCGATGCCCATGGCGAGGCCCATGAGCTGGGTAAAATAGAGCACCGGCATGTGGAAAAAGGCGTCCTCGGCCTTGGCCGCCTGCTTCTGGCGCAAATCAAGGTTCATCTGGCAGAGCGGACAGGCCACGGCGATGGCGTCCACGCCGAGCCGGGTCGCCAGCTCGAGGATGCGCCCGGAATTGCGCGCCGTGAGCGGCCGCTCCGGGATGCCGAAGGACGCCCCGCAACAGACCGTCTTGAGCGGAAATTCCACCATCTCCGCCCCGCAGGCGGAAAGCAGGGTTTCCATAAGGGTGGGGTTTTCCGGGTCGCCGAATTGCATGACGTCCGCCGGGCGGCTCATGAGGCAGCCGTAATAGGCCACGAGCCTGATGCCGGAAAGCGGGTTCGTTACCCGCGTGGCCAGGGTGTCCGCGTCATAGACGCGGCCGATGAGCTGCATGACCGATGTGCTCTCCGGGAGAACCTCGGCCGCGGGCGCGTCCAGAAGCTCGTTGACGCCCTTGCGGAAGGCGTCGTCCTTCATGCGGTCGGCCGCAAGCCTGAGGTTGGAAAGGCAGCTCGGACAGGGCGTGACCACCTGGTCGGCGCCTTCCTTCGCCGCAAGGTCGAGGTTGCGCGCGCAAAGCGCGGCAGAAAGCTGGGTGTCCACGGCATGGGCCGGGGTGGAGCCGCAGCAGCTCCAGCCAGGGATCTCGGCAAGCTCGATGCCGAGCGCCGCGCAGAGCGCGCCCGTGGACTTGCCGTAATCAAGGGCCGAGCCTTCCTGCGAACAGCCCGGATAGTAGGCGAACTTCATGGCCGCACCCCCTTGGCCTTGGCCCGCTCCTTGTAGCGCGAAAGGATGCGTCCGGCAGCGGCCGCGCCCTCGTCGGGCGCGCACTTCGGGATAAAGGGCAGCTTGTGCCGCTTGAGCGCCGCTGGTGCGAGATCAAGGTCGGTGGTGAGGCGCAATGAGCGGAACATGTAGAGCGCCATGGTGCCGATCTCCCAGGTGCGTCCGAAGGCGCGCACCGTATCGAGGAAGGAGAGCCAGAACTTCTCCACCCTGGGCACGGTGATGTCGCCCTCGTGCCGGGCCATGTGGCGCAGGGTCTCCATGACGCGGGCCACGTCGATATTGTTGGGGCAGCGCTGGCTGCACATGGCGCAGCCGAGGCAGAACCAGACGGCATTTGACTTGAGCACCTGCTCTTTCAGGCCCAGCTGGACGCCGCGCATGATCTGGTTGACCTGGCGGTCATAGACGAAGCCCGCCGGGCAGCCAGCCGTGCAGTTGCCGCACTGGTAGCAGGTGGAGATGTCCTGGCCGCTGCGCTCCTCCACCTCGCGGGTGAAGGCCGGGTCGCGCATCCGGCCAAGGGAGATGGCATTCATCATGGCAACTCCGAAACTGGTCGCAGGTTGAACAACCGTGAAGGCAAAACACCGTGTTTTCCGGCACCGTACAGGATGCAAAAAGGAAAATCCAGCTCTTTTGCTACACGCCGGGGCGGCGCACAAAAAGCCCGGCCCGTGTTCGGCGTCAGCCCCGCCCGTCCGCCAGCGCCACAGCCGCGCGCAGCCCGAGCAGGTAGCTCATGACGCCGAAGCCCGCGATGCTGCCCGCGCACACGCGCGCCAGCACGCTCTCGTGGCGGAAGGGCTCACGCGCGTGCACATTGGACATGTGCACCTCCACCACGGGCACGGGAAGGATGGCGAGCGCGTCGGCAATGGCGTGGCTCGTGTGCGTCCACGCGCCCGCATTGATGACCACAGCGGCCGTGCCGTCGTCGAGGGCCCGGTGGATGCGCTCCACCATGTCGCCCTCATGGTTGGTCTGGAAGCAGGCGAGCTCCACCCCCAGCTCCGTGGCAAGGGCGGCGAGGGCGGCGTCGATGTCGGCCAGCGTAGCCGTGCCGTAGTGCGCCGGGTCGCGCCGGCCGAACATGTTCAGGTTGACGCCGTGCAGGACAAGAATGTTCATGCGCCTCTCCTCGGGCTTGATTCTCCGACAAGGGGACGGAGATTCCTTCATTCCGTCTGGAGCGAAGCGGAAGACGGGTGCCAGTGCCGGAAGAATCCTAAAAAATAAGATTTTTAGGTTCCGGCAAGGAAGAAACAATTTTTCGCAGGGAGTGTACTCAGGTACTCGACCAAGAAAAATTTTTTCTGACGCAGCCGGAACCTAAAAGGCTGTTTTTGACGGATAATTTCGGCGTCACAGTTGCAGCACAGGCGCGCACGGACGCAAAAAGCCTCTCTCCCACCCCGCTTCAGCGGGCCGCAAGTGTCGCCATGAGCGCTTCGCGCGCCGCATCCGGCAGCGCCTGCCCGGTCCAGATGCGGAACTGCGCGTCCGCCTGGCCGAAAAACATGGCCACGCCGGAAATACAGCGCCGCCCGGCCGCGGCCGCCTCGCGCAAAAAGCGCGTCTCCGCAGGGTTGTACACGATGTCGTAGGCGAGGCCCCCCTTTACCTGCGGAGCCAGCGCGAAGTCATAGGGNGTCTCGTNCTCGTGTTTTCCNTGCATCCCGAGCGGNGTGGCATTGATGACNAGGCCCGCGGGCGCGGCATGGCGCTCGTCCCAGGCCACGGGCGTGAAGCCGAAGCGCTCTGCTAGTTCCAGATGACGCCTGTTCCCCGGTGTCGCCACGCGCACCTGGCGGCAGCCGCGCAGGCGCAGGGCCGCGGCCACGGCGTGCGCGGCCCCGCCCGCACCCAGCAAGAGCGCGTCCATGCGTTCCAGCGGCTCGGCGGTGAGCGGCGCGAGGAAGCCCGCCACGTCGGTGTTGTCCCCNCAGAGGGCTTCCTCCTTCCAAAAGAGCGTGTTGGCGGCNCCGGCCAGGGTGGCGGCCTCGCTCACCACGTCCAGNAAGGGCAGGATGGCCTGCTTGTGNGGGATGGTCACGGAGCAGCCGCGGATNTNGAGCAGGCGCACGGCATCNATGAAGGTGCCGAGGCGGTCCGGCGCTATCTCCCAGCGCAAATACACGGCCGGGATGCNCAGGGCCCGGAAGCCCGTGTTGTGGACCAGCGGCGAAAGGCTCTGGGAGAGCGGCCAGCCGATGACGCCATAGAGAGTTTCGGGCAGCGGCAAAGCTACCCCCGTGGATGCGGTCATGCACAGTCCCCGTGAGTTTTGCCCCTTTCCATACGCCCGGCCGGCGCGGGCGGTCAATGGAAAAGGGCAGGNAGAGCNGAGGTGGCGGGGCAACGGGCGCGCCCTCCCCTTGCAGTCGGCAGGGGCCTGCGCTACAAGGCGGCATGNACGAAACTTCCGGCCTTGCGNCGGCTCCGGCNCTNCCNGTNCGCCTCGCNTTCACGCGGCCCGGCGCGCGTGAGCTCTATGCCGCGGGGGNCGGCNTGCCCGCCCCGGCCACGCCCCATTCCGCGGGCNTCGACCTTCGCGCCTGCCTCGANNCGCCCGAGGCCCGCATCCCGGCAGGNGGGCGCCTCGCCGTNNCCACGGGCCTGAGCGTCCAGCCCGNGGCGCCNGGCTGGGCNGNCTTTGTCTATTCCCGCAGCGGCCTCGGCGCGCGCGACGGGCTCACCGTGGCGCAGGGCGTGGGCCTCATCGACCCGGACTATACGGGCGAGATTTGCGTCTACCTCTTAAATACCTCCGGCGAGGAGCGCCTGCTCAGGCGCGGCGAGCGCGTGGCCCAGCTCGTCTTTCAGCCCTACGCCCGCCCGGCCTGGGAAGAAGTGCCGGAGCTTGCCGCCACCGCGCGCGGCGCGGGCGGTTTCGGCCACACGGGCCGCTAGTCCTTTCCCCTGTTCCACCAGCACGCGGCCTCGCCGCAAAGGAGTTCCACCATGTCCCACGCCTTTGACGCCATCCGGGAAGAGGAAGAGCGCCTGCTCTGCCGCTCCTACAGCCGCTACCCGCTGGCCATCGCGCGCGGCGAGGGCTCCCGCCTCTGGGACGTGGACGGCCGGGAATACATCGACCTGCTTGCGGGCATCGCCGTGGTGGGCCTCGGCCACTGCAATCCCGAGGTCAACGCCGCGCTGGAGGCGCAGGCCCGCAAGCTCTGGCATGTGAGCAACCTTTTCTACCAGCAGGAGCAGCTCGACCTCGCCCAGCGCCTGCTCTCGACCACGCACCACAGCAAGGCCTTTTTCTGCAATTCCGGNGCCGAGGCCAACGAGGCCTGCATCAAGCTCGCCCGGCGCTACATGCGCAAGGTGNAGAAGCGCGACGCCTACGAGATCATCACCCTCGAGGGCTGCTTCCACGGCCGCACCCTGGGGGCGCTGGCCGCCACGGGCCGCGCGAGCCTTTCCGACGGTTTCACGCCGCTGCCCGAAGGCTTCCGCCAGGTCCCGGCGCGCGACCTCGACGCGCTCGCCGCGGCCATGAATCCGGCCACGGCGGCCGTGCTCGTGGAATGCGTGCAGGGCGAGGGCGGCGTGGTGCCGCTGCCGCACGACTATCTGCGCGGCGTGGAGGCCCTGTGCCGCGAGCGCAAGGTGCTCTTTCTCTGCGACGAGGTGCAGTGCGGCATGGGGCGCACGGGCAAGTTCTGGGCCTTCCAGCACGCGGGCCTCACGCCGGACGCCATCAGCGTGGCCAAGTCNCTCGCCAACGGCCTGCCCATGGGGGCCATGCTNGCCACGGACGAGATGGCCCGCGGCTTCGAGGCCGGGAGCCACGCCACCACCTTCGGCGGNGGCGCGCTCACGAGCGCCGTGGCGACCANGGTGGTGGANATCATGCTGCGCGACGGCCTCGCCGAGCGCGCCGGGCGCCTNGGCNNCGCNCTCATGGNNCGGCTNGCGNGNCNTNCAGNAGCGCCTGCCGGAAAAAATCCGCGAGGTNCGCGGCGTNGGNCTGATGATCGGCGTGGAGCTGGTGGANGACGGCAAGCCCGTGTGGGAGGAGCTCCTGCGCCGCGGCTTCATCTGCAANCTNTCNCACGGNANGACCCTGCGCCTCCTCCCNGCGCTCACCGTNGAGGAAGTGCAGCTCGACAGNTTTGCCNTNACNCTGGAGGACATCCTTTCCGGGCGNTGAGGCACCCCCGCCCTTCAGCNGCAGGAGCGCCCCGGGCCGCCCGGNCCGGGGCGCTCTNTTGCGNCCNCACGCGCACGCNTCCGGGCTTTGGCCGCAACGNGCCGATATTTTTTCTCCGGNTAACCATCANGAATNCAAAGATATTCTTTTCNAGTANCCGGGAATTTTTTCAAAGGGGGCTTGACGCAAAGCGCCGCNCCTTGTTACTAATTTCGCAAGCCATGCGCTCTTCGTTTTCGCATCGGGAAGCGGCCGACGCCCGGGGGGGCGTATCGTTCCCGGCATGAGCACGGCATAACTTCTTACGAGTGGAGGACACGTATGCCGACGTTTGTCGATCCGTCCAAATGCGACGGCTGCAAGGGTGGCGAAAAGACCGCCTGCATGTACATCTGCCCCAACGACCTCATGATCCTCGACCCCGAGGCCATGNNGGCCTACAACCAGGAGCCNGATGCCTGCTGGGAGTGCTATTCCTGCGTGAANATCTGCCCGCAGGGCGCCATNTCCGCCCGTCCCTACGCCGACTTCTGCCCCATGGGCGGCGTCTGTATTCCCCTGCGTTCNGCCGACTCCATCATGTGGACGGTGCAGTTCCGCAACGGCAGCGTGAAGCGCTTCAAGTTCCCCATCCGNACCACNCCNGAAGGCTCCATCAAGCCNTACGAGGGCAAGCCCGANGGCGCNAACCTGGACGACGAGTGCCTCTTCACCGAGACCAAGCTCNCCCACGCCNCAGNNCCCCATCAAGAAGAAGTTNGACGTCCAGGAAGCTGACAAGACCNCGACNGTCATCGCCCACAGCAACTAAGCCGCGCACGCGAGAAGGAGAATACGAAGATGCCGACGATTCCTGTTAACGAACCCGCCAAGGGCGTGCCGATTTCCGAACCCNTCGTCAAAACGCACGATGTNGACNTGCTCATCGTGGGCGGCGGCATGGGCGCGTGCGGCGTGGCCTANGAGGCNGTCCGCTGGGGCGACAAGCATGGCCTGAANATCCTGCTCTGCGACAAGGCCGCCCTCGAGCGCTCCGGCGCCGTGGCCCAGGGCCTTTCNGCCATCAACACCTATCTNGGCGACAACACCGCNGACGANTATGTCCGCATGGTCCGCACCGACCTCATGGGCATCGTNCGCGAGGACCTCATCTATGACGTGGGNCGCCANGTNGACGACAGCGTGCTCCTCTTCGAGGAATGGGGCCTGCCCTGCTGGATCAAGGGGCCCGACGGCCACAACCTCAACGGCGCCCAGGCCAAGGCCAAGGGCATGAGCCTCGCCAAGGGCGACAAGCCCGTGCGCTCCGGCCGCTGGCAGATCATGATCAACGGCGAGTCCTACAAGTGCATCGTGGCCGAGGCGGCCAAGAACGCCCTCGGCGANGACCGCATCATGGAGCGCATGTTCATCGTCAAGCTTTTGCTCGACAAGAACGTGCCCAACCGCATCGCNGGCGCCGTGGGCTTCAACCTGCGCGCCAACGAGGTGCACATCTTCCGCGCCAANNCCATCNTNGTGGGCGCGGGCGGCGCCGTCAACGTGTACCGTCCCCGCTCCATGGGCGAGGGCATGGGCCGCGCCTGGTACCCGGTGTGGAACGCCGGCTCCACCTATTCGCTCTGCGCCCAGGTCGGCGCNGAGATGACCATGATGGAAAACCGCTTCGTCCCCGCCCGCTTCAAGGACGGTTACGGCCCGGTGGGCGCCTGGTTCCTGCTCTTCAAGGCCAAGGCCACCAACGCCATGGGCCAGGACTACAGCGTGACCAACAAGGCCATGCTCAAGCCCTATGAAGACCGCGGCTACGCCAAGGGCAACGTCATCCCCACCTGCCTGCGCAACCACATGATGCTGCGCGAAATGCGCGAAGGCCGCGGCCCCATCTACATGGACACCAAGACCGCCCTCAACACCACCTTCGCCACCCTCAACGAAGAGCAGCAGAAGGACCTTGAGAGCGAGGCCTGGGAAGACTTCCTCGACATGTGCGTGGGTCAGGCCAACCTGTGGGCCTGCACCAACACCATGCCCGAGGAACGCGGCTCCGAGATCATGCCCACCGAGCCCTATCTGCTCGGCTCGCATTCCGGCTGCTGCGGCATCTGGGTCTCCGGCCCGGACGAGGACTGGGTGCCCGAGGAATACAAGATCCGCGCCAGCAACGGCAAGGTCTACAACCGCATGACCACCGTCGAGGGCCTCTTCACCTGCGCCGACGGCGTGGGCGCCTCCGGCCACAAGTTCTCCTCCGGCTCGCACGCCGAGGGCCGCATCGCCGGCAAGCAGATGGTGCGCTTCTGCGTGGACCACAAGGACTTCCAGCCCACCATCAAGGAAAGCGACGAAGAGCTGCGCAAGCTCGTCTACCGCCCGTACGACAACTTCGTGGCCGGCAAGGGCGTTTCCACCGACCCGGTCGTCAACCCGAGCTACATCGCGCCCAAGAACTTCATGATGCGGCTCATCAAGCACACGGACGAATACGGCGGCGGTGTGGCCACCTACTACACCACCTCCGACGCCATGCTGAAGACGGGCTTCCACCTGCTCGACATGCTGGAAGAGGACTCCGCCAAGCTGGCCGCTCGCGACCTGCACGAGCTGCTCCGCTGCTGGGAGAACTACCACCGCCTGTGGACCGTGCGCCTGCACATGCAGCACATCGCCTTCCGCGAAGAAACCCGCTATCCGGGCTTCTACTATCGTGCTGACTGCATGGGCCTCGACGACAGCAAGTGGAAGTGCTTCGTGAACTCGAAGTTCAATCCCGAGAACGGTGTGACCACCTTCTTCAAGAAGCCCTATATCCAAATCATCCCCGACTAGGGAAAAACCGCATCACGCCCAAGGGGAGGGCGGCCTTGCGCCGCCCTCCCCCGACGGCGGCACATGCACGAAAATCGCTCGGTCAACGGCGCGGCAAAGCCGCAGCCTCCTCGCAATTTTCGGGGCCGCTGAAAGGTCGGCGGCCCGGGGAGGGCGGCGCAAGGCCGCCCTCCTTTCATCCGCTCCGGCCTCCGGGGCAGTTCCCGCGGCGGAGCCCGCAATCCGTGCGCCGCGCAACGCAGGAGGATCTCCAGGATGTCCAACGCCATACTCGTCGTGGGCGGGGGCTTTTCGGGCCTTACCGCCGCCCTCGAAGCGGCGGAACTGGGCCACGACGTCTTTCTCGTGGAAAAATCGCCCTGGCTCGGCGGCCGGGTGGCCCAGCTCAGCAAGTATTTCCCCAAACTTTGCCCGCCCTCCTGCGGTCTGGAGATCCAGTTCCAGCGCATCAGGAAAAACCCGCGCATCACCTGCCTGACGCTCGCCGAGGTGGTGGGCCTTTCCGGCAAGAAGGGCGACTACACGGCGACGGTGCGCCTTTCGCCCCGGCACACGGCCCCGCATAACGTGGATTTCAGCCTGCTCGCCCAGACCCTCGACGGCGAGACCAAGAGCGAGTTCAACCTGGGCCTCTCCTCGCGCAAGGCGCTCTACAAGGCCATGCCCTTCGCGTACCCTGCCCGCTGGGTGCTCGACCCCGCCACCCTCACCCGCGCCGACGCCGCGCGCGTGGCGGGCAACCGCTTCCTCGACATCAACGAGGGCCCGCGCGAAATCGAGCTTTCCGTGGGGGCCATCATCGTGGCCACGGGCTGGCAGCCCTATGCCATGCAGAATCTCGTCAATCTCGGCGGCGGCGACATTGCGAACTGCATCAGCAACATGCAGATGGAGCGCCTGGCCTCCTCCTTCGGGCCCACGGGCGGCAAGATCGTGCGCCCCTCCGACGGGCGCGCCCCGCTCTCCGTGGGCTTTGTGCAGTGCGCGGGCTCGCGCGACCAGAACCACCTCGGCTACTGCTCTTATATCTGCTGTATGGCGACCTTCAAGCAGTGCCTCTATCTCGCCGAGCAGTCGCCCAATACGAAAATCACGGTGTTCTACATCGACCTGCGCGCGCCCGGCCGCTATGTGAAGGTACTGGAGAAGGTGCAGGCGCTCCCCAACGTGACCTTCATCAAGGGCAAGGTGGCGGAGGCAGAGGCCATCGAGGGCGACCGTGTGCGCCTCACCTGCGAGGACGCCATCCGCGGCGAAAAACTTTCCCTCGACTTTGACCTCGCCGTGCTCGCCACGGGGATGCAGCCCTCGCTCGCCGGCAAGGAGCTTCCCCTGCCGCTCCCGCTCGATGACGACGGCTTTGTGGCCGGCGGCGAGAAGGCGGGCATCTTCGCCTGCGGCTGCGCGCGGATGCCCCTGGATGTGACGCGCTCGGCCCAGTCCGGCACAGCCGCCGCCCTGAAGGCGGTGCAAACGGTGAAAGGGAGGTAGGCGGCATGGCCGGCAAGATTGGCGTCTATTTCGATGAGTCCAATATCGGCGGCGGCCTCGACGCGGAGGCCCTGGCCCAGGGCGTGCGCGACAAATGGGGCGCGCTCGCCTGTACGGTCAAGGTGGTTCCCGTGCTCGCCCTCGCCGTGGACGAGATCAAGGCCGACATCGCGGCCCAGGGCCTCGACGGCGTGCTCCTCTGCGGCGCTTCGCCGCGCGTGGACGCGGACCTCTACCGCTTCCCGCCCCATGACGGCACGCCCGTGCAGGTGGAGCACGTCAACCTGCGCGAGCAGTGCGTGCTCGCCTTCCGCGACCCGGACGGCGCCTCCGTGCTGGGGCTGCCCCCCGGCGACGCGCCCGAGCTTTTGCGCCTCATGGCCACCGACTATGTGAACATGGGCATGGTGCGCCTTTCAAAGACCGAAACGCCGGAGCCCGCCACGGGGCCGGGCACGCGCCGCATCCTCGTCATCGGGGGCGGCTGGACGGGCATGCACGCGGCGAAGGAAGCCGCGGCCTCGGGCTATGAGGTCGTGCTCGTGGAAAAGTCGGACAAGCTCGGCGGCGCTGCCAACAATATCCCGATGTCCTCGCCGCTTTCCTCCCCGTGGACGGACAAGGAGCCGCTGGAGCTGGCCGACCGCATCGCCGAGCTTGAGGCCGAGCCGAAAATCACCCGTCACCTCGAAGCCACGGTGACGAAGCTCGAGGGCCAGCCCGGCGAATTCAAGGCCGAGATCGCCACGCCGCAAGGCCAGGTGACCGTGGAGGTGGGCGCGGTGGTGCTCGCCACGGGCTGGACGCCGCTGGACGGCAAGTATCTGGAGCCCATGGGCTACGGCAGCCCGTCCGTCATCCATGCAGGCCAGTTCGCCAAAATGCTCGTGGAGGGCAAGGTCACGGCGAGGCGCATCGCCTTCGTTCTCGACACCACCCTCGCCGAGCAGGCCTTCGGCGCGGGCGCGCTCGCCCGCGAGGCCGGGGACGGCGGCGTCTACGAGGCCGCCGACGCCCTCAGGGAGGACGAGGGCGAGAACGTGGAGAGCGACGGCGAAAACATGGACGCGCCCTATGTGAAGGAAGACCTGGAGAGCATCCGCCACCTCCAGTATTCCAACGCCGTGAACAGCGTGGGCATGTTGCGCCAGGCCAATATCATCTGCGACAAGACGAATGATGCGGTGCAGGCCTTTGTCATCTACAAGAACATGGCCATCCCCGGCATCCTCGAGCGCTTCTACAAGAAGATGCAGGATCGGCTCGGCATCATGATGACCAAGGCCGACGTGACCAGCGTGAAGGACCTCGGCGACCGCGTGGTGGTCTCCTGCGCCAACACGCTTTTGGGCATGGACTTCGACCTCGAGGTGGACCTCGTTGTCCTGCCCTGCGGCCTCGTGCCCACCACGGCGAAAGACCTCACCGTCAACTTCGACTATCGCCAGGGCCCGGACTTCCCGGACCTCGACCTCTTTGACGGCTTTGCCGACTCCAACTACATCTGCTTCCCCTACGAGACCAGGCGCACGGGCGTCTATGCCGCCGGCTGCGTGCGCCAGCCCATGACGCTGGACGCCTGCGCAGAGGATGCCGCGGGCGCGGTGCTCAAGGCCATCCAGTGCATCGAGGCCGCGGAGCACGGCGTGGCCGTTTTGCCCCGCTCGGGCGACCTGTCGCACCCGCTCTTCAACTTCGTGCGCTGCACCCAGTGCAAGCGCTGCACCGAGGAATGTCCCTTCGGCGCCCTGGACGACGACGAAAAGGGCACGCCCAAGCCCAACCCGGCGCGCTGCCGCCGCTGCGGCACCTGTTTCGGGGCCTGCCCGGAGCGCGTCATCTCCTTCGCCAACTACAGCATCGACCAGATAGGCTCCATGATCCGCGAGGTCCAGGTGCCCAAGGACTTCAAGAAGGAAGGCCCGCGCATCCTCATCCTCGCCTGCGAGAACGACGCCTACCCGGCGCTGGACATGGCGGGCCTGCGCGGCAAGTCGTGGAGCCCGTACTGCCGGGTCATCCCGGTGCGCTGCCTCGGGTCCGTCAACGCCATCTGGGTGTCCGACGCCATGAGCAAGGGCTTTGACGGCGTTTTGCTCCTCGGCTGCAAGTATGGCGACGACTACCAGTGCCACTTCATCAAGGGTTCGGAGATCTGCGCGCGCAGGCGTGACAACATCGCCGAGACCCTGAGCCGCCTCGGCGTGGAGCCGGAGCGCGTGGACCAGCTCGAGGTGGCCATCGACGAATATGACAGGGTGCCGGACCTCATCGACGGCTTTGTCGCCCGCATCACGGCCCTTGGCCCCAACCCGTTCAAGGGCATGTAGGAGGAAGGTCTCATGGCGCAAATGACGCTGCACACCGATCCCGCCTTCACGCGGGAGCTCATGGAAGCAGGGGGTAGCGACCTCAAAAAGTGCTTCCAGTGCGCCACCTGCTCGGTGGCCTGCCCGCTCTCGCCGGAGGTGGCGCCCTATCCGCGCAAGGAAATGGTCTGGGCTTCGTGGGGCCTGAAGGAAAAACTCGCGGCCGACGTGGACCTGTGGCTCTGCCACAACTGCGGCAACTGCTCGGACCTCTGCCCGCGCGGCGCCAAGCCCGCGGAAATGATGTCCGCGGCCCGCAACATGATTTACCGGGACCTCACGCCGCCTTCAATCGTGGGCAAGTGGATGAGCTCCTGCAAGGGGCTGCCCTGGCTCTTCGGCATTCCGGCGGTGCTCTGGCTCATCGTCTGGTGGATCCGCGCGGGCTTCAATGACGGCAACTGGTTCCCGCGCGCGGCCGACGGCCGCATCGTGTTCGGCCAGATCTTCTATGGCGACTACACCATCGACCCCATCTTCATGCTCACCTTCTTCGGGGCGCTCGCCATCCTCGCCTTCGGCTGCAAGCGCCTGTGGCAGATGTTCAAGCCCAGGGGGAGCCTGCTCGTGCTCGGGCCGAAACAGTGCTGGTGCCGCATCCTCTGGGATGTGCTCTTCCAGGAGGTCGTGACAGGCCGCAAGTTCGACGACTGTCAGGACAGCCCGGCCACGGGTGTCCCGCAGGAGAGCCGCCGCGTCTCGCACACCATGCTCGTCTGGAGCTTCGCCATCCTCGCGCTCGTCACCACCATCGTGGCCATCGGGCACTGGGGCGGCAAGGTGCTTCCCTGCATCCTCATCGAGACGCCCATGCCGCTCACCTTCCCGGTGAAGGTGCTCGCCAATATCGGGGCCATCCTCCTGCTCGTGGCGTTGGCCCTGCTCACCTGGCGGCGCGCGCGGCTGAATCCCAAATACCAGTCCTCCAGCTATTATGACTGGTACCTGCTCGGCATCATCTGGCTGGTGGCGGTGACCGGCATGTTCTCGCAGGTGTTCCGGCTCATGGATTGCATCCACGGGGCCTTCATCGTCTATTATCTGCACCTGGTCTTTGTCTGGATGCTCTTCGCCTATGCGCCGTGGTCCAAGCTCGGGCACTTCGTGTACCGGGTGGCGGCCATGGTCTATGTGCGGATGTACGGAAGAAGCTGACCCGCAGCCACGGCACGGGCATACACCAACCCACTTTTGAGGAGGAAGCCGCCATGGCTGATGATCGTAAAGTCTTTCCCCTGGAAACGGTTCTCGCCCTCGTGACCGGCAAGAAGGACGCCAAGGTGCAGGAACTCGCGGGCTTCATCGCGGGGCGCCCCGTCACCTGCGCGGCCTGCGCCGCCGCCGTGGGGCCCTTCGCGGCCGCGTGGCTCGCGCGCTGGTATCCCAAATTCATGGATATGGACTGGGCCGAAGGCCAGGACTGGAACGCCTTTGTGGCAAAATGGCGCAAGACCCTCGGCGACAATGTGTCGCTCACGCCCATGGACGGCCGCACCAAGGCGCTGGCCGGGGAAGCGCTGGACGCGCTCGCCGAGGCCAATGCCGCGGCCACCCGCCAGAGCGAGGCCGTGGCGAAGCTCGAGGCCCGCGTGCGCGAGCTTGAGCCCATCGAGGCCCATGCCCAGGCCCTGCAGAAAAAGTGCGACGAACTCGAGGGCAAGCTCAAGGCCATGAAGACCGAAGTGGGCGCCCTCACCCGGCAGGTGGCCGAGTTCCAGGGCAAGGTGGCCGTGAACCACGACGAGCTCATGCAGACCATCAAGGACGCCATCAAGGACGGCCTCAAGGGCATGGTCGTGGGCGGCGCTGCCGCCGCGGCAGCCGGCGGCGGCGAGGCCGTGGCCGAAGTGCAGGAGGAAGCCGCCTCGAGCGTGCCCGACGACTTCGGCTTCGGCACTTCCGGCCCGGACGCGGACGGCTTCGGCTTCTAGGCATTCGGGACAGAGCCTTTTACGGGACCCCGGCGGCGCCTCCGCCGGGGTCCTTTTTTGCGCAAGGCCCCGAAAGCCCGTCCCCTCCCGGCCCGGCTTCTTGACTTCTCCGGGCGAGCCCATAAAAATATCCGAAAACTTTCCAGAGAATTTCAAGAGCGCGGCCACAGGGGCCGCTGCTTCCAGGGCGTCCCCTCGCGCGGGCGGGCGCAGAAGGGGCGTGTATGCGGAACACCGGAAATCCTGCGCCTCACGACGCAAGCGGCAAGGGCGGCCGCACTGGCCGGAGCCTCGCCCTGCGCATCTTGCTCCCGGGGCTCCTCGCGGGCCTCCTCGCGGGCCTCATCCTGCCCCCGCTCCCCGCTGCCGCTGCCGCGGACCTGAGCTTCGGGCGCGCCCGCGAGCTTTTGCAGGAGCGCAGCGACACCCTCAAGGCCTCTGCCGCCAACGTGGAAAGCAAGGAGCAGGCCGCGGATTCCCTCAAGTGGCTGCACGGACCCACCATCGGCATCGGCGCCGCGGAAATGTGGGGCGAGGCGAAGATCGACGTGGAGCGCTCCGTCTCCACGCCCCTCGGCTCCATGCCCCTCGACATTGAGGACACCTACAATTTCAGCGGCCCGCGCGCAGCCGTCACCGGCACGCTCCCCATCTTCACGGGCGGCAAGATCGGCGCGGCGCAAAAAGCCGCCAAATACGGCGCCGAGGAGGCCAGGGCAAAGCTTCGCGCGACGGCCAACCAGCTCGACGCCGAGCTCGTCACCAAGTATTTCGGGCTCCAGCTCGCGCTCTCCCTCCAGAAATTGCGCGAGGCCACCCTGGCCGAGGAGGACCGGGAGCTCGCCCGCGCCCGCAAGTTCGAGAAAGAGGGCATGGTGAGCCATGTGGAGGTGATGAGCGTCAAGGTGGCGCGCGACGCCGCGGAGCGCGAGGCCCTCAAGGCGCGCAACAATGTGCGCACGGCCAAGCTCGAATTGCAGCGCCTGCTCAGGAGCGACAATCTCGGCAGCCTCACCACGCCGCTCTTTGTGCTGAAAAAGCCCCTCGCGCCCATGGAAAGCTGGGTGGAGCAGGCCCTCAAAAGCAATCCGCAGCTTGCCGCCGTGGAGGCGCGCGTCCAGCAGGCCGACCAGGGCGTGACCGCCAGCAAAAGCTCGTGGTTCCCGCAGGTCATGGCCTTCGGGCAATACTATTTCGCCCATCCGCACCAGGCCGACGTCTGGCCCGAGTGGCTCGCGGGCGTGGGCGTCAACCTCACCCTGTGGGATTCGCGCGACCGCGCGGCCGACTACAGGAGCGCACGGGCCACCCTGCGCGAGGCGCGCGCGGGCCACGCCGACGCCCGGAACATGGTCAGGACCAGCGCGGAAACCGCGTGGCTCAACACCCAGAACGCGCGCGAGCAGTACAGCCTCACGGCCTCCAATGTGGCGCTGGCACGGGAAAACCTGAAGCTGAAAAACGAGGGCTTCGGCGAGGGGCTCTATACCGCGCTGGACGTGACCCACGCCCGCGACCAGCTCCTCGCGGCCGAGGTGGAGCGCCGCGTGGCGGCCTTCGAGTTCGTGGTCAACTACGCCCTGCTGCACCTCGTTTCGGGAACCATGCCGGACTTCATGAACGCCTGCACCGCAACCGACATCATCCGGGAAAACTGAGCATGAGCGACACACAAGAGCACGCCAGAGGCAAAGGGCGCGCCGGGAAACTGGGCCTCGTCCTCCTGCTCGCCACGGTGGGCTGCGTGGGCCTTTTCGTCATCTGGGGCGTCTGGCGTGCGGCCTTTCCGCCGCTTCCGCCCTTCCAGGGCCAGATGGAAGGGCGCACCATCAGCATTTCCTCCAAGGTTCCGGGCCGCGTGCAGGAGGTGCTTGTGGAGGCCGGGGACAATGTGCGGGCCGGGCAGGTGCTGGCGCTGATGCACCTCCCGGAGGTCGTGGCCAAATTGAGCGAGGCCCGCGCCCGGGACCGCGCGGCGGAGGCCCAGCAGAGCATGGTCGATGAAGGTCTGCGCCCGCAGGAAAAGGAGGCCGCCCGCGCGGAATGGGAGCGCGCCCAGGCCGCGGCCGACCTTGACCGCAAGACCTATGACCGCATCGCGGCGCTCTTCAAAGACGGCCTTGTCTCGCGCGAGCGCTTCGACGAGGCGCGCGCCCGGATGCTCGCGAGCGCGGACCAGGCCGCCGCGTCGAGGCAGGTCTTTGACCTCGCGCAGGCGGGCTCGCGGCCCCAGCAGAAGGAGGCCGCCGGCGCCGAGACCAGCGAGGCCGCGGCCGCGGTGAGCGAAGTGGCCTCCCTCGCGGACAATCGCGCCCTCACTGCGCCGCGCGCGGGCCAGGTGGACAAGGTGGTGCTCGTGGCGGGCGAGCTCGCGGGCGCGGGCTTTCCCGTGCTCACCCTCGTGGACCTCGAGGACCAGTGGGCCAGCTTCAATATCCGCGAGGAAAGCCTGCCCGGCATCACCATAGGCCATGTGATGAAGGCCCGCGTGCCCGCCCTCGGCCGCGAAGGCATCGACTTCAAGGTCTACTACATCAGCCCGCGCGCCTCCTACGCCACCTGGCGCAGCACCCGCGAGGATTCGGGCTATGACATGAAGACCTTCGAGGTGCGCGCGAGACCCGTGGAAAAGGTGGAGGACCTTCGGCCCGGCATGACCGTGCTGGTGGACAGGGAGCGATGACCGGGCCCCGGCGCTGGCTCGGCGGCGTCCTCGCCTCCATGAGGCGGGAATGCGTGCTGTGGAGCGGAAACGCCCGCGAGGTCATCTTCTGCGACATCCTGCCCCTTGTCTGGATGCTCATCGTCTGGGGCCTGCTCGGGCAGGGCATCATGACCAGGGTGCCGGTGGGCCTTGTGGACGAGGACAAAAGCTCCGCCTCGCGCGAGGTCATCCGCGCGCTCGACGCCAACCGGGCCCTCGGGCTCGAGAGCTACGAAAACAGCATCGAGGCCCTCGCGGCCATGCGCGAGGGGGGCATCTACGGCGTCATCGTCATCCCCTTCGGCTACATGCGCGACACGCTCACCGGGGCCGGGGGCACCGTCATCATCCATACCGATGAAAACCGCTACGCCGTGGGGGGCACTTTTGAAATCGAGACCGCCGCGGTCATGGACGCCCTCGGGCAGGAGCGCCTCGCGCAAAAGCTGTTGCAGGCCGGGACAGGGGTGGAAGGCGCGCGCCGCATCGGCGGCCTTGTCCACGCGGATTTCTACCGCCTCGCCAACATGGGCTCCAGCTTCCTCGTCTTCCTCTCCTCCACGCTGCTGCCTGGCCTGATCACCATCGGCGCCATTTTCGCCTTCATGTCCGCCATCCTGCGCGAGGTCTGGGACGGAAGCGTGGGCGCGTGGCTGGACTCGGCCGGGGGCAGCTTCGGCGCCGCCCTGCTCGGCAAGCTCACGCCCCATTTTGCCTTTTACTGCCTCGTCTTCCTTTTCTATATCGCGCTCTTCAGCGGGTGGGGCGGCTTTGCGCCCGCGGGCGCGGTCAGCACCTGGTTTTTCTGCGGCGCGGCCACGCTGGCGGTCATGGCGGCCATGAGCGTGCTCATCGCCGGGGTGGCGCCCACCTGGCGCCTCGCGCTCGTCATCGCCGTGGGCTACGCGGCCCCGGCCCTGCCTTTCTCCGGCTTTTCCATCCCGCTCGACTCCATGGCCGCGGGGGTGCGCTTCTACGCCAATTTCGTGCCCCTGACCTGGTATATCCGGGGGCAGTCACAGGTGTGGGCGCTCGGCGCGGGCCTCGATGAAATGGGCGCCACCTTCCTGGCGCTGGGCCTGCTCTTCGTGGTGCCGCTCATCATCGGGCTGCCCTTTTTCCGCCGCAAGTACGGGCGCCTCGCCGCAAGCGAGGCGCGGGGGGCACGGCCATGACGCCCTGGCGCTGCTTTGCCACGGCATTTCGCCAGTGCTGCACCAACATGGCCTGCGCGCCGCTCTTCATGGCGGCCATCGCCATGTACGCCGTCTATTATTGCTGGCCCTACATGGCGCAGCTGCCCGACCACATCCATTGCGCCATCGTGGATGCGGACGGCACGGCCCTTTCGCGGCGGCTCATCATGGAATTTCGCGCCACGCCGGACCTCAATGTGCTGCAAGTGACGGAGGACCGCGGTGAGGCCATCCTCGCCATGAAGGCGGGCGAGGTCTCCTCCATCGTGGAGATTCCGCCGCATTTCGCCGAGGATGTGGCCGCAGGCGTGCCCACGGCCATCACCCTCACGGCCGACGGGGCCTATCTCGTGGGCGGCAGGATGGCCACGGCCGGGGCCAGCGGGCCGCTCAAGGCGGCGGCGGACAAGGCCGTGGCGGCGTGGCTACAGGTGCAGGGAGCCTCGGCGGCAGAACTCGCCCTCATGGAGCGCGAGGCCCCGGCCCTGCTCACCGTGCCCGCCTACAACACCATTTCCGGCTACCTCAATTTCGCCGTGCCCATCGTCTTCGTCATCGTGTTCCAGACGCTCATGTGCGCGGGCTTCGGCCTCCTGTTCAACGCCTGGTACATGGCAAAGGAGCGGCCCGCGGTGCTCAAGGCGGCGCTCGCCTCGCCGCTCTGCCTGTTCTGCGTGCAGATGTCGGTGTTCTTCATCTGCCTCTTCTGGACACTCTTCGTCGAGGGCCCGGTGTTCTATCTCCAGGGCATCAATTCCTTCCAGAACATCCCGGCCACCCTCGGCATGTGCGCGAGCTTCTCGCTGGCCGTGAGCTCGCTCGCCTGTTTTCTCGCGCTCCTGCTCGGGCCCACCCATTTCGTCGTGCAGGCGGTGGTGCTCTCCGCGCTGCCCTGCGTGTTCATTTCCGGCAATCTCTGGCCCACGCAGAACATCCCGCTCTTTTTCCGGGCGCTGGGCGCGCTCTTCCCGAGCACACCCGGCTCCTACGGCATCATCCGCGCGTCCCAGTGCGGCGCGGACGTTGCCGAAGCGGCGTCCTACATGGCGCACCTCCTCATCCTCGCTGGGGCCTATTTCCTGCTGGCCTGCCTCGTCGCCCGGCGCCAGAGCCGGCAAGCGCCCGGCGAGGGGCGCGCGGCTGAGGCAGCCTGACGCGGCAACCTTTGACTTTTGCCACGTCCGCGCTATGGTGCGCCTCGGCCGGACAGCCCTGCCTCCACCTTCGCCCGGCCGGAAGGAGANCCCATGCCCGGCACCNTGGCCCCCTCGCTCTNNCGNCTCTATGACCGNCTNTACCACTTCTGGGNAGGCACGGCCACGCAGCGCCGCCTCGCCCTCTGCCTGCTCTGGATCTACCTGATCACGCTCGGCGCGGTGGAACTCCANCGCCAGGGCCTTTTCCCGGCATGGCTGCCCCAGCCGCCGCACAGCCATTTNTGGTCCATCGAGCTCGCCTTCACCCTCATCCTNGGCATGGAGCTTCTGAGCTTCATCTTCGTGCTNCCGGCCTCGCTCTCGCGCTCCATGGGCAAGCAGTTCGAGATCCTNACNCTCATCCTNNTGCGCAACGCCTTCAAGGANCTGCCNCAATTCGGNGAGCCCGTGGAGATCGGNCTCGGCAACCTCTTCCAGNTCGGCGAGATCGCNGCCTCGGCCGGNGCNGCGCTCGNNGTCTTTCTCTGCCTCGGNNTGTACCGCCANCTCCAGCAGGCGNGAGCACTTCATCCANGACGACNNCNNNCGNCAGGGCTATGTGCTCAGCAAGAAGCTCGTGGCGCTCATCCTCTTCGGCATCTTCNCNGCCATCGGCGNGGAGCATGTCTGGGCCTTTNNCNAGGGGCNCNCNGCGCCNGGCGGCTCGGGCTTTTTCGAGACCATCTANACGGTGCTCATCTTCGCNGACATCGCCATGGTGCTCATCGCNCAGCGCTANATGCCCNGCTATTTCGCNGTGTTCCGCAATTCCGGCTTTGTCATCGGCACNCTGCTCATGCGGCTTGCNCTNTCNGCGCCGCCCTATCTCTGCGCNGGNCTCGCCGTGTTCGCGGCGCTCTATGTGCTGGCGCTCANCTGGGGCATCGNCCGCTTCAGCGCCACCTTCGCCGGGGAGGNCGGGNGNNGNCGCTAGGCNNGCGCCCGCGCCTTGCCCCGGCAGNCGAATTCTGCCATACTNGNNCNCCNGCCCGCCGGGCCATCATCCACNTTNAGGAGTCNNNCATGCTCAATCCCGCGCAATGCGTGCTCTACAGCGGCGGCGCCGCCGGTACGGAACANTTTTTCGGNGCGCTNGCCGAAAGCTGGGGCATCGAGGAAGTCAACTACAGCTTTGAAGGCCACCAGATCGACCGCACNCGCGGCGTGCGCGTGCTCACNACCGAGGAGCTCGGCCTCAAGGACGTGAGCCTGACCTATGTCTCGCGCCTCATGAACCGCGAGTACACGCGCGCCCCGCTCTTCCGCAAGGTGCTCCAGTCCATCTGCTGGCAGGTGAGCAGCGGCGACGAGGTCATCGTGGTGGGCGCCATCCAGCCCGACAACACGGTCAAGGGCGGCACCGGCTGGGGCGCNGAATTCGCCAAGATNTGCAACAAGCCCCTGCATGTGTTCGACCAGCCGCGCAGCGCCTGGTTCTTCTGGGACAAGGACGTGTGGAAGCAGGTGGAGGCNCCGGTCATCGAGCATCCGCACTTCGCGGCCACGGGAACCCGCTTTTTGGAAGATAACGGCCGCATCGCCATCCAGGACCTGTTCGCGCGCTCCTTCAAGCGCTAGGCCCGCAGTTTCCGCGGNGGCGGGGGCTTCCCCGCTCCGCGCGGGCAAGGACCGGAGCCATGATGCCGCCCAGCTTCAGCGCCGCCGAGCGCGCGGCCCTCGCCATCGTGCAGGGAAATATCCCNGACTCGCTNACGCCCTATGCGGACATTGCCGCGCNGACGGGGCTTACGGAAGCGGAAGTGCTCGCCCTGCTCGNNCGCCTCAAGGAAAGCGGGGCCATCCGGCGTTTCGGCGCGAGCATCCGCCACCAGCGCACCGGCTGGACGCACAACGCCATGATCGCCTGGGTCGCCGGCGCGGAGGAGGCGGCCGCCTGCGGACCCATCGCGGCCCGGCATCCGCGCGTCTCCCACGCCTATTACCGCCCGAGCCCGGCNNCNGACTGGCCCTATACNCTNTANACCATGGCCCACGGCCGCAGCGANGNNGANTGCCTCGGCGTGGNNGANGANCTNCTGGCNGCNTGGCCCCTNCGNGAATATGCCGTGCTGCGCAGCGTGAAGGAACTGAAAAAGACCTCCATGACCTATTTCGCCTGAGCGCCCCGCGGCGTCCCGGCGTCGAGCAAGAAGGAACTCCCCATGGACGACCGTTCACGCGAGCTTTACGAAGCGGCCTTGGCCCTCATCCCCGGCGGCGTCAACAGCCCCGTGCGGGCCTGCCGCAATGTGGAAAGCCTGCCCCTCTTCATCGCCGAGGCCCACGGCGCGCACCTGAAGGATGTGGACGGCCGCGTCTATGTGGATTTCGTGCTCTCCTGGGGGCCCATGATCCTCGGCCATGACGAGCCTTCCGTGACCGCGGCCCTGACGGCCGCCGTGGGCCGCGGCACGAGCTACGGCGCGCCCTGCCCGGACGAGGTGGAGCTCGCGAAAGAAGTGGTCGCCGCCATGCCCGGCCTTGAGATGGTGCGCATGGTCAATTCCGGCACGGAAGCCACCATGAGCGCGCTCAGGCTCGCCCGCGCAGTCACGGGCCGCGACAAGGTGGTCAAGTTCATCGGCTGCTACCACGGCCATGCCGACCCCTTCCTCGCGGCCGCCGGCTCGGGTGTCGCCACGCTCTCCATTCCGGGCACGCCCGGCGTGCCGAAGGCCGTGGTGGAGGACACGCTGCTCGTGCCCTATAACGACCTTGAGGCCGCCACGGCCTGCTTCCAGAAGCATGGCGAGCACATCGCCGCCGTCATCGTGGAGCCTGTGGCCGCCAACATGGGCCTTGTGCTGCCGCTGCCCGGCTTCCTCGAGGGCCTCCGGCAGCTCACCGAGGAATACAAAAGCCTGCTCATCTTCGACGAGGTGATTACCGGCTTCCGGCTGGCCTATGGCGGCGCGCAGGCGCGCTTCGGCATCGACCCGGACCTCACCTGCTTCGGCAAGATCATCGGCGGCGGCCTTCCCGTGGGGGCCTTCGGCGGCAAGCGCCGCTACATGGAGCGCGTGGCCCCGGCGGGCGACGTCTACCAGGCGGGCACGCTCTCGGGCAATCCGCTCGCCATGGCGGCGGGCCTTGCCACCTTGCGCCGCCTCAAGACCGAGGACTATGCGGCGCTCGAAAAGCGCACCGCGGCCTTCGCCAGGGAGCTCGCCGACATCCTCCGCGCCAAGGGCGTGCCCGTGCAGATGCCGACCATCGCCTCCATGTTCTGCCCCTTCTTCAGCGAGACGCCGGTGGCCAATTTCGAGCAGTCCAAGAAGTGCGACCAGAAGCTCTTCACCGCCTTCTACCAGCAGATGCGGGCCGCGGGCATTTACCTCGCGCCCTCGGGCTTCGAGACGGGCATGGTCTCCTTCGCGCATACGAAGGACGACTTCGACCGCGCGCTGGAGGCGGCCAGGGCGGTAAAATTCCCGGCCTGAGCCCGATGCGGCGTCCCTTGCGACGGCCGCGGGCCCGCGCGCGCATGGTATGCCCGGCCTCCGCGCTCGCCTGCTGGGCCCTCAGCCTGCCGGGCCTTGCCACGGGTGAAAGGCTCGTGGTCGCACTTGCGGAAAGGCCCTGGGAAGCCCCCGGCGGTGCGTCCGTGGCCGCGTGCCGCCTTCTGGCGCCGGAGCGCCTCTGCGCCCTTGCCGGAAAGAAGGGCGACGCCAGGCCCATCCCCTTCGACCGCTTTGCCGAAGCGCTTGCCCGCAACTTCCGCACCTTTCGCGGCCATATCGTCATCGGCGCGGCCGGTATCGCCGTGCGGGCGCTGGCCCCGCTATTGCGCCACAAGAGCGTGGACGCGCCCGTGGTGGTGCTGGACGCGGGCGGCCGCTATGCGGTGAGCCTGCTCTCGGGGCACTGGGGCGGCGGCAACAGCCTCGCCCGGCATGTGGCGGCGCTCCTCGGCGGGGAGGCGGTCATCACCACGGCATCGGACGACGTTTCGGGCGGGGCGCCCCCGCTGGACGAGCTCGCCCGGACCGCGGGCCTGCGTATCCTCGACTGGGACAGGCTCCCGCGCGTGGCCGCGGCCCTGCTGGAGGGCGATCCCGTACCCCTCTCCGACCCGCTTTCCTGCCTGCCGGATGCAGCTCCGCCGCGCTTCCGGCGCGGAGCTGAAACCGCCTGCGGGGACATCCCCCTCGTGCGCATCCACTGGCAGCACACGTCGCCGGGGCCCGGCGTGCTCCGCATGGCCGCACCGCTGCTCCATGCGGGGATAGGCTGCCGCCGGGGCGTCCCGGCCGCGGACATCGTGGCCGCGGTGCGCGCGGCCCTTGCGGAGCACGGACTGGAGCCCGCGGCGCTGGCGAGCCTCGGCACGGTGACGGAAAAGGCGACCGAGCGGGGCCTGCGCGAAGCCGCACGCCGCCTCGGCGTGCCGCTCCTGGCGTATCCTGCGCCGCGCCTCGCCGCCGTTTCCGTGCCACATCCCTCAGCCGCGGCCGGGGAACGCTTCGAG
This sequence comes from Desulfovibrio sp., assembly GCA_014804965.1. Classification (GTDB taxonomy): domain Bacteria; phylum Desulfobacterota; class Desulfovibrionia; order Desulfovibrionales; family Desulfovibrionaceae; genus Desulfovibrio. The sequence continues at coordinate 64,867 of JAAUYU010000003.1, forward strand.
CTGCCGCCTTTCAGCGTCTGCGAAGCGGCCGCCCTGCTGGCCGCACAGGAAGCGCGGCCAGAGGGGAGCGCCGCGCTGGTGGCCGCCAAGACCGTGTTCCGGGGCTGCGTCACCGTGGCCGTGGCCGTTTGCATGACAGCGCGAATCCCCGAAAGCGACCTTCCTTAATACCGGCTGGAGCGAAGCGACAGGCGGGGGCTGGTGCCGGAAGAATCCTAAAAAATAAGATTTTTTGGTTCCGGCAAGGAAGATAAAAATTTCCGAAGGGAGCGTACTTAAGTACTCGACCGAGGAAATTTTTCTCTGACGCAGCCGGAACCTAAAAGGCTGTTTTTGACGGATAATTTCGGCATTAACAGGACGGCCCGGCTGCCAACACACTCGCAACGCCGCAAGCCCCGAGGCTGCCAACACAAGGAGACCATCCATGCCGGACACTCCCCCTGCTCCCGCGCCGCTCACCGTGGTCGGCATAGGGCCCGGCGACGCCGGACTGCTCACGCCGCAGGCCCGTGCCGCGCTTGCGGCCTCCGCCTGCGTGGCGGGTTACGGCCTCTACCTCGACCTCGTGCCGCCGGAACTCATCGCGGGCAAGCGCCGCATCAGCTCCGGGATGCGGCAGGAGCGGGAGCGTTGCGCCGCCGCCGTGGACGCCGCGCTTTGCGGCGCGCCCACGGCCCTCGTGAGCTCGGGCGACGCGGGCATTTACGCCATGGCGGGGCTGGCGCTGGAAATATTGGAGGAACGCGGCCTTATCGGCACCGTGCCCTTCAGCGTGGTGCCGGGCGTGCCCGCGCTCTGCGCGGCCGCGGCGCTCCTCGGCGCGCCCCTGACCCATGACTTCGCCTGTATCAGCCTGAGCGACCTGCTCACCCCGCTCGAGCGCATCCGGGGTCGCCTTGCGGCCGCGCTGGCGGCGGATTTCGTCTGCGTCATCTATAATCCCCGTTCCCACGGCAGGCCTGACTATCTCGGCATGGCCTTCGACATGGCGCGGGGCCACCGCGAAGCCTCCTGCCCGGTGGGCATGGTGCGCAAGGCGTACCGGCCGGGGCAGGAAGTGCTCCTCACCACGCTCGCCGAGGCGGATGCAAAGTGGGCCGACATGCTCACCCTCGTCATTATCGGCAATTCCGAGAGCCGCCTTGCCGGTCCCTTCATGCTCACCCCGCGGGGCTACAGCCGGGCGCGCGGCGCGGGGCCCGGCGGGAAAACGGCTTGAATTTTTCGGGCGCAGGCGTAGCTTCGCGCCATGGAAAAAAAGAAAATCTTCCTCCTTGCCCTTGGGCACATGTCCTGCGACGTCAATTCCGGGGCGCTCCCCGCGGCGCTGCCCTATTTGCGCTCGGCCTACGGGCTCGACTATCAGGCGACGGGCGGCCTCATGCTCGCCTATTCCTGCCTTTCCTCCATCATCCAGCCCCTCTTCGGACTCCTCGCCGACAAACTCTCCAAGCCGTGGTTTTTGCCGCTGGGCGTGGCCCTGGCGGGCTGCGGCATCGCCTGCATCGGCTTTTTTTCGAGCTACTGGACCATTTTCACGGTCATCGCCATCAGCGGCGTGGGCGCGGCCCTGTTCCACCCCGAGGGCGCGCGCCATGCCAACCGCGTCTCGGGCGAGAGCAAGGGTATCGGCCTCAGCATCTTCTCCATCGGCGGCAACACGGGCTTCATCCTCGGGCCGCTTTTGGTGGCGGCCTTTGTGGGCGGTTTCGGCATGAAAGGCATGGGCGTTTTCGCCGTGCTCGGCCTCGTCATGGCGACGGTGCTGCTGGTCGCCATCACGCGCCTCGGGCGCGGGGCGCCGCAAGCGCCGAAAAAAAGCGCGGCCGAAGTCCCGGAGAACGGCCCGAAGCCCGTCAACAACTGGCACGAGTTTTCGCGGCTCACCGTGGTCATCGTGGCTCGCTCCACGGTGTTCGTGGGCTGCAACGCCTTCATCCCGCTCTACTGGGTGAACGTGTTCGGGCAGTCCAAGGCGGCAGGGGCGGTGGCGCTTGTCATCTTCTGCGCCTGCGGCGTCGCCTGCAACATCCTCGGCGGGATGCTCTCGGACCGCATCGGCTGCGTGCCCGTCATCCGCCTCGCCTTCACGGTGATGCCCTTCGCGGTGCTCGCCTTCAGCCTCGCGCCCTCCGTGGCCTGGGCCTATGCCTGCCTGCCGTTTCTGGGCTTCGTGCTCTACGCGCCCTTCAGCTCGCAGGTGGTGCTCGGCCAGCGGCTGCTGGCGCGCAATATCGGCTTCGCCTCGGGCGTGACTCTGGGCCTCGCCACCAGCCTCGGCGGCGTGGCCCAGCCCTTCCTCGGGAGTATCGCCGACATGGCGGGGCTCCCTGTGGCTATCCGGGTGCTGGCCGGTGTGGCGCTGGTGGGCGCGAGCTTCTCCTGGCTGCTCTCGCGCGGGGCGGCATCGCGGCCCGAGCCGGGCGCGGCATAGACCCGCGCCGTCACAGCGACAACAGCACCATGTAGAGGGGGACGGTCACCGCGCAGGCGAGGGTGGAGAGCGAGACCATGACGGAGCCGAATTCCGGGTCCGTCTTGTAGTAACCGCTGAGGATGGCGACCTGCATGAGCACGGGGAGCGAGGCCTGCATCACGAAGACCTTGCCCATGAGCGCGGGCAGCCCGAAAAAGGGCAGCAGCGCCCAGACCAGGAGCGGGCTCGCCACCATGCGGCCCGCGAGCGCCAGCGCCATGTCGCGGGTGACGCGCAGGTGGCGCAGGTCCATCTCCTGCAGAGTGACGCCGATATAGATGAGGGCGAGCGGCGTGGTGAGATCGCCCACCTGCCGTGCAGCATTGAGGATGAAGCCCGGAAGCTCCACATTGAGGAGCGCGAGCGAGACCCCGGCAAGGAAGCCGTAGACCGGCGCGGAAACGAGCGCCCGGCGGCGCCTGCCGCCCGGCTGGCCCGGCTGCGTGGCCGCCTCCGGGGCCGGTGCGCCCGGCGCGCGCTCGTCCCGGCTGATGGCGTAGTTGCCCACTGTCCAGAAAAAGGACGTGCTCGCAAAATAATAGAGGAGCACATAGGGCACGGCCTCCTCCCCGAAGAGCGCCATATTCACCGGGATGCCGATGAAGATGGTGTTGGGGTTGGAGACGCAGGCGCAGAAGAGCCCGAAATGCCGCCGTTCCACGCCCGCGGCGCGGCCCACCACAAAGGCCAGGCCGTACATGATGACCATGCCCACGAGCGGCAACAGCGCGCCCGTGAGCATGTGCGCGAGGTCCTCCCGGCCGAAGGAGCGCAGGATGGTGCACATGAGGAAGGGCGGCAGGGCCACATTGGTGACGAGCCTGGGCAGGAGCGAGCGCACCGCCGGCGGGAACCAGCCGCGCCCGGCCAGCACATAGCCCACGCCCACCACGATGAGGAGGCTCAGGACGCCCCCGAATGCCTGCAACAAGACCATGCCTTCTTGTAACGGCTTTTGCCCCTGCGGTAAACTGCGGCGCCGCTTGCGGGCGGCCGCCGCTTCCCGTATAGAGCTTCTTGCATGTACGCTGCCGCGCGGTGCCTGCTGACACACGGCGCGGCGGAGGGCCTATGAAGCGAGTCCTCTTCATCATCCTGGGCCTCGTGGTCCTGCTCGGCGCGGCCGGGGCCTTCTTCCTGAGCCGTCTGGACGCGGACTTCATCGTGCGGCGCATCGCCGAGGCTACGGAGCGCGCCACAGGCGCGCCCCTCACGCTTGAGACCGCCCCAAGTCTCTCCCTGCTGCCCCCGGGCGTGCGCTTCGGCGCGGCGCGCTGGCACGGCGAGCCCGGCGGCAACGCCGTGGCCGTGTCCCTGCAGGGGGGCATGGCGCGGCTGGAACTTGCGCCGCTTTTTTCCGGCAACATCGTCATCAGCGAGATCAGGCTCGAGCGGCCCGAGGCGGACATCCGGCTTGCGCCTGCGAAAGCACCAGAGCATGTGGGGGACGCGCCCGCGAGTACGGCTCCCGCCGCGCCGGATGCGGGAAAAGCCGCCCGCAAGGCCCCGGACGACGCGCTGCCCTTCGAGCTCGGCCGCCTCACCGTCACCCAGGGAGCGCTCACCCTTACGGACGGCGGTCGCGTGACGCGCGTCTCCGGCTTCAACCTGTCGCTGGAAAACCTGCGGCGCCGGGAAGAGACATCCGTCCAGGGCGACATGGTGCTGGATCTGGCGGAGCAGGGCGCGCCTGAGCTTTCGGGCAATCTCGCCTTCAAGGGCAGCCTGCGCTATTACGCGCCCAACCTGACCTTCCGGCAGGTCTCCCTTGCGTTCACGCCGCTGGCGGGCCTTATCCCGCGCGAGCTGGCCCCGCTCCAGCTCACGGGCGAGGGCGCGCTGGACCTCGCAAGCCTTCGCCTCAACCTTGCCGAGGCGCGGCTGACCACGCCTCAGGCCCGGCTCACCGTGCAGGGCGAGGGCACCCTTGCGCCCCCGGCTTTCGCGGGCGGCGTGCAGTTCTCCGGGGAGGTGCCCGCGCTGGCGGCGCTGGCGGGCCTCTCCGCACCGAAGGGAGCGGGGGACAGCGTGGAGGCCGCTTTGCGGCTGGACTTTTCCGGCAACAGCCTGCGCCTTACCGGGCTGGACGCGCGGGGCGCTGGCCTCGCCCTCGGCGGGGACCTTGCCGTGACGCTGCCCACGGCGGCGGAAGCGGCCCCGGCCGTGCGCGGCAGCCTGCGGCTGGGGGACGTGGACCTTGCACCCTGGCTCGCCGGGGAAAAGGCGGCCACGCCCGCGGGAGCCAAGGCCGCCCCCGGTGCCGCGCCGGGCAACAAAAAACCCCCCGCACCGGGCGCCGGAGTGAAGCAGAGCCGGAGCGGCCTGCCCGTCCTTGACCTGCGCCTCAGCATCGCCGCCCTGCGCTACGGGGCCCTTGGCCTCACGGACCTCACGACACGCCTCACGGGCAGGGCAGGGCGCTACAGCCTCGAGGACCTTTCGACCCGCCTGACGACCGGGGGCAGCCTCAAGGGCACGCTCACCGCGGACCTTGCGGCCGCCGCCTACAGGGTCAAGGCCACAGGCACGGGCGTGGACATCGGGCCGCTCTGCGCCGCCCTGGGCAAGGCCGGGCTCGCCGGCGGCACGGCGGCCTTCAGCGCGGACCTCTCCGCCTCGGGCGCGAACAGCCGGGCCCTTTTGGCGAGCCTCGACGGCGCGGGCACCCTGGAGGCGCGGGACCTTTCCGCCCCGGCCCTGCGCGACGCCGCCGCGCTGCTGAAGGGGCTCCCTCTGCGCGGCCTGAGCATCCCGGAGCGCATCTCCGCCGTATCCGCGCCCTTCACGGCGCGCAGGGGCGAGATCACGGCGCGGCCCGTCACGCTCACGGCTGCGGGCCTCTCCGCACGGGGCGAGGCGGCCGCGAGCCTCACGCGCGAATATCTGGAAGGCTCGGCCACGGTTTCAGCCGCGGGCCTCAACATCCCCCTCACGTTCAAGGGGCCCTTCGGCGACATCAGCGTCAGCGTCGACCCGAAATTCGCGCTGGAGCTGGGCGCGAAACTGGGCGGTATCCCCGGCATGGGCAATGCCGCCGGAGCCGCGGGAAGCGGGGCAGCGCGCGGTGCGGGCAACGCCGTGCGTGACGGCCTCGGCGCGGCCGGGGGCATCGTGCGCGGGCTTTTGGGGCGCTAAGGGCGCCTCTGCCCTAAAGTTTCGCCCCATTCCGCCGTTGAGCTGGAGGGCGGAATAGTATAGAGTTCCGCTCACGGGCCTTTTTGCCCGCAGTCGAAGCAGCACACGGGGGCTCCCGGGCATCCGGGGCATCCGCACAGGCGGTACGGCATGTATCTGCTCATAGGCCTCATCGTTGTCGGCGTTTCCGTGGGCGTGGGTTACACCATGTCCCACGGCGACTGGGGCGTGCTCTTCCAGCCGGCGGAATTCATCATCATCCTCGGCTGCGCCATGGGCGCGTTCTTCGGCAGCCAGACCAAGTACACCTTCGGGCTCATCCTCAAGAGCCTCAAGCACCTCTTCGCCGACCCCGGCTCCAGCAAGGCCCGCTATCTCGAGACCCTGGCCCTGCTCTACGCGCTCTTTTCCAAGATGCACCGCGAAGGCGTCATCAGCATCGAAGGCGACGTGGAAAAACCCGAGTCCAGCCCCATTTTCAGCAAGTATCCCAATATCTCCAAGAACAGCACCCTGGTCCACTTCATTGGCGACACCCTGCGCGTCTACCTCACCACCGGCGACCCGGCGGACATCGACAGCCTCATGGACATGGACATGGACACCATGCGCGAGGAGGGGATGCTGCCCGCGCACCTCGTGACGCACATGGCCGAGTCGCTCCCGGGGATGGGCATCGTGGCCTGCGTGCTCGGCGTGGTCGTGACCATGGGCATGATCAACGAGCCGCCGGACGTGCTCGGCCACCACATCGGCGCGGCCCTCGTGGGCACCTTCTTCGGCATCCTCTGCTGCTACGGCCTCTTCGGGCCCATGGGCTCCAAGCTCGAGAACTACGTCGCTGAGGAGCATTTCTACTACAATGCGGTGAAGGAGGCGCTGGCCGCCGCCATCCGCGGTTCCACGCCGCTCATCGCCGTGGAGTACGGGCGCCGGGCCATCCCCTACCCCTTCCGGCCCGCCTTTTCGGAGATGGAAGAGAAGCTCAGGAGCAACTAGGCCCGGCAGGCATTTTGCAAGCATCGTCCGTTCCCGCGTACCCTGTATGCGGGAACGGCGTTTTCGGGCCGCACAGCCCTGCCATACAAGGAGGAACTATGAGCGGCGCATGGAAAGTCGCCTACGCCGACTTTGTGACGGCCATGATGGCCTTCTTTCTCCTGCTCTGGATATTGAACATGGTCCCGCCGGAGACGCGCGCGGGCCTGGCCGCCTATTTCAGCGGCGAGCGCAACTTCGATTCCAGCGCCACCTCGCCCGTCTCCAACAATCCCTTCATCCAGAACACGGACAAGATCGACACCCGCGACCTCAAGATCAGCGAGGTGGAAAAGTCCCACTACGCCATCGCCCAGAAGCTCAAGCAGATGCTCATGGCCGACGCCGTGCCGCAGAACGCCTCGGGCATCAGCGCGGACGACGTGGGCGTGCAGTTGCGCGTCAATTCGGACATCATGTTCAAGCCCGGCGAAGTGGCGCTCCAGCCCGAGGGCATCAAGGTGCTCGGCGACGTGCTCGACATCATGAAGGAATACAACCTCTATCTCGTGGTGCGCGGCCATGCCGACGGCAGCGAGGCGAAGCCGCCCTATGACTCGCCCTGGGAGCTTTCCGGGGCGCGCGCTGCGGCGGTGCTGCGCTACCTCGCGGACCACGGCGTCAAGCCCACGCGCCTGCGCGGCGTGGCCTACGGCGAAACGCGGCCGCTCAAGCCCGGCATCTCCGAGGAGAGCCGCGCCGTCAACCGCCGCGTGGAGTTCTTCTTCCACCGGCCCGAGGTCATGTCCTACAGCGTGGTGTACTGAGCCGCATGGCAAAGCCCCGCGTGCGCGCGGACCAGCTCGCCTTTGAGCAGGGCCTGACCGAAAGCCGGGAAAAGGCGCGCAGCCTCATCATGGCCGGGCGCATCGTGCTCGCGCCTGCCGAAGGCGCGCCGCCGGGGATGCAGCCCGTGCCAGTTCCCAAGCCGGGCCACGGCTACCCGGCAGGCACGCGCCTCGCGCTTTTGCCGGGCGAGCGCTATGTGAGCCGCGGCGCCTACAAGCTGCTCACCCTGCTGGACAATTTCCACCTTGATGTGACGGGCCTGACCTGCGTGGACGCCGGGGCCTCCACCGGGGGCTTCACCGACTGCCTGCTCCAGCGCGGGGCGGCGCGCGTCTATGCCGTGGACGTGGGCCGGGCCCAGTTGCACGAGCGTTTGCGCGCCGACCCGCGGGTGGTCAACCTCGAGGGCGTGAACCTGCGCCACGCCGAACCGGGCCTCATCCCCGAACCCGTTGACCTGCTCACGGGCGACGTGTCCTTCATCTCGCTCACCCTGATATTACCGCCCTGCATGGCGTGGCTCAGGCCCGGAGGGCTCGCGGCACTGCTCATCAAGCCGCAGTTCGAGCTCGGGCCCGGAGAGGCCGTGCGCGGCGTGGTGCGCGACGAGGCCGCCCGCCAGCGCGCCGTGGACAAGATCGTCCACTTCTGCACCGGAGAGCTCGGGCTCGAGGCCGGGGGCGTGCTGCCCGCGGCCATCAAGGGACCCAAGGGCAATCAGGAATATATGGGCCTGTTCCGGCGCCCGGAGTGAAGGGCAAGCGGGCGCAGCCCGCCTCCACCTCGGCTTTCCGATGCCCGAACTCGAGAAGCAATCTGAACTCCCCAAGGGAGCGCATGGCCTTGGGCAGTTTTCGGGGCGAAAAAATTTTCCCGGCCGTGGGATGCCGGGCCGGGAAAATTTGGGGCGCAGGAGGTGGAAAGAGGAAATCAGGCGGGGAAGGCCTGAGCGGCGCGAACCAGAAAGCCGGAGCGCGTCATGCCGAGGCGTGCGGCCTTGGCGTCAATGTCCGCCAATGCGCCACGCGTCATGCTGATATTCAGCTTGACCGGGGTGAGGTCCACATCGGGCGCATTAAAAAACTGCAGCAGGGGCTTGCGGCTTTTGTCCACGCCTTCGGTCTGCATGTCGGACCGCATGGCAGCTTCCAGAACCTCCACTGGTGAGGGGTTTGGCAGCGGACGCCGTTCCTTGGCATATTCTTCAAGAGATATGGCAAGCGCGTCCCTAGCCATATCGAGCCCTTCTTCCAACGTATCGCCTTGGGTTATGGCCTCGGGAATATCCGGAAAATAGATGGCGTAGCCGCCTTCCCTGGCCGGGATAAAAAGTGCCGCGTAATACATACTGGCCTCCTAGCGGAGCTTGATGCCCGTTTGTTTTTCAATAAGGCGTACAGTAAATTCCGGGATTTCGGTATGCTGGCCGATGGTGGTGCGGTATGCGCCCGAAGCGTCATAGGCCTTGGTATGCTCCCCACCCTCCTGAAAGGTGAACCCGGCCTCGCGGAGCTTTTTAAGGATGTCCTTGCGTTTCATCTTTCTCCCTAACGACATATTAGTAAATAAATTTTTCTCTACTGTCACTATTTTTGGATAAAAAATTCTTTATTCTCTGTCGGCATCGGAAATAAAAAGGGGGGATTTCTCCCGCGTCTTTTCATTGCACTTTATGGCAGGGCTCTCCCCTAAAAATGATCCTGCTTGTGCGCCGCGTCGGCGGGCTTTTCCCGTTCAGTAGCCCCTGTAGCCGCTTCATCCTGCGAAAAGAGGTCATTGACCGTGCAGCCCAGGTAGCCGGCGATACTTACCAGCGTGTCCAGGCGGCAGGCCCCGATTTGGCCGCGGCGCGCGCGGATGATGGTCATTTCCGCAAGGCCGGTGTCCTCCACCATCTGCCTCAGCGTGATGCCCCGCTGTTCCATGAGCGGCTTGAGATTGCTCCGCAACATACGACACCTCGTATCGCATGTTGCTATAGCCCATGCCGCTTGCCCTTTCACCTCTAATATATTAGAGTAAGCGCCACCAAAACCGGGAGGGGAATGATGAAAATATGGCTGAACCTGCTTCTGGCGTTGACGCTCGTCTGCAGCCTTGGCTGCGCGAGAAAGGTAGTGAAGAGCTGGGCATCCGCAGGGGGAAGCCGCGCGGACGCCACGGTGGAAGTGGGCTACACCTACAACCCCAATCTGGAAATACCGGAAACCAACGAGGCGCAGGGGCGCAAGGTGGCTGAGGAAAAATGCCGCTTCTGGGGCTATTCCGAAGCCGAGCCTTTCGGCATGGTCAAACGTACCTGCCAACAATGGGCCTATGACCCCATCGTCGGGCGTCAGTGTGTGGACATGCTGGTCACCCAGCAATACCAGTGTCTGGGCATCGGGGACGATACGCGGCAACTTGATGTGATGCCCAAAAAGCCCATTAAGCGCTGACCGGAATTTTCCACCGCCGATGAAAAACGCCTGCCCCGAGGGGCAGGCGTTTTTCGTTGCGTTGGCAGCCGCGTCGGCACGGCGGCGATTTTTTGGAAGCCTAGTTGGCCGGGGCGGCGGGCTTTTCCGCAGGGGCCGGGGGAACCACGGCCGGGGCCGGGACACCTTCCGGCGCGCCCTCGGGGGCCATGTTGGAAAGCGCGCTTTCGGGCACGGGCTTGAACTCCACCTTCTGCTTGTTCACTTCCGCAATGACGGCCGCGGTGACGTCCGCGCCGGGCTTGAAGGAGGCCACGGCCTCGGCCCCGAGGATCATGTCGTAGCCCTGGGCCTCGCGGTAGCTGTTGACCACGCGCTGCACGCTGTCAAAAAGCAGGTTGACCACGTTCTGCTGCTCGGCCTGCATCCGCTGCTGCGAGACGGCGTAGACGCGCTGGAGCTCCTGCATGGCGGCCTCGTCCTTGGGGTTCTTTTCGAGGCGGTCCTGGATGGCGTCGAGCTCCGCCTGCATCCCGGCCTGCTGGGCTTCAAGGAATTTCACGCCTTCCTTGCCGGGCTCGCTGTCCCGCATGACGCGGCCCATGTCCACAATGGCGATTTTCGGCTGGGCGACCTGGCTTTCCTGCTGCTGGCAGCCCGTGAGTACAAAAAGGCCCATGAGAAGGGGCGCGATGATTCGGCTGGTGCGCATGATGTGATGACTCCTTTAAAGAAAGTAGGGAAGCAACCTAGACCAAATTTTATACTTTTTCAAGAAAATTCCGGGCCCGGGGCGCGCGGCAATTTGTGGACGCGGCTTTTCGTATCTTTCAGGAAAAAGCGAGCGATGCCGGGTTGTTCCGCTCCTGCAAAAGCGGCGGGAGGACTTGACGCAAAGCCCCTTTCCCCCGTATATGGGGGGAATCCATGTACACGCGAAAGGTGTCGTTCCGGCGGCTGCGCCGGGCGCCTCTTTTCGCGCAAACCCGGGCCGGACATGCGATCGCTCAAGATCCTGCGCGCGCACAAGAAAGAAGTGGTCGACTCCTGGGTGGAGGCGGTTTTCGCCACCTACCCGCTGGAGACCACGGGCTTTCTCCGCACCGCAAGCGACCCCTTCACCAATCCCGTGGCGCACATGACGCGCGAGGCCGCGGGCGTGCTCTTCGACGCCGTGGCCGGGGAGGACGTGGAGGCCGCCACGGTGCGCGCCTCGCTCGACCGCTTCGTCAAGCTGCGCGCCGTGCAGAAGTTCGCCCCCAGCCAGAGCCTCGCGGTCTTCTATCTCATGAAGCCCATCCTCCGCGAAAAGGTCATGCCCGAGATGCGCCTCAAGGGGCGCCTCGAGGACTATCTGGACGCGGAATCGCGCCTCGACACCCTGGCGCTGCTCGCCTTCGACATCTATGCCGAAGCGCGGGAGACCGTGGCCGAGTCGCGCATCAAAGAGATCAAGAACCAGCACGCCCAGCTCGCCCGCTGGGCGCAGCGCCTTGAAAACGGGCCCGGCATGGCGGAAGCCACGGGCCCCGAGAGCCCGGAAAAGGCCCCCAGGGACCACGCGGACCCTGGCCAGAACCCCAGCCAAGCGAGGTAGGGAATGTTTGCATCGTTGGTCCTCGTGCTGCTCATCGCGGCCATCGCCTGGATCGGAGCGAGCGTGGGGCTCGCGCCGCTCTTCGGCGTGGTGCTGCCGTATGCGGCGGTGCTCGTCTTCATCGGCGGCATGATCTGGCGCATGGCGTACTGGGCGAAATCCCCGGTGCCCTTCTGCATCCCCACCACGGGCGGCCAGGAGCAGTCGCTCGACTTCATCAAGCAGGCCAAGATCGACTGTCCCAGCACCACCTGGGGCGTGGTCAAGCGTATGTTCACCGAGGTCTTTCTCTTCCGCTCGCTCTTCCGCAACACCAGCGCGGAAATCGTGGAAAACGACCCCGTGAACAAGGGCCCCCGCCTCATCTACTATTCCTCCCTGTGGCTCTGGGCCTTCGCGCTCATCTTCCATTATTCGGTGCTCGTCATCTTCATCCGCCATTTCCGCTTCTTCATGGAGCCCGTGCCCGCTCCCATCACCTGGGTGGAGACCATCGACGGCATCATGCAGGTGGGAAGCCCGCGCTTCTACTGGACGGGCGGCCTCGCGCTGGTGGCCCTGCTCTTCCTTTTGGCGCGCCGCGTGTGGAACTACCGCCTGCGCTATATCTCCCTCGCCAACGACTATTTCCCGCTCTGGCTTTTGCTCGGCATCGTCTGTAGCGGCCTTTGCCTGCGCTATTTCGACAAGACCGAAATCTCGCAGGTGAAGATCTACCTCATGGGCCTCACGCACTTCGCGCCCGTTTCGGCCGCGGGCATCAACGGGCTCTTCTTCGTCCACCTGACGCTCGTCTGTGTACTGCTCATGTACTTCCCCTTCTCCAAGCTCGCGCACATGCCCGGCGTGTTCTTCAGCCCCACGCGCAACATGGCCAACAATTCACGGCGCATCCGGCACATCAATCCCTGGAACCCGCCCAAGCAGTATTTCACCTATCCCGAATACGAGGACGCCTACCGCGACGCCATGGCCGAGGCGGGGCTTCCCCTGGAAAAGCAACCCGAAAAGGCTGCCGAGTAAGGAGGCACCACGATGGCAAAACTCCCCACGCCGCAAATGCTCGTCGCCAGCCGCCCGGCCTTTCCGGACAAGGACTGGTTCGACACCAAGCCGGACTTCATCCCCGGCAGCTACTGCTATCCGGCCAAGATGGAGACCATGGAGCTCCTGCACATGCCGCACCCGCATGAGTGGGACCCCACGGCCGAGAACTGGAACCTCCCCGAGGACTGGGAAAAGATCCTCTGCGACGCCTTCGCCGACAGGCTCGAGAAACACCGCTCGCTCAAGCTCTTCATGGACATCTGCGTGCGCTGCGGCGCCTGTGCGGACAAGTGCCACTTCTTCCTCGGCACCAATGACCCCAAGAACATGCCCGTGCTGCGCGCCGAGCTTTTGCGCTCCCTCTACCGGCGCGACCACACCATGCTCGGCAAGCTGCTCGGCAAGCGCGTGGGCGCGCGCGGCTGGGACATGCATGTGGTGAAGGAGCTCTTCTACTACGCCTACCAGTGCACGGAGTGCCGCCGCTGCTCGCTCTTCTGCCCCTACGGCATCGACACCGCGGAAATCACCATGATCGTGCGCGAGCTCTTGCACGAGGTGGGCCTCGGCCTGCACTGGATCATGGACCCGGTGAAAAACTGCAGCTTCACGGGCAACCACCTGGGCATCCAGCCGCACTCCTATGTGGAGATCGTGGAGATGCTCGCCGACGACTGCGAGACCGTCACCGGCATCCGCCCGAAAACGCCCTTCAACAAGAAGAACGCCGAGATCCTCTTCATCACCCCCTCGGGTGACGTGTTCGCGGAGCCGGGCATCTATACCTTCATGGGCTACCTGCTCCTCTTCCACGAGCTGGACCTCGACTACACCTTCTCCACCTACGCCTCGGAAGGCGGCAACTTCGGCTCCTTCGTCTCCTTCAACATGGCGAAGAAGCTCAACGCCAAGATGTACGCCGAGGCCGAGCGCCTCAACGTCAAGTGGCTTTTGGGCGGCGAGTGCGGCCACATGTGGCGCGTCATCAACCAGTACATGGACACCTACAACGGCCCGGCCCCGGCCAACCTGGAAGTGCCGGTCTCGCCCATCACGGGCACGGTGTTCGACGTGGCGAAATCCACTAAGATGATCCACATCGCCGAGTTCACGGCGGACCTTATCCGCCACAACAAGCTCAAGCTGGACCCGCGCAGGAACGCCAATCTCGTGACCACCTGGCACGACTCCTGTAACCCGGCGCGCGGCATGGGCCTGCTCGACGAGCCCCGCTATGTGCTGAAGCACGTCTGCGACAACTTCGTGGAAATGCCCGAAAACACCATCCGCGAGCAGACCTTCTGCTGCGGCGCGGGCTCGGGCCTGAACACGGAAGAGATCATGGAGCTTCGGATGCGCTCCGGCATGCCGCGCGGCAATGCCCTGCGCTATGTGCAGCAGAAATACGGCGTCAACCACATGGCCTGCGTCTGCGCCATCGACCGCGCCACCCTGCCGCCGCTCGCCGACTACTGGGCCCCGGGCTGCACCGTAAGCGGCCTGCACGAGCTTGTGGGCAACGCCCTTGTGATGAAGGGCGAGGCCAAGCGCACCATGAACCTGCGCCAGGAAGACCTGCCCGAGGAGGCCCTGGACGAGGAAGCTCCGGCGGACGGCAACGCCGAAAGCCAGGGGGAGGGCCGATAAATGTATAACGCCAAAGCCGTCATCATTGGCATCGTCATCTTTGTGGCGATCTTCAGCTCGCCCTTCTGGACGAGCTGGATCGGCCAGGACTACACCAAGACCGGCGTCGTCCTGCCCGCGGACGAAAAGCAGTGCATCGAGGACACGGAATTCATGCGCGCCCAGCACATGCGCCTGCTCGACGAATGGCGCGACCAGGCCCTGCGCGAGGAAAACCGCGTCTATCAGTCCGCGCTCAACGGCAAGAAATGGGTCATCAGCCTTCAGAACACCTGTCTGAAGTGCCATTCCAACTACACGGAATTCTGCGAAAAGTGCCATGTGGCCAACAGCGTCTATCCCTACTGCTGGACTTGCCACATCATTCCCACGGAGGGCAAGCGATGAAGACGAGCAGAAGAAAGTTCCTCAAGGTGGCGGGGCTTTCGGCCTTTGCCCTTGCCGGCGGGATGACGGCGCTTGCGGGCGAGGCCGCCGCCCAGGTGGCCCCCGGCAAATATGTCAAGCGCGAGGGGATGCTCACGGCGAAACGCTGGGCCATGGTCATCGACACGCGCCGCCTCAGGACCGAGGCCGACTATGCGCCGCTCATCGCGGCCTGCACGAAGGCGCACAATATCCCGGACATTCCGGGCGACCGCAACGTCAAGTGGATCTGGACGGACAGCTTTGACCACGTTTTCCCGGACGACATGAACAACCATCTGAACACGGCGGTGCGGGACAAGCCCTACATGCTGCTGTGCAACCACTGCACCAATCCGCCCTGTGTGCGCGTGTGCCCCACGCAGGCAACCTACAAGATGGAAGACGGCATCGTCGCCATGGACTACCACCGCTGCATCGGCTGCCGTTTCTGCATGGCCGGCTGCCCCTACGGCGCGCGCTCCTTCAACTTCATCGACCCGCGCCTGCACCTGCCGGACCCGGTGCCCAACCCGGCCTTCCCCACGCGCATGATCGGCGTGGTGGAGAAGTGCAACTTCTGCGTGGAGCGGCTCAATGAAGGCAAGCTCCCGGCCTGTGTGGAAGCCTCGGACGGGCGCCTGCTCTTCGGCGACCTGGAGGACCCGGATTCTTCGGTGCGCAAGGCCCTTGCCGCCAATTACAGCATCCGCCGCAAGCCGAGCCTCGGCACCCAGCCCGGCGTCTACTACCTCGTGTAAGGAGATAAGCCATGCTTGAAAAACTCCTCACCGGCCCAAGGTGCTACTATGTGTGGCTGCTCTTCCTCTGCTGCATCATAGCGCTCTGCGGCATCGTCTATCTCGACCAGCTCTTCAACGGCCTCGGCATCACGGGCATGAACCGCGATGTGTCGTGGGGGCTCTATATCTCGCAGTTCACCTACTTCGTGGGCGTGGCCGCCTCGGCTGTGATGCTCGTGCTGCCGGCCTATTTCCACCATTACAAGAAGTTCAAGCGCATGATCATCTTCGGCGAGTTCATGGCCGTGGCCGCCGTCATCATGTGCGCGCTCTTCATCGTGGTGGACCTGGGGCAGCCGCAGCGGATGCTCAACGTCATGCTCTATCCCACGCCCAACTCGGTCATGTTCTATGACATGATCGTGCTCTGCGGCTACCTCGGCCTGAACATCGTCATCGGCTGGGTGACGCTGGAGGCCGAGCTCAAGGACACGGACCCGCCCAAGTGGGTGAAGCCGCTCATCTACATCTCCATCCTCTGGGCCTTCTCCATCCACACGGTCACGGCCTTCCTCTACGCCGGCATCCCCGGGCGCCACTACTGGCTCACGGCCATCATGGCGGCGCGCTTCCTCTCCTCGGCGTTCTGCTCCGGTCCCGCCATCCTCCTGCTCCTGCTCTTCGTGGTGCGCAGGCTCACCGGCTTCGACCCCGGCAAGGACGCCATCAGGACGCTCGCCACCATCATCGTCTACGCCATGTGCGTGAACGTGTTCTTCTACCTGCTCGAGCTGTTCACCGCCTTCTACAGCAACATTCCCGGCCACATGGAGCCCATCATGTTCCTGTTCTCCGGGCATGGCGGCCACCTCGCGTGGGTGAGCTACTGGATGTGGGCCGCGGTCATCATGGCCTTCGGCTCCCTCGCCATCCTCATCCCGCCGCAGCTGCGCACGAGCCGCCTGCTTCCGCTCGCGCTCATCATGCTGGTGGCGGCCAGCTGGATCGACAAGGGCCTCGGCCTGCTCATCGGCGGCTTCACGCCCAACATGTTCGAGGCCTTCACGCCCTATATGCCGACACTCAAGGAGTGCGCCGTGGCTCTGGGCGTCTATGCCGTGGGCGCGCTCGTGCTCTCCCTGCTCTGGAAGATCGCGCTCAGCGTCAAGCGCGAGGCCGGGCACTTCGGCGACTAGGCGCTACGCTGTAGCCGCATCAAAAAGGGGAGCCCTCGGGCTCCCCTTTTTGTTTGGCCCGTGCGCGGGGGGGCCGCGCCAAAACGGTGGCTAAATTCCTATTGACTTACTAGGTGAATACTGCCTATTGCTGGTGTGCGGCTTTTGTCACGCATACGCGGCCTCGGTAACATTCAGCGATCCCCCGGTGGGGTTGGGGAGGCGGGCATCCCATGAACGGACAGAAATTTGAAACCATGCAGCTGCATGTGGGGCAGGAAAAGCCGGACCCGGCGACCGATGCCAGGGCCGTGCCCATTTACCAGACAACGAGCTATGTCTTCAGGGATTGCGACCATGCGGCGGCGCGCTTCAACCTGAGCGACGCGGGAAATATCTATGGCCGGCTCACCAATTCCACGCAGGAAGTCCTCGAGAAACGCCTGGCGGCCCTTGAAGGCGGTGTGGCGGCCCTGGCTCTTGCCTCGGGCGCGGCGGCCATTGCCTATGCGTTTCAGGCCCTGGCCGGAACGGGCGATCATATCGTCGCCCAAAAGAGCATCTACGGGGGCACTTACAATCTCCTGGCCCATACCCTGCCGCGTTTCGGCATCGAAACCACCTTTGTGGATGCCCACAAACCCAGCGAACTCGAAGCCGCCATCACGCCGCGCACAAAGGCCGTCTTTCTGGAGAGCATGGGCAATCCGCTCAGCGATCTGCCGGACATTGCCGCATTGGCCGAAATCGCGCACCGCCACGGCGTGCCCGTGGTGGTGGACAATACCTTTGCAACGCCTTTTCTCCTGCGGCCGCTGGAACACGGGGCGGACATCGTCGTGCACTCCGCCACCAAGTTCATCGGCGGCCACGGCACGTCGCTTGGCGGCATCATCGTGGACGGCGGCTCATTTGACTGGCGCGCCGGCGGCAAGTACCCGCAGATCGCCAGCCCCAACCCCAGCTACCACGGCGTATCCTTCGCCGATGTGGCGGGCCCGGCGGCATTTGCCGTCTATGTGCGCGCCATCCTGTTGCGCGACATGGGCGCGACCATTTCGCCTTTCAACGCCTTCCTCCTCCTGCAGGGGCTGGAAACGCTTTCCCTGCGCGTGGAGCGCCACGTGCAGAACGCCCTGAAGGTCGTGGCATATCTCGCGCGGCATCCCAAGGTGCAAAAGGTCAACCACCCCTCGCTGCCGGAGCATCCGGATCATGAGCTCTATACCCGCGTCTATCCCAATGGCGGGGGCAGCATCTTCACCTTTGAGGTGGCCGGCGGGGCCGAGGCGGCGAGGAAGTTCATCGACAGCCTTGAGCTTTTCTCCCTGCTCGCCAATGTGGCGGATGTGAAAAGCCTTGTCATCCACCCGGCCTCCACCACGCATTCCCAGCTGGACGGCCAGGAACTTCTGGATGCCGGCATCACCCCCGGCACCATCCGGCTTTCTGTGGGCACGGAACACATCGATGACATCCTGGCTGACCTGGACAGGGGTTTTGCCGGCATGGGAGGCAAGTGAGATGGCCGCGAAAATCCATGACGCTGTTGACCAGCTCATCGGCGGTACCCCTCTGCTGGAGTTGAAGAGGATCGAAAAAAGCGAGGAGCTTGGCGCGCGGCTGCTGGTCAAGCTGGAATCCATGAACCCGGGCGGTTCAGTGAAGGATCGCGTGGCAAGGTCCATGCTGGACGAGGCCGAAAAAAGCGGCGCCCTCGCGCCTGGCGGCGTGATCATCGAGCCCACTTCCGGCAACACGGGCATTGGGCTTGCCACAGTGGCCGCAGCCAGGGGCTACCGGCTCATCGTGACCATGCCGGAAACCATGAGCAGGGAGCGACAGGCGCTGATGCGCGCCCTGGGCGCGGAAATAGTGCTGACACCCGGGGCCGAAGGCATGAAAGGGGCCATCGCCAGGGCGGAGCGGCTCCATAAGGAAATTCCCGGCAGCATCCTGGCAGGCCAGTTCGTCAATCCGGCCAATCCGGCGGCGCACAGAAACGGCACGGGCCCGGAAATCTACGCCGATACCGATGGCCTTGTGGACATTTTCGTGGCCGGCGTCGGCACCGGCGGCACGATTACCGGGGTCGGCGAATATCTCAAGAGCGTGAAGCCGTCCGTGCGCGTTCTCGCGGTGGAGCCTGCGGACTCCCCCGTGCTCTCAGGCGGCAAGCCCGGCCCCCATAAACTCCAGGGCATAGGCGCGGGCTTTGTGCCCAAGGTGCTGAACCTGGGCGTCATCGACGCCATCATCCAGGTCAGTTTTGAGGAAGCAAGGCGTGCGGCGCGGCTTCTGGCTGCCAGAGAGGGGGTGCTTTCTGGCATTTCTTCCGGAGCCTGCCTCTGGGCGGCCATGCGGGAGGCCGCACGGCAGGAAAACGCCGGAAAGATGATCGTAGCGCTTTTGCCGGACACCGGCGAGCGCTATCTTTCCACAACTCTCTTCACGGAAGAGCAATGATCTCCACTCGGGGGCGATATGCCCTGCGCGTTCTGGTCGACCTCGCCCGTAATTCCTCCGGCGGGTTTGTGTCCATGAGGGATGTGGCCAGGCGCCAGGGTATATCACCCAAATATCTGGAGCAGATTCTTCCGGCGCTCAAAAAGGCCGGTTTCGTGCAGTCGGCCCCGGGCCGCTCCGGCGGCTACCGCCTGGCCAAAAGCCCGAAAAGCTGCACGGTTGGCGAGATATTGAGCCTGGCCGAGGGGCCGCTCTGCCCCGTGGCCTGCATGGAGCCGGAGGCCCAATCCTGCCCGAGGGCCGCGAACTGCCCAACGCTGCCCATGTGGCAGGCCTACTACGGCATGACACGGGCTTTTTTTGAGGGGATCACCCTTGAAGATCTCGTCCTTGGGCGTCACATCGCGCCCATGGGTGGCCCCGGGCAACAACACAGCGAAAGCTAGACAGCGGCGCGCCCTGGGTTTTGCCAAATGGCGTCGACCCAAGCCCTCCACCGGGCGCTTCACTTCCGGCACGGACCGGGAAATATTCATCGGTCGCCGGAGGCGCTCCGCCCCCATTCCTCCCCCGGACGACTGTCCGCAACAGGGCGGCATACTTGACTTCCGGGGCAGCTCCCCCGATACTTAGGGCAGTACCCGGCGGCAGCCCCTTCGGCCGCCGCCCTGCCCAAGGAGTTCCCCATGCATCAGGCGCTCAAGGATGCCGTTTCCATCTGCAAGACCCTGCTCCGCAACGGGTATGACGCCCATGTGATCAACGCGCCCCTGCAGGAGCGCCTTTTGGCCGCGCGCAAGCCGGGGCAGGCCGACCTGCCCGCGGTGGACATCGCCTGCGAGGCCGACGCCGAGACGCTCGTCAAGCTCTACCCCAAGGTGAACCTGGAGGAGGGCAAGCGCGCCGTGGGCGAGCTCACGGAAAACGGCGTGCTCTTCCGCTTCTATCCGCTGGAGGCGGCCAACGCGAGCCACCCCGAGCTTTCGCTCCTGCGCGTCACGCCCAGCATGGCAGCCCAGCTCGCCCCGCGTGAGCGCCTGCAGCTCAGGCTCACCGGCTTCGGCAGCCCCATCCCCACGGGCGACCAGTATGAAGGCTTCGCCGAGCTCAAGGGCGGCGACATCCGCCTCGTGGGCCTGCCGGACGAGACCCTGCGCCACAACTACCTCCTCGCCGTGCGCGCCCTGCGCTTCGCGGCCAATTTCGACGCGCCCATCGAGCCCAACACCTGGATGGCCATCGTGCGCGCCTCGGTGCGCGTCAACGACTATGTGCCCGCGCGCGACATCATGGAGGAATGGCGCAAGGTTGCCGCGGAATCCATGTACCGCTTCGTTCGCCTGCTCTACGACTCCCATATCCTCCAGGGGCTCATCCCCGAGGTGGCCGCGCTCGACTGCGTGCCGCAGCAGAACGACAAGGGCGACAGCGACGGGAATGTCTTTGAGCACACGCTCAAGTGCATGAAGTATTACCCCGAGGAGGGCTTCCACTACGACTGGCTCGGGGCCATGGCCATGCTCTTCCATGACGTGGGCAAGCTCTTCACTGCCGAGTATTTCGACGGCCGCTGGACCTATTACCAGCACCACCGCGTGGGCGCCAAGGTCACGCGCAAGATTTTGCGCCGCCTGCACTTCGCCCACGAGGACGCGGACCTTATCTGCCATCTGGTGGAGCACCACATGCGCTTCCACTTCATGATGACGGACCGGGGCATCCGCCGCTTCAAGGCCGTGGGCGAGACGCCGCGCCTCATCGCCATGGCCCGCGCCGACCTCCAGGCGCGTGAGGACAGCTTCACCTCCTTCAACCACAACATGAAGTACCTCGGGCGCGCCGAAACGCCGGAGCAGATGCTGGAGCCCCTGCTCAACGGCAACGAAATCATGGAAGAGACGCAGCTTTCGCCCGGCCGGCAGGTGGGCCTTATCCGCGACGCCCTGCTCCAGGCCCAGATCGCAGGCGAGGTGACGGACAGGGAGAGCGCCCTGGCCTTTGTGCGCCAGTACGCGGCCAATGCTGCCGCGGAATAGCGGCCGCCACCGCGACGCCTTGGTGGAGCGCGCCCTCCCCGGCGCGGGCCTCCTGCTGGCTGGCTGCGCAAAGGTGGACGCCAGCGTGGCGGAAGCCGTGGCCGCGGCCCGGAAGGCGGGGCGCGCTCTCGCGTGCGGCCCCGGCTGCGACACCTGCTGCCGCCAGCCCATCCCGGTGACGCCGCTGGAATTCCTCCTCCTGCGCGCCCATATGCGTGTGCGGCTCGACGCGACCACACGCGCCCGGCTGGAGGCGCAGCACGAGGCCCAGCTTGCCGCCGAGCCCGAGCCCCTGCACAGGCCCTGCCCCTTCCTGCTGGACGGCAGTTGCAGCGTCTATGCCGTGCGGCCGCTGGCCTGCCGCCGCTATCTCGTGCTGGACCGCGCCTGCGCGCCCGGCGAGGTCTGCACGCAGAGCCGCCCGGAGGATATGCTCATTCCGGCCCGGCGGCCGCTCCTGGAGGCGCTGGCCCTGACCTTTCCCTGGTATGCCGCGCGCTGGCGGGAGCTGGGGCTGCCCGAGCCCCCCGCGGCGGGGCCCGCAAGCGAGGCCGCGCAGGCCTGGCTCCGCTCCGTCACCGTGCCGGTGCAAAGCCTTGCGTGGAACTGAATGCCGTTTGAACTGCGTGATAGGTGCTTCGTGAATGTAGTGCTTGCTGCACGCATAATGCCGAAATCATCCGTCAAAAACAGCCTTGCTTCAGCCGTTGCGACGCAGGAAGCTACGGATGAAGACAGCAGTTAGTTAGCGCGCTAGACAGCTAACGATGCCACTGTCGCTATCCGTAAGGCTCGCAGGCTCGCCAACGGCTAGCGCGCCAGCAGCGAAAAATCTTATTTTTTAGGATTCTTCCGGCACCAGCACCCGGCTGGCGCAAAGCGCCAGCCGGGACATGGAATATTCAACACCAGCATGGTAGAAGTAATCGGAAACAGGAGGCCCTCATGNTCACCGTCGTCTACGGNCACCCCTACGACAAAAGTTTCAACGCNGCCATCAGGGACGCCGTGCTCGCNGCCCTCGCCAAGNAGGGNCCGGAATGGTCGCTCATCGACCTCTATGCGGACCNCTTTGACCCGGCCGTGCGCGCGCCCGAGCTGGCCCTGTATTCCNAGGGCCGCACCAGCGACCCNGTGGCGCAGAAATATATGGANATCCTCGCCCGCACGGAGCGCATCATCTATATCTTTCCCGTCTGGTGGGGCACNGAGCCGGCCATCGTCAAGGGCTTTCACGACAAGGTCCTGCTCAAGGNTTTCGCCTGGACCNATGGCGCCGACGGCCGNCTGCAACCGCGGCTGAANATCACGCGCACCACCCTCCTCACCACGTCCGAAGCGCCCACGGCCACGTTTTCCGCCTATTTCACGGGCTACCTGCCGGAACATGTGTTCGCCGCCGTGGGGATGCAGGGCGTGAGCTGGCACAATTTCGACNANATNCCNCNNTCCACNCCNGNGGANCGGGCNGCCTTCCTCGNGCTCGCCGCGCGGGAGGCGGTNNNCGNCTAGGCCGCGGAGTATACAGNNGCGCCCTNTTGGGCTATCGTGCCCCCATGACCANGNCCCCCACNGCGNCNGCGCAGGGCGCGCNCATCACNGCCCNTTGCGCCGGGCGGNGCTGGCANCTTGNNCGCGCCGCCAACCTCGAGGAGCTCTGGGACGCCATGACCGAGGATGCGGACGCCTTCGAGGACGAGCGCATCCCCTACTGGACCGAGCTCTGGCCCTCGAGCCTGGTGCTGGCNGACTGGCTCGCCCTGCGCCGCGCGGACATCGCGGNCCGCGCCTGCCTGGACCTCGGCTGCGGCCTCGGTCTCACGGCCCTGGTGGGCCAGTGGCTCGGGGCGCGGGTGCTCGCCATGGACTATGAGGAAGCGGCGCTCGCCTTCGCCCGCCGCAATGCGGACATAAACGGCGTGGACCNNCCCNTGTGGGCGCTCATGGACTGGCGGCGTCCCGGCCTTGCGCGTCACGCCTTCGCGCGCATCTGGGGCGGGGACATCATGTATGAAAAGCGCTTTGTGGCCCCGGTGCTGCGCCTGCTGGNCCATGCGCTCGCGCCCGGCGGGGCNGCCTGGGTGGCNGAGCCGGGCCGCACGGTCTACGAGGCCTTCCGTCACGCCCTTTCGGCGGAAGGCTGGACGGCCCGGCGCGTCCATGCGGCGAAAGTGGACGCCCCGGACGGGCAGGGCAGCCCCACAGTGGCCATCTGGGAGCTNACGCGNNNGGAGCNNGCCGTGACGCGGNNGGAGGCAGATCATGGGNAANCTCACACGNTTCGGCGTTTCGCTGGACGAGGACCTTCTGGGCGCCTTTGACGACCTCTGCGCCCGCAAGAGCTACAGCAACCGCTCCGAGGCCCTGCGCGACCTCATCCGCCGCGCCCTCGGCGAGGACGAATGGCGCAGCCCGGACGGCCAGGCCGCAGGCTCGCTCACCCTGGTCTATGACCACCACAAGCATGACCTCGCGAGGCGCCTCATGCGCCTCCAGCATGAGGACCATGACGTCATCGTGGCCGCCACCCATGTGCATCTCGACCACGACAANTGCCTCGAGGTGCTGGTGCTCNGNGGNGAGGCCGGGCGCGTGCGGGCCATGGCCGACAGGCTCATTTCCTGCCGCGGCGTGCGCCACGGCGTGTTCACGCCCGCGCCNCTGGGGCCNGAGCTGGCNTGAGGCGAAGGACGATATTGATGGAAGACGTGCAGAACCGGGCGCCCGAGGTGGCGCTGGANATCGACCGCGTGGGCGTNCGCGGCCTGCGTCTGCCCCTCAGGGTGCGCGAGCGCGCGGGCGGCGTGCAGACCACCGTGGCCAGCGCGGACCTTGGCGTGGACCTCGGCTCGGCCCGCAAGGGCACGCACATGAGCCGCCTCGTGGAGGCCCTGGAGCACTGGGACGAGGGGCTGGANNGGCAGACCGTGCGCCGCCTGCTCGAGAANGTGCGCNAGCGCCTCGACGCGCGCCGGGCCTGGGTGCGCTTCAGCTTTCCCTANTTCGTGCGCAAGAGCGCGCCCGCGCGCGGCGACGCCGCCCCGCTGGCCTATGACTGCGCCGTGACGAGCGAGCTCGACGACAGCGGCCAGACCTTTTTGCTCGACCTTGCCGTGCCCGTGATGACCGTCTGCCCCTGCTCCAAGGCCATCAGCAGCGAGGGCGCGCACAGCCAGCGCGCCCTCGTGCGCATCGGCGCGCGCATCACGGGCCTCGTCTGGCTGGAGGAGATCATCGAGCTTGCGGAGGCGGCCGGCTCCTCGGCCGTCTATACCCTGCTCAAGCGCGAGGACGAGAAATTCGTCACCGAGCAGGCCTTCGCGCGCCCGGCCTTTGTGGAGGACGTGGTCCGCGCCACGGCCTGCGGCCTGGAGCGGCACCCGCGCGTGACGGCCTTCACCGTAGAGGTGGAGAGCATGGAATCCATCCACAACCACAACGCCTTTGCGCGCATCGAGCGTTGCGGCCCCGGCTGCGCGGGCGCATCCACTGTTTTTTGACAGCACCATGCCAGCCGAAGAGAGCGCGGCCATGCAACATGCCTCCCCTACTCCCCCGGAATGGCGCGATATTTGCCTGACGCAGTGGCGCTCCATTCCCCTTGCGTGGCGCAAGGCTTTTTTCGCCGCGCTGGCGGTGACGTGCGTTGTCTTTTTTTTCGACCTGGCGCAGTTCCCTCTGGGGGACCACGACGTGGGCTATCAGGAGGGCGTCCCGCTGCTTTCCGGCGGTCGCTCGGGCCGCTGGTTCACCCCCTTTCTGCACCTCCTTTCCGGGCATGTGCAGATTCCCGTCTGGACGCAACTCCTTGCCTTCGCCTGCCTGATTGCGGCAAGCATGGGCGCCGCGCTGCTCTGGTGGCCAAAGGCCTCCGCATGGCCGCTCTTCGCCTCGGCGCTGGTAGTCGCGTGCAGCCCTTGGGTGACGGATTTCTGGTATTACCACTGGCAGGCGCCGGCCTTTACGGCTTCGCAGCTCTTCATGGTGCTCGCGCTGCATCTTTCCCTGCGGCGTGGGCGTCCGCTCCTGCGCTGGGCCGCGGCGACCGTGCTCTCAGTGTGCGCCCTCGCCTCCTATCAGTCCTCCATCATGACCTGGACCGCCTGCTTCTGGGGCTTTCTTCTTGTCCGGCTCGCGCACTGGGACGGCACACGGGGAGCGCTGGGCGCCCTGGGACGGCGCCTGCTGCCATCCCTTGCCTGCCTTGCCACGGCTTGTGCGCTCTATGCCGCAAGCCTCGCGCTCTATCCGCTGCTGGGCCTTTCGCTCGGGCTCTACCAGTTCAGCACCATCACGCCCGGGGGGCTTCCCCTGCGGCTGCTCCAGCTCGCCCGCATGTCCTGGGCGCAGCTCGTCACGCCCTCAGGCTTCGTCACGCCCTGGCTTACCGCCCTTTTGTGCTGCGTGGCTGCGGGCGGCGCTTTCGCGCTCCTCGCGAAAGGGACTGAGCCCCGGCGGAGCAGGATCGCACGCCTTTGCCTGTGCGCCCTCGGGCTGGCGCTCTTCCCTCTTGCCGCCGAATCGCAGTTCCTTATCAGCGCCACGGAGGCCTGGCACAATTTCCGTTTTCTCGCCCTGGGCATGAGCTATCTCTATGCCTTCTTCCTGCTGGCGCTGCTCATGGACGGGCGCCGCGGGCTCCGCAACCTGGGCTTTGCCCTCTTTGTCCTTGTGCTGCCGTGCATGGCCGTCAACGACCTCGACCAGCAGGTGCGCCATGTGCGCGCCGTGGAGCATGACCAGGCCGTGCTCAACCGCATCCTCGCCCGCATCGAGGCGCTTCCCGGATTCGACGCCGAGAGGCGCTACAATCTCGTGCAGCTCGGGCGCAGCGTCCCCTACCTTGTGGAGACTCCCGGCACGGAGCCGCTGCGCCACAGCACCATTTCGCAGGCCTGGAACCCCGGCTTTGAGCTGCGGATGCTCTCGCGCTATCTCAAGCTCGGCGACAGGCTCAATGAGGAGGTGCGTGTGCGGCCCGAGCTCATGGAAAAGGCGCTGGCCTGGGCCCGCGGCCGCAAGCCCTTCCCGGCCGGGGGGAGCATCGGCATTGTGGACGGGGACACCATCGTGCTCTTGCTCGACCCTCGCGCCATCGGCCTCGCCGAGGCGCGCCTCAGGGAGCTGCGGGCAGGGGGCCTGCCCTCTGCAGAAAAGACAGAATAAAGGCTGCCCGGAACGCGGACAGCCTTCACGCGCAGGGTCGCCTGCGCTCCAAATGCCGTGACGCCTAAGCCATGCTGGCCGGTGCTATCTTGGCATAGCCCTTCCAGGCGAAGAGCGCCCTTTCCCCGTCGTCGGCAAGCACGCGCTTCACGTCGCAGATGTAGAAGTTGTGGTCGCCCACATCCACGAACTCGCGTAAGGAGCAATGGATGGCGACCACGCTGTGCACCGGGACCTCGATGTCCGTGCCGGGAACGGACATGAGCTCGATGCCGAAGCGTTTGGCCTTGTCCGTATCGCGGCCGGTGGTGCTACCGCATTCCATGACATGACGCGCCAGCGGCTCGCCCGGGATGACAAGGATGAGCTCCTTGTTTTTGCGGGTCATCTCACCGCTGTAAGAGGGCTTCATCATGGCAAAGCCGATGGTGGCCGGCTCAAGCCCGAGATAGGTCCACCACGAGACCGTGCCGAGATTGGTCACGCCCGCGGGCGTGCGCGTGCAGATGAGCGACACGGGATTGGGCGAGGTGTGTTTTGCCGCTTCCAGCAGTTCGATTTCTTTCATGGATTCCCCCTGTGATTATGGGATGCGAATATCTTATTGACCGCTAAAATAAAGTCAACATGGTATGCCGGGGCGCCCGCGAACCCGCTCCCGGCGCGCCACAAGCTCTCAGGCGCATAAGCCGGTGTGACGGAAGCCCCCCGCACCGCTTCGCGGAAAAGGCGCAAAAAAGGCTGCCCGCACATGACGGGCAGCCTGAAACTTCTTGAGCTGGCTTTGCGTCGGATTTCTGCCTACAGGCCCCCGGCGATCTGCAGGCGCATGGTGGCCTTCTGCAGGGCGATGAGCGCCCGCACCTCATCGAGGTCCGCATCGCGGCGGGCGAGGCGCTCCTCCGCGCGCTCCTTGGCGGCCAGGGCGCGGGCGGTATCGATGTCATGCGCGTGTTCCGCCGATTCCGCGAGCACGCTGCAGATATTGTTGTTCACGTCCACAAAGCCGCCGGAGATGAAGATCTCCTCGTCCTTGCCGTCCTCGCGGTAGCGGAGGCTGCCGATCTTGAGCGCCGAAAGCAGGGAGACGTGGTGCGGCAGCACGCCGAACTCGCCCTCCACGCCGGGGCAGATGACCATTTCCGCATCCGTATTGATGACGGTCTTGTCGGGGGTGACGACTTCCAGTCGCAATGTAGCCATGACTGCTCCTCAAAGGCTGGCGGCGAAACTCGTGCGCGGGCCGCCGGAATGGCGCGGCGGCGAGAGGGCGCGCCCGCCCGGCATCCCGGGCAGGCGCGCAAGGCGCTTAAGCCTTGACCTCTTCCTTTTCCTTTTCCTTGCCCTTTTCCTTCTCTTCGGCGGCCTTGCGGGCTTCGTACTTGGCGACGGCCTGGCTGATGTCCCCCACCATGTAGAAGTCGCTCTCGGCAAGATAGTCGTACTTGCCGTCAAGGATGCCCTTGAAGCCCTCGATGGTGTCCTCGAGCTTCACATACTGGCCGGGCATACCGGTGAAGGTCTCGGCCACATGGAAGGGCTGGGAGAGGAAGCGCTGGATGCGGCGCGCGCGCGCCACAGTGAGCTTGTCCTCGTCCGAGAGCTCGTCCATGCCGAGAATGGCGATGATGTCCTGCAGTTCCTTGTACTTCTGGAGCACCTGCTGCACGCGCCGGGCTACCTCATAGTGCTCCTGGCCGACCACGTTGGGGTCGAGGATGCGCGAGGTGGAGTCCAGCGGGTCCACGGCGGGATAGATACCGAGCTCGGCGATCTGGCGCGAGAGCACGAGCGTGCCGTCCAGATGCGAGAAGGTCGTCGCCGGGGCCGGGTCCGTCAGGTCGTCGGCGGGCACATAGACGGCCTGCACCGAGGTGATGGAGCCCTCGTTGGTGGAGGTGATGCGCTCCTGCAGGGCGCCNAGGTCCGTGCCGAGGGTGGGCTGGTAGCCCACGGCCGAGGGCATNCGNCCGAGCAGGGCCGACACTTCCGAACCCGCCTGGGTGAAGCGGAAGATGTTGTCNATGAAGAGCAGCACGTCCTGATGCTCCTCGTCGCGGAANTATTCCGCGATGGCGAGGGCCGTCAGGGCCACNCGGGCNCGGGCTCCCGGGGGCTCGTTCATCTGNCCGTAGACGAGCGTGGCGCGCTCNAGGACGCCNGCCTCCTTCAGNTCGTTATAGAGGTCGTTGCCCTCGCGGGTGCGCTCGCCCACGCCGGCGAACACCGAGGTGCCGCCGTGCTGCTTGGCGATNTTGTTGATCATCTCCATGAGGATGACCGTCTTGCCCACGCCGGCGCCGCCGAAGAGGCCCATCTTGCCGCCCTTGGGGAAGGGCACGAGCAGGTCCACGACCTTGATGCCCGTCTCCAGGAGCTCGACCTTGGTGTTCAGGTCCGTGAACTTGGGCGGCTCGCGGTGGATGGGATAGTATTTTTCCGCCTCAACCGGGCCGAGCCCGTCCACCGGGCGGCCGATGACGTTGAGGATGCGGCCCACGGAGGGCTTGCCCACGGGCACCATGATGGGCTTGCCCGTGTCCACCACTTCCATGCCGCGCACAAGGCCCTCGGTGGCGTCCATGGCGATGGTGCGCACCACGTTGTCGCCGAGGTGCTGGGCCACTTCGCAGACAAGGTCGGGCGCGTCCTTGTTGTTGGGGTTCTTGATCTCGAGGGCGGTCAGGATCTCGGGCAGGTGGCCGTCGGGAAATTCCACGTCCACCACGGCGCCGATGACCTGGGTGATCTTGCCGGTGTTCTTGCTCATGTTCGCTCCTTAGCCCTTGAGCGCTTCCGCGCCGCCGACGATGTCGATGAGTTCGCTCGTGATGGAGGCCTGCCGGGTCTTGTTGTAGAGCAGTGTCAGGGAATTGATGAGCTCGTCGCAGTTGCGCGTGGCGTTGTCCATGGCCGCCATGCGCGCGGCGTGCTCGCTGGCCGCCGTGTCGAGNAGGCCGCTGTACACCTGCACCTTGACGTAGCGCGGCAAAAGGTCCTCCAGGAGCTTGGCCTCGCTCGGCTCATAGACATATTCGCACATGGGGCCGGAATCCGGGTCGCTCTCNGCGGCAGGGGCCTTGAGCGGCAGAAGCCGGAGCGAGGCCGGGGGCTGCTTCGCCATGGAGACGAACTCGCCATAGACGAGCCACACCTCGTCGAGCTCCATGTCCTCGTACTTGTGGATGACCTCCGTGGCCACGGCGCTCGCCAGCGCAAAGTCCACCGAGCCCATGCTGTCGCCGTAGGAGGTGCCGAGGGTGTAGCTGCTCTTGCGGATGGCGTCGCGGCCCTTCCTGCCCACGCAGAGGAAGCTCACGTCCATGCCCTGCTGCCTCGCCTCGCCNGCGAGCCGGAGCCCCTCGGCGATGATGGCCGCGTTGAAGCCGCCGCACAGGCCCCTGTCGGANGTGACGAGNACGATGCANCAGTGCTTCTTCTCCTCGTGCTCNGTGAGCAGGGGATGGCTCACGCCGTCCACCTTGGCCGCNAGNGCGCCGATGACCTCGCGGTACTTGGAGGCATAGGGGCGGAAGCGCTCGATGCGGCTCTGGGCGCCGCGCAGCTTGGCCGAAGCCACCATGCCCATGGCCTTGGTGATCTGCTTGGTCTTGCCGACACCCACGATCTTCATTTTTACGTCTTTGAGCGATGGCATCCGGCTCTCCCGCGCTTAGGCCTGCCGACTCTGCTTGAAGGCGGTGACGGCNTCNNNNAGCCCCTTTTCCACGTCGGCGTCGATGACCTTCTTTTCCTTGATGGCGTCGAGCACNTCTTTGCGCGTGTCGCGCATGAAGGTGAGCATGTCCGCCTCGAAGGCGCGGATGTCTTCCACGGGCACGTCNTCCATGTAGCCGCGGGTGGCGGCCCAGATGGAGGCCACCTGCTCCTGCACGGGCATGGGCTGGTACTGGGGCTGCTTGAGCAGCTCCACGAGGCGCGCGCCGCGCTCCAGCTTGGCCTTGGTGGCCTGGTCGAGGTCNGAGCCGAACTGGGCGAAGGCCGCGAGCTCGCGNTACTGGGCGAGGTCGAGGCGCATGGTGCCCGCCACCTGCTTCATGGCCTTGATCTGCGCGGCGCCGCCCACGCGGGACACGGANAGGCCCACGTTGATGGCCGGGCGCACGCCGGCGTTGAACAGGGCCGGCTCNAGATAGACCTGGCCGTCGGTGATGGAGATGACGTTGGTCGGGATATAGGCCGACACGTCGCCCGCCTGCGTCTCGATGATGGGGAGNGCCGTCAGCGAGCCGCCGCCGAGCTCGTCGCTCAATTTGGCCGCGCGCTCNANCAGGCGCGAGTGCAGGTAGAAGACGTCGCCGGGGAAGGCCTCACGTCCCGGCGGGCGGCGGAGCAGCAGGGACATCTGGCGGTAGGCCGTGGCCTGCTTGGAAAGGTCGTCNTAGACGATGAGGGCGTCCTTGCCGTTGTCGCGGTANTANTCGGCCATGGTGCAGCCGGTGTAGGCCGCGATGTACTGGAGCGGCGCCGGGTCGGAGGCCGTGGCCGAGATGATGGTGGTGTANTCCATGGCCCCGTGCTTGCGNAGCACGTCGGCCACGAGCGCCACCGAGGATTCCTTCTGGCCGATGGCCACATAGAAGCAGTGGATGCCCGTTTCCTTCTGGGCGAGGATGGCGTCCACGCAGACGGCCGTCTTGCCGGTCTGGCGGTCGCCGATGATGAGCTCGCGCTGGCCGCGGCCGATGGGCGTCATGGCGTCGATGGCCTTGAGGCCCGTGGGCATGGGCTGGTGGACGCTCTTGCGCTGGATGATGCCGGGCGCCTTGATTTCCACGGGCCTCGTCTCGTCGGCGTCGATGGGGCCNAGGCCGTCGATGGGCTCGCCCAGGGGGTTGAGCACGCGGCCCATGACCTTCTCGCCCACGGGCACGGAGAAGATGCGGCCCGTGCGCTTGACCGGGTCGCCCTCCTTGATGCCCACGTCGGAGCCGAGGAGGGCCACGCCCACGTTGTCCTCCTCAAGGTTGAGCACCATGCCCATGACGCCGCCCGGAAATTCCAGGAGCTCCATGGACATGGCGTTTTCCACGCCGTGCACGCGGGCGATGCCGTCACCCACNTAGAGCACGGTGCCGGTCTCGCTCATCTCCACGCGCTGGTCATAGTTCTNGATCTGATCCTCGATGATCTTGCTGATCTCATCGGCTTTGATCTGCATCTACACACCCCTCTTGAAAGTCTCGCGGAGGATCCCCAGCTGCGCGCGCAGGCTCGAATCCAGCACCTTGTCCCCCACAGCCAGCACCATGCCCCCGAGGATTTCCGGGTCCACGCTGAAGGCAAGCTCGATGTCGCCGCCGCTCTTTTTGGCGAGCTCGGCCCTGAGCTTTTCCTGCTTCTCCTTNGNGAGCTTGANGGCGGTGATGACCTTGCCCCTGAGCACGCCGTTGGCCTCGTCGAGGAGGATGCCGTACCAGTCGGCGATCTGCCTAAGGGAGGCAAGGCGCTCCTTGTCGGCCAGAAGGAAGCAGAAATTCCGCATGGTCTTGTCCGCGCCCAGCTTGTCGAGCAGCGCGGAAAGGACGCCCTTCTTTTCCTCCACGCCGATGACCGGGCTTTTCAGCACTGCGCCCAGCTTCGGCTCTTCGGCCACCATTTCCCCCAGGGCCGCGAGGCAGGCCCCGTGCCTTGAGAGGGCGTCGCCGCCCTCACGCCTGCCCAGCGAAAACAGGGCNTTGGCGTATCTTCTCGCCACAACGGTGTCGGTCAACGCAGCACCACCTTGTCCAGAGAGTTGGCGATGAGCCGGTCATGATCCTGCTCGGTGAGCTTGCCNCGCAGGGCCTTTTCCGTGGCTTCCACGATCTCGTCGGCCAGGGTGGCGCGCACCTCGTCGCGCATGGCGCGGCCCTCGTTTTCNGCGGCGCGGCGGGCCTGGTCAACGATCTGCCCGGCCTGNCGGCGGGCCTCGTCCACGATGTTCTGCTTGAGGCGCGCGGCCTGGGCCTTGCTTTCCTCAAGGATGGCCTTGCGCTCGGCGTCGAGGTTGGCGATGCGNGCCTCGATGNCNGCNAGGTGCTNCCGGGCTTCNGCCCGGCGCTTTTCGAGCTCGTCCAGGGTATCNTTGATNGTCTGCNGGCGNCCC
This sequence comes from Desulfovibrio sp., assembly GCA_014804965.1. GTDB lineage: Bacteria > Desulfobacterota > Desulfovibrionia > Desulfovibrionales > Desulfovibrionaceae > Desulfovibrio. The sequence goes on from JAAUYU010000003.1 coordinate 97,116, forward strand.
TTGAGGAAGCGCTTGGTGAGGCCGCCCACAAAGTACCAGAGGATGCCCACGAAGAGGACNAGGTTCACCACGCGCCAGGCGAAGTCGCCCCAGCGCGGGGCCTCGTGCCCCTCGGAGGCCAGCGCCTCCGCCGCACCCGCCAGCACCGCGAGCCCNNNNAAAAGNACNGGCAGCGACGGCGGGAAGGAAGTTGCGGATCATTCTGCTGTTCAAGTCGCACCCCCCGTTGCGGTGTGGGTTCGATACGCGCGAGGCCGGGCCCGCGGGCCTAGGCATTGCCGAGCAGGCGGTCGCCCACCTTGGCCGAAAAATCGCTGATGCCGTTGCGCAGCTCGTTGAGCGCCGCCTCGGCCTGGCCGCGCAGGGCCGNGCGGTTTTCGGCCAGNAGCTGGCGCGCGCTCTGCTGGGCCTCGCCCACGATGTTCTGCTGCTCGGAAAGGCCGGACTGGCGGCCTTCCTCACGGGTGAGGCCGGCCTCCTGNCGGGCGCGGGCGAGCTCGGCCTCATAGTGGTTGAGCTTTTNCGTGGCTTCGGCNTTGAAGGCGTCGGCCTCGCCCGCCATGTCGTCCATGAGGCCGTTGCGCTTTTTAATGATGTCGCGGATGGGGCGGATGAGCAGGATATTGAGGACGATGAGGGCAATGAAGAAATTCGCGAGCTGAAAAAGAAGGGTGATGTTCAGGTCCAGCATGTGCGCGCCCCCCGGCATGGCAAGCGGTGAAAAACGACGACGGTGGCTGAAAATGCTCTTGCAGCATAGACCGTGGGCAGGAGTATGTCAAAGGGTATTGGCCGCAAATATGGCAAAATGCAAAATTTCCGGGCNCCGCTCAGTCCGCGGGCGCAGNCCGCCCCCCCCGAGACNCCCGNGGATNCTCCCNNAGATGGCCGAGGATGGCCGCGCAGACCTTTTCCGGGGGNAGGCCCGCGTCCAGNGTATGATGCGCGCACGCGGCNTAGAGCGGGGCGCGGGCCTCCATGACCTCGCGCACTTCCTCAAGCATGGACTTGCCTGTAAGCGAGGGCCGCTGCGCCGCCAGCGGGTNCGCCGCAAGGCGCNCNNCCGCNGCCTCGGGCGTGAGCGCNAGCCAGAACACCCGNCCCTTTTCGCGGAGGAANGCCCTGTTGCCCGCGTCCAGCACGATGCCGCCGCCCGTGGCGATGACCGCGCCNNTNCCNNAGGCCNCGGCCACGGCCTCGCGCAGGGCCGCGCATTCCCGGGCGCGAAAGCCCTCCCAGCCCNCNGCNGCCACCATGTCGGCCACGCTCATGCCCGCGCGGCCGCAGAGAAATTCNTCCATGTCGGTGAAGGCGCANGAAAGNTCCCGCGCNAGCNNNCGGCCCACGGTGGTCTTGCCNGCCCCGCGNCCCCCCACNAGAAACACGATGCCCATNCCCTATTCCTCCCCCNNNTCCGCGNCCGCGGCCCCGTAGCGCGCAAGNCGCGCGTGCAGGGTCTTGCGGGTGATGCCGAGCACGCGCGCGGCCTCGCTCTTGTTGCCGCCGCAACTNTGCAGCGTGCGCAGGATGACCTCCCGCTCCACCTCTTCCAGCGTNGGCAGCCGCNCCCCCNGTNTCCNCGGNCGCCACGNTCTCCNCNGNCACGGNGCGCNTGNGCGCCGGGNGNGNNNNCGGNCCGCGCCGTGGNCNCNNCCNCNCNGCGCAANANCCGCTCGGGNAGCTCGCGCACATCGATATGCTCCCCGGGCATNAGGATGACGGCCCGCTCCATGACGTTCTCGAGCTCGCGCACATTGCCCGGCCACGCATAGCGGGCNAGCGCGTCCAGCGCCTGCGGNGTGATGCCGGAAAGGCGCTTGTGGTTGGCCTTGGCGAANCGGGCGGCGAAATGNCGGGCCAGNAGCTCNANGTCNCCCTCGCGGTCGCGGAGCGGCGGCATGGTGAGCGTCACCACGTTGAGGCGGTAATAGAGGTCCTCGCGGAAGCGGCCTTCGGCNGTCTCGCGCGCGAGGTCGCGGTTGGTGGCCGCGATGACGCGCACNTCCACGGGCTCGGGCTTNGNGCCNCCCACGCTGAGGACCTCGCGCTCCTGNAGCACGCGCAGGAGCTTGACCTGCATGGCAAGCGGCATCTCGCCGATNTCNTCCAGAAANATCGTGCCCCCGNNCGCCCGCACGAAAAGCCCCTCGTGGCGACGGTCCGCCCCGGTGAAGGCNCCCTTTTCATGCCCGAANAGNTCCGAGGCGAGCAGGGTCTCGGTGAGCGCGCCGCAGTTGACGGCCACNAAGGGCCCGGCNGCGCGGCGGCTCTGCNCGTGGACGGCNCGCGCGGCNAGNTCCTTGCCCGTGCCCGACTCNCCGGCGANAAGCACCGTGGCCTCGCTGGGCGCNATGGTNCGGATGAGNTCCCAGAGNTCGCGCATGGGCGCGCTCTGGCCGAGGATGCCNCCGCGNCCGTCCTCGGCNAGNCGGCGGGAGAGGGCCGCGTTTTCCTCCACAAGGTCCGCATGGGCGAACACATTGCGCAGGCTCACCCTGAGCCGCTCGAAGTCCAGGGGCTTGGCGAGATAGTCCCACGCGCCGCNCTTGATGGCCGTGACAGCNGCNGGGACATCCGAATACGCGGTCATCATCAGCACGGGGAGCGCCGGGCGCGCCGCATGGAGCTCCTTCAGCACCGCAAGGCCATCCTTGACGGGCATCCGCACGTCGATGAGGGCGAGGTCAAANGGCCGGNCGAGCCCGAGGCGCACNGCCTCNCCGCCGTCCGCNGCNACNTCCACGGCATAGCCCCANTTTTCCAGCAGGGTGGCGAGCATATGGCCGTGGGCCGCGTCGTCGTCGGCCACGAGGATGGAAAGCCGCTTCGTCATGCCGCGCCTCCGGCGCCCCGCGGCGCGGCCGCGCCCGGGAGCTCGATGGTCATGGTGGTGCCGTGGCCGGGAAGGGTGCTCACGCCGATGGTCCCGCCGTGCTGCTCCACGATCTGGCGGGTGATGGCGAGGCCGAGGCCCGTGCCCGTGGCCCTGGTGGTGAAATAGGGCGTGAAAATCTGGGCCGCGGTCTCCTGCGCCATGCCGCAGCCCGTGTCGCGCACGCGGATGCGCCAGCCCGGCGCGGCCCCTGCGCCTGCCCCGTCCGTCGCCTTCGGGGCCGCCTCCAGCGCCACCTCCACCTCGCCGCCCGCGTCCGTGGCCTGTATGGCGTTGATGACGAGGTTGAGCACGGCCTGCATGAGCCTGTCCGCATCTACGTTGGCCACGTCACTGCCGCCTTTCGGGAGTGTCGCGACAAGGCGCACGCCCTTTTCCGCGGCGTCGGGCATGGCCACGGCCACCACCCGTGAGAGCAGGCCGCCCAGGGGTACGGGCGCGGGCGCGAGGTCACGCGGCCGCGCGAGACCGAGCAGGTCGGTGAGCACGCGGTCGAGCCGCGCCGTCTCCTCGATGAGCAGCTCCCCGGTGGCGTGGCCGAGGGGGTCATCCTTGAGGCGCTCGGTGAGATAGGTGGCGTAGCCGCGCACCGAGCTCAGGGGATTGCGTATCTCGTGCGCGAGGCCCGCGGCGAGCTTGCCCAGGGCCGAGAGGCGCTCATGCTGCCTGAGCTTGCGCTCGAGGCTGCGGATCTCGCCCATGTCGCGCAGGGCGAAGAGATAGCCCAGCACTTCGGCGCCGTCCCCGCCGGCTCCCCCGGCGCCGTACAGCGGTGCTGCGGTGAGCTCCACGGGCACCGGGTCGCCCTTGGGGCGCCAGAGTTCCAGCTCGCGGCTGATGAGTTCCACCCCGTCCGCAAGCTCCCCCATGATGGCATCAAGGTCGAGCCCCGCGGCCGCGGGGCCGGGAACGGCCGCCCCGGCACCCTCCGTGCCGCCCTCCATCCCCCCCTTTATCCCGCCCTTTATCCCGAGGAGCGCCCGCGCGCGGGCATTGGCAAGGCGCACCCTGCCCTTCCGGTCCAGCACGAGGAGCCCGGCCGGATAGTTGCGCACCACCTGCGCCGCCAGGGCCTCTGCGTCGGCAAGCAGCCGCCGGGAGGAGCGGTAGCGCCGGAACAGCAGCACCAGGGCCGTCACGGCCTCGGCCGCCACGAGCACGATGCCCGCCACCACCCAGAGCTGGAGCGCGAGGTCCGCGAGGTGCTCCTCCATGCCCGTCACGTCCAGGGCCACAAAAACGCAGCGCAGGCCCTCCCCCTCCGGGCGGGAGTGGCCCGCGCGGCGGTGGCGCCCGGACTCGCCGCGCAGCCGCGCCGGGGCGAAGAGCCGCCAGGTCTCGTAAATGGTGGGATCATCCGGGCTGAAGCGGCCGCGGGTTACGCCGGACGGGGCGAGACGGCGCATTTCCTCGGGCGTGTAGAGCGCGGCGCCGGTGAGTTCGGGATTGCTGTCCGCGAGGATGCGGCCCGCGGCGTCGGTGATGGCTATCCAGGCCACGCCGGGCTGGCGCGCCACCTCGGCCACGAGGCGCGCAAGGCCCCCGGCGCCGGAGTGGCCCCCGTCCAGGAAGCGCGCGCTGCCTTCCAGCGCCCAGACGAGGGAGTCGGCGCGCCCGTGGATGGCCGCCAGCATCTGCGCCCGCTCCCGCTCTTCCACGCGGCCGATGAGGAGCCACGCCACGCAGGCCCCGGCCAGGGCTATGCCTGCCAGCAGGAGCAGGGGGCGCGCCCATGCCAGGGCGCGGGCCAGCCGCAGCGGGACGGCCGGGGCAGCCTCCCCGGGCGCGGTGCCTTGCGGGTCAAAAGTATCCGCTTTTCCCGAATCTGTAACCTTTTTACTCATCATAGGCCGCCCTTGGGTAAAAAAGTTACGCCATCCGGGGGCTGCCTGCAAGGCGCGGGGCGGGGAATTTTCACCTTCTCAAGTGATGTCAATGAATTACAGGAAATGGCACGCAGTTTGCTCTCTCTCCGGCGTCCCCCAATCGGCGCGAGTGCGCCCCACTTCAACACGAGGAAGAAGCATGACCCTGTTCAGCAAAAAGCTCACCACCCTGGCGCTTGCGGCCATCCTAGCCCTGGGCGCGGCCGGCGCGGCCCAGGCCGCGGGCCGCGACTACCGCCCCGACGCGCAGGCCTGGCCCGGCCTCACCACGGACCAGCAGGCCAAGGCCAAGAAGATCCACGACGAGACCGTGGCCGACACCAGCGGGACGCGCGAAAAACTCCGCGCCAAGCGCGCGGAGCTGGACGCCCAGCTGGCCAGCCCCGAGCCGGACAAGGACAAGATCGAAAGTCTCTCCCGTGAGATCGGCGAACTGCGCGGCAAGCTCATGGCCGCCCGCGTGGACCTGCGCGCGAAGCTCGCCAAGGAAGGCATCCCGGCCGAGGCCTTTGATGCCGGCCCGGGCCCCCGCAACGGCTTCGGGCCCGGCAACGGCCCGGCCAATCCCGGCCCCGGCTATGGTCCCGGCCCCTGCTGGGGCCCGGACGGCGGCTACGGCTACGGCTACCACCACGGGCGTCGCGGCGGCCACCATCGTGGCGGCTGGGGCGGCAACTGGGCACCCCGCGGCGGCTGCGGCTGCTGGTAGAAACTGAAAACGCGGCCTTGCGGGGCGCTCCTCCTCGCTCCGTGGGCCGCACATCCCGAAACCCCCACCACACAAAAACGGGGAGCCTTGCGGCTCCCCGTTTTCGTTTTCCCGATGCCCGCTTCCCGGACTAGAAGCTGTAGGCGAAGACCAGCTGGGCCTTCCAGGCATCCTGCTTCTGGAAGGAGGAATTACGCTCCCCGGCCTTCTTCCAGGTGTCGTTGTCCATGAAGTTGGCGATGTAGCCGAGCTCGAGGTTGATGTCGAAGTTCTCGTACATCTTGTAGCTGTTGACGAGGTTGAACTCGAGCAGGCCGTCGTTGGTGGTCAGGTACGGGCTCGTGCCGGAACCCCAGCCGTCGTTCCAGGCGAAGGAGTTGTTCATGTACTTGACCATGCCGGTGCTGTTGGTGCCGCCCCAGTAGGCCACGCGGAAGGTGTGGGAGAGGTTCTCCACGAAGGTCATGTCGCGCAGCTGGAGGCCGATGCCCCAGGTGCCGGCATAGTCGAGCGCGAAGTCGTTCCACACCCAGCCGTAGTTGCCGTCGCCCATGAAGGAGGTGAAGGTACCCATGGGAACGATGGAGGGCATGCGCTCGGAGCCGTTCTTCGGGTTGCCGTCGTCGCCGGAGGCGTACCAGCCGAAGATGCCGGGAACGCCCCAGTCCATCTTGTATTCCACGAGGGCCTTGGCCAGCCAGCCCTGGCGCTCGGTGCTGGAGCGCTTCACCGCGCCCCGCTTGATGGCGTCATAGCGGCCCATGGGCTCGGAATAGCCGTAGTTGATGTCCACCTCGATGTTCAGCGGGTCAAAGGCCGTGATGGTGAAGGGAAGGCCCGCCCAGAACAGGCTGCCGTAGCCCTTGCCCGTGCCGCCGATGTTCATGCGGTCATTGATGCCCGGATAGGGGTAGAGGCTGTAGGGCAGGTTGCCGTCGGAGGTGTTGAACACCTCGTTGTCGCTGCGGCCCTGCCAGTCCTCGATGCCTTCCATGGAGTTGGCGCCCTTCATGCCGAGCATGGCCCAGGGGGTGATCTCAAAGCCGTCGAAGGTCAGGGGCACCATGAGGCTGAAGAGGTCGAGATTGTCGAGGTAGCCCGCGCGCCAGGAACCGGCCTGGCGGCCATTATAGCGGTTGCCGTCAAAGTTGTCGTTGAGCGGGCGCGCCCACAGGGCGGTGATGGAGACATTGTCGTTGATCTTGTAGTTGGCGGTGATGGCAGCCGCGTCGGTGTCCATGATGGCGGAGCCGCCCGCAGCGTTGGGCAGGGTGACGCCCTGGATGCCCATGCGCACCTTGAGCTCCGTCTCGGGCACCATCCAGTCGATGTAGGCGCGCTTCAGCTTGATGATCTTGCCGTCTGCGCCGAGGGCGCCGCCCTGGTCGGCCCGGCCCCAGTTGGTGTTGCCGATTTCAAAATACACCGTGCCGGACAGGCTCTCGCTCGCCACGGCGTCCAACTGGAGGCGCACACGCTGCACGGCGTCGAAGCTGCTCTCCATGTTGGTTTTCTTCTGGTCGCCCACGCGGGTCTTGTGCATGAGCTTGGTGTCCGACGCGGTGAAGCCCATGAGCCATTGGCCCTTGGCCTGGAAGTCAATGGCGCTCGCGCCGGTGGCAGCCCCGAATACCAGGCCGGCGGCAAGCAGCAGGGTGCAAAGCTTTTTCATGATCCTTCCTCTCTTAACCTTCGAAAAAATGCCCCACCCCATGCAGGGCAAAATTTTTGTACCGGGAGTGCGTGCAAAAAGCAAGGGGTTTTGTAAAAAAATTTTTACCGAATATTTTTTCCTGGAATATGCGCATGTTATCCACAAAAATCTGCCGCCACACACAAAAGGGCGCCCCGTGATTTTCGCCACGGGGCGCCCTTGCAACCGGGCGAAAGGAAGAGACCGCTACAGAAAGTCCGGGTCGGCCGCGGCCTTGCCCCCGGCGAGCATGATGCGGATATAGTGCAGCCCGTGCTCATCCACCGGGATGATGGGGAAGGAGGCGCGGCAGCCTTCGCAGGTGATCATGCGCGGTTCCGTGGGCGCCACCACAGGCACATGCCTGCCGCAGCGCGGGCACTGGTAGAAGAAGAGTATCTCCATGCCGTCCGGCGGCACCGGAGCCTGCGGCCGGGCGTTCTTTTCAGCCACGGGCCGCGTCCTCGCCCACAAGGCTCTTGCCGGTCATGGCTGCGGGCGGCTCAATGCCCCAGAGCCTGAGCAGGGTCGGGGCCACGTCGGCCAGCTTGCCGTCGGCGAGCGTGGTCACCTCCCGGCCCGGCTCGATGAGGATGCAGGGCACGGGATTGGTGGTGTGCGCGGTGTGCGGGCGGCCGTCCGGCGTGAGCATCACCTCGCAGTTGCCGTGGTCCGCGATGATGAGCATCCGGCCGCCGCGGTCCTCCACGGCCTTGACCATCCTGCCCACGCATTCGTCCACCACGGCGCAGGCCTCCTCCGCGGCCTTGAGGTTGCCGGTATGGCCCACCATGTCGCCGTTGGCGAGATTGCAGACCACGAGGTCATACTTGCCGCCGGCCCAGGCCTCGAGGAACTTTTCCGTAATCTCGCGCGCGCTCATGGCGGGCTTGAGGTCATAGGTGGCCACGTCGCGCGGCGAGGGCACGAGGATGCGGTCCTCCCCGGGGAAGGGCTCCTCCACGCCGCCGTTGAAGAAATAGGTGACGTGGGCGTATTTCTCCGTCTCCGCAAGGCGCAGCTGCTTCAGGCCCGCCTTGGAGACCGCCTCGCCGAGCCCCTGGGTGACGGACTCCTTGGGGAAGGCCACGGGAATATTGAAGCGCGCCTCGTAGGGCGTCATGGAGGCGATGCCGTCGAGCTTGGGCACGCGGCCGCGGTCAAATCCCGTGAATTCCTCGTCGATGAAGGCGCTGACGAGCTCGCGCATGCGGTCCGCGCGGAAGTTGAAGAAGAAGAGGCCGTCGCCGTCGGCCATGCCGGGGGCCTCGCCGTCCTCGCGGCCCTTTTCGATGACCACGGGCTTGATGAATTCGTCCGTCTCGCCGCGGGCATAGGCGTCCTTGAGGGCGGTGAGCGCGTCCGGCGCGGAAAGGCCCGCGTCACTCACGCCGTGGGCGATGAGGTCCCAGGCTTCCTTCACGCGCTCCCAGCGGGTGTCGCGGTCCATGGCGTAGAAGCGGCCCACAAGGCCCGCGATGCGCGTGCCGGGATGGTCCTTGATGGCCTCCTGCAGCGCGGCCACAAAGGCCTCGCCGCTCTTGGGGTCGGTGTCGCGGCCGTCCATGATGCAGTGGATGCGCACCGGCACCCCGGCCTCGTGCGCCATGCGGCAGATGGCCTCAAGATGCCGGATATGGCTGTGCACGCCACCGTCAGACACGAGGCCCGTCAAGTGCAGGCGGCCGTGGCTGCGTTTCACGCGCGAGATGAGGTCCGTGAGCACGGGATTGGCCTGGAAAGAGCCGTCCTCCAACGAGATGTCGATGCGCGTCATGTCCTGATAGACCACGCGCCCGGCGCCGATATTGAGGTGCCCCACCTCGGAATTGCCCATATAGCCCTCGGGCAGGCCCACGGCGCGGCCCGAGGCGGTGAGCCGCGAATGGGGATACTTCTTGAGCAGGGCGTCGATATTGGGGGTCCCGGCGATGAGCGGCGCGTCGCCCTTGTCGGCCTCAGGGTCATGCGGGGCGATGCCCCAGCCGTCGAGGATAAGCAGCAGGGTAGGCGTCATGGACGGTCCTCCGTGGCGGAAGCGCCGGAGCGCACGGCGCGGCCTTGCGCGGCGCGGCCCCAGAGGTCTTCCAGCCGGTACAGCTCGCGCGCGGGCCCGAGCAGGATATGGACGATGATGTCGTTGCAATCCACAAGGATCCACTGGGCGGCGGCATAGCCCTCGATGCGCAGGCACTCGAAGCCCCGCTCGCGGCAGAGCTCGGCCACGCCGTCGGCAAGGGCCTGGGCCTGGCGCATGGAGCCCGCCGTTGCCACGATCATGGCCTCGGCAAAGGCGTTTTCGCCGCCAAGCTCAAGCGAGGCCACGTCCTCGGCCTTGTGCTCCGTGAGAAAGGCGGAAAGCTGCGCCACCCTTTGGGGCACGGGCACGGCACGCCCGGCGGCCGTGCCGGGGCTGACGGGCGCTGCGGGAATAACGGTCTCGTTCATGCATTCCCCATATCCCAAAGCCGCGCCAAGGGCAATGGCCGCGCCTTTTGGGTGCCTCCGGGCTGCGGGCGCAGGGGCCGCACTTTCTGCTATTGACCGGGGTGCTGGTGTGGGGCATAGGGGGAACCAGGCCCGGACGGCCGCGCAAGGGGCGCGCTTCCGGTCACCCGGCATCTTTAAGAGCATTTTCAGGGAAAACCCATGAGCCCAGCCACCTTTGCTCCCCTTTCCGCAGCGGAAGACTGTAAACGCCTGAACGGCCGGTTCCGCGGCCAAAAGGTGGTCGCCCTTTGGGCCACCACACGACCGCGGCAAAACGTGGATGTGCTGCTCGCACTGAAAGAAGGGCTGGAAAAGGCAGGCATCCCCGTCCTGTTTCTGTTGAGGGAAAACGCTGCCCCCCTGGTTGCCGAACTTGCCCGGGGCTCGGGGGACTTCTTTCTTCTGGATGACCGCGATCTCTTCCGCTTCTTGCCCTGCATCGACCTGCTCGTCACCCATGATTATGTGACGGGGTACAGGAAAATTCCTGGTTTTGGCGGAAAAGTCATGTACCTCAACCATACCTCAGCAGGGCATCAGGGTGTGGCAATGGATTATTTCGCAGACTACCTCGTTGAGATCAATACGAAATTTTCCTGTGATTTCGACTATACCGCGGTGCCCGCCTTTCTTTCCGTCCAGCATAATTCCCAACTGGCGCTTGTTCCCGCCGGGTCTATCAAGCTGGACCTGCTGGCCTCTGCCCGCGAGCGCGCGAAAGACAAGGCCGCCGCCCAAGGGCTGCTGGTGTCCTTCTATCCCTTGAGCTCCGAACACATGCTCGGGGCCAACGCGGCTAAAATCAGCCGTGCCATCGGGGAATGGAACGCATTTGTGGAGGGCTTCTTCCGCCGCCATCCCGATGGCACCTTTGTCTTTTCCCCCGCCATACCGGACCGGAAGCGCGACTTTATCCGGGATTTTGCGGAAACATGGCGGCATGACGGGCGTTTTATCTATTCGGAGGAGGATGACAACAAGTACTGGCTCGCCCGCTCGGATTTCCTCATTACCGACTGGTCCAGTATCGATGCCTCCTGGATCTTTTCCACGCTCAGGCCGGCCATCCATTTGCGGCCGGGGGAGGGAGAACCTCTCCACGAAACGGCGTATGGATACACTGCCGCCACGGCCGAAGACGCGCTCTTGGCCCTCGACGATGCGCAAAAAAACCTCTGGCGCTGGAAGGCGCGGCTCCTGAAATTCCGCCACGAGCAGTTCCCTTTTTTCGGGCGCAGCGTTGCCATGCTGTGCGAGGCCATCCGGCACATCATTTCGGCGGATTTTCCCGAGCCGCTCCCCGGCTGGGGCGTTCTCGACAAAAACGTCACAGCGGAAAAACCGGCCCTGGCGCTGCTGCGTTTTCTCGCCTTTCGGAAAAAGAACATGGCAGCACGGCGTATGCTGAACCCCGGCCATATCTGGCTGAACCCCGCCTATATCTGGGAGAAAGTTTTTCAGGAGATTCCTACAAGCGGTTGCCTCACGCTGGCGGCGCTGGACGATCTCCTCACCTATCATACCCTCATGCCGCCCAATGAACTTTCCCACAGGAGGTTTCGCATCAATCTGGAACGCGCGCTGGAGCGCGTTCCGCAACACATTGTTTATCGATTTCTCGTGAACCGGCTCGACGCGCCTACGCCTGACCTCATCAGGCTGCTGTGCAGCGTTGTTTCACATAAGGACAGTACGCCGGCCCAAAAAGCGCATCTTGTTGCCGCGCTAAAAAAAACGGGGATGGATTTCGGGAAATACGCGGACTGCTTCGCCCTTCCCCCAGACGCGCCCGCTGTTTTTTCTCCCGAGGTGCCCGGAGAGATACTTCAGGCCTGCTCTGCCCCAAGGCCTGAGGGCATTGGGGCAGATCCTCTCTGAGATGTACCGCTCGCCTGACGGCATGGCGAAGCCGCTGCCTGCCCGCGCTTTTCGACGCTGCCGGGGTTGCCGCCAGTATAAGAAATCCGCGCGCTAAGCGCCCGGATTTCTTATTGCGCGCCCGCGGCGGGTGCGCTATGCTTGCAGCCAACTTTCCCGTGTGCCCCCGGCGGAAAGCTGCTGCGGGCGCGTCCCGATGACGGCGTTTTGCCGTTGTCCGGGCGCGTTTCGGGCTTTTCCGCCGCGTGAGCGCGGGGAGGGACGCGGCGACGCGCACAGCGCCCCGCGCCGATTCCGGCGGACACGCCGCAACCCTTTTGGGAGGAAACGCATGAAATTCGGCAAGACCCTCGCGCTCTTCGCGGCGCTCGTCCTGGGCTTCGGCGCCCAGGCCACCCTGGCGGCCGACGCCGCTTCCGACAAGGCCCCCATCAAGATCGGCGTCTATCTGCCGCTCACCGGCCAGAACGCCTTCGGCGGCCAGCTTGAGCTCGAGGGCGTCAAGCTCGCCCATCAGGAAATGCCCACCGTGCTCGGCCGCCCGGTGGAGCTCGTGGTGGTGGACAACAAGTCCGACAAGGTGGAGGCCGCCAACGCGGTGAAGCGCCTCATCGAGCGCGACAAGGTCGTGGCCTTCATCGGCACCTACGGCTCCTCGCTCGCCATGGCCGGCGCCGAAGTCGGCGAAAAGGGCGCCGTCCCCGGCGTGGGCACCTCCTGCACCAACCCGCTCGTGACCCAGGGCAAGAAATACTATTTCCGCGCCTGCTTCATCGACCCCTACCAGGGCGCGGCCGCGGCCACCTATGCCAAGGAGAACCTCGGGGCCAAGAAGGCCGCCGTGCTCATGGACATGACCAACGACTACGCCGTGGGCCTCTCCAACTTCTTCACCCGTTCCTTCAAGAAGCTCGGCGGCGAGGTTGTGGCCAACCTCAAGTACAGCTCCGGCGACCAGGACTTCACGGCCCAGCTCACCGAGCTCATCGCCAAGAACCCGGACGTGGTCTTCATGCCCGCCTATTTCGCCGAGGGCGCCATCATCATGAAGCAGGCCCGCGAGCTCGGCGCCAAGTTCCGCCTCATGGGCGGCGACGCCATGGACAACCCGGACACGGTGAAGCTCGGCGGCAAGGCGGTGGAAGGCTTCCTCCACACCACCTTCCCCTATGACCCCACCATGGCCAACATGAGCGAGGAGGCCAAGCGCTTCACCGAGGCCTGGAAGAAGGCCTATCCCGACAAGGACACCAACGTGAACGGCGCGCTCGGCTACAACTGCTACTTCCTCATCATGGACGCCATCAAGCGCGCGGGCAAGGCCGAGCCCGAAGCCATCGCCAAGGCTCTCGCCGAGACCGTGGAACTGCCCACCGCCCTCGGCAAGCTCACCATCAACGAGACCCACGACGCCGAAATGCCCGTGGGCATCATCGAGTACAAGGACGGCAAGCGCATGTATGTGGGCGAAGTGACGCCCAAGTAAGCGGCAGCGGCAGCCTTGGCGGCGCCCGCGCTCTTTCGGGGGCCGGGCGCCGCCTTTTCCGCACCCGTGCCGCAGAGGTGGCCCATGAGCTTTGAGATGTTTCTCCAGCACTGCTTCAACGCCCTGACCCTTGGCTCGCTCTACGCGCTCATCGCCATCGGCTACACCATGGTCTACGGCATCCTGCGCCTCATCAACTTCGCCCACGGCGACATCCTCATGGTGGGTGCCTACTTCATCTTTTTCGGCACCTTCGCCTTCGGCTGGCCCTGGGCCGTGGCCGCGGTGATTTCCGTGCTGGCGGCCGGGCTGCTCGGCGTCATCATCGACCGCGTGGCCTACAAGCCCCTGCGCGACGCGCCGCGCATCTCGGCGCTCATCAGCGCCATCGCCGTGTCTTTCCTCATTGAAAGCCTGGCCGTGGTCATCTTCACGGGCCAGCCTAGGCCCGTGCTTCAGCCCGAATGGCTGACCAACGCCTGGCAGATCGGCAATCTGCGCATCACGCATCTCGCCGCCTTTGTGCCGGGGATGACCATCATCCTCGTCTGCATCCTGCTCTACATCGTCTACCGCACCAAGCCCGGGCTCGCCATGCGCGCCATCTCCAAAGACATCGAGACCACGCGCCTTCTGGGCGTCAAGGTGGACAATGTCATCGCGCTCACTTTCGGGCTCGGCTCGGCGCTGGCGGCGGCAGCAGGTATCATGTGGGCCCTGCGCTACCCGCAGGTGCACCCCTACATGGGCGTGATGCCGGGGCTCAAGGCCTTTATCGCGGCCGTCTTCGGCGGCATCGGCTCCATCGAGGGCGCGGTGCTCGGCGGCGTGGCCCTCGGCTTCGTGGAGATCATGACCGTGGCCTTCATGCCCGAGCTCTCCGGCTACCGCGACGCCTTCGCCTTCATCCTCCTCGTCCTCGTCCTGCTCGTGAAACCCACGGGCCTTTTGGGCGAGCGCATGGAGGAGAAAATCTGATGCGCCTCGACCGCAACACCTTTCTCAGCATCGCCACCATGGTCATCTTCGGCCTGGTGCTCTGGCAGGCGGAGGCCTTTCTCGGCGATTACCAGATTTATATCGCCAAGCTCATCTTCATCAATATCATCCTCGCGCTCTCGCTGAACCTCATCTACGGCTTCACCGGGCTCTTTTCGCTGGGGCACGCGGGCTTTATCGCCATCGGGGCCTATGTGTCGGCATTGTGCATCCTGCCGCCCGCGCAAAAAGAAATCATGTGGATTCTGGAGCCCATCATCTGGCCCTTCTCGGACCTGCTCACGCCCTTCTGGGTCTCGGTACTCGGCGGGGGACTTTTCGCGGGCGTGTTCGCCATCTTCATCGCCGTGCCGGTGCTGCGCCTGGGCGACGACTATCTCGGCATGGCGACACTGGCCTTCGCCGAGATCATCCGCGTGCTCATCGTCAACGCGACGCCCATCACCAACGGTTCGCTGGGCATCAAGGGCATCCCCGGGCACGCCACACTGCTCGTCTGCTACGGCTGGGCGCTGTTCACGCTCATCGTGCTCGCGCGCCTCTGTTACAGCAATTTCGGCAATGTGCTCCGCTGCATCCGCGACAATGAAATCGCAGCCAGCGTCATGGGCATCAACGTGTTCTGGAACAAGGTGCTGTCCTTCTGCATCGGGGCCTTTTTCGCGGGCATCGGCGGGGCGCTGCTCGGCAGCCACCTCTCCACCATCGACCCGAAGATGTTCAACTTCCTTCTGACCTTCAACGTGCTCATGTTCGTGGTGGCGGGCGGCCTGGGCTCGCTCACGGGCAGCATCCTCGGGGCAACGGTCATCACCATCCTCCTCGAGTGGCTGCGCTTCCTCGAGGAACCCATGGATCTCGGCTTCATCGAGATTCCCGGCATTCCGGGGATGCGCATGGTGGTGTTCTCGGTGGTGCTCCTCGTCATCATCCTCAAGCGGCGCGAGGGCATCATGGGCACGCGCGAGCTCACCTGGAACCGCATCTTCGCCTTTTTCCGGCGGCTTGAGAGGAGGGAAAAGGCATGAGCGGCTTCGTCCTCCCCACGGCCCCGGACTATGCCGGGGCGCTGTTGCTGGCGCGCAATGTGACCATGCGCTTCGGCGGCGTCACCGCCGTGAGCGACCTTTCCCTCGCGCTGCCCGCAGGCGCCATCGCGGGCATCATCGGGCCCAACGGCGCGGGAAAGACCACGGTGTTTAACGTGCTTTCCGGCTTCTACACCCCGCAGGAGGGGGAAATCACCTTCGACGGCGAGAACATCCGCGGCAGGGAGCCCAACGACATCTGCCGCCTGGGCATGGCGCGCACCTTCCAGAATATCCGCCTTTCGCCGCAGATGACCGTGCTCGAGAACATCATGGTGGGATGCCATGTGCGCCGCCACTGTCCGTGGTGGATGGCGCCGCTCGGCCTTCCCCGCTTCTACCGCGAGGAGGAGGAACTGCGCGAGAAGGGCTGCCGCCTCGCCGAGCGCGTGCATCTCTCGGAGCAGCTGGACGAGACCGCCGGGAGCCTTCCCTACGGGGCGCAGCGCCGCCTCGAGATTGCCCGCGCGCTCGCCACGGAGCCCCGGCTGCTCCTCCTGGACGAGCCCGCGGCGGGCATGAACCCGCAGGAAAGCCTCGAGCTCATGCACTTCATCGGGCACATCCGCGACGAGTTCCAGCTCACCATCCTGCTCATCGAGCACGACATGAAGGTGGTCATGGGCGTGTGCGAATATATCTGGGTCATGGAATACGGCGCGCTCATCGCCGAGGGCACGCCCGACGTGGTGCGCAACGATCCCCTGGTCATCCGCGCCTACCTCGGCGAGGACGTGTTGGTGCAAAATGCTTGAAATCAAGGATCTCCACGTCCGCTACGGCGGCATCCAGGCGGTGCAGGGCGTGAGCCTGTCCATCCCGCACGGGGCCATCGTCACGCTCATCGGGGCCAACGGCGCGGGCAAGAGCAGCATCATCCGCTCGGTGGCCGGGCTCAACAAGACCATCTCGGGCGAAATCCTCTTTCGGCGCCACGCCGGGGAGGAGGCCGTGTCGCTCATGGGCCTCCGGCCCGAGGAAATGGTGCGCCGCGGCATCGCCCTCTCGCCCGAGGGGCGGCGCATCCTGCCGCACCTCACCGTGGAGGAGAACCTGCACCTCGGGGCCTATTCCCGCGACGACAAGGACGGCATCGCCGAAGACATGGACTGGGTGTACACGCTCTTCCCGCGCCTGCGCGAGCGTTCGTGGCAAAAGGGCGGCACGCTCTCCGGCGGCGAGCAGCAGATGCTCGCCGTGGGCCGCGCGCTCATGAGCCGGCCGGACCTGCTCATGCTCGACGAGCCTTCGCTGGGGCTCGCGCCCCTGCTCGTGCGCGAGATCTTCGGCATCATCCGCAAGATCAACGAGGACGGCAAGACCGTGCTCCTCGTGGAGCAGAACGCCTATGCGGCGCTTTCCGTGGCCAATTACGCCTATATTCTGGAGGTTGGCCGCGTGGTGCTTGAGGGGCCGGGGCGCGAACTGCTCGAGGACCCCAAGGTCAAGGAAGCCTATCTTGGCGGCTAGGACTGCCTGTCGCATGGGGGCGCGACGCCCCGCCCTTGCCTGACGTGTCCCTGTACAGCATCCGCATGAGGGCCTCCCGCGCGCGGAGTGGGGGTGCCTCCGGGGAGCGGCCCGAGCATATCTCCGGCGCGGAGCGTATTGCGGCAGGCGAGGCCGTTGCGGACCTGGCCGCGGAGCTGGCCCGTCGCGCCCTTGGTCACGCCAAGGGGCAGCCGGACAACATCCATGTCAGCATCGAGGCGCTGGACGAGGAGACGCTGCTGCGCATCCCGGCGCTCCCGGCGCGCGCCGTATCCTGCGCGGACGCCGCCACGGGCCTGCGCCTTGCCGCGGCCCTTTTGCGCGAGACAGGCGTGCCCAGGCCCGGGGCGGTCATCGACCTTTTGCTGAACGCGCCGCCCCTGCGCGGGGCCATGCTCGTGGACGCGGACACACTGGAAAGGCTGGAGCCCGACCGGGAACGCGGCGTGCGCGCCACGCGCATGGACATGGCCGGAGGCGCGGCCCTCCCCCCGGCGCCGGACGGCAAGCAGCATTACCGGGAAGCCGCCGTGCTCGCCGCCAAGGTGTGCGCCGCGCCCCATATCATCGCCGAGCTCTGCATTTCGGACGACCCCGACTATGTGACGGGCTATGTGGCCGCGCCGGGCCTGGGCTATGTGCGCATCCAGCGCCTCAAGGAGGCGGGTTCGCCGCGCGGCGGCCGCGTTTTTCTCTACCGCGGGCCGCGCGAGGCCGTGGCCGACACCGTGGCCTTTCTCGAGCGCCACCCCGTGCTGGTGGAAAATGTGCCGCCGCCACCGCCTTTTGCCCCCGAAAGCGCTCCGGCACCGGCCAGCCTCGCCTTTGTGGAGGAGGAACTGGCAGAGGCCAGGGCCGCGGGCCTCTTCCGGAGCATCGAAGTATTTGAAAGCGCGCCGGGCCCGCGCGTGCGCCATAAGGGACGCGACCTGCTCCTCCTCGCCTCGGGCGATTATCTGGGCCTCGCCGCGGACAGCCGCGTGATGGCCGCGGCCGCCGAAGCGCTGACAGCCTACGGCGCGGGCACCGGCGGCTCGCGCCTGACCACGGGGACGCTGCCCCTGCACGCCAGGCTGGAGGCGGAGCTGGCGGCCTTCGCAGGCTCGGAGGCCGCCCTCGTCTTCTCCTCGGGCTATGCGGCCAATGTGGGCTTGCTGTCCGCGCTCTGCGGCAAGGGCGACGTCATCTTCAGCGACAGCCTCAACCATGCCAGCATCATCGACGGCTGCCGCCTCTCCGGCGCGCGGGTAGTGGTCTATCCGCACAAGGACATGGCGGCGCTGGACCGCCTCGCGCGGGCGCACCAGGGGCGGCGCCGCGCGGTGGTGAGCGACGCCGTGTTCAGCATGGACGGCGACGTGGCCGACCTTCCCGGCCTCACGGAGGTGGCGGCCCGGCACGGGCTCATCACCGTGCTCGACGAGGCGCACGCCCTCGGCGTCATCGGGCGCACGGGCCGGGGCATCTGCGAGCATTTCGGGCTTTCGGGGCCGGCCATCTTCACGGGCTCGCTCAGCAAGGCCCTTGGCGCGGACGGCGGCTATGTGCGCGGGCCCGCGCGGCTCATGGAATGGTTGCGCCACAAGGGGCGCAGCTTCGTCTTTTCCACCGCGCTTTCGGCGGCGCCCGTGGGCGCGGCGCTGGCCGCCCTCCGCATCCTGCGCGACGAACCCGCGCGAGTGGCGCGGCTTCAGGAAAATGCGGCCCTTTTCCGCGCCCGCCTGCGCGAACATGGCGTGGACGCCCCGGGCGAGACCGCCATCGTGCCGCTCATGGCGGGCGACGAGCGCGTGGCCGTGGCCGCCGCGCACGCCTTGCGCGAGGCGGGCATCCTCATTTCCGCCATCCGCTACCCCACGGTGGCGCGAGGCGCGGCGCGGCTCAGGGCGGCGTTACGCGCCGACCACCAAAAGGACGACCTCGTGCTGTCCGCTTCCGAGGCCGCCAAGGCGCTTAGTCGGGCGAGGACGGAAATTCCTCCACCAGTTCCAGAGCCCCGCTGCCGTTGCTGACAGCGGCAAGAAGCTCGGCCAACGCCGGCACGCGCTCCGCGGGCAGACGCAGGCGCAAGGTGGCGCGCTCGGCATAGTCCTCCGCTTCCACCACGGCCTCGAGACCGGGGAGCTGGCGGCGCAGGGCGTCGAGGTGGGCATAGTCGAGCACGAGGGCCGCCACTTTCTGCGCCACGCGCTCCACGCACGAAAGCCCGGCGAGGTTCTCGCGCACCGCGTCCTGGTAGGCGCGCACAAGGCCACCCGTGCCCAGCTTGACGCCGCCGAACCAGCGGGTCACCACCACGCAGATCTCGCCCACGCCGCCGTGCAGCAGCACCTGGAGCATGGGGCGCCCGGCCGTGCCGTGGGGTTCGCCGTCGTCGGAGGAGCCGATGCGCGCGGTGTCGCCCGGCGCCCCGGCGGCGAAGGCCCAGCAATTGTGCGTGGCGTCGGGCCAGCGGCCGCGCACGGCCTCCACAAAGGCGCGGGCTTCTGCCGGGCTGGCCGCGCGGGCCGACTGGGCAAGAAAACGGCTGCGGCGCACCACGGTCTCGGAACAGTGGGGAGCATCGGCTGTGGCGGCGGGCACGGGGTAACGCGGCATGGAGCCTCCGGGCATGGGCGTGGCGGGCTTGCGCCCTTTTTCTAGCGGCAGACGCGGTGCAGGGCAAGCGCGCCAAAAGCGCCTTGGCAAGCGGACGGATTTTCGCCTAGAATCCTCAAGACAGGAGAACAGGCAACCCTGAACGCCCACGCGCAAGGAGACGAAGATGCAGGATCAACGCGGGCTCTATTATCACGCCCATGCGGGCGACCCCGGTTCGCGGGTCTATGTGCGGCGCGGGCCTGACGGCGAGGTGGAATTCCGCCTCTGGGAGGCGGCGCATCCCGAAATCTGGGAGCGCCACCCCTGGCTCAGCATGGGCGTCATCCGCGAGGCCGCGGCCCTCTACGCAAAGGAGGGCGGTACCGCCGAGGACCCCATCCGCATCTATGACCTCGCCGTGGCGCGCGCCCTGCTCAAGGACGCCGAGGACCGCGGCTCCCGCGCATGAACCGGACCTGGCTTGCCCGGCGCAGGCCCGCGCTGGTGCGCGACCTCGTGCGCGACTATTGCGCGGCCCACATGGTGCTCACCGCACAGCTGCGCCGTTTCGAGGGCGACGGCACGGTCTCCCACGCCATCATCCGCGCCCTTTTGGGCGAAGCCGTCTCCAAGGGGGTGCTCTGGCGCCTCAAAGACACGGCGCACCACCTCTTCCGCAGCGAGGAAGCGCCGGACGCGGGCCGCAAGTCCCCGGCGGAGCGCGCCCTCGTGGGCGAGCTCATCGACTGGTGCGTGGGCTTCGCCTTTCACGAGTGCATCAAGCTGCGCGAGGACGCCTACCAGCGCCAGCACTATGCCAACCGCCTCCTGCACCTTGAAGCCCTCTGGCGCGAGGGCCCCGAGGCGGCCGGCGCGCCGGAAGCCGCCGACGCCCCGGACGCGCTCTGGCCGCTGGCCGGGCTGCCCCGCCAGACCGCGGACAGCATGGAGCGGGAGCTTCGGCGCATCCTGCGCGTACTCGACGAGGGGCTGGCCCTGCTCGCGCGCTATCTTGCGGGCGAGGGCGGCAACGCGCCGCTGGCCCGCTGGCTGGCGGTGGAGGAAGACCGCGCGGCGGCCATTTTCGGGCCGCACTGGCCCGGCATCGTGGCCGCGCTCTGCGGCCCGGACGGGGACGGCCTCTATGCCCTGGCCGCCCGCGACCTGATGGAGGCCGGACGACCGGATGCGGCACGGGAGCTGCTGGCCGCGCACCGCCATTGCCTCGGCGCGGCCGGGCGCGCGCTCCTCCAGGAACTGGAAGGCCCCGGGGCGGACGCGGCCACAGGCCCGGCCGTTCCCCCCGGCACTTCCCCAAAACGCGCCGGAGCCGCCTGATGGCCCGGCACAGCCGCCCCTCCCGGCCCACCCTGCGCCTTGTCCTCCTGCTCGGGCTCATCTGCTGCGCGCTCGTGCTCGCGGGCTGCGGCGGCTCCCGCTCCTCCTCCTGGCGCAAGGGCGGCGTTGCCGGAACCAAGCCCTATACCGTGCGCGGCAAGACCTATTATCCCCTGAAGTCGGCGCACGGCTTCGTGGAGGAAGGAATCGCCTCCTGGTACGGCCCCGGCTTCCACGGCAAGACCACGGCCAATGGCGAGCGCTACAACCAATACGCCATGACAGCGGCCCACAAGCTGCTGCCGCTGGGCACCAAGGTGCGCGTGACGCACCTCGGCAACGGCAAGTCGGTCATCGTGCGCGTCAATGACCGCGGCCCCTTCGTGGAGGACCGCGTCATCGACCTCTCGCGCACCGCGGCCACGCGCCTCAACATGATGGGCACGGGCACGGCGCGCGTGCGCATCCAGAGCCTCGGCGGCATCAGCGAGCTTGCGGAAAACGGCGACATCAAGGGCGATTTCTACGTGCAGGTGGGGGCCTTCGCCAACAAGGAGAGCGCCTACAAGCTCATCCAGACGCTGGCCAAGGCCGGGCACAAGGGCAGGCTTGAATTCGGGAGCAACAACCTGTGGAATGTGCAGGTGGGGCCCTGGGCCGATTCCGCCGGAGCCCAGCGGATGCTCGGCGTGTTCCGCGCGCTCTACCCCGCGGCCTTCGTGGTGGGCGGGGCCGAATAGGCGAGAGGACCGGGCAGGCGCTCTTCCAGCCGGGTGAGAAAGGCCGCCACCCTGGGCGCGGGCTTTCGGGCGTGGAGGATGCCCCAGGGCACACGCAAGTCCCACGCCACGGGCACGGTGACAAAGGCCGGATGCGCGTTGCGCCAGCATTCCAGCGTGAGGAGTATCTTGCCCTCCCGCGCGCAGGCGTTGAAAATGTCCAGGTCATAGAAGAAAGGGCCGTTTTCCAGCCGGATACGGCCCTCCTCCCCGAGCAGCCGCCGCGCCCTGTCCACCGTGGGGGAGTCCCCCCGCTCGCCCAGAACCACGGTCTCGCCCGCGAGGTCCTCAAGGCTGAGGAGAGTGCACCCCGCCAGCCTGTGCCCTGCGGGCACGGCGCAGCACATGGCGTAGTCCCCCAGCGGCCGGAAGCGGCAGCGCGCAAGCCAGGTGCGCGAGTCGCACGCCGCCACAAGGATGTCGTACTCCTCCCCCAGCCTGCCGATCTCGGCGAGAATGCCCTCGCGGCTGTCATCGAAGGGCACGAGCTGGAGCGGCTGCTCCCCGAGGGCGTCCAGCCGCTTGAGCATATCCACGAGCACCGAAGCCGGGTTGAGGAAGGAGGTTCCCACGCGCAGGGCCGCCTCCCCGGCCCTGGCCCCGGCGCCCGCGCGCTCGAGCACCTGGCGCGCCTCGCCGGAAAGGGCCGCAAGCCCCTGAAAGAGCGCCTCCCCGGCCGGGCTGAGCCGCACGCCCTGTCGCCCGCGCTCGAAAAGCTCGAGGCCCAGCGCCTCCTCCAGCTGGTTCATCTGCTTGCGCACGGCCGTGGCCGAGAGAAAGAGCCCGTCGGCCGCGCGGTTGAAGCTGCCGCAGGCGGCCACGCGCCTGAAGGTCACAAGCAGGGGATTGAGCAGCGCGTCGGCGCGGGTGTGGTGCACGGGGCTCATGGCGCCCTCGGGTCGGTTGAAACCAGCGGTTCCAACTGTTGTAGCAAATAGGCATTTTACATGCAATCCGCGCCCATGTAGAGGTGAAGCAGGAAACCGCAACCGGGAGAAAGCCATGGACAGCGTGACCCTCAACAACGGCGTGGAAATGCCCATCCTGGGCTTCGGTGTTTACCAGATAGAGGACGCGGCGGAATGCGAGCGGGCCGTGCTGGACGCGCTCGCCGTGGGCTACCGGCTCATCGACACCGCGGCCGCCTACCTCAACGAGGAGGCCGTGGGGCGCGCCCTGCGCAAAAGCGGCGTTGCCCGCGGGGACATCTTCCTCACCACCAAGCTCTGGATACAGGATGCCGGCTATGAGAAGGCCAAAGCGGCCTTTCAGAAGTCGCTCGAGCGCCTTAGCACGGACTATCTGGACCTCTACCTCATCCACCAGCCCTTCAACGACTATTACGGCGCCTGGCGGGCCATGGAGGAGCTGTACCGGGAGGGCCGGGTGCGCGCCATCGGCGTGTGCAACTTCATGCCTGACCGCCTTGCCGACCTCATCGGCTGCAACGAAGTGGTGCCGGCGCTTGACCAGGTGGAGGTCAATCCCTTCTGCCAGCGCTGGGCCGACCAGGAGTTCATGGCCGAAAACCGGGTGCAGATGCAGTCCTGGGGGCCCTTTGCGGAAGGGAAGAACGACATCTTCCGCAATCCTGTCCTGCTTTCCATCGCCGAAGCGCACGGGAAGAGCGTGGCGCAGGTCATTTTGCGCTGGCTTGTGCAGCGGGGCATCGTGTGCATCCCCAAGTCCGTACACCGGGAGCGCATGGAGCAGAATTTCGCCGTGTTCGACTTCAGCCTGAGCGAACAGGACATGGAAAAGATCCGCAGCCTCGACACCGGGAAAAGCTGCTTCTTCTCCCACTATGACCCGAAAATCGTGAGCTGGCTCTGCAACGTGCGCTACGACATTTGAATGAGTATTCCGGCGACGACGTGCGCCGCGTCATCACGCGCTTCAGCAAGGAGAACGTGGCCGCCAACCAGCCCCTGCTCGACCTGCTTGAGCGCTTCGCAAAGGAGAAGCACGCCACCCCGGCGCAGATCTCGCTCGCGTGGATATTGCGCAAGGGCGACTTCATCGTGCCCATCCCCGGGATGCGCAAGGAGGAGCGCGTGCGTGAAAACCTCGCCGCGGCGGACATCACGCTCACGAATGCGGAATTCGCCGCGCTGGAAAAGGCGCTTGACGGCATCACCATCCACGACAACAGGACGGACAAGGACATCGAGAAACTGGGGACGATGCGAGCCTCATAGGGCGCCGGCCAGCGCCTCGAGAAACTGGCGGAAGGCCGGCGAGGGCCGCTTTGCCGCAACGATGCCGAAAGGGAGTGCATAGTCCCAGGTCACCGGCAGGGTGACGAGGGAAGGGTGCACTCCCTTCCATATTTCCGGGCATTCCATGAGATAGCCCGCCTGCCCGCACCTGTTGAACACCTCCATGTCATAATAGCCCGGCGCATCCTGCACGGTAATGCCCGGATGCCCGCGGGCGATCTCGTCGCGCAGGCGGTCCAGCGTGGGCGAGACGCCGCGCGCCACGAGCAGCAGGGTCTCGCCCTCGAGGTCGTCCCAGGTGAGCAGGGCGTTGCCCGCAAGGTGGTGCCCGGCGGCGAGGGCCACGCAGCAGCGCGAGCTCCCCAGCGGCAGGAGCGTGAAATCCTCCCGCCAGGCCGCGCTGTCGCAGGGGCTCACGAAACAGTCTATGTCCGCGCCGAGGCGCTTTTGCAGGCGGGCAAAGTCGCCGGGGCTGTCGCTGAAGGGGACGATGCTGATCTGGAAGCGCTCCCGCACGGCGGCCGGGAGTTTTTCCAGACGGTCCAGCAGCGGCCGGCAGGGCCTGAGGAAGGATGTGCCGATCCTGATGGCCGCGCGCCCGGCAGCGCCCCGCGCCTTTTCCACGGCCTGTGCCGCCTCCCCGGCGATGCGCCGGGCCTCGGCCACGAGGGCCTCCCCGGCTTCGGTGAGCCGCACGCCGCGCGTGGAGCGCGCGAGCAAGGTCACGCCCAGCCGCTCCTCCAGAGCATTCACCTGGTTCATGACAGCCACGGCCGAGCATGAGCGCGCGGTCGCGGCGCGCGAAAAACTGCCGTATTCCACGACCTGAAACAAGGTCTCCCATTGCGGATGGAGCATGGCTTCCCCCTGTTGCACCGACCCTTCTGCCGGGCGCCGCATCTTCATAGCACAGGGCACGCCTTGCGCCAGCCCCGGCGCTCATTTTTTCTTAATGCCGCATGAAGTTTTTTGCGGCTTCCCCTCGGCGCCCGGAAAGAGGTAGGGAACGGAAAAGGCGCGTGGCGCCCTCAAGGAGGCAGTTATGGAAAAACGGTTCCTGCGCGATCTCGAAGTTTCGGCCCTGGGCCTCGGCTGCATGGGCTTCACCCACAGCTATCCGCCCTTTCCCGAAAAAAAGGATTCCATCGCCACCATCCGTGCGGCGGTGGATATGGGCGTGACTTTTTTCGACACCGCCGAGGTCTACGGCCCCTACACCAATGAGGAACTGGTGGGCGAGGCGCTGGCCCCGGTGCGGGACAAAGTGGTCATCGCCACCAAGTTCGGCTGGGACATCCCGGATGACGGCACGGTCAACGGCGCCACGGCCTATGGCCTCGACAGCAGCCCGGCCGCCATCCGCAAGTCCGTGGAGGGATCGCTGCGCCGCCTGCGCACCGACCACATCGACCTTCTTTACCAGCACCGCGTGGACCCGAAAACGCCCATCGAGGACGTGGCCGGCACCGTGGCCGAGCTCATCCGCGAGGGCAAGGCCCTGCATTTCGGGCTCTCGGAAGCGAAAGCCGACATCATCCGCCGCGCCGACGCCGTGTGCCCGGTCTGCGCCGTGGAGAGCGAATATTCCATGTTTTTCCGCGAGCCGGAAAAGGACATCATCCCCACCCTCAGGGAGCTCGGCATCGGCTTCGTGCCCTTCTCGCCGCTGGGCAAGGGCATCTTGAGCGGGCTTTTCAGGCGCGACACCAAGTTGGCGGCCAATGACTTCCGTGCGTCCATCCCGCGCTTCCAAGGCGAGAACTTCCAGAAAAACATGGAGCTCGCCGACTTTGTGGACGAGATCGCGAAGGCAAAGCGGGCCACGCCCGCGCAGGTGGCGCTGGGGTGGATACTGGCGCAAAGCCCCTCCTTCGTGCCCATTCCCGGCACCAAGAAGCTCTCCCGCCTCAAGGACAATCTCGTGAGCTTTGACGTGAGCTTCACGCCGGAGGAAATGGCGCGCATCAACGCCCGGCTGGACGAAATCCACATCCAGGGCGCGCGCTATTCCGAAAGCCACGCCAAGCTGGTCTAGGGGCGCGCTCCGGCCATGCGTGCGCAGAGTGCGGCGGGGGTATCCGGCATCGGCGCGGGCACGCTTGCGCTCATCATCGTGACCGCGTGCCTTTTGCTGGCAAACCTCTACTATCCGCAGCCCATCCTGCATGAAGCGGCGGCGGACCTCGGCCTTGCGCCGGACGCCGCCGGGGCGCTCATCACCGCGGGGCAGCTCGGCTATATCGCCGGGCTGCTCCTCGTGGCGCCGCTGGGCGACATGCTGGACAACCGCCGCCTCTGCGCGGCCATGACGGCCGGGGCCGCGGCGCTGGCGGCCTCGCAGGCAGGTCCCCCGCGCTCTTTCTCCCGCTCATGCTGATGATGGGGGTGTGCGCCACAGCCACGCAGGTGCTGGTGGTGTTCGCCACCGCCCTCGCCGGGCCGGAGCGCAGCGGAAAAATCCTCGGCATCATGGCCTGCGGGCTCTTTCTGGGCATCGCGCTTGCTCGGCCCGCGGCGAGCCTCGTTTCCGGCGTGGCGGGCCGGCGCACGGTCTATCTCGGCTCGGGCCTAGCGCTCCTCGGCATCGGCCTTTGCCTCGCCCTGGCCCTGCCCGAGCGCCCCCGCGCCCCGGCGCCCCTCGGCTATGGGGCGGTGGTGCGCAGCATGGGACGCCTCTTGCGCTATCCCCTCCTGCTGCGGCACTCCGGGCTTTCCTGCGGGGCCTTTTTCAGCTTCAGCATGTTCTGGAGCGCCCTGCCGCTGGCCCTTGCCGCGCAGGCGCGGGACGGCATCACCAGCTTCACCCTCGCGAGCCTCGTGACGCCGCCCTGTATGCTCCTGGTGGGCAAATTGCTGGACAGGGGCTACGGCCGCAGGCTCCTGCCGGCGGCGCTTGGCTGCGGCATCCTCGCGTGGCTGCTTCCCCTTGCCGGCCCTGCATGGCCCGTCATCTTCATGGCGAGCGCCCTGCTCCTCCCCCCCTCTTCCTGCGCCGTGACCGTGACAATCCAGCAAAGGATACTGGCCGACGCCCCGGCAGACGCGCGCGGGCGGCTCAATTCGCTGAATATCAGCCTGAACTTTCTCGGCGGCGCAGCCGGGGCGGCGCTGGGGCCGTGGCTGCTCGAGCATTGCGGTCTTGGCGCCGTGCTGCTCACAGGGGCGCTGCTCCTCGGCATCCTGCTCTGCCTTTCCGCCACGTCCCGCTGGCAGGGATGGGCCGCGCAGCTTGCGGAAACTGTGCGGCCCTTGCGGTCGGAGCGGCTCCGGCCTCAGAACTCCATGACCTCGCCGTCAAAGGGAATGAGCACCTTGTGCCGGATGCCGTGCTCGCGCGTGAAGCGCGAGAGGTCCTTGCGGTCCACGGTCATGTGGTTGATGGCGTCCATGTGCACGGCCACCACCTGCGCGCCGGGCGCGGCCCTCACCATGCGCAGCACATCCTCCTTGTTCATGATGATTTCCGGCGCGTCCCTGAAGGCCGGGATGTCCATGGCGGCCCCGCCCGCGTTCATGATGATGACGTCCGGCCTGTGCGCGGCCAGTGCCGCGTCCACGCCGGGGAACCACACCGTATCGCCCACCACCCAGGCCTTCTTGCCATCCGGCGCGGTGAACACGATGCCCATGACCTCGCCGAGCGCCTTGGCGAGCACCGGGTCCGCATACATGGCCTCAGAGCCGTGGCGGGTTGCCGTGCGCTCGAGGCGCACGCCCTTGAAAAGCTCGCCGTCCTTCAGGATGCGCACATCCCTGAAGCCCTGGCCGCGCACGAGTTTTGCGTCCTCCTCATTCTGCACGAAGAGGGGCATCTCCTTGGGGAGCGCCTTTTGCGCGGCCTCGTCCCAGTGGTCGAGGTGCGTATGCGTGAGGATGACCGCGTCCACGCCCGCGAGCAGGTCCTCCACCGGCATGGGCAGCGGCGTGAAGGGGTTGCGCAGCCCGCTGCGGTGGGTGTTGGCAAAGCCCTCATAGGCGCCGGGCGCGGCCAGCATGGGGTCGATGAGGAAGGTGGCGTCGCCGCTTTTGAGCTTGGCCGTGGCGTTGCGCACATGCTGGAGCTGGAAGGCCGGGGCCTTGCCGCCCTCGGCGCCCTTTTGCGCATCGGCGGCCAGCGCCGGGGCTGCGAGCAGCAGGAGGGCGGCCAAAAGACCGGGGATGAAACGCGCTTTCATGGTTTCCTCCTTTTTCGTGTTTACAGTTTCCACCAGGGCGCGAGCACGGCCTTTACCTCGTCGATGGCCGCCTGCTGGTCCGGCGTGAGGTGGTTGCGGACGATGAGGCCCGCGGTGGGGTCCGTGACTTCGGTGATTTCGCCGGAAAGGGCCTCGATGCTCTTGAGGATGCAGAACGACATGTAGTTGCCCTTACCGCCCTCGAGCAGGGCGATGAGGCGCCCGCGGGCTGTGGCGTCGGCGAGGCCCTGCGCCAGCTCCACCAGTTTCCTGTAGCCCGTGGCCGTGATCTGCTGGCGGCAGAGCGGGTCGAAAATGTTGGAGGCATAGCCCGCGATGAGCACCACAAGCTCCGGCCTGTACTGCATCCCGATGGGGATGATGATCTCCTCAAAGGCCCTGATATAGGCCTCGTCGCCCGCGCCCGCAGGCATGGGGATGACCACGTTGTGGCCCTTGCCCGCGCCCTCGCCGATCATGTCCGCATTGCGGTCCGCGGCGCTGTTTTCGGGCAGGGCCCCGGTCTGGTGCACCTCGGCGTAGAGCACTTCGTCCGTACCGTACCAGGCGTCCTCGATGCCCTTTTTATAGTGGTTGTCGAAGTCGATGACCATGATGCGCGTAAGGCCGTACTTCTTGCGCGCGTAGTCGATGAGGATGTTGAAGTCGTTCACCACGCAGAAGCCGAAGCCCCTGTCGCGCTCGGCATGGGCGGCCGGGGGCCTTTGCAGGCAGAAGGCATTGTCGATTTCCCCGGCCATGATGGCGTCGAGGGCCACCATGTCGCCGCCCACGGCCTCGCGGATGACGTCGAGGCCGCCGGGGCCTATCTGGCAAAGCTCGCCCACTTCGCCGCCCTCGGCTGCGCTCAGGCGCTCGAGCTTGTCGATATACTCCTTGGAGTGGAAGCCGACGAGTGCCTCCTTGTCCGCCTTCACGGGCGCCACGGGCGTGAGGTTGGCGAGCAGGCCCGATTTTTCGAGGAGGTCGCGGGCCTCGGTGACGCGCTCGGGCGTGTCGTAATAGTCATCGGTCGCCATCCACGGATTGAAGCCCGCGGACATACAGAGATAGCCGTCGCCCGCCTTGTAGTTGGCGAAGGCGTCCGAATACATCAGGCCGGTCTTGCGCTTCTTGGGCATGGGGTCCTCCCTGGTTTTCCGGCGCTTGCGCCGGGTGTTTCGGGCAGTATGGACCCTATAGGAACTATAGATGCAAGTTAAATTTTACGTCCCGGCAAAATCTTTTTGGGCACGCCGCGTCCCCCGGCAAGTCCTAAATTTACAAAGCCTTGCCCCCCGGCTACACTTGGCGCACATTCTTCCGCCACGGAGGCCCGCATGGAACGCATCACCGTCAAGGTCGTCAATCATTCCGGCATGGAGCTGCCCGCGCCCACCTCGCCCTCGGCCGCGGGCATGGACGTGCGCGCCTGCCTGAAGGCCCCCGTGACCATTGCGCCCGGCAAGCGCGCCCTCATCCCCACGGGCCTTCGGATGCAGATCCCACGCGGCTACGAGTGCCAGATCCGCCCGCGCAGCGGCCTCGCCTTGAACCACGGCATCACGGTGCTCAACACGCCGGGCACCGTGGATTCGGACAGCCGCGCCGAAATCGGCGTGGTGCTCATCAACCTTTCGGACGAGCCTTTCACCGTGCAGCCCGGCGACCGCATCTGCCAGATGGTGTTCAAGGCCTGCATGGAAGTGAAGTGGGAGCCCGTGCGCGAAATCGACCGCACGGAGCGCGGTGACAACAGCTTCGGCGGTTCGGGCCTCGAGGATGTGGCCGGGGGGCAGCCCAAAGCCTAAGCGGGCGCCCCCTACAGCGCGAGCACAATGGTCCCGAGGGTGATGAGCGCGCCGCCGAGCACAACCTTCCAGCTCAGGCTCTCGCCCAGAAGCAGGAAGGCGAGCAGGATGGTGATGGGCACGCTCAGCTTGTCGATGGGCGCCACGCGGGAAACGTCGCCCGATTCCAGCGCCTTGAAATAGAAGAGCCACGAAAGGCCCGTGGCCACGGCCGAAAGCAGGAGAAAGAGCCACGTGTTGCCCGGAATGGCGCGCACGCCACGCACACTGCCGTCAAAGAGCGCGATGCCCCAGACGAGCACGAGGATGAAGCTCACCCGTATGGCCGTGGCAAGGCCCGCGTCCACGCCGCGCACGCCCATCTTGGAAAAGATGGCCGTCAGCGCCGCGAACAGGGCCGAAAGCAGAGCATAGTATTTCCACATGGATTCCCCCGGTGCCTGGGCACGAGGCGGCTGCATCTTGCTCCCGTTGCGCATGCTGCCGGGAGTGACGAGCGCGGGCGGCACATCCGCCGGTGACTCCCCGCCACCCACTCATTAAATTTAACCGTTTGATAAATACCCACATTCCTGATAGTATTTGGACGGGGAAAACTGGTATCTCTGCGTATTTCCTTGCATTGCCGGAACACGTCCGGCCTGGGCCAGACCAATGGAAAAAACATCGCTGGAGCCCTTCATGTCTGAGACTACTGAAAAAGATGTCTCCCCCATTGAGATGATCCGGGATAAATATAGCGCATCCTCACGGGATGACTGCCTTTTGCTCTATTGTGGCCTCATAACCAATATCTGCAATATAACTTTTTTGGATAAACAAAGTTTTCTCCAATATTATGAAAATATCTGCACCTCTTTCTTCCTGAGCATTCTGTCCAGGTACAATAATTCAGAGTTTCCCGAAGTAGTGGAGAGAGAAAAGCAAATTTTTGAAGATATTTCGTATTCTTTCTTGTACCATATCAATAAAAGCCCTCGCAGTGATATTTCCATAGATGAACTGAAAATTGCCGCCTTGCAAGCCAAGGTCGCGTGTACCGAAACATTAAAACGCAATAATGATTTGTATGAATGACACATCCCTGCCCGCCTGCGGGCTTTACGCCGCATGGCCTGCGCTCCGCATGGTCAGCCCCATGAGCGCTGCCGCCAAGCGCTGGCGGGGCGATCACTTCCCCAGGTACTTCTCAAAAAACTTTGCCACTTCGGAAAAATAGAACTGCGTCTCCGGGGCCTCGGGCGGCAATTGCACATATTGCCAGTGCGAAAGGCCTTCCAGGACGAGCAGGTCCGCCGGGACGCCGGCCTCGCGCAGCTTGCGGTGCGTGCGGACAGTATTGCTCAAAAAGAGGTCGCGCGTGCCTGTGCCGAGGATGGTCGGCGGAAAGCCCTTCATGTCGCCGTACACGGGCGAGAGCAGCGGCTCCTTCAGGTCACGGCCGCCGGCATAGGCCTTGGCCATCCCTTCCAGCAGGCCCTCATAGCGCACCAGCACGTCGTCCACATGGGCGTTCACAAAGTAGCTGTCGCCCGTCTTGGAAAGGTCGCTCCACGGCGTGCCGGGCGCGATGGCGCCGGGTATGGGCAGGCCCTCCTCCCTCGCGCGCAGGCAGAGCGCGAGCGTCATGCCGCCGCCCGTGGAGGAGCCGAAAACGCCGATATTTTTGGCGGGATACGACTTGAGCAGGGCCTTGTACACCGCCACGGCGTCGTCCAGCGCCGCCGGATAGGGAAATTCCGGCGCGAGCCGGTAATCCACGGCCACCACCTTGAACCTGCCGATGGCCGCCATGTAGATGCCTTCGGGCAGGCCCGCCATGCCGGGGTTGAACACGTAGCCGCCGCCGTGGAAATAGAGGAGGACCTTGCCCGCATGGGCGGTGGGGAGCGTCGTGGGCTCCAGCAGGAACACGGGCACGCCGCCCATGACGCTTTTTTCGCACTTTATCTCAAGATGCCTGAGCAGGCCGGGGACCTTTTCCGCCGTGGCGGCAGCGGCCTTTTGGACGAGCTCCTTCCAGGCGGCCGCGTCTTTCGGCTCCAGCTGCCAGGGGATGGCCGAGGCGTCCGCCTCGATGGCCTGCTTCAGGGCCGGACTCACGTCATCGGGCACCGGGAGGGAGCGGGCGGGCAGTTCCCGCGCGAAAGCAGCGGTGCAGACCGCGAGAACCAGAAGAGCGGCCGGGAAAAGCGAAATCTCCCACTTCATGACAGCCTCCGGGAGGTAAAAGGCCCCGCCGCACGGAGCCCGGTTGCGGACACCGTGCGGGGTAGTCTGCAATGCGCTTGCGGTGGCGCGGATGCACGCCGAGGGGCGCAGCAGCCGCGTTGCCCCGAGTATGGACGATTCCCGGCCCGACCACAATATGCCGCAAGACATGCCGCCTGCGGGGAGATGGGTGCGCGGCCGGGAAGAAACCGGCGCCGGTTTTGCGGCGTTGCGCCCTGGCAGCCTGGGCGCTATACCATCCTTCATGTATAAAGGAGTAACGCCATGAAAGAAGCCATCGAACCGCTTGCCGCCGCTTCCCACATCCTTCAGGCCCTCCCCGGGGGCATCCTGCTGACCACGCGCTCGGGTCAGCGCGTGAACACCATGACCATCGCCTGGGGCACGCTCGGCATCGACTGGGGGCTGCCCATGTTCATCACCTTCGTGCGCACAAGCCGCCTGAGCTATGAATTCCTGCAGGATACGCCGGAATTCACCATCAACGTGCCCACAGGGCCCATCGACCGCCGCATCCTGGGCATCGCGGGCACAAAATCCGGCCGGGACATGGACAAGATAAGCGGCCTCGGGCTGCACCTCGAGGCGCCGGAGAAAATCTCCGTGCCGGGCATCCGCGAATTGCCGCTCACGCTGGAATGCCGGGTGGTCTATAAGCAGGCGCAGGACCCGGCGGCTATCCCCCAGAAGCTACGCGACACCTATCACCCGGCCACGGGCACGGACCTCACCAAGGCCCTCAACCGCACCTACCACACCGCCTTTTATGGGGAAATCGTGGCGGCCTATATCATTCATTAACGCTTTTCGGGCGCAATGCCAGGGCCAGCGAGAGAAAGGAGATCGGCCGGCGAGCGACACACGCGGAAGCAGTGCTCCGCAGGGCGCCGCATGCCCCGAAGCACATGCAGGCCAGACTCACCCGGTCCCTGGCCGGACATCATGTCCCGGTCTCCCCCTTTGGGGGCGCCTTAAACGCATCCGCCCCCGGAAGGCGGTGGGCCTTTCGGGGGCGATGGAAGAATTTGGCAGCTTCCTACTTTCCCGCGCGAAGATGCGCAGTATCATCGGCGAGGAAGAGCTTAACTGCCGAGTTCGGAATGGGATCGGGTGTACCCTCTACTCCGTGGCTGCCAAAATGGCTGGACGGCGCGCTTTCGCGCGGTTCCGGGCTCTTCTTGGGGTTTTCCCCGCCGGAACTTCCGTCAAAATATAATTGACAGGGAATGGAAGGAAATTTCGGGGACAAGTCTCACGGGCTATTAGTACTGGTCAGCTCCACCCCTCACGGGGCTTCCACCTCCAGCCTATCAACGTGGTGGTCTACCACGGCCCTTCAGGACTTGCGTCAGGGAGAACTTATCTTGAGGCAGGCTTCCCGCTTAGATGCTTTCAGCGGTTATCCCTTCCGCACATAGCTACTCTGCTGTGCCGCTGGCGCGACAACAGATCCACCAGGGGTGCGTCCATCCCGGTCCTCTCGTACTAGGGACAGGCCCTCTCAATTCTCCTACGCCCACAGAAGATAGGGACCAAACTGTCTCACGACGTTTTAAACCCAGCTCGCGTACCACTTTAAACGGCGAACAGCCGTACCCTTGGGACCTGCTTCAGCCCCAGGATGTGATGAGC
>JAAUYU010000004.1 GCA_014804965.1 Desulfovibrio sp.
GCTGCTTGCTGCGTCAGAGAAAAATTTCCTCGGTCGAGTACTTGAGTACACTCCCTTCGGAAATTTTTATCTTCCTTGCAAGCAGCAAAAAATCTTATTTTTTAGGATTCTTCCGGCACTAGCACCCGTCTTTCGCTCCGCTCCAGACGGAATTAAGGAAGGGCTATCAATCAACTGCATCGGATACCATGACCACAAAAAAGGGGCTGCATCGCTGCAACCCCTGAAATACTGGTGCCGAGGGACAGAATTGAACTGCCGACACGGGGATTTTCAGTCCCCTGCTCTACCAACTGAGCTACCTCGGCCCGCGTGAGGGCTTTCATATGCCCCCGCCGCGAAATTGGCAAGCACTTTTTCAGCCGGGCGCGTCACGCCGCGCCACGCGCAACGGCTATTCCTGCGTGAAGCGGTAGATGCGCACGGCGAGCGGCTGGGAATTTTCGCTCTCCATGGCCGAGACCACATAGGCGTAGTCCACGGCCTTGGTGCCGGGCGGGCAGGGGCCGCGATAATGCCTCGTGAGCACGCCCTCGGGGATGACGCCGCTGCCGTCCTCCACCCAGGTGCCACCGCCGAAGAAGCGCTCTTCCTCGGCGCCGTACTCGATGAGGCGCACGTCATAGAACTTGGTCCCCTTGGGGGCGTAGGCCACGGTGATTTCCGGCGAGACGCGCGAGCAGCGGTGTATCTCGCTCAGGTCCACGGTGATGGTCATGCCTTCTTCCGGCGCGCCGTTTTCATCCCTGGCCGCGCAGCCCCCCAGCAGGAGGGCGGCCAGGACCAGCGC
Source organism: Desulfovibrio sp. (assembly GCA_014804965.1). Taxonomy (GTDB): domain Bacteria; phylum Desulfobacterota; class Desulfovibrionia; order Desulfovibrionales; family Desulfovibrionaceae; genus Desulfovibrio. The sequence goes on from JAAUYU010000004.1 coordinate 791, forward strand.
CAGGGCAAGCGCCAGGAACAGGGTGCGGACGGGACGCAACGTTTTCATACACATTCCTCCGGTCAGGCCCCGGTGCGTCGGCGCAGGGCCTGGCTTGACGATTGCAATCAGACAGGTCTCGGTACTATAGTGGGTTTCTTCAGTAAAGACAACGGGGGGATTCCCATGACCGTTCTTGCCAAAAATGTCGCCGCCGATCTCGCCAATGCCTCCTGGGTGCGCCGCATGTTCGAGGCGGGCATCCAGCTCAAGGCCAAGTACGGCGCGGAAAACGTCTATGATTTCAGCCTCGGCAATCCGGACCTGCCCGCTCCGGCCGCCGTGGGCGAGGGCCTGCGCGCCTTCGCGGAGCACGCGGGCGAGCCCTTCGCCTTCGGCTACATGCCCAACGGCGGCTTTCCCTGGCTGCGCGAGAAGCTGGCTGCCCACCTTTCGGGCGAGCAGGGGGTGAAGCTGGGCGCGGAGGACGTCATCCTCACCTGCGGCGCGGCCGGGGGCCTCAACGCCTTTTTGCGCGCCGTGCTGGACCCGGGCGAGAAAGTGCTGACCTTTGCGCCCTATTTTGTGGAATACGGCTTCTATGTCTCCAACCACGGGGGCGAGCTCGTGGCCGTGCCGAGCAGGCCCGAGAACTTCGCGCCCGACCTCGCCGCGCTGGAGCGCGCCATCGACGAGAAAACGCGCGTGGTGCTCATCAACTCGCCGCACAATCCCACCGGGGCCGTCTACAGCCGTGCGGACCTTCAGGCCCTGGCGGCGCTGCTCGAGAACAAGAGCCAGCAATACGGGCGCCCCATCTGGCTGGTGGCGGACGAGCCCTACCGCTTCCTCGCCTATGACGGCGCGGAAGTGCCCTCGGTGCTGCCGCTCTATCCCTACGCCGTGGCCGTGAGCTCGCTTTCCAAGAATATGTCGCTCCCCGGCGAGCGCGTGGGCTGGATCGCCCTTTCGCCGCAAATGCCCGAGAAGGCCGAGCTCATGGCTGCGCTCACCTTCACCAACCGCATCCTGGGCTTCGTCAACCCGCCCGTGGTCGGCCAGCACATCATGGGAGCCGCCCTCGGCAGCGCCGTGGACCGCGAGGTATACGCCGCCCGGCGCGCGGCCATGGCCGAGGTGCTCACCCGCGCGGGCTATGAGTTCGTCATGCCGCGCGGCGCGTTCTACTTCTTCCCCAAGGCGCCCGGTGGCGACGACGTGGCCTTCGTGAACCGCCTCATGGAGGAGCGCGTGCTCGCCGTGCCCGGCTCGGGCTTCGGCTGGCCGGGGCATATCCGCCTCGCCTTCTGCGTGGATGAAAGCGTCATCCGCAATGCGGAGGAGGGCTTCGCCAGGGCCGCGGCCGCCGTGCGCGAGGGCGCGGCCGACGCCGGGGCAAAGGCATGAGCGCCAGCCCTTGCCGGATGCTGCTTCGCGGGCTCGCGCTGCTGGCCCTGGGCCTCGCCCTCTGGACGGGGGCCCCGGCCACGGCGCGGGACGCCGCGCCCGCTGCCGGGAGCGGAAGCGCCCGTGCCATCCCCGCCTCCGGCGACATCGGCGTGGAGGAGGCGAAAGCCCTGCTTGCCAATCCCCCGGAAGGCCTTATCATTCTTGATGTGCGCACCCCGCAGGAGTTCCGCGAGGGGCATCTTGCCGGGGCGCGCAACATGGATTTTTTCGGGCCCGGCTTTGAGAGGGAGGTCAGGGCGCTCCCCGCGGACGCGCCGGTGCTTCTCTATTGCAGGAGCGGCCGCAGGTCCGCGGCGGCGGCCGAGGCTCTCGCCGAAGCGGGCCGCGGGCGCGTCCTCAACATGGGCGGCGGCATCGAGGGCTGGACAAAGGCCGGGCTGCCGCTCGTGAAATAGTCCGGGCGCCCGCGCGCCGGGCGCATCACTGGCACGAATGCTGCTTTATATGCGGCGGTGAGGAAAAATTTTCCCCGCCGCCGTTTTCTTTCCCGGAGGCAGCAAGCGTGAACTCGTCGCTCTATATCGGCGCAACCGGCATGAAGGGCCTGGCCCAGGGCATGCAGGTAACGACCAACAACCTCGCCAATGTCAGCACCATCGGCTACAAGCAGCAGGGCATCCTCTTTTCGGACATGCTCTCGCAGGGCCAGGCGTGCATGGGCAACTGGTGGAACGCCCAGGAGGACTCGCGCGTGGCCCTCGGGCAGGTGGGCATGGGCCTGCAGGTGGAGACCATCCGCACCATGTTCGGCCAGGGCGGCCTGGAAGCCAGCAACACCGTCACCGACATGGCCATCAACGGCAAGGGCTTCTTCCAGGTGACGGACGGCGAGGGCGGCACTTTCTACACCCGCGCGGGCGACTTCCGTCCCGACAAGGAGGGCGTGTGGCGCACGCCCTCGGGCCTTGCGCTCATGGGCTACCAGATCGGCGCGGACGGCACACGCGGCGAGCTCTCGGCCGTGCAGGTGGACAGCTTCGCCACCATCCCGGCCAAGACCACCAGCAAGGTGGAACTGACCGTCAACCTCAATTCCAAGGCGGACAAGAGCACAGGCTCCGAAAACCCCTATTTCTCCCTGCTCGACCAATATGACGGCCGGGGCAGCAAGGCGCTCCCCTCCGACGCCTATTCCTACAGCCAGCCCATGACCGTCTATGACGCCGAGGGCAACGCCCGCACAGTGACGGCCTATTTTGACGGTGCACCTTCCGATTCGCCCAACCGCTACATGGAATTCATCATCGCCGCCGACACCGAGCTCAAGTATGACGCGGACGGCAATGTCATCATGCCCCAGCCTGGCGACGGGCTGCTCATGAGCGGCGTGCTCCAGTTCGATTCCGCGGGCAACCTCAAGAGCGTGGCCGCCTTCACGCCCACCACCGAGGGCAGCAAGAACCTTGAGGACTGGGTCCCGGCGACGCTTTCCGGGGGACTGCCGCAGTTCAGCCTCGACGGCTCGCCCATGACCCTGGACCTCGGCATCCGCTCCGCCGGCGGCTGGACCAACGCCCCCGCCTCGGCCGCGGATGTGGGCCGGGACATGCACCTTTTGCCCACCATGGGTGAAGACGCCATCCTGTCCCAGTATCCCACAACGGCCTTCACGAGCAGCGGGCCCACGAGCACCTACAAGCAGGACGGCTACAGCGAGGGCTTTTTGAGCAATGTGAGCATCCGCAACGACGGCACGGTGGTGGGGCTCTTCTCCAACAGCCAGAGCATCGACCTCTGGCAGATACCCGTCGCCCGCTTCACCAGCGAGGACGGCCTGCGGCGCGAGGGCAGCAACCTCTTTTCCGCCACGCCGGAGGCCGGGCAGATGGAGCTCGGCATGGCCGGTACGGAAAACTACGGCACGGTGCAGGCCTACAATATCGAGCTCTCCAACGTGGACATGGCCACGGAAATGGTCAACATGATCGTCACCCAGCGCGGCTTCCAGTCCAACAGCAAGGTGGTGACCACAGCCGACCAGATGCTCCAGAAGGCCATGGAGCTCAAGCGCTAGAGCCGCGGTCGCGCGGGCGCGCCCGGAAGCATCCGGCGGCGCATCCCGTGCCGCACGCGCGGCGCTTCCGCACCGGGAAGAATTTTCCGGCCCTGGTTGCTGCCCGGAGTTTTTTGCACGCGCGGTGCCGCGCGCCTTTCCTGCGCGCGACGGCGTTTCGTGACGGCATTTCCCCCTCCCCCGGCCTCAAGGCCGCCCCGTGGTAAAATCCGGGGCGGCCTTTTTGTCGTGGGGATTCCCCGCGGCCCGTTGACGCGATGCGGGGCCCGTGCTAACTTGGCCGGGAAAGAACACGCGCGGCGCCTGTGCTCCGGCCATGCCGGACGCCGCCGCCATGCCGGGAGCAGGGGTGTCCTTCAGGGATTTTTTCGGCCAGCAGCGCGAGGGGATGCGGGCCATGGCCACCACGGGCGTCATGGGGCTGCACCTCGTGAGCGGGCCGCTGGTGGGCTTCGCCATCGGCTACGGCCTGGACGCCTGGCTCGGCACGAGCCCCTGGTGCAAGATCATTTTTCTGCTGCTGGGGATAGGCGCGGGTTTTCTCAATGTTTACCGCGACACGCAGGTGCTTTTGCGCAAGCTGGAAAACGAGCGGCGACACGCGGGCGCAGCCGTGAGCGCCGCTAATGACGGCACGGCCCGCCCAGGGGCGGGCGCCCCCGCTTCGGGACGCCCGGGCACGCCACCTCCGGGGAAAAAGCCGCACCTCAAGGATACGGACACAGGGAAATGACGCGGGAACGAATTTCGGCCCGGGCCTTTGGCGGAGGCCGCCCCTGAAAGCGCCCCTTGCCGCGCCCATTGCGGCGCTGGACGCGTGGCTCTGGCGGCGGGGCATCCGCGAGGCCGCCATCCGCGCCCTGCTTTGCCGCGTGGCCGTGGCCGCGCTGCTGGCGCTGGCGGCCGGGGCCGCGCTGCTGGCGGTGACGCCCCTCCTTTTCTGGTTCGGAGCGGGCCTTTTGGCCATGACGTGGATTTTCTGGGGCTGGGCGCGGTTTTTTTCACGGCCCGGCGGCGGCCTTGGGCCGGGGGCCCTCATGGGCGCGCTTTTGCGCTGGGCCGTGCGGATGCTGGTGTTTGCGCTGGGACTTTTCTGGGCGCTCAGGGCGGGCGCGTCACCTGTGGCGCTGGCGGCGGGCGTGGCCGTTGGTCTTGGCGTGGGCCTTGTGAGCTACGCCTCGAGCGCGCGCAAGGCCGGGCCCTAGACGCTGCGGCGGCCTGGGTTTTTGGACAGCGCCGCGGATGCGCGCGGCGACCCTTGGGCGGCATGGTGGATACCCTTTGGCGGATGCCGTTGGGACGCCGCCGAAAATGCTTGAAAAAGAGCCATTTCCTTCATAAAATGCGCTGAGGGAAATTGCGGCGCGGGCGCACCCGCGAATTTCAGGAAAAGGTCGCGCTTGAGGCCTACGAGGAGGCTCATCATGGCAGGCAGTTTGCCGGAACCGGTATTGCTCTCCACCTTTCTCGGAATGGATGAAATCACCATCGCAGGCCAGATCGTGCCCTTCAAGCACGTTTTCTATTCCTGGCTCTGCATGGCCGTGCTCTTCGCCGTGGCCCTTATCCTGCGCCGCCGCCTGACCCTCGTGCCCGGAGGGCTGCAGAATTTCTTTGAGGCGGTCATCGACACCACGGAGCGATTCATCTGCTCCTCCATGGGCGAGGTCGGCAAGAAATATGTGCCCCTGCTCGCCGGGATGCTCATCTATATCTTCGGCATGAACATCCTCGGGCTCATCCCCGGCTGCGACGCGCCCACCGCCAACCTCAACACCACGGTGTGCATGGCGGTGTTCGTGTTCTTCTACTACAACTGGGTGGGCCTCGCGCGCTGGAAGGCGCACTACATCAACCAGTTCCTCGGGCCCTCCAAGTTCCTTATCCCGCTCATGTTCCCGCTCGAGATCGTCTCGCACCTCTCGCGCCCGGTCTCGCTTTCCCTGCGACTTTTCGGCAATATCCGCGGCGAGGAAATCGTCATCATCCTCTTCTTCATCATGGCGCCGCTGCTCGGGACGCTGCCCATCTACGGGCTCTTCCTGCTCGGCAAGTGTATGCAGGCCTTCGTGTTCTTCATGCTGACCATGTTCTACATCGCCAGCGCCCTTGAAGGCCCCGAGCACTAGGCCGCCAATTTCGGGGGAATGGTCGCACGCGACCCAACAATACAACGTGGAAGGAGTGTTCCATGCGTAAATTCCTGCTGATTGCCCTCAACACCGTCGCCCTGCTCGGCATGGCCGGCATGGCCTTCGCCGCCGAGACGCTCAATTCCGACTCCCTCGGCTTCACCTGCCTCGCGGCGGCCCTGGGCATCGGTATCGCGGCCTGCGGCTGCGGCATCGGCATGGGCCTGGGCCTCAAGGGCGCCAGCGAGGGCGTGGCCCGCAATCCTGAAGTGAGCGGCAAGATCACGGGTACCATGATCCTTGCCTTCGCCTTCATCGAATCGCTCGCCATCTACGCGCTCGTCATCAGCTTCATCCTGCTGTACGCCAACCCCTACGCGTAGCCGTTTTCGCCGTTCCGCGAAGGCCCGGACCACCGGGCCTTCGCGGGCGGATGCTCCGGCCCGGACGCGGCCCCGCGCCCCTGTGGCCAGCCCCTGATCCCCCTCTTCCCCGGCGCTCGCCCGCAACGCCCCCTGCCCCCGTTCAGGAGGCCCCATGCCCGAATTTTCCCTCGTCATCGCCCTCCTCGCCCTGTGGATCGCAGCCGCCTGCGCGGCTGCCGGGGCCATCAACTTCTTCTGGGAGACAGGCTTCCGCCGCGCCTTCGGCTACGGGGCCTTTCTTTCCGGCGTGTTCCTCCTGTTCTGGGCGTCTGGCCTTTGGGAGGGGGCCTCGCGCCATTCCTGGGGCGTGCTCGGCCCCGCCTTCCTCCTCATGCTGGTGCTCGCGTGGCTCGCCATCCAGATCGGCCTGCGCCTCTGGCGCTGGCGGGAGCGGCGCCGCGCCCCGCGGGAGTGAGAGACCCGGCGGCGCTGCGGGCTGCTCCCCGAAGATTTATCGCGGACAGCCATTGCGCAAAATGCGTCCACCAAATCCAAAATGCAGGATGACAAGCGCTTCAGCCAGGCACGAAGAACAATTTTTCGGCGAAACAGTATGCAGCGCCGTGTTCAAGTGCTGGTGGCCTAGCCTTTACTCCTTCCTTCCCCTCCCATGCAGACAGAATTTTTTATGCAGGGGCTGATGCTCGGCCTGGCCTATGCGGCCCCCATCGGCATCCAGAACATGTTTGTCATCAACGCTGCGCTGACTATGCGGCGGAGCAGGTCACTGGCCTGCGGCCTGACAGTCGCTTTTTTTGATATTACGCTGGCGCTTGCCTGTTTTTTCGGTATCGGCATCTTTATTGACATGTATCCTGCCGTAAAAACGGCGCTGATGATCCTCGGCGGAGTGGTCCTCATCTACATGGGCGGCAAGATGCTTTTCGCGGGACAGGCGCAGGACAGGCCGGAGAGGGTTGCACCGAAGTTTTTAAGCGTGGTTTGGACTGCTTTTGTATTGACGTGGTTCAATCCGCAAGCCGTCATCGACGGGACAATGATTCTGGGGGCCATGTATGCAAGCCTGGCCGGCGCTCAACGAATTTCCTTTATTGTCGGGGTGTCTGCCGCTTCCCTCCTCTGGTTCACACTGCTTGCGACGATAATATCAACTTTCAGGGCCTGTTTTTCGAGGAAAGTCCTTAAGTATGTCAACGCCATCTGCGGCAGTATAATCATTTTCTTCGGGGCAAGACTGGTCTTCAAGGTGCTATGATGTGCCGCTGCGGCCAGCGGCGTCACAACGGCGCATGGGAAAGGCACGGACGCACTTGCGCGTCACTCCCGCAAAAGCCGCGGGCCGCCCCACGCCCTGCATAGTGAAAAAATCAGGCAATTCTTTGCCGGTTCCCGGCTTGGCCGCCGGGCGCTTCGCTGCTAGGCTTGTCCTCCACCCCAGGCATACGCCGGGCCCGGAAGCGTGCGACTTGCGCCCCGCTTTCTCGTCCGGCAAAAGCACCCACAAGGAGGTCGCCATGCGCCGCGTGACCATGAGTATCTGCCTCTTGGCGGCACTTTTCCTGGCAGGCGGCGTGGCCGCGGCCGATGAGACTGCGGCCCCGCAAACAGCGGCATCGGGGGGAAGCATGAAACAGGTTTCGCTCGGCAACCGGCTCGCGCTCTATCCGAGCCTGCTCACCGTGGTGGGGGCCGAGGTTCAGGGCAGGGTGAACTGGCTCCTCGTGGCACATGTGGGCGTGCTCGGCCATGACCGCATCGTGGTCAGCATGAACGAGGACCATTACACCACCAAGGGCATCCTTGCCGACCGCAAGCTTTCCGTGAACCTTGTGGACCGCGCCATGCTGCCCCGGGCCGACTATGTGGGCAGCGTGAGCGGCGCGAAGGTGGACAAGTCCCAGGTCTTTCCCTGCCACCGCGGTGCAAACGGCTCGCCGATCATCGACGAGGCGCCCGTGGCCATGGAGCTCAATGTGGTGGACATTTACAAGACACCCGGCTTCGACAACTTCATCTGCACCGTGGCGGCCACCTATGCGCAGCCCGACATGCTGGACGACGAGGGGCGCCTTGACTATCGCCGTCTCAAGCCCGTGCTCTTCGAATTCCCCACCTATGCCTATCTTGCCACAGGCGAAGTTATCGGCAAGTGCCTCAGGCTCGACAAGGCGCCCGGCATGTGCGCCAAGCTGCCCATGGGTCCTGACGGCATCACGCGCCTCTCGCGCATCGTTGTCGACCCGCAATACCTTGAGGAATACCGCAAGTACGCGGCCGAAGTGGGCGAGACATCTCTGCGCGAGGAGCCGGGCGTGCTCACCATGTATGCCGTGGCGGAAAAGGATGACCCCTGCAGGATCACCATCCTCGAGACCTATGCGAGCCAGGATGCCTACAAGGCCCACATCGCCTCGCCGCATTTCCAGAAGTACAAGCAGGGGACGCTGAAGATGGTCAAGTCCCTAGAATTGCTGGACCAGACTCCGCTCAATCCGGCCAACAGGCTCAACAATTTCATGGAAGACAGGTAGGGGTGCAGGTTTCGGCCATGCGCCGGGCGAGTCACTGGGTCAGGCTTCGGGTTCCGGGTCATTCTCCCGATCGCCCCCGGCTTCCGTGACCACTTCCGCGCAGAACGCGCAAAAATGCGCGGCCATGGCCGCGAGGCCGATGCGCGGGCGCACGGCTTCGCCCGCCTGGCGCATCCGCGCCCTGAGGCGCCCGTCCCGCATGACCGCGATGAGGGCCCCGGCGAGGGCCTGGGGGTCGTTCTCCGGGATGCGCACGGCCGTCAGGGGCGGCATCCCCGTGAGGCGCTCGCGGTGCAGGGGGCTCTGGGCACAAATGAGCGGCAGCCCCGCGGCCACGCCAGCCCAGAGTGTTTGCGGCAATTCCTCGGGCGAGGTTCCGGGGGCCACCCAGGCGGAGCACTGGCGCGCGGCCTCCGCGGCGGGCTGGTCGCCGAGGATGCAGAGCCGCGCGGCCACGCCGAGGCTCTCGGCCTCGTGCAGCACCTCTTCAAAGCGCGGGCCCGCGCCGAACATCCGCACTTCCCAGGGGGGCAGGTCCTCCCGTTGCCAGAGGGCGGCCATGGCCCGCACCATGAGGCGCGCGCCGGAATCCGCCGCCAGGCTTTCGCCCATGCCGATGATGCAGCGCCGCTCCCCGCCGTCCGCGCCGGGCCAGAGCTCCGGCTGCGGCAGGTAGTCTGCGAGAGGGATACCCGGCGGGAGCAGGTCCAGCGTGGCCCCGGGGCGGCGCTTTTCCGGGAGGGAGTCCCAGAATTCCCGGATGCGCTCGCGCACATGGCCCGAACCGCAAAAGACGCGGCTTGCCGCACGGAGGGCCGGGCCACAGGCAAGGTCCGTCGCGGGCGGGCGCACGAAAAAGGCATGGGAAAGGACGGCGCTCCCCTTTTTGCGCATGGCGAGCACACGGCGCCCGAGCCTGACCGAGGCTTCGCCCACTGTCTGGATGAGAAGGAAGTCGCGCCGCCGTTGCCAGCGCCAGAGGCGCACATGGGCCGTCACGCTGCCCGCGCCGCTCACGGCAAGGAGGGGCAGCCCCTGCGCCGTCGCCTCGGCATGGAGGCGCGAGCCCTTGATACAGACGAGGAGCGGCGAGACCAGGCCCCCGGCGTTGAGGGCGGAGGTGATGGCGAGGGCCTGTTCCGCCTCCAGGCGCGCGAGCAGCGCGGGGTCCGTGCCGCGGGCGCCGTCAGGCTCCGGGGCCTCCTGCTGGAGCGCGATGAGAAGAACGTGCATCAGCATCCCCGCTGCGTGCCCGGCCGCCGGGTGTGCGTGTTGTCGGCGCGCCTAGTACGGCGTGCCCGTGGCGAGCATATGCTCGAGCAGGGCGTCCTTGAGCCACAGGGCCACCGGGCCCGGGCGCCCCCGGTCCTCGCCCTCGCCCACGGGGCGCCCGTCAAAATGGGTCACGGCCACGCAAAGGGTCGCGCTCGTGAAGAGCAGCATCTCCCGGGCATGGGCGATCTCGTCCCTGTGGATGGGCCCCTCCACCACGGGCATCCGCTCCGCGGCCAGCTTGAGCGCGGCCAGCAGCGTGGTCCCCGGCAGGATGCGCCGAATCTCCGGGCTGCGCAGGCGCCCTTCCGCGTCCACGATGCCCATGTTGGCGATGGCTGCCTCGCCCATATGGCCCTCCTCGTCAAAGGTCACGGCCACATCCATGCCCTTCTTCCGCGCCTCGGCCGCCATGAACACATTGGGCAGATAGTTGGTGTTCTTGATGCGCGCGAGGTATTCCTGCTTGGGCGGGATGGCGCTGGTGAAGGCCGTGAGCCCCTTCCGGTAATACTCCTCCGTGGGGAGATGCGAGGCNAGCGCCACGATATAGAGCCCGGCCACCGGGCACTCGGCGGGCGAGATGCCGAAGCCGCCCGGCCCGCGNGAGAGAAAGACGCGCACGTCGCAATGGTCGCGCCCCCCNGCCCGTGCCACNTCGAGGATGCGCTCCCGAAGCTCCNCCCAGGAGCAGGGCGGCGTGATGTCNAGCGCCGCNGCGCCCTCGCGCAGNCGCGCCAGATGCGCCTCAAGGGCNAAGACGCGCCGCCCGCGGCAGCAGATGCTCTCGAAAAGGCCGTCGCCCCGGTGGCAGAGGTGGTCGTCCAGNGGCACGAAGAGCAGGCGCCCGTCCGTNNANATNCNCCCCACGCGCGCATCNNANAANGCNAGCACCTTTTCCGTNCCCGGCCTNGNCGCGNCGAGCAGGGCCTCGAGATANGNCTCGCGNTCNGACGCTTCCATGCCGCCNCTCCGNGCTTACGCGGTGAACACGTCCCNGTCNGGCACGCGCACGAGGTCGCGCCGNACGAGCTCCTCGGCGATCTGCACGGCGTTGAGCGCCGCGCCCTTGCGCACGTTGTCGGCCACNATCCACATGTTGAGGCCCTTTTCCACGGATTCGTCCTCGCGGATGCGGCCCACGAACACNTCATCCTCGCCGATGACATCNGCCTGCATGGGATAGAGCAGCTCGCGCGGATTGTCGAACACGCGCACGCCCGGCGCCTGCGAGAGCAGAAGNCGCGCCTCCTTGGGCGTCATCTTCTTCTTNGTCTCCACNTTNACNGCCTCGCCGTGGCAGTAGAACACGGGCACGCGCACGCAGGTGGCCGTCACCNTGATGGACGGGTCCTCCATGATCTTGACGGTCTCGTTGACCATCTTCATNTCTTCCTTGGTGTAGTCATTNTCCTGGAAGACNTCGATNTGCGGCAGCGCGTTGAAGGCGATGCGGTAGGGATAGACCTTGTTTTCCGGGTCGCGGCCGTTGAAGAGGTCGCGCACCTGNCGCTCCAGCTCCTCGATGCCCTTCTGGCCCGTGCCNGACACGGCCTGATANGTGGANACCACCACGCGCGNNACGCCCACGGCGTCATGGATGGGCTTCANNACCACCACCATCTGGATGGTGGAGCAGTTGGGATTGGCGATGATGCCCTCGTGNTTNTCGAGCGCGTCCGGGTTGACCTCGGGNACNACNAGCGGGCAGCGCGGGTCCATGCGCCAGGCCGAGGAATTGTCCACCACCACGCAGCCCGCGTGCGCGGCCAGCGGCGCGAANTTTTCNGANGTGGAACCGCCCGCGGANAAAAGNGCGAGATTGATGCCCTCGAAGGAATCCTCCTTGAGCTCTTCCACCACNAGCTCCTCGTCGCCAAAGGGCACGCGGCTCCCGGCGGAGCGCGCCGAGGCGAAGGCGCGCACNCGCGNGGCCGGGAAGGCCCGGTCATGGAGGGTCTTGAGCATTTCACGGCCCACGGCGCCGGTGGCGCCGACAACGGCGACGGTCAGGTTCTCGCTCATGGCGTANGNTNTCTCCTTCTGGCTTGGCGGCGNANGCCGGGACGGCCCCTGCCGCGCCGAGCCCCGCAATGTCCGGGGACTATAGCCCCGGCNGCCGCAAAAGTGAAGCGGCGCGNGGAGCNTCTCCGCCANANCCGGGNCGCGNGCACGGCCNTNACCGCGGCAGCCCCGCGCTTGCCCCCGCCCGGCATCTGGCATACTCTGCCGCNGCCAGCAAGAAGGAGAGCCTATGCATATCCTTGTCACCGGCGCCGCCGGNTTCATCGGCTACCATCTCGCCCGCCGCCTCCTTTCNGNGGGGCANACGGTGGTCGGCATCGACAANNTGAACGNCTATTATGANGTGCNCCTCAAGGAGGCGCGTCTCNNGNAGCTGGCNGNCCTCCCGCNGAGCGCGGCCTTCCGCTTCGAGCGGCTNGACCTCGCCGACNGGGACGGCATGGCGCGCCTNTTCGCGGCCGANCNCTTCACCCATGTGGTCAATCTGGCNGCGCAGGCCGGGGTGCGCTACAGCCTCAAGGACCCGGCCTCCTACATCAGCTCCAACCTCGTGGGCTTCGGNCATGTGCTCGAGGGCTGCCGCCNGAACGGCGTGGAGCACCTCGTCTTCGCCTCGTCNTCCTCGGTNTACGGGCTCAACGCNGCCATGCCCTATTCCACGCGNCACAACGTGGACCANCCNGTNAGCCTCTACGCGGCCACGAAAAAGAGCGACGAGCTCATGGCCCACGCCTACAGCCACCTTTTCGGCATCCCGGCNACGGGCCTGCGCTTCTTCACGGTNTACGGGCCCTGGGGGCGGCCGGACATGGCGCTNCACCTCTTCACCACGGCCATCCTGNNNGGCGAGCCNATCAAGGTGTTCAACGAGGGACGGATGCGCCGCGACTTCACCTATATNGACGACATCGTGGANGGCNTGGTNCGCCTGCTCCCCCTCCCCGCCGCNCCGGACCCGGCCTTCGACGCCGCCGCGCCGGACCCGGCCACGAGCTCNGCGCCGTGGCGCATCTACAATATCGGCAANCACGACACCGTGGAGCTNNNCACNTTCATCGACACNCTGGAAAAGGCCCTNGGCAANAAGGCCATCCGCGAGCTTCTGCCCATGCAGCCCGGCGANGTGGAATCCACCTGGGCGGANGTGGANGACCTCGCCCGCGTCACGGGCTTCACGCCNGCCACGCCGCTNGCNGTGGGCATCGGGCGCTTNGTGGACTGGTACCGGGAGTATTACGGCGCATGAGCGCGACCCTGCCCGCAACGCCGCGCCCCGAGATCCTCGCCCCGGCCGGCGACACGCCCTCGTTCCTCGCGGCGCTGGCCGCCGGCGCCGACGCCGTTTATGTGGGGCTAAAGCATTTTTCCGCGCGCATGGAGGCGGAGAATTTCGGCATTGGCGAGCTCACCCGCCTCACGGACCTCGCCCATGAGGAGGGGCGCCGCGTCTATGTGGCCATGAACACCCTCATCAAGCCCGGCGAGATCGGCGCGGCCTGGCGGCTCACGGCGCGCCTCGCAAGGCAGGTCATGCCGGACGGCCTCATCATCCAGGACCCGGGCCTCATCGACATCGCCCGGCAGGCGGGTTTTACGGGCGGCCTGGCGCTCTCCACGCTCGCCAATGTGACGCACCCGCTGGCCCTTGAGGAGGCGAAGCGCCTCGGCGCAAGCCGGGTCATCCTGCCGCGCGAGCTCTCCATCGACGAGATCCGCGCCATGGGCGCGGCCTGCCCCGAGGGGTTGGACCTTGAGCTCTTCGTGCAGGGGGCGCTGTGCTACTGCGTGTCCGGGCGCTGCTACTGGTCGAGCTACATGGGCGGCAAGAGCGGCCTGCGCGGGCGCTGTGTGCAGCCCTGCCGCCGCGTTTACAGCGAGGTCGCCCGCCAGGGCGGACGGCAGGCGGGGAGGGACGCCCCGCGCCGCAAGGAGACCGGGACAGGGCGTGCGCCGGAAGGGCGGCAGGTGCAGCCGAAGCCCGCGCAGGCGAAGGGCGGCAAGTCGGGCCGCTTCTTCTCCTGTCAGGACCTGGAGCTCGGGCCGCTCGTCAAGACCCTCCTTGACGTGCCGCACCTCGCCTCGTGGAAGATCGAGGGCCGCAAGAAGGGGCCGCACTATGTCTTTCATACGGTGACGGCCTACCGTCTTTTGCGCGACAACCCCGGTGACCCGGCGGCGCGGAAAACCGCGCAGGACATCCTCGCGCTCGCCCTGGGCAGACCCGGCGGCAAGGCGCGCTTTTTGCCGCAATCGCCGGAGGAGGCCGCGAGCCCGGACAAACAGACGAGCTCGGGCCTTCTCGCGGGCAAGATCCGCATCGCGCCCGACGGCGGCTGCGAGATCAAGCCGCATCTTGAGCTTTTGCCCGGGGATTATTTGCGCGTGGGCGTGGAGGATGAACGCTGGCACGCCACGCTCCCCGTAACGCGGCGCGTGCCCAAGGCCGGGACCCTGCGCCTCAGGCTCGCCAAACATGCCACGCCCAAGGCCGGGACGCCCGTCTTTCTCATCGACCGGCGCGAGCCCGAGCTCCAGCGCCTGCTCGGCGAATGGCGCAAGCGCCTCGAGGCAAGGAAGGAGGCCCAGACGCAGGACACGGCCCCGCCCGCCGGAGGCCCGCGCCTGCCGAAGGCCGTGCGCCCGCGCCCACGGCCGGACATGCTGCTCACGTCCGGTATCAGCCAGGGGCTTGGCCGCGGAAAGGAGGGGGGCCGCGCGGGGGGAAGCGCTGGCGGCCGCCGGGCCGTGCCCGCGCTCTGGCTTTCGCCGCGCACGGCCGGGCTTTCGCGCACGCTTGTTTCCCGCACGGCCTGGTGGCTGCCCCCGGTGGTCTGGCCCGAGGAGGAAGCCGCGCTCAGCCGCATGATCGACCATCTCTGGCGCGAGGGGGCCCGGCACTTCGTCTGTAACGCGCCGTGGCAGCGGGCTATCTTTCCCGAAGCGCTCCCCGAGGATGCCGACCTTCTGGCCGGGCCCTTCTGCAATATCGCCAATGCCGCGGCGCTTGCCGTGCTGGCCCGGCAGGGCTTCAGCGGGGCCTTTGTGAGCCCGGAGCTCTCGCGCGAGGACGCGCTGGCCCTCCCGGCCCAGAGTCCGCTGCCGCTGGGAGCCGTGCTTTCCGGCTTCTGGCCCGTGGGGATCTCCCGTTTCGGGCAGGCGGCGCTCAAGCCCAATGAGCCCTTCATGAGCCCCAAGGGGGAAGTGTTTTGGACCAGGCGCTACGGCGGCAACCTGTGGATCTATCCCGCCTGGCCGCTGGACCTTTCGGGGCAGCGGCGCGAACTTTACGAGGCGGGCTACAGCTTCTTCGCGCGCATGGAGGAGACGCCGCCACAGGGCCTGCCCGAGCTTCGGCGCGAGGGCCTCTTCAACTGGCACGGCGCGCTCTTGTGAATGCCCCCCGCTTCCCGCGCGGGCTTGTCCAGCCGGAGGGGGCCTACCGCTTCGGGCTGGAGGCATTGCTGCTCGCGGCCTTTGCCGTGCGGACCCTGCGCCGGCGCCGACGCGCCCACGGTGAATGCGCCGTGGCCGAGCTCGGCAGTGGCTGCGGCGCGGCGCTCCTGGGTGTGGCCCTGCAGCTTCCCCGCGCCATGTGCCTGGGGCTGGAGCGCGAGGCCGCCCTCGTGGCCGCGGCCCGCGCCAACGCCGAAGCCCTGGGCCTTTCCGGCCGCGTTCGCTTTCTTGTGGCGGATGTGGGGGTGCGGCTCCCGGAAACTGGCCCGCAGGACATGGTGCTCGCCAATCCGCCCTGGGGCCTTCCGGACAGCGGCCGCCGTTCGCCCTCGGCCTTGCGGGAGGGGGCGCTGCGCGGCGAGGTCCAAGACGCTTTCCCGGTTTTTTGCGCGGCAGCCGCCCGCCTCTTGCGCCACAAGGGCCTTTTTTGCTGCATCGTGCCCGCGTCCGCGCTCACGCGCATCTGCGCCGCCCTTGAAGGCGCGCGCCTGGGCCTTCGCCGCATCCTGCCGCTGAGGCCGCACAGCGGGGAATCCGCGCATCGGCTGCTCCTGCTGGCGCAAAAGGGGGCCAGCGCCGAGCCGGAACTTTGCGCCCCGCTCACGCTCCACCGCCGTGGCGCAGGTTCCGGCCCCGCGTGGACGCGGGCGGCCCTCGCCTTCTGCCCCTGGCTCGCGGTGCAGGATGCCGCCGCCACGCTCCACGGAGACGCCCCATGAACTTCGTCGCCGACCTGCACATCCATTCCCGCTTTTCCCGCGCCACCAGCACGGCGCTCACCGTGCCGCATCTCGCGGCCTGGGCGGCCTGCAAGGGCATCGACGTGCTGGGCACGGGCGACTTCACCCATCCCCAATGGCGCGCGGAGCTGCGCGAGCAGCTCGTGCTTGACGAGGAAAGCGGCCTCTACCGCCTCAAGGGCGAGCCCGAGACGCTGGAAGCCCTCTGCGGCGGCCGCCTCGCGCGGCCCGAAGCCACGGAGCACGGCGGTGGCCCGCGCTTCTGCCTCCAGGCGGAAATCAGCTCCATCTACAAGCGCGGCGGCAAGGTGCGCAAGGTGCACAACCTCGTCTTTGTGCCCACGCTGGAAGATACGGACCGGCTCTCCGAGCGCCTCGCCCTCATCGGCAATCTCCATTCGGACGGGCGGCCCATCCTCGGGCTCGACTCGCGCGACCTTCTGGAAATCCTCCTGGAATGTGTGCCCGGCGGCGTGCTCATCCCGGCCCATGTGTGGACGCCGTGGTTTGCGATTTTCGGCTCCAAGTCCGGCTTCGACCGCCCGGAGGACTGCTTCGGCGACCTCACGGAGCACATTTTCGCGCTGGAGACGGGCCTTTCCTCCGACCCGGCCATGAACCGCCTCCTGAGCCGGCTGGACGGCTATGCGCTCATTTCCAATTCCGACGCCCATTCCGGGGCCAATCTCGGGCGCGAGGCCAATCTCTTCGCGGGGCGCCCCTCCTATGGGGGGATGTTCCGGGCGCTCCGGGCGACGGCGCGGCGCGAACCGCAGGACGGCCTCGACTGCCGCTTCCTCGGGACCATGGAATTCTACCCCGAGGAGGGCAAGTACCACCTCGACGGGCACCGGGCCTGCGGCGTGGTGCTCGAGCCCGCCGAGGCGCGCGAGCTCGGCGACATCTGCCCGGTGTGCGGGCGCCCGCTGACCATCGGCGTGCTCCACCGCGTGCTGGAGCTCGCGGACCGGGCAACGCCGCCCGCGCTTCAGCGCGAGCCCGAAGTGCTGCCGCTGGTGCCGCTCGCCGAGGTGATCGGCGAAATCCTTGGCGTGGGCGCCGGCTCGCGCAAGGTACGCGAGCGCTATGGCCGGGCCCTCACCGAGCTCGGGCCGGAGCTCGACATCCTCTGCCGCCTGCCCGAGGCCGACGTGCGCGCCTGGTGGGAGCCCCTGGGCGAGGCCGTGGCCCGGATGCGGGCGGGCAAGGTGCTGCGTGAGGCGGGTTTTGACGGTCAGTACGGCACGGTGCGCCTGTTCCGGCCTGAGGAGCTCGGCTTTTTCAGCGCGGGCAGCCGCGGCCGCCGACGCCTGCCGGGGCTGGAGACCGCGCCGAAAAAACCGCACGCGGCACGCCCCGCAGCCGCAAAGGCGGAGGCCGCGCCCTTGGCGCAGGCGTGGCCGCAAGAGACGGCGCCCGGCGGCATCAGCTATTCCCCGGAGCAGCTCGCCGCCCTGCGCGCGGGCACGGGCGCGGAGGACGCAGCCCCCGTCTTTGTGGCGGCAGGCCCGGGCGCGGGCAAGACCCGCATCCTCGTGGGGCGGCTTGAACATCTGCTCGCTGAAGGCGCGGCCCCGGAGGATCTGCTGGCGCTCACCTTTACCCGGCGCGCGGCCGGGGAAATGCGCGACCGACTGGCCGCCGGACGAAATGGTGGGGAGCCGCTTCCGGCCTGCGACACCCTGCACGGCCTCGCCTGGCGGCTGATACGGGAGGCATCGGCAGTGGCGCAGAAGGCGCTCCCCGTGCTCCTTGGCGAGGATACGGCCTTGCGCGTCTTTGCCGAGGCCAATCCCGGCCTTTCCCGCGCCAGGGCGCGCGAGCTCTGGGAAGCCCTCGCGCTCGCCCGGGAGCGCAACGAGGCCCCGGCGGCTGACGTCGCGCAGGCGGCCGACCGCTATGCGGCCCGCAAACAGGCCCGCGGCCTCATGGACTACGCGGACCTTGTCGCCTGGCTGCTCGACCACGCGGCAAGCCTGCGCGGCCGCTGGCGGCATATCCTCGTGGACGAGGCGCAGGACCTCTCCCCGGTGCAGCTCGCCGCCGTGCGCGCCCTGCTGCCCGAGGACGGACGCGGCTTTTTCGGCATCGGCGACCCGGACCAGGCCATCTACGGCTTCCGCGGCGCCACGGGCCAGAGCGCGGAAAGCCTGCGCAGCTTCTGGCCGGCCTTGCGCGTGCTCAGGCTCGGGCAGAGCTATCGCGCAAGCCAGAAGGTGCTCGACACGGCCCGCGCCCTCTTGAGGGACAATGGCCGCTGCGGGGCTCTCACGGCGGCCCGGCCCCTTGCAGCGGAGCTCAGGCTCTTTGCCGCGCCGGATGCCCGCGCCGAAACCCGCTGGGTGGCGCAGCGCGCCCGCGCGCTCATCGGGGCCACGGCGCACAGCCTGCTCGACGCGGCGCAGACGAAGATGAAGCCGGGCGAGCTCGACGGCAGCCTCGCCCCCGGCGACATTGCCGTGCTGGTGCGCCTCAGGGCGCAGATCCCGCCGCTTCAGGCCGCTCTGGAGGCCGCGGGCGTGCCCTGCGTGGCGCCCTCCGCCGGGGAATTCTGGCGGGACGACCTCTGCGCCCGCTTCCTCGCCGCCGCGGAAAGCCGCTGGCGGCAGGCCCGCGAGAGCGGCGCCCAGCTCCCGCCTCCCCAGGACCTGCTGGCGTGGGAAGGTCTCGCCCCGCAGGATGCGGGCGCTTCGGCGGCCGCCGCTGCTGTCAACGAGGCTGAGGCCCTGCGCCTCGGGGCGGCCTGGCGCGAGCTCTGCCGCCTCTGGGCGCAATGTGGCGGCTGGGACGCTTTCTTTGAGCGTGTGGCCTGGCTGCACGAGGCCGAGCTTGTGGAAAGCCGCGCGGAGCGCGTCAGCATCCTCACGCTCCATGCCGCCAAGGGCCTGGAGTTTCAGGCCGTGTTCCTTCCCGGGCTCGAAAACGGCCTTTTGCCGCTTAGGCGCGACCTGCTTTTCGGCACGCCCGAGGCCGCTCCAAGCGCCGCTCTTGAGGAGGAGCGCCGCCTGCTCTATGTGGGCCTCACCCGCGCCGCGCGCGGCATCTTTGTGAGCTTTGCGAAAAGCCGCACCCTCTATGGCCGCCAGCTCGCCCTGGCGCCCTCGCCCTTCCTCGACACCATCCGCGCCTTCTGTCGCGAAAGTGCCCTTACCCGGCATGTGCGCCGCAGCGAGGAGCCGCTTTCCCTTTTTTAAAGTATTTAGTTGGAAATTTTTCAAATTTCCAACCATACGCGCTGTCGTTTCGCGGAAAAAGCGTGGTTTTTCCGCTCACTTTTGCGCGGGCGCTCAAGAATGAGCGCCGTGCAGTTTGACAAATTTTGTCAAACTGCTTCCAGGCTCAGAGTCAAAGTTAGCACCCGGCAAAAAAAATTTCTCTTTTTGCGCGTGCCGCCCTTGACTCTATAGCCGCTATAGCACTTATCCTGAACATGGATGAACGCCGGAGGCCGTGAAAAAAGGTCCCGGCCAAGGAGAAAAGCCATGTCCCAGTGCCAGTGCTGCCATCACCACAGCGAAGCCCACGACCACGCGCACGACCACGGCGCCCACGAACATACCCACGAGGGGCACGACCATATCCACGAGGCCCGGACCGCCTTTACTTCTCCCGTGCCCGCGTCCACGGCCACGCGCGTCGTCTACCGCATCCCCAACATGGACTGCCCCATGGAGGAGGCGCTCATCCGCAACAAGCTCTCGGGGCTTCCCGGCGTCACGGGACTCTCCTTCAACCTCATGCAGCGCCTGCTCACCGTGGACCATGAGCCCGGCCTCGCGCCCGCAAGCATCGAGGCGGCGCTCACCGCCATCGACATGATTCCCGAGCGGCCGGACGCCGCGCCCGCAGCCGTGGAGGCGCCCAAGATCCCCTGGCGGCGCATCTGCTGGGCCACGGGCCTCGCCGCCCTTGCCGAGGCCGTGGAGCTTGGCGCGGAATGGGGGCACTTCCCGGCCGCCACGCAAACAGTGGCCGAGTGGGCGGCCGCGGCCATCTCGCTCGCCGCCATCCTCCTCGCCGGGCTCGGCACCTTCCGCAAGGGCTGGCTCGCGCTCATCAACCGCAACCTCAATATCAACGCGCTCATGGCCGTGGCCGTCACCGGGGCCTTCTGCATCGGCCAGTTCCCCGAGGCGGCCATGGTGATGGCGCTCTTCAACCTTTCCGAGGCGCTGGAGGCCCGCGCCCTTGACCGCGCGCGCAACGCCGTGAGCGACCTTCTGGCGCTGGCCCCGGCCACGGCCACGGTGCTCCAGCCGGACGGCGCGTGGCTCGAGGTGGCCGCGGCCGAGGTCACGCCGGGGAGCCGCGTGCGCGTGCGGCCGGGCGAGCGCGTGGCCCTGGACGGCGTGGTGGCGTCGGGCCGCTCCACCCTCAACCAGGCCCCCATCACCGGCGAGAGCATCCCGGTGGAAAAGGGCCCCGGCGACACGGTCTTTGCGGGCACCATCAACGAGACCGGGGAGTTCGAGTTCACCGTCACCGCGGCCGCGCATGACACCACGCTCGCGCGCATCATCCACGCCGTGGAGGAAGCCCAGGCCACGCGCGCGCCCATGCAGCGCTTCGTGGACCGCTTCGCCCGCTGGTATACGCCCGCGGTGTTCGCCCTGGCTGTCCTGACCGCCCTCGTGCCGCCGCTCTTCTTCGGCGCGGCGTGGGGGAGCTCCATCTATATGGCGCTCGTGCTCCTCGTCATCGGCTGCCCCTGCGCGCTCGTCATTTCCACGCCCGTGACCGTGGTCTCCGGCATGGCCGCGGCCGCCCGGCGGGGCATCCTCATCAAGGGCGGCGCCTATCTCGAGCAGGGGCGCCTGCTGGACCACCTGGCGCTCGACAAGACCGGCACCCTCACCCGCGGCGAGCCCGTGCAGACGGACTTTATCATTCTCGCTGAAGGCACGCGCCGGGAGGAGATCGCCCTCATGGCGGTGAGCCTCGCCGCCCGCTCGGACCACCCGGTCTCGCGGGCCGTGGCCGCCGCCGGAAAGGAGCTCGCCCTCGTGGAAATGGAGGACGTGACCGCGCTCCCCGGCGAGGGCGTGGCCGCCACGGCCGTCGGGCGCCGCTGGCACCTCGGTAATTACCGCCTCATGGAGCGCCTCGGCGCGGGGAGTCCGGCCCTCAAGGAGCGCATGGCCGCGCTGGAGGCCGCGGGCAAGACCACGGTGGTGCTGGCCTCGGCGGAGCCTGAAAAGCCCGAAGCCGCCCGCGCCGAAGCCCTGTTCGCCGTGGCCGACGGCCTGCGCGAGACCAGCGTGGAGGCCGTGGCCGAACTCGAGGCCCTCGGCGTGCGCACGCTCCTGCTCACGGGCGACACGGAGGCCACGGCGAAGGCCATGGCAAAGGCCGCGGGCGTGGACGAATACCGCGCCGGGCTGCTCCCGCAGGACAAGCTCGCCATCGTGGAGGAGCTCGAGCGCACGGGCGCGCATGTGGGCATGGTGGGCGACGGCATCAACGACGCGCCCGCGCTCGCCAAGGCGGACATCGGCTTTGCCATGGCCGCGGGCGGCACGGACACGGCCATCGAGACCGCGGACGTGGCCCTCATGGATGACGACCTGCGCAAGGTGCCGCGCTTCATCCGGCTTTCGCGCGCCACGCACGCCATCCTCATGGAGAATATCGCCTTTGCCCTGGGGCTCAAGGCCGTGTTCTTCGCCCTCACCTTCGCGGGGATGGCGACCATGTGGATGGCGGTGTTCGCGGATGTCGGCGCGTCGCTCGTGGTGGTGGCCAACGGCCTCAGGACCTTGCGCAAGTAAGGGCCGAAAACAGGGCACACGCCGGGAGGGCGGCCGCGGGCGCAAAGGTCCCGCGCTTGCCCTCCCTGCCGCGAACAGGTAGAGTCGCGGCATGAATGACACTCTCTACAAGCCCGGGGGTGTCACCCCAGGGCGTAGCGACTCTTTTGCCCGGCTCTTCCCGGGCTCCCACATCCGGCCCGTGGCCGCCGCGGACCTTGCGGCAGCGCGCGCCCACCTCGACAGCCTCACCAAGCCCGTGGGCAGCCTCGGCCGCCTTGAAACGCTGGCGGCCCGGCTCTGGGCCATGACCGGGGGCCTGCCCATCAAGGTGGAGCCCGCCCTCATGCTCACCGTGGCGGGCGACCACGGCATCGCCGCCCGCGGGGTCTCCCCCTTTCCGCAGGCCGTGACGCGCCAGATGGTCGCCAATTTCCTCGCCGGGGGCGCGGCCATCAATGTGCTCTGCGCCGCCAACGGCCTTGCCCTGCGCGTGGTGGACGCGGGCTGCGCGGGCGGGCCCTTCCCCGAGCATCCCCTTCTGCTGGACCGCCGCCAGGGCGACGGCACGGCCGACATGAGCGAAGGGCCGGCCATGAGCCTTGCCACCTGCGAGGCGGCCTTGCGCGCGGGCTTTGCGCTGGCGAGAGACGCCCATGCCGAGGGCTTCCGCACGCTGGGCCTCGGCGAGATGGGCATCGCCAATTCCACGGCGGCCACGGCGCTCTATTGCGCCCTGCTCGACCTCGCGCCCGAAGTCGTGACCGGGCCCGGCGCGGGCGCGGCACCGCCCATGATCGCGCGCAAGGCCGCCCTCGTCGCGCAGGCGCTGCGCGTCAATGCGAAAGCCGTGGCGCAAGGCCCGGTGGAGACCCTGGCGGCGCTCGGCGGCTTTGAGATCGCGGTCATGTGCGGGGCCATGCTCGGCGCCGCCGCCCAAGGGATGCCCGTGCTCGTGGACGGCTTCATCAGCACCTCGGCCTGCGCGGCGGCCCTCGCCATTGCGCCGGAGCTCGCGGGCTATGCCGTCCTCACCCATGTGTCGGCGGAACCGGGCTATGCTGCCGCCATCCGCCGCATGACGGATGCCGCGGCCCCCCAGGCCGCCTGCGCGGACTGGGGCGAGCCCCTGCTGAGTCTCGGCCTGCGCCTCGGCGAAGGCACGGGCGCGGCGCTGGCGTGGCCGCTCGTGAAGAGCGCTGCCGCCGTGTGCAATGAAATGGCGACCCTGGCCTCGGCCGGGGTGAGCGCGCGCGAAGAGGACCGCATCGCGTGAGCCAGGCCCCCACTCCCGAGGGCGGGACGCCGCTGCTGGAGCTCCGGGACGTGGCCCGGAGCTTCGCCGTGCGCCGCGGCATCTTCGGGCAGACGCGCACCCTGCGCGCCGTGGACGGCGTGAGCTTCACGCTCGAAAACGGCGAGACCCTGGGCCTCGTGGGCGAATCGGGCTGCGGCAAGTCCACCCTGGGGCGGCTGGCCTGCGGGCTGCTCAGGCCCGATGCGGGCGAGATATTGCTCACGGGGCGGCCGCTCCCCCCCGCGGGCGCGGGCAGCTGGAGCGCCGGGCGCCTCCAGATGGTCTTTCAGGACCCGGCTTCGTCCCTCAATCCGCGCCTCACGGTGCGCGCCTCGGTGGCCGAGCCCCTGGCCGCCCGCGGCGTACCCCGCGCCGAGCGTCGGGCGCGGGCGGACGAGGCCCTTCGCGCCGTGGGCCTCGAAGGCGCCGGGGACCGCTATCCACACGCCTTTTCCGGCGGCCAGCGCCAGCGCATCGCGCTTGCGCGCGCGCTCGTGACCCGGCCGGAAATCATCGTCTGCGACGAGCCCGTCTCCGCGCTCGACGCCTCGGTGCAGGCGCAGATCCTCAATCTGCTGCGCGAGGCGCAGGAGCGCTTCCGCCCGGCCTATCTTTTCATCTCCCACGATCTCGCGGTGGTGGGCTTCATGTGCCGCCGCATCCTCGTCATGTATCTCGGGCAAATCGTGGAGGAGGCCAGCGCCAAGCGCCTCTTCGTCGGGCCCGCGCACCCCTACAGCCAGGCCCTGCTCGCGGCCATGCCCGCGGGCGAGCGGGACTGGGCGCAAGGCCGCGGCCTCGACGACCTGCCCCCGCCGCTCCCCGGCGAACCGCCGAGCCCACTGGCCCCGCCTGCGGGCTGCCGCTTTCACCCGCGCTGCCCGCGCGCCGAGGACATCTGCCGCGTAACCCCGCCGCCGTGGAAGGAGCTCGCCCCTGACTGGCGGGCGCGCTGCCATTTTGCGTGAAAAAGGGGGGGCGCCCCCCTAGCCCGCGGAGGTCACCACCCGCACGAGGAGATTATCACCGGGCCAGATACGGCGGTCGGGCGTGAGAAGCTCGCCGCCGCGGGCCACCAGGGCCGTCTCCTCCATGAGGCCGAGGGCCTCGAGGAGCTGGCGCGCGGTCTTGGGGCGCTTCAGAGTAAGGCGCCGCTCCTCCGGCTGGAGGAGCACGGTGACGGTGTTTTCGCGGAAGTCCGCCCCGGCGGGCGGCGTCTCGTCGTTCATGTGTCCTCCTTCAGGTCCGGGTACAGAGATAGTAGGCCCAGGTCATGAGCGCCATGCTGGCCGCGCGCAGGCCCTGGTTGGCGAGGATGAGGCGCAGGGCCTCGGCCGGGCGGAAAAAGCCCGCATAGGCGGGAAACTGGTGCCGGATGGCGCGCACCGGAGTGGAGAGGATATTGCCCACGAGAAGCGCCAGCACCACGTCCCGCGCCGCGAGGCCCCCGGCTTCAAGCAGGCTGCCGGCGGCTCCTAGGGCCGCGCCGAGCTCGGCCGCGAAGTGCAGCACGATGATGCCCACGGCCTGCGGCTTCAAGAAGGCGAGCCAGTCCATGTGCCCGGCGAGCCAGGCCTCCAGCGCCGCAAACGCGCCGAGGCGCTGGAGCGCGTACATGAGGATGTAGACGGGCACGGTGAAGCCCACGAGGCGCGGCAGGCGGCGACGGAAACGCCGCCACGCCTTTTCCAGCACTCCGCCTGCGGTTCGCGCTGACCCCTGTGAAGGCTCCGGCGCGGGAGCCGCCTGCGCCGGGCCGGGCGCGGGCAAAAGCACCCGCCCGAGCACCACTGTGAAGGCTGTCCGCGCCACGGCCGCCAGCAGCGTCAACCCCACATAGACAACCGCGGGGAAGCCGAGCACGGGCCAGGTGAGCAGGAAGATGGTCGGCGTGTGCACGAGGTAGGCGGGCAGGCTGTTGAAAAGGTTGGCGAGCATGAGCTCGCCGGAGGACAGCTCGCCTGCGTCCCGCCGCCCGGAAAGGAGCGCGTTGGCCGACGCGGGCGACACGAAGGCCAGGGCGAAGGCCGCCCCGGCAACCGGGGGCATATGCGCCGCGCGGGCCAGCGGCGCAGCCAGCCGGGCGAGGCCCCGCGTCCAGTGCAGGGCCTCAAGCACATTGGCGACCAGAAGGCCGAAGGCAAGCCCCAGCAAAAGCCGCAACAGCGGCCAGAGGAGCGAGTGCCAGAGGGCCGGCCAGTCCGTGAGCCAGGCCAAAACTTCAGGCACGGAGGGTCCCGCCCCGACACGGCGCCGGACTTGTCACTGGCGTCCGCCCTCCTCCACAAAGCCCGTGTCCGGCTCAAGGTCCGGCTCCCCGGCGCGGGTACGCGCCAGCTCGTCGCAGCGCTCGTTTTCCGCGTGCCCGGCATGGCCGCGCAGCCAGTGTAGCCGCACCTTGTGCCGCGCGAGCAATGGCACCAGCCGCTGCCACAAGTCCACATTGAGCACGGGCTTCTTGTCCGCCTTGACCCAGTTTTTCGCCTGCCAGGAGGCGAGCCAGCCCTTTTCCACGGCGTTGCGGACGTATTGCGAATCCGTGTAAACATCCGCCGCGCAGGGCTCCTTGAGGGCCTCCAGCGCGGCGATGACGGCCATGATTTCCATGCGGTTGTTGGTGGTGCGGCGAAAGCCGCCCGAGAGCTCCCTGCGGGCCGCGCTGTCGGGATGCGTGAGCACCGCCGCCCAGCCGCCGGGGCCGGGATTGCGCAGGCAGGAGCCGTCCGTGTGGATGATGACGTGCTTCATGGCCGTCTCCGCCCCGGCGCTCAGGCCCGGCTCTCCGAGGGGCCGGGCGTCCAGTCGGGGGCCATCGCCTCAAAGGAGGTGTAGGGCGAGAGGTACATGAGNTCCACCGCGCCCACCNGGCCGTTGCGNTGCTTGCCGATGATGATTTCGGCNACNCCCTGCGGCGGCCGCTCCGACGGNTTCTGGNANTTGTAGACNTCCTCNCGGTAGACGAACATGATGACGTCCGCGTCCTGCTCGATGGCCCCGGATTCGCGCAGGTCCGAGAGCATGGGCCGCTTGTCNCCGCGCTCCTCCACCTTGCGGTTGAGCTGGGAGAGCGCCACCACGGGGATGTCGAGCTCCTTGGCGAGGCCCTTGAGGGAGCGGGAAATATCCGAGATNTCCAGCTCGCGCGAGTCGGTGCGGCGGCTCGTGCGCATGAGCTGGAGATAGTCCACCACCACGAGCCCNAGGCCCTTCTCGGCCTTGAGNCGGCGCGCCCNGGCGCGAAGCTCCAGNGTGGAGAGGGCNGGNGTNTCGTCGATNNAGANGGGCGCGCGCGAGACCACGTCCGCNGCGGTGTANAGGCGCTGCCAGTCCTCGTCNGTGAGCTGNGAGGGGCGCCNGAGCCNNGANAGGTCCACCTTGCCCCACACGGCGAGCATCCGCTGCATGAGCTGCTCCTTGCTCATTTCCAGCGAAAAAATGCCCACGGGNACTTCCTGCTCCACGGCCGCGTGCAGGGCCATGCAAAGCGCGAAGGCCGTCTTGCCCATGCTGGGGCGCGCGGCCACGATGACGAGGTCCGAGGGCTGGAGCCCGGCCGTCAGTGTGTCCAGGCGCCGGTAGCCCGTGGTCACGCCCGTGACCACGTCGCGCGCGTCCGCGAGCTTGGAGAGGTTTTCAAACACCTTGTCCAGAAGCTCGCGCGTGGGCGAGAAATCGCGCCGGGCCGTGCGCCGCGACACGGCGAACACGGCCTGCTCCGACTCGTCCAGAAGGGCGTCCACCTCGCGCGAGGCGTCGTAGCAGTTGCCGATAATGCCGGAGCAGACGTCGATGAGCCCGCGCTGGAGCGCCTTGTCGCGCACGATGCCCGCATAATATTCGGCATTGGCCCCGGAAACCACGGCCTGCGCGAGCTCCGCGAGATAGACCGCCCCGCCCGCCTCCTCGAGGGCGTTCATGGCCTTGAGCTGCTCGGCCGTGGAAACGAGGTCGATGGGCGCGGTCTTGGAATAGAGCTCGAGGAAGGCGCGGAAGATGACCGTGTGCGCGGGCAGGTAGAAATCCGCGGGCACGAGGATGTCCGCGATGGAGTGCATGAGCTGCGGCCGCATGAGCAGGCCGCCGAGCACCGCCTGCTCGGCCTCGGCGCTGTGCGGCGGCACGCGGCGCACGAGGTCGGCCTGGATGGCCNCCCCCTGGCCCCCGGGCCGCGNGGCTCCAGACGCGACGCCCCCGGCCTTGCGGCCGGGGGCGCTCTGAGCATTGTCGGCCGCTGCCACGCTAGGCCCCGGCTTCGGCCTCGGCCACAGCCTCGGCTTCGGCCACGGCTTCCGCCACGGCCTCGGCTTCGGCGGCGGCGAGTTCCTCCTCCGTGACCTCGGGCTGGTGGTCGGAAACCACCTGCACCGGCACCACGGCGATGACGTCCGCGTGCAGGCGCACCCGCACGGGATGCTCGCCCAGGGTGCGGATGGGCGCGTCCATGAGGATGCGGCGGCGGTCCACTTCCAGGCCCTGCTCGGCGATGGCGTCGCCGATGATGGTGCTCGTCACCGAGCCGTAGAGCTTGTCGTTCTCGCCCACATGCATGGGGATGACCACCTTGAGGGCCTCGAGGCGGGCGGCCAGGCCGCGGGCCTCGGCGCGCAGGGCGTCCATGCGGGCCTGGAGCTTGTTGCGCTCCTGCTCGAACACCTTGAGGTTGGCCGGGCTCGCCACCATGGCGAGGCCCTGGGGCAGAAGGTAGTTGCGCCCGTAGCCGGGCTTCACCTCGACCACATCGCCAAGGCTGCCGAGATTTTCCACATCGGCGCGAAGAATGAGTTTCATGTGCGCCTCCTAGATGTTGCTCTTTTTCTTGACGCCGGAATCGTGCGTGGCCGTGTAGATGAGCATGGCCATCTGGCGGGCGCGCTTGATCTCGCGCGTCAGCTCGCGCTGGTGGCGGGCGCAGGTTCCGGTGATGCGGCGGGCGATGATCTTGCCGCGCTCGGTGACGAAGTCCTTCAGGACTTCGGGATTCTTGTAGTTGAGCGGCAGGTCCTTGTCGGCGCAGAAGCGGCAGAACTTGCGGCGCGGGGCGAACTTCTTCTTGAAGGCCATTTACGCATCCTCCCCGGCCGCTTCGTCGGCCAGCTTGACGGTGAGGAACTTGAAGATGCCGTCGGTGATACGGATATTGCGCTCCAGCTCGGCCACCAGCGGCGCCGGGGCCTCGTAGACGAGGCGCACATAGAAGCCGCGCATGAGCTTCTTCACGGGATACGCGAGGTCGCGCATCCCCCACTGGTCCACCTCGAGCATTTTGCCGCCTTCGCGCTCGATGATGCCCGTGAGCGCGGCCAGGATGCCCTCGCGGCTCTCGGCCGAAAGCTCCGGCGAGAGCAGGAGGAGGGTCTCGAACTTCCGCATGATGCTTCTCCTTGTGGGTTAACAGCTCGCACCTGAGGTACGGGCAAGGAACCAAGACTGATACCCGCCGAAAGGGCTTCTGTCAACCGCGNGAGGCTCCGGCGGGNCNGNGGCGGGGGCGCGGCCGCGCCCCTTGGCGGGCGGGGAAAAAACGTGTATGCTGTTCCGCTGCATGAAGGAATACCGCGACCACTACTTTCTCAAGGCCAAGCGCGAGAACTATCCGGCCCGCTCCATCTACAAGCTGCGCGAGCTGGACGCCCGCTTCCGCCTGCTTGCGCCGGGAATGCGCGTGCTCGACCTGGGCGCGGCNCCGGGCTCGTGGTCGCTGGGCGCGGCCGAGCGCGTGGGCAAGCGCGGGCGCGTGCTCGCCTGCGACATCCAGGAGACGGCCACGGCCTTCCCGCCGCAGGTGGTGTTCATGGTCTCCAACGCCTTTACGCCCACGGAGGAATTTGCGGCCGCCATGGCGGAGACCGGGCCCTTTGACCTCGTGATGAGCGACATGGCCCCTTCCACCACGGGCACGCGCTTCACGGACCAGGCGCGCTCGCTGGAGCTCGCGCAGACGGCCTTCGAGACAGCGCTCAAGCACCTGAAGCCCGGCGGCAACTTTGTGGTCAAGATNTTCATGGGGCCGGACGTGGGCGAACTGCTCGCGCCCATGCGCCGGGCCTTCCGCAAGGTCACGACCTTCAAGCCCAAGAGCTCGCGGGCCGAGAGCAAGGAAACCTTTTTCACGGGCCTCGGCTTCAAGGGCGCGGCCCCGGCGGGGGACGCGGCCGAGGCCGCGGAGACCGCGGCGCACGACAACGCCGACTGATACGGACGGCGCGGAAATTTTTCGGCACTTTTTCACCCAGAGGGGGAGGTCATATGTCCGGTCACAGCAAATGGGCCAATATCCAGCACCGCAAGGGGCGCCAGGACGCCAAGCGCGGCAAGGTGTTCACCAAGGCCGCCAAGGAGATCATCATCGCCGCCAAGAACGGCGGTGACCCGTCCGGCAACCCGCGCCTGCGCGCGGCCATCGCNGCGGCCAAGGCCGTGAACCTGCCCAAGGACAAGATNGAGGCGGCCATCCGCAAGGGCACNGGCGAGGACGCGGGCGGCGACATCGCCGAAGCCTTCTANGAAGGCTACGGNCCGGGCGGCATCGCCATCATGGTNGANGTNGCCACGGACAACAAGAACCGCACCGTGGCCGAGGTGCGCCANCTCTTCACCAAGCACGGCGGNGCCATGGGCGAGAACGGCAGCGTGGCNTGGATGTTCGAGCGCAAGGGCGTCATCGCCGTGCCNCGCGCCGACTACGCCGAGGACGCCATCATGGAGGCCGCGCTCGAGGCCGGGGCCGACGANGTCATCGACGACGAGGACGTNTGGACCATCCAGACGGCCATGGCCGACTTCGCGGCCGTGCGCGACGCGCTGGAGGCAGCNGGCGTNANNATGGAATCCGCCGAGCTCGCCATGGTCCCGGCCAACCTCGTGGCCGTCAACNCCGAGACGGGCGTCAAGCTGCTCNGGCTCATGGACGCGCTGGACGACAATGACGANGTGCAGAACGTCTACGTCAACGCGGACTTCCCNGACGACATGCCNACGGACTAGGACGGCGCGGCGCGCCTGAAACNGATGNCNNNCATCACCGTCATCGGCATCGACCCCGGCTCGCAGCGCACGGGCTGGGGCGTGGTGCGCGAGGTCTCGGGCGTGCTCTCGCTGGTGGANTGCGGNGTGGTGCGNACNGCNAGCGGCCGCGGNNGGCAGGAGGAGNCGCCCGGCGCNCCGGAGANNGACTTTTCCCGCAGGCTCGCGCGCATCTATCACGAGCTCGCCGCCATCCTCGGGCGGCATCGGCCTGACCAGGCGGCCATGGAGCAGGTNTTNACCGCCAANAANGCGGCCAGCGCCCTGAAGCTCGGGCANGCGCGCGGGGCNGCCGTGGCGGCCTGCGCCGCCGCNGGGCTNGANGTGGCCGACTACGCCCCCACNCTCGTCAANAAATCCCTNGTGGGCACGGGCCGCGCCGAAAANGAGCAGGTNGCCTTCATGGTGCGCCGCCTGCTCAATGTGCGCAGCGAGGCGGCGNCAAAATGGCCNCTGGACGCCTCNGACGCGCTGGCNGTTGCCATCTGCCACCTGGGGATGCGCCGTTTCGCNGCGCTCTCGGGGNGCTGAGAGACGGCCAAGGCCCTGACGCTCCAAATACCAAAGGGCGCCGCTCCACCCGGAACGGCGCCCTTTTCAACACTCAGGCNTTCTCAAGCCTTACGGACGCTTGGGGCCGCCCTTGGGCGTCATGGAATAGCGGTAAATTTCGCTGATTTCCTTGTCATAACCGGGGTAGAAGCCCTTGCCCATGCCAAGCACGATGCGCGCGCCGCGGTTCATGAGCACGAGGAGGTCGCCGCTGGCCGGGTCAACGCAGAGGCCTTCGATCTCGCCCTGCTTGATGGCTTCGTCCAGGGTCTTTTCCAGCACCACGGGGGCGTTGGTGGCCGAGCTCACTTCCACGCGATAGATGTGGTCGGGCTCGTTGTCGTCGGCCGTGCCGTCGTCGGCGGTCACGAAGAGCGCGCCGTCCACATAGTAGACGCCCTGCACCCACTGCGGCACGGGCTGGAGATGCACCTTGCGCAGGTACTTGCCCTGGAGGTCGTACTCATAGAGGTAGCGGCCGCTTTCCTCGCCCACCCAGGAGCACATCCACACCGTGCCCTTGGCCGGGTCCACGGTGATGCCGGAAACTTCCTCCTGCCCGGACTTGGGCTCAAAGGCGAAGGTGCGCTTCAGCTTCAGCGTCTCGGCGTCATGCACGGCGATCTGGATATCCTTGCCCACGCCGTCCATGAAGTTCTCGGCGCTGACGTAGAGCTCGCCGTTATAGATGTCGATGTCGCCGATGTGGTTGGAAGGGATGGCATAGCCCTCGAAGGGCTTGGTGTTCTCCTTCACCAGCTTGCCGTCCATGTCGTACTTGTAGAGGGCGGTGCTGCCGCTCACATAGATGAACTTGCCGTCGCAGGCCACGCCCTGCCGCCCGGCCACGGGGATGACGCTTTTGAGTTTGTAGACGTACTTGGGCCCGGGGATCTTGGGGCCGTTCACCGGAGCGGTGGAGGCCGGCTGGGGGAAGGCCAGGGCCAGGGCCAGGGCGGCGAGCGCCAGGAACTTGGGCATGAGGAAACTCCTTCCATGTTCGGGTTGGCGGCCGCAAAACCTGCCGCGGAGGCCTGAACGGGCCACGGGCCCGGAAGACCGGCCGGGGGTCGGGCCCACGGCGGGCGCGCCCCGGCAGACGCGGCCCGCTTTCGCGTGACGCGCGCCCCACCCCGGCAGGACGCCGGGGACTCTCGCTATTCCACGACCTCGGCCTTCTTGATGATCACCGGCGTCACGGGCACGTCTTCATAGTGCCCCTTGCGTCCGGTGGTCACGGCCTCGATCTTGTCCACCACGTTCTGCCCCTGGATGACCTTGCCGAACACCGCATAGCCCCAGCCCTGCGGCGTCTTGGCCTTGAAATCCAGAAAATCGTTGTTCTTGGTGTTGATGAAAAACTGCGAGCTCGCGGAATGCGGGTCCATGGTGCGCGCCATGGCGATGGTGTACTTCTGGTTGCGCAGGCCGTTGTCAGCCTCGTTGCGGATGGGGGCCACGGTGCGCTTTTCCTTGAGCTCCGGCGTCATGCCGCCGCCCTGGATCATGAAATCCTTGATGACGCGGTGAAACACCGTGCCGTCATAGTGGCCGGATTTCACATACTGGATGAAATTGGCCACGGTGATGGGGGCCTTGCGCGCGTCCAGCCTGAGCACGATGTCGCCGAGGCTGGTCTCCAGCTTGACCACCGGGTCGGCCGCGGGCTGCGCCGCCTGCGACGTGGCCGGGGCCAGCCCGAGAGACAGGGCGGAGACGAGCGCCGCGCCCAGCACGGCCATGACGGCGCCGCGCAGGATGCGGCCGAACTTCCCGGCCCGAGCCTGCGGGGCAATGAAAACGCTATCCTGCATGAGAAAACTCCTTTGGAAATGCTTCGCCATTATGCCCGGTGAGGGCGCCCGCCGCGCTAGCCGATGAGCCCCTGGGCGCGCAACACGTCCTTGAGGCGGTCGGTATCCTCCTCGCTCATGGGGCAGAGCGGTAGCCGCATCTCGTCCGACATACGGCCCATGAGGGCGAGCGCGGTCTTGACCGGGATGGGATTGCTCACCATGAACATGGCCTTGTGCAGCGGGAAAAGCTCGTGGTGAATGGCGCGCGCGCCTGCGAGGTCGCCGCGGGCGAAGGCGTTGCACATGGCGGCCACGCGCCCCGGCACGAGGTTGGAGGTGACGGAGATGACCCCCTGCCCGCCGAGGGCCATGAGCGCCAGGGCCGTGAGATCGTCGCCGCTCATGACGCTGAAGCGCGCCGGGCAGCTTTCCAGCACCTGGCTCGCCTGCGCCATGTCGCCCGTGGCCTCCTTGACGCCCACGATATGCGGAAACTCCGTGGCAAGGCGCGCCAGCACCGGCGGCAGCATGTTGCAGCCCGTGCGGCCCGGCACATTGTAGGGCACGAGCGGGATGTCCACGGCCTCGGCAATGGCCTTGTAATGGAGGTAGAGCCCTTCCTGGGTGGGCTTGTTGTAATAGGGCGTGATGAGCAGCGCGCCGTCGGCCCCGGCCTTTTGCGCGAATTTCGCGAGGCGGATGGCCTCCTGCGTGTTGTTGGAGCCCGCCCCGGCCAGCACGGGCACGCGCCCGGCCGCCTGCTCGATGCAGATCTCGATGACGCGCTCGTGCTCCTCGTGGGTGAGGGTGGCCGATTCCCCGGTGGTCCCGCAGGGCACGAGGCCGTGGATGCCTTCGGAAATCTGGTTCTCAATGAAGGCGCGGTAGCCTTCCTCATCAATGGCGTTGTTCCTGAACGGCGTCACCAGGGCAGTCATCGCGCCGGAAAAAAACATGGATACACTCCTTGCGGAACTGTCGTTTTCAACGTCGTTTTCAGCGCACGGCCGAAACAGCGGGCGCCCGGCCCAGGTGCGCGGCCCCGCGCTCAACTGTTGATGAATTCCTTGAGTTCCTTGCCGGCGCGGAAAAAGGGCAGCCGCTTGGGCACCACTTCCACGCTTTCGCCGGTCTTGGGATTGCGGCCGGAATAGCCGCCGTATTCCTTGATCTTGAAGCTGCCGAAGCCGCGGATCTCAATGCGCTCGCCCGCGATGAGCGACTTTTTCATGGCGTCGATGAAGGTGTTCACCACCAGGGACGCATCGTCAAAGGGAATATTGCTTTCTTCGGCAAGCGCCTTGATAAGCTCGCTCTTGTTCATGCTGCCTCCGTCGGCTCTGTTTCGCTGCCCGTGGAGGATGGGTCTCTCTCGGGATGGGGTCGCAGCCCGCGCCGCACGGCCTGCGACTCACCTTGGAACACGCAATGCCTTACCCTACGGCAAAGCTCAGGATTGGGCAAGAGGCGCCCGGGCGAAAGCAGACCGGAGGAGAAGAGGCATCTCCAAGGCCCGCACTCCGGGTCCGGGCACAGCTCGTGAACCATGCCGGCTCTCCGCACCGCGGGTCGCAATTTGGTCACAATTTGGTCGCAAGGAAAGGCCACCCGAAGTGGGTGGCCTGTGGATATGGTGCGGGGATGGTCAGTTTGATTTGCGGGTAAGCCAGAACCCAACTGCCCCCAGAGCAAGAATAACCAAGATGACGGCTACGCCTGTATTCATCGTTCAGCCCTCCAAACAAGCCCTGCGGCGAGCCCCACGGCAAGGATGCCCGCTATGAGCGCAAGGGGCCTGCTTTCGTAAATTGCCAAGCCGAAGCCGATAACGGCGATATTGGAGAGCGTTCCGGCTATGAGCTTGGCGACGGCTTTCTTCTGTCTGTCCATTCATGCCTCACGCCATACAGATACCCACTAAGCGGCCCGCTGTCCATGCCGCACGGGGGCTTGTGAGTGTTGCCCCCGCGTGCATGGATGCGCATCCATGTTCATCCATGCGCATGGATGCCGTGGCAGCCTCTCTGGCGCTTCCTGTGTGTCGCGCTCCGGCATCTCCTTTTTTTCTTGCCATGTTCCGCGCTCATCTCCATAGTGACCAGCGGCGATGGCACGAACCCCCAGAAATATTTTCCCCACCGGGAAAGTTTGCGCTCAGTTGCGTTGGCTCAGCCCGGCGGCGCGCCTTTGGAAGTATCCCATGCTCAAGTTTTTTGCATCCGCCACCTTAGTTCTCGCTCTGGTGTCTCCCGCTCACGCAACCTGCGACAAGGCAAAAGCGCAAGAGCTTTTAGCAGAGGGAGATTGAACATTCTTTCGCCGATAGGGTAAACGACCCTGAATTGACGTTTGTCAAATACGAATGGCGCGGAAACTGGGATGCCTTGGAGAAAGGCCAAAAGCGGCGCATGGCTCGCGGCATCGGGGCGCTTGAGAAGTGCTTGACCGGAAAGGCGGTCAGGATTCGTCACGCTGGCGAAGATGTGGCCTATTTTACGCCTTCGGAGGAAGTGGAGATTTACGACTGAACCTGCTGGACACCTGCAGCAGCTTGTAGCCCCTCCACCGCTACTAATCGGCTCTGCCCCTGCCATTGCGACGGGGGCAGTTTTTTGGGCTATAAACGGCCCTATGCCACTCATTCCTGCCGGGGCGAGTCTGCGCCCATACGGCAGGGAAAAAATTCTGAGATATAGCGGCGGTGCACGCCAACGCACTCGCATGCACTGACGGGCAATTCTGGCGCGCGTGCGGGGAATGGTGCGGAGAAAGAAAATGCCCCCGCAAGAGAGTATCTTGCAAGGGCTTGATTTTATTGGCGCGCCCGAAGGGAGTCGAACCCCTGACCAAGAGCTTAGAAGGCTCCTGCTCTATCCTACTGAGCTACGGGCGCGTAAGGTGGTGCGGTGTCAGTCGCCAGCGTTCCCCTTTCTTTTGGGCAGCTCGATGAAGCCCAGGCGGGCGGCCAGTTCCGTGGTCTGGAGCAGGAGGGGCAGCAGGGCGAGGCCGCCCGAGTTCCGGCGCAGGAAGCTCAGGGAAAGACCGAGCAGGAAGGAGCACGACACGCTGCGCACGGGATGCGCGCGCACATAGTTGAGCGGGGCCACGGCATCCGCCGCCCGCAGGAAGTGCGCCTTGGCCCGGCTGACGGTTTGCGCGGCGTTTTCCAGCTGTTCTTTCACCTGTTTTTCCTGTCCGCTGCACTGTGCGCCGCCGTGCGTTCCTCTTCCGGGGAAGAGCCCTTCCCAGCGCCGGGATTCTCTTCACTGCCGGTCCTGTGTCCGTAAGGCGTCACCTCCGCCCAGGAGGCGTGGCTCTCGTGGGCATTCTCCCTCGATGGCGCCGGGGTCTCCTCCTGCGGTGCTCTCGCCTCGGCCTGCGTGCCCTTGCCCGCGTGCGCCTGCTCCTTTTCTTCCGCCGTCACCGGAGCGGGCGCAGGGGCCNCGCCCTTCGCCNCCCCGCCGCGCGCCATCAGGAGCAAAAGCCNCGCGATNGCCGCGCTGGCGCAGCCAAGCAGGGCGAGGGCCGCGGGCCGGNGCANAANCGCGGTCAGNAGGGCATAGAGCGCCGCCAAAAGCANNGCCAGCGCNGCCGCGCCGAAGAGCAGCCCCAGCGAGAGCAGGCCCACCCGGCGCACGGTGCGCAGGATGCCCGCCTCNAGNAGCCGCCCTTCGGCCTCGCAAAGGTCGCACAGGCTGANGACNAGTTCNGCCAGGCCCTTCACGCGGGGAGCTACCTCAGGTTGCGGAACAGGCAGGAAAAGACGCAGCCCGCGCCGAAGGCGATGAGCAGGCTCATCATGGGGTTGCGGCGCACCTGGTCGCTCACTTCCTCCATGCCCGCGCTTCCCGCGTCATGGAGCTTGCGGGCCTGGTCCTGNGCGAGATGGCGGTAGTGCTCGAGCTCGCGGGAAAGGCGCGANGAAAGCTCGCCGCCGAGCTCGNCCTTCCTGTCCTTCAGCGTNTCGAGCAGGCTGTCCATCTGCTCGCGCATGGCGCCCAGTTCCTTCCGCAGTTCATCCACTGTATGTTCATGGTGGTTGTCGGCCATGTTCTTCTCCGTTTTTTTCCGGGCAGCGCCCGCTCCATGTGCGGCCGGGCACCGTTTGCCCGGCATGGCAAGACTTTACATAGCGGGCGGACCCTTGGCAAGTATGCTGCAAGCGCGACATCTTTGCCTTTNCGGCGAAACGTGCTATGCCCAGCGNGCGCGCCGGGATGTACCCNCAAGACGCGCCGGAGGCGGCATGGCGGACGAGCCCATCATCAAAATCGAGCACCTGGAAAAAAAATATCCCGGCCACGGCGAGGCCGTCTATGCCCTGCGCGGCATCGACCTTTCCATCGGCAGGGGCGAGATATTCGGCATCATCGGCAAGAGCGGCGCGGGCAAGTCCACCCTGGTGCGNTGCATCAACCTNNTNGAGCGGCCCACGGCCGGGCGCGTGNTNTTCGAGGGNCGGGACCTCTGCGCNCTCCCG
The DNA here is from genome assembly GCA_014804965.1 of Desulfovibrio sp. Taxonomy (GTDB): domain Bacteria; phylum Desulfobacterota; class Desulfovibrionia; order Desulfovibrionales; family Desulfovibrionaceae; genus Desulfovibrio. Next base: position 37,688 of record JAAUYU010000004.1, read on the forward strand.
CCCGCGGCCCTGCGNGAGGCGCGCCGCTCCATGGGCATGATNTTCCAGCAGTTCAACCTGCTCATGCAGCGCACGGCGCTNGANAACGTGCGCTTTCCGCTGGAGCTGGCGGGCGTNCCCCGAGCCGAGGGNCGCCGCCGCGCCGAGGANCTGCTGGAGATGGTGGGCCTNTCCGCGCGCATGGGNGCCTATCCCTCCCAGCTTTCCGGCGGCCAGAAGCAGCGCGTGGCCATCGCCCGNGCNCTNGCCACNCGGCCGCGCGTGCTGCTCTGCGACGAGGCCACCTCNGCNNTGGACCCGGCCACCACGGANTCCATCCTCGCGCTCATCAAGGACATCAANGCGCANCTCGGCATCACCGCCGTGGTCATCACCCACGAGATGCGCGTCATCGACCAGATNTGCAGCCATGTGGCCATCATCAGCAAGGGCNTCATCGTGGAGCAGGGCCCGGTGGAGGAGGTGTTCTTCCANCCNCGCACCGAGGCCGCGCGCAAGCTGGTGCTGCCCGAGGCGCTCCAGAANCTGCCGCTGGACAAGTGCGACAANCTCTACAGGCTCATNTTCAACGGGCGCTCCTCCTTCGAGCCGGTCATCTCNAACCTCGTGCTGCACTGCGGCTNNCCGGTGAACATCATGTACGCGGACACGCGCGACATCGGNGGCACGGCCGTGGGCCAGATGGTGCTCCAGCTGCCGGACGCCANNGACACGCGCGAGCGCATCNTGGNCTGGGCGCGCGANCACCANATCGCGCTGGAAAAACTGGAGGACGCTCCNCATGATTGACGAAAAAACGCTGGAGATGCTCCTCGTCGGCACCTGGGACACCATCTACATGACCGTGGTGGCGACCTTTTTCTCCTATGTGTTCGGCATCGTCATGGGTGTCGCGCTCGTCATCACGCGNAANGGCGGCATCAGGCCGCACGCGGCGTTNTACAGCGTGCTGGACGTGGTGGTGAACCTNACGCGCTCCTTCCCCTTCCTNATCCTCATGATCGCGGTCATCCCCTTCACCCGCTTNCTNGTGGGCACNACCATCGGCAACAACGCCACGGTGGTNCCGCTGGTGCTGGCNGCCGCGCCATTTGTGGCGCGCCTGGTGGAGTCCTCCCTGCTGGAGGTGGACCACGGCGTGGTGGAGGCGGCGGAGAGCATGGGTGCCTCCGTCTGGCAGATTATCACCAAGGTGCTCATTCCCGAGGCGCTCCCCTCGCTCATCAACGGCAGCGCCGTGGCGGCCATCACCATCCTCGGCTATTCGGCCATGGCGGGCGCCGTGGGCGGCGGCGGCCTCGGCAAGCTCGCCATCATGTACGGCTACAACCGCTACCAGACGGACATCATGATCATCACGGTGGTCCTGCTGATCATCATCGTGCAGGCCATCCAGAGTTTCGGCAACTGGGCCACGCGCCGCACCGACCGGCGCGGCTAGGCGGGCGCGGCGCAAAGCCGCCCGAAAACCCGCTTGCAGCATCACCCTCAACCACCGATGAAGGAAGCAGCCATGAACAAACTCCTTATCGCGGCGGCCCTTGTGTCCGGCCTTTGCCTCGCGGGCGCGGCCCATGCGGCCACCACCCTCACCGTGGGCGCGTCGCCCACGCCCCACGCCGAAATCCTCGGCGAGGCCGCGAAGCTCCTCAAGCCCGCGGGCATCGAGCTCAAGATCGTGGAATATTCGGACTATGTGCAGCCCAATGTGGCGCTGGACAGCGGCGACCTTGACGCCAACTACTTCCAGCACAAGCCCTATCTGGACGATTTCGTGGCGCAGAAGGGCGTCAAGCTCACCTCCATGGGCCCGGTGCATTACGAGCCCTTCGGCATCTACGCCGGGCGCACCAAGAGCCTGAAGGACCTCAAGGAAGGGGCCATCATCGCGGTGCCCAATGACGCCACCAACGAGGGCCGCGCCCTGCTGCTCCTGCAGGACCAGGGCCTCATCAAGCTGCGTCCGGAATCCGGGCTCACGGCCACCACGCGCGACATCGTGGAGAACCCCAGGAAGCTCAAGATCGAGGAAATCGAGGCCCCGCAGCTCGTGCGCGCCCTGCCGGACGTGGACGCGGCCGTCATCAACGGCAACTACGCCATCCTCGGCGGCCTCAAGGTGGCCGAGGCCCTGGCCGTGGAAGCCGCGGACTCCATGGCCGCCACCACCTACGCCAATGTGCTCGCCGTGCGAGAGAAGGACAGGGCGCGTCCCGAGCTTCAGGCGCTCTATGAAGTGCTGGCGAGCCCGGAAGTGGCCAAGGCCATGCGCGACAAGTACGCGGGCGCGGTGCTGCCCTCGGTCGCCAAGTAGGAAAACCGCATCCTGACTGATGTGCGGCGGTCGGCGACGGCCGCCGCATTTCTGTAGCCACGCCATGAGCTCACGCGACAGCTATCACCTCTGGCACCCGGACATCCTGGGTATCTTCCAGGCCGCCAAGGCGCAGGGCGCGCCGGTCACGCTGCAAAGCCACATGCGCCTCGACGCCGCCAACGAGGCGGACGTGACCATGCGCTGCGGCATCATGGCCGTGCGCGGGCAGGTGGCGCGCTTCAGGGCGGACAGCTACGATTTCTCCTTCGGCAGCCACGCCCCGCAGGACCCCGGCTGCACCTACGCCTTTTCCGTGGACCTCCCGCGGGCCATCCGGGATGTCATCCGCGTGGAGTACGAGGGCCGCGCCACCATCCTTGACCGGGCGCTCGGGCGCAACAACCTGCCCAAGGCGCTGGAGCTCCGGGTCTCCCTGCCCTCGCGCATCCGGCGGCGCCGCCGTCACGACCGCATCCCCTGCCGTCCCGGCCGGGTGGAGGGCGCGGGCCTCGTGCTGGTGGAGGCCCCGCCGCGGCGCCCGCAGGACCTCGCGCGCCTGCTGGAGGCCGCGGCCGCGCAGGGGGCCCCGCAACTGCTCAACCTGTCGGTCAGCGGCGCCTGCCTGCTCGCCGGGGAGGCCATCCGCCAGAAGCTCATGGCCGCGCAGGAGCGCTATCTTGTGGCCTTCACGCCGCTCACACCCGCGCGCACGCCGAGGCCGCTCGCCTTTCTCGGGCGCAAGGTGGGCGTCTACCCGCGGCCCGGAGGCCGGGCGGCGCTCCGCATCCGCTTTTCCGAAGAACTGGACTGGAACGGGGACGAACTGCGATGGCTGAATATCGAGCGCAACGGCTCGGCCATGCTGGCGCGCCTGCTCCGGCACTGGGAGGCCCTGGACGCCGAGGAGACCGCGCGGGCGGCGGAAGCGGCAGCGAAGGCGCAGGAGGAGCAGGCTGCCATCGAGGCCGAGGCCGAGCGCGCCTGTGACCTCGGGCTCTCCGTGGCCTTTCTGGACGGGGAGGAGCCGTAGGCCTCAAAGAAGACTGCGAGCGCGGCACTTCCGCTCCCCCGTCTGGAGCGCAGCGGAAGACGGCTGTCCCTCAGCGCTCGCGCAGGGCGTTCTGCTTGGCCTTGAGGATGGGCTTCAGCAAGTAGTCGAGCACGCTTTTCTTGCCGATGAGGATGTCCGCCGTGACCATCATGCCCGGTATGATGGGCAGGGTCTCGCCGTGGTGCTCGATGGCCGTTTTCTGGGTGCGCACCTTGACCACATAGTGCAAATCGCCGCGCTTGTCCTCGATGGTGTCCGCGCTGACGGATTCCAGCTTGCCGTCAAGGCCGCCGTAGATGGAGAAGTCATAGGCCGAGACCTTGACCATCACGTCCTGCCCGGGCCGGAGAAAGGCCACGTCCTTGGGCTGCACACGCGCCTCCACGAGCAGGGTGTCGTCCAGGGGCACGATCTCCATGATGGGCTCGCCCGGCTTGACCACGCCGCCCACGGTGTTGATGTGGATCTGCTTCACCGTGCCGCGCACGGGCGCGCGGAGCTCGGTGCGCTTGACGCGGTCTCCGCCCGCGGAGATGGTCTCGCGCAGGCTGGTGAGCTCGAGGCGGCGCTTGGAGATTTCCTGCGTGATATTGGCCTTCTGCTCGGCCTCGCGCGCGGCGATGCGCTGGCGGGATTCCTCCGCCGCGGCCTGCGCCTTGGGGATGCTCGCGGCAAGCATGTCGATCTGCCCCTTGAGCTCCACCACCTTGGCCTCGAGACCCAGGAACTCCATGCGCGCGAAATTGCGCCGCCGCATGAGCTCGGCCGCGGTGTCGCGCTGTTCCACGGCGATCTTGTAGCTTTTTTCCAGCTGGTCCTTGCGCGCCTCCTGTTCTTCCACGTCGCGCTGGCGCTGCTCGTACTGTGCGCGGAGTACCTCAAGGTCTGCGTTCAGCTGGTGCTGGCGCGACTGCCAGGCATATTCCTGGTCGCGCAGGAGCTGGCGCGCGCGGGCCAGCGTCTTGCTGTCCACGTCGCGGCCGAGGCGGCTCGTGAGCCAGCGCCGCAAATCCTCGGGGAAGACCGGCTTTTCGCCGCGGTGCTCGGCCTCCAGGCGGATGATGGCGAGGCTGTTCTCCATGGCCTTGCTCACCGCGTCGCGGAAGGAGGACTCGGCCATTTCGTTATCCAGCTGGGCGAGCACGGCGCCCTTCTCGACGATCTGTCCCTCGTGGACCTGCACCTCGCGCAGGATGCCGCCCTCGAGGTTCTGGATGGTCTGCGTGCGCTGCGAGCCCACCACCTGGCCCTCGGCATGGGTGACTTCATCCACATCCGCCACGGCCGCCCAGATAATGAGGCAGAGGAACATGACCGCCACGGTGACGGAAAGGGCCCGCACCCCGAAGCGGGGGCGCCTGGCGAGGGCCGCGTCCACCTCGTCCACATAGCGGATGTCATCGGGCGTGAGGCCGTGCAGGGGCGCGTCCATGGCCGCGAACAGGCCCTGGCCGCCCTGAGCCCCCGGCGTGGCGCCCTTGCCGAGGCGGTCGTTCAGGGCGTTGCGCGCCATCTCGGAAAGGGGCTTGTCCGGGGTCTGCTCGTTCTCGCCGCGCACAAAGAGGGCGCGCACAAAGCCCCAGACTTCGGCAAACAGGGCGCGCCAGCCACCGTCTTGCGGAAGGGGGGGCTGCGGTGCGGGCGGAGGCGTGGCAGGGGCTGCGGGAGACGGAGTTGCAGAAGCCGCGGCGGCCGCATCAGGCTCCCCGGTCTCCGGCCGGGCTTCGGCGCTGTCCGCCTCCTTCGCCACGCGCTTCGGCGTGATACGGGCCACGGGCTGCCCGACGGACTGGGTAGCCGCCTGCGCCACGCCCTGTTCAGGGGCCTGCTTGCCGCTCTCAGGACTGGTGTTTTCAGGCATGTTCTGCATCACGCGGCCCCTTCCGCAGTTTGGGCAGCGGTCCGGGCTGCGGTCTGGACAGCGGGCCGGGGCGCGGCCTGGTCGGCGCCTCGGGCGGTCTGCGCCCGGCCGTTGCCCGGCCCCCCGCGCAGGCGCGCCAGCACCTCCTCACGCGGTCCGTCCAGCTTGATACGGCCGTTTTCCATGACGATGAGCCTGTCCACGATGCGCAGCATGGAAAGCCTGTGCGTCACAAGGATAAGGCTGCGCCCGGCGATGATGTCCGCAAGGCGGTGCTGGAGCCTGAGCTCCGAATCCGTGTCCATGTTGCTCGTGGGCTCGTCGAGGATGAGCACCTCCGGGTCGCGCACAAGGGCGCGCGCAAGCGCCACGGCCTGCCGCTGGCCGCCCGAGAGCGCCCGGCCCTGTTCGCCCACCTGGGTGGCGAAGCCCGCGGGGAAATTGCGGATAAAGTCGGTCACGCCCGCCAGCGCCGCCGCCCGGAGCACGAGGTGGTCGTTGATGGAGGGGTCGCCCAGGGCGATATTTTCGCGCACCGTGCCGTAGAACAGCGTCACGTCCTGCGGCAGCACGCCGATGCGGCCGCGCAGGTCCGCCGAGGGTATCTGCCGGATGTCCACCCCGCCGAAGCGAACCGCGCCCTCGGCCGGCTGGTAGAGCCCGAGCAGCATCCGCGCGAGCGAGCTCTTGCCCGAGCCCATGGGCCCGATGATGCCCACGCGCTCGCCGGGCCTGATCCTCAGCGACACATGCTCCAACGCCGGGCGCTCGGAGTGGGGATAGGAAAAGCTCACGTCCTCGAGGGTGAAGTCAGACTCCAGGCTGCCGTAATCCATGCTCACGCGCTCGGCGTCGTCCTCGGAGGGGAGCTCCATGAGCATGTCCAGCGCCTTGAAGGCCACGCGCGAATTCTGCACCCGGGTGAGCAGGGTCGCCATTTGCAGCAGCGGCGCCATGGTGCGGCCCACGAGGATGTTGCAGCCGATGAGCGCGCCCATGCTCATGAGGCCGTCGTTGATGCGGTACACGCCCCAGACGATCATGATGACCGTGACGATCTGGGTGATGAGCATGGCGGAAGTCACGGCCATGCTGTTGTACTTGCGCGCCTCGCTGGAGGACTTGGCCGAAAGCCCGGCAATGGCCTCCCAGAGGCGCTGCATCCGGCTTTCCGCCTTGCAGGACTTGAGGGTCTCGAGGCCGTTGACCATTTCCACCAGAAGCGCGTTCTTCTGCATGTTCTGGCGATAGCCTTCCTCGGCGCTTTTCCGCGCGCGCCGCTGGAGATAGAGGCCCACGCCCACGAGCACGGGGATGGCCCCCAGCGGCAGAAGCACCATGGGCCCGGCGATGAAGGCGATGAGCAGGAGGAAGATCACGAGGAAGGGCAGGTCGATGCAGGCGAGCAGGCTGGACGAGCTGAAAAACTCGCGCAACTGCTCGAACTCGCGCAGGTTGTTGACCATGGCGCCCGTGGACTCGGGCTTGGCGTCAAGCCGCATGGAGAGCACTTTTTCCACCAAGGCGCTCGAGAGCACGATGTCGGCGTTGCGCCCGGCCACGTCCACAAAATGCGTGCGCAGGGCCGAAAGGAGGAAGTTGAAGAAATAGATGACGAGGATACCCGAGGCCAGCACCCAGAGGGTGTCCGTGGCGTTGTTGGGCACCACCCGGTCATAGACGTTCATCACAAAGAGCGGGCTCGCCACGGCGATGAGGTTGATGACCACGCTCGCCAGCGCCACATGGCGGTAGATGGGCGCGTAATAGCGCAACACGTCCCAGAACCAGCGCTTGCCGCGGCCGAGGCGCGGGGCCTCCATGCGCTCGCGCTCCGGGGCCTTGGGCACGGCCGCGAAAATGGCGTAGCCGGTGTAATCTTCCTGCAATTCCTCCTGCGAGACCCGCTGGGTGCTGTCGCTGATTTCTGGAAAAATCACCTCGGCGCGGCCGCCGCGCAGGGAGGTGAGTACGCAGGAGCGGTCATTCTTCAGAAGCAGGATGCAGGGGAGTACCAGCGGCGGGATGTCCGCGAGGCTCGGGCGCGAGGCGATGCGCCCGGAAAGGCCCGCCTTGCGCGCCGCGCCGAGGCAGGCGCGCGGCGTGACCTGGCTGCCGGAAAGGCCCGCCAGCAGAAGCTGCGGCGAAACGGGCCTGCCGCGCAGGCGCATGAGCACGGAAAGGCTGCGCAGGAGTCCGGGCATGAAGTCCACATCGCTCGGCCTGAGCCCGCCTACGCCGGAAGCGGCAGGCCGCCCTGCCCCGGAGGCCGGGGGGGCGGCTGGTGCCGCGGTGGCGGCGGAAGTGGCGGCTGGCCGGGCTTCCGGACTGGCGGATACGGGGCCTCCGGCGTCCGGACTGCCGTCAGCCTGGGCGGCTGCCGGGCCTGCGACCGGACTCGGGGCGCCCTCCCCGCCGTTCTCCTGCGTGGCTTCGGGCTCTTGCGCGTGCGGTTTATCCATGCGCGGGCCTCCGCCTAGTTGAACCAGCCGAGGTCAAAATCTTCGCGCGGGTCCTTGGGGTCACGCGGGGGATTCTCGCCCAGCGGCACAAGGTCGATGGAGAGCATGGGCAAAAGGTTCCCGGTGAGCGCGCAGAGGCGGTAGGCCCCCACGAGGATGTTGCCGCGCGCGGTCTCGGCCTGCGTGGCGGAGCTGTAGAGCTCGTTCTCCGCGTCCAGCACGTCGAGGAGGCTGCGCTTGCCGAGCTGGAACTGCTCGAGATAGGCCGAGCGGGTGAATTCCGCGTACTTCATGGCCTCGGTATAGTTGCGGTACTGGTCCTGTGCGGCGAGGTAGTTGACCCAGGTGCTTTCAATGTCCAACTTAAGGTCGTCGCGGAAGTCGTAGAGCACTTGCCGGGCCTGGCGGATACGCGCGGAGGCCGCCTTGGTCTCGGCCACGTCCGCGCCGCTGTTGAAGAGGTTCCAACGCATGGTGGCCACCACGTCGAAGCTGTAGACCCAGCGGTCATAGGAACCGCCCCTGTCCGTATAGGAGGGGCCCACCTCGGCGTTGAACGTGGGGTAGAAGGTGGATTCGGCGAGCTGCTTGTCCGCCTGAAGGGCGCGGATGTCCTGCATGTAGGCGAGGAGCTTGGGATTATACTGGTCAGCCATTTCGAGCACGGGATCGGGCCCGGCGAAGGTCTCGGGCGGCATGGCCACGGGGTCCATCCTGACGGCGGCGGGCATCCCGGTGAGGCGCTGATAGGTGTCCTCGGCCACCAGCAGGGCGGCCTGGGCCTCGGACAGGCTGGAGAGCGCGCGCATGAGCCGGGACTGGGCCTGGCTCACGTCGGCCTCGGTGTCCGCGCCGAGATTGGTACGGTCCTGCGTCTGGCCGAGGATGGCACGGTGCTGGGCCACATTGCGCTCGGCGAGGGAATAGAGGACGCGGCGGCGCAAAAGGTCGATGTGGGCGATGATGCCGTCCAGCGAGAGGGTGGTCGCCGTATCGAACACGCGGGCCCTGACCGATTCCAGCGTGGACTTGGCGTTGCGCACGCGCGAGCGCGTGGCGAAGCCGTCCCAGATGGGCTGGGTGAGGCGGGCGCTGATTTCGCCGATGCCGTACATCTGCTTGTCGAGGTCGGCGTTGCGGGTGGTGTTGTCGCTCAAAAGCTGGCCGCCGGCGAGGCCCTGCACGTCCACGCTGGGCCCGAAGCCCGCGCGGGCGCGCCGNAGCTCGTGCTCGAGCACCTGGCGGTTTTCCTGCATCCCCTGCAGGGAGCGGTGATGCCNGAGCACGCCNTAGATNGTGTCCGNNAGCGACACCGGGGCCCCGGCGGGCGGGGGCGGCGGCCAGGCGCTGGCGGGCTTCCGGCTGTCCGCGCAGAGCGCGGGAGCCGGCAGGAGGAGNCANANGCCCATGATGAAAAGGCAGGCCCGGACGATGCTGAAATTTTTCGCCANATTCATGCTGAACACAGACACATTCCCCCCCCTCTGACAAAAGCAGGCGCGCGGCCNGCCTTCCCTGGCTGCCCGTCCGGCACACGGGCACGGCGAAAGGCCGCCCCGCGGGCGCCGCGGCAAAACCCGGAACCGGGTGCGTCGCGCCTTTCATTTTATCGGCGCTTGNTGTATACTCCTTTAGGCATTAAGGCAAGCAAGCCCNGCAACTCTTTTACTTTCCACCAGACGGACGATGCGGCACACGTTTCCGGTATTTTCCCATCCTCTTTTCNNCCCGGCGCGCCCTGACNCGAGGCGCGGCNCTCGCCATGTGCGCGGCCTGCCTTGTGGCGGCGTGGCTCTGCGCCGCCCCGGCTCTGGCCGCCCCCACCCTCCGCGCCCCCATCATGGAAGGCGCGCCGGANGAGGNNNCGCCNGAGGCAGCCCCCGNGCAGGCTCCCGGNGATGCTTCCGCCCCGGCGCCGGANAGGCCCCACGGCATCAAGCTCTTCGGCACCGTGGAATTCCGCAGGCCCCTCTCCACCCTGCCCGGCTGGCTGGANGTGCTCGACCGCAATGCGCAGAGCCCCATCTTCAATCCGGCGCGCCAGTTCAACCGCACCACCACCTGGGCGCTCCTCAAACAGCGCACCGAGGGGAAAAGCCCGCTCGAAGTGCTGAAAATCGTCAACGCCTTCTGGAACACCTGGCCCTACCGCGAGGACATGGCCAACTGGGGCAAGCCCGACTACTGGGCCATCCCCGCGCAATTCCTGAAAAAATCCGGCGATTGTGAGGATTACGCCATCGCCAAGTATTTCACCCTCAAGGAGCTGGGCTTTCCGCCGGATGAGATGCGCATCGTGGTGTTGCGCGACACCATCCGCAACCTCGCCCACGCCGTCCTTGTGGTCTATCTCGACGGCGAGGCCTATGTGCTCGACAACCTGAGCAACGTGGTGCAGCCACATTCGCGCCTGCGCAACTACAATCCGCAATATTCCGTCAACGAAAACGGCCGCTGGACGCATATCAAGGGTCGCCCGGCAAAGGCCGCGAGGCCCGGGGGGAAACGGCAATGATGGCACTGGAAGAAACCGGCAGCGCACTGGACAACGAATCGCGGCGCAAACTGGTCCGCCGCGTGCTCCTGGGCTGCTTCCTCATTTTCCTCATTCTGGTGGCCCTGCTCGTCGCCCGCTTCCGGGTGGAGAACGCCACCCAGACCATCCTCGCCAAGCAGCGCGACACCCAGCAGACCTGGCTCGACAAGTCGCTGGACGCCATCCGCGTCTGGCGCAACGAGCTCGTGGAGCAGTCGCGCTTCATCAGCGCCTCGGAAATGTTCCGGCTTTTCGTCATGGACGCGCGCGAGCTCAATGCCGAAGCGCTGGCGCGCATCGCCGACCCCGAATCCCTCAATTCCGAGGACGAGGCCGTGCGCTCGCTCGCCGAGCAGCTCACCTACATGCAGGACCTGCTCAAGGACTTCACGCGCCGCCGCGCCTGGACCAATGCCCGCGTGCTCCGCGCCGACGGGACGCCCCTCGTCTCCCCGGAATTCGCCACCCCGCTCACCGAGGCGCAGACGGNCCTCGTGCGCCGCGCGGGCGAAAGCGGCAAGGCGGCCTTCGGGCCCCTGCGCAAGACGGACGANGGCCTTGTCATGGACATGGCCGACCCGCTTTTCGAGGTCCTCGGCACGGATGAACCGCAGACCGTGGCCGTGCTCCTNCTTTCCGTGCCCATGGACAAGCCCCTCGCGCGCTTCCTCGCCCGCACGGGCGAGCATGAGGAGACGCTGCTCCCGCGCATCGTGGACCAGGGCCCGGACGGCCCGGTCATGGCGCTCATCGAGGGCGGTCATGTGGTGCAGCAGCCCGTGACCCCCACCCTCGTGCAGGAGCTGGAGCCCAAGACCATCCCCTTCCAGCGCCGCGAGGCCCTGGACGGCAAGGGCGAGGTCTATTCCATGGGCGCCCGGCCCACCATCCTCGACTGGCGCTTTGTGCTGGAAACGCCGGCCGCCGAGGTGGACGAGCTCATCAGCAGCCGGAGGAACCTGAACTATATCTCCTTTCTCGCCTGCGCGGGCGCCCTCTGGCTTTTCATCGCCCTCCTCGCGGTGCGCGCGTCCGACCGCGCCCACAAGGCCCGCGTGCGCGAGCTGGAGCGCCTCAACACCACCATCAGCACCCAGAAGGCCCTGCTCGACAGCGTGAACGCCTCCCTGCACGCGGGCCTCGTGCTCGTGGACAGCCAGGGCCGCATCCTGATGTCGAACCCGGCCTTCGCGGCCCTTGCCGGGCTGAAGGACGAGGTTCCCAAGGGCACGCCCCTCGTGGAGGTGCTCCCCGGCAAGGTGGCGGTGAAGCTTCTGGGCGACATGGCGGTGGTCCATGACTGCGGCCAGTCGGCCACGGTGGAGGTCGCCATGCCGCCGCTCGCCGGAGCCCCGGCCGCGGACGTGCCGCCCGAGGACGGCGAGGATACCAGCCGCCTCTTCCGCGTCACCCTGTATCCCTATGGCGCGGACGCNAAAAAGGGCGAACTCGCCACCACGGGCTGCGTCGCCACCTTCCAGGACATCACGCGCTTCCGGCGCAATGCCGAGCGCGCCCGGCAGCGGCAGCTCGCGCTCATCACGGCGCTCGTGCGCGCCATCGAGAGCGTTGACCCCAACCTCACCGGGCACTCGGACAGGATGGCCCGAGCCGCCGAGCTGGTCGCCGACGAGCTGGACCTTGACCCGCGCGAAAAGGAGACACTGGGCCTCGCCGCGCGCCTCTCGCAGATCGGCAAGATCTTCGTGCCGCGCGAGNTGCTCACCAAGCGCGGGGNCCTCACCCCCGAGGAAANGCAGGAAGTNCTNCGCGCGCCGGAANANGCGGACCGCATCCTCCACGACCTGCGCTTNGACCTGCCCGTGCGCGNGACCNNNNGCNANATNNGCGNGCGCATNNACGGCNCGNNNANCCCGCANGGCCTGCGCGGCGANGANATCTCNCGCGCCGGGCGGGTGCTCGCCGTGGTCAACGCCTTTGTGGCCATGACGAGCCCGCGCGCCTGGCGCGGCGACAACGGCATGGNCCCGGCCGAGGCCGTGCGCCAGCTGGCGCAGGACCTGCGCTTTGANCAGGANGTGGTGGCGGCGCTCGCGCGCGTGGCGNGNANNCAAGGGCGGGCCCGGCGGGGAGAGCGCGCGGTCATGACGCCCAGGGGCGGCCGTCGGGCGCGTCCGGGGGGCCCCGTACAGGTGACGCGGGCCACGCTGCCGCCGCTGGAGGACTATCTCGCCTGCGTGCGCCGCATTTTCGGGACCCATGAACTCACCAACATGGGCGAATTTGCGCGCCGCCTGGAAAGGGAGCTCACGGCCGTGCTCGACGCGCCCGCGCTCATCGTGTGCGCCAACGGCACCCTGGCCCTGCAGCTCGCCCTGCGCCTTTTGAGGCTCAACGGCAAGACGGTCATCACCACGCCCTTCACCTATGTGGCCACGCTCTCGGCCCTGCTCTGGGAAGGCTGCACCCCGGTTTTCGCGGACATCGACCCCGAAAGCCTCTGCATGAGCCCGGCCGAGGCCGCGCGCCAGCTGGAGGCTCACCCCGAGGCGGCCGGGATTTTGCCCGTGCATGTCTACGGCAATGCCTGCGACGTGGCGGCGCTGGACGCGCTCGCGCGCGGACGCAACATCCCCGTGCTCTACGACGCGGCCCACGCCTTCGGGAGCCGCCTTGACGGCAAAAGCCTTTTCGCCTTCGGCGACGCCGCCACGGCGAGCTTCCATGCGACCAAGCTCTTCCACACCGTCGAGGGCGGCTGCGTGGTCGCGCGCGACCCGACGGCCCTGGCGCAGCTCGAGCTTTTGCGGGCCTTCGGCCACAGGGGCGACAGCCATTATTCTCTGGGCATCAACGCCAAGCTCTCCGAACTGCACGCGGCCATGGGCCTCTGCCTCCTGCCGGAGCTGGCGGCCAATATCGCTAGGCGCACGCGCATCACCAACATCTATGACGCGGCCTTCGGCATCGGCCCGGACGGCGCGCCCGGCCGGGAGGGCCTGCGGCGCCCGCGCCTCGCGCAGGGGCTGGAGTGGAACCACGCCTATTATCCGGTGATCTTCCCGGACGGCGAGACCCGCGCCTGCGTGAGCGCCGCGCTGGAGGCCGAGGACATCCACCCGCGCCGCTACTTCTATCCGAGCCTCACGCGGCTGCCCTATGTAGAGTGTCCGCCCTGCCCGGTCGCCGAGGACATGGCCGAGCGCGTGCTCTGCCTGCCTCTCTGGGCGGGCATGGCCCCGGAGCTCGCCGCCGAAATCGCCGACCTGACCCTCGCGGCCGCCAGAGGCTGAAGGCGCGGGGGTATGCGTCAGGCGGTGAGGGGCGTCTGCGTGTTAGTGGTGGGACGTGCTGTATCAGTAATGCCGAAATTATCCGTCAAAAACAGCCTTACTTCAGCCGTTGCGACGCAGGAAGCTACGGATGAAGACAGCAGCAAGTTACCGCAAAAGTCTATCAACGATGCCGCTGTCGCTATCCGTAAGCAGGCAAAGCCTGCTAACGGCTACCGCTTTGTCGCTGGCTGCGTCAGAAAAAAATTTCCTCGGTCGAGTACTTAAGTACACTCCCTTCGGAAATTGTTTTTCTTCCTTGCCAGCGCCAAAAAATCTTATTTTTTAGGATTCTTCCGGCACAAGCCCCCGTCTTTCGCTTCGCTCCAGACGGATTTAAGGAATATCGCACCACCACATTCTCTACCACGCCTCACGCAAGCCCCCACGCGCCGCCGCAGACCGCGCCGCCCCTTGATGCTTCGGCCGCTCTCCTGTACAACCATGCCATGCCCCGACGGGGCCACAGCAGCCGGAGCCTCCATGCCCTGCACCTTCACGCCTGCCTTCTGCCGCATCGACCTCGCGGCCCTGCGCCGCAATTTCCGCCGCCTGGGCCCGCCCGAAGAGCTCATGCCCGTCATCAAGTCCGACGCTTACGGCCACGGCCTGTTGCCCGTGGCCGCGGCGCTCGCCGATGCCGGGGCCCTGCGCTTCGCCGTGGGCACGGCCGGCGAGGGCCTCGCCCTGCGCCGGGCGGGCTTCGGGCAGGAGATCGTGCCGCTCATGGGCTGCCTCACGCAGGAGGACTGGCGCGCGGCCGTGGCCAGCGGGCTCACACCGCTCATCGCGGGCTTTGACGACATCGCCGCCGCGGCTGCCGCGGCCCGGGCCTGCGGCGCGGGCGTCCTCCCCGTGGCCCTCAAGTGTGATTCCGGCATGGGCCGCCTCGGCTTCACGCCCGACGAGGCCCCGGAACTGGTGGAGCGCCTGCGCGCCCATCCCGTGCTCGCGCCGCGCTTCGCGCTTTCGCACCTTTCCAGCGTGGACATGCCCGAGGAAGATGCCTACACCGACTTGCAGGCGGCCCGCTTCGGGCGCTTTCTTGAAGCCCTTGGGGACATTTTCCCCGGCATCCTGCCCTCGCTCGGCAATTCGGCGGCCACCGTGGGCCCGGCCAGGGCGCGAAGCGGCATCTGCCGCCCCGGCCTCGCGCTCTATGGCGGCAATCCCTTTGCGGGCACCGGGCGCGAGCCCCTGGGCGAGGAGCTCGAGTGGGCCATGAGCGTGGCCGCGCCCATCCTCGCCGTGCATCCGCTGCGCGCGGGGGAAAGCCTTTCCTACGGGCGCATCTTCACGGCCCCAAGGGATATGCGCGTGGCCGTTGTGGCCGCGGGCTACGCCACGGGCTATGCGCGGGCGCTTTCGGGCCGCGTCTCCCTGCTGGTACGCGGGCGCCGCGCGCCGCAGGTGGGCCGGGTGTGCATGAGCATGTTGATGCTCGACGTGAGCGGGCACCCGGATGCGGCCGCGGGGGACCTCGCCTGGGTGCTGGGCGGCCCGGCCGAGCCGGGCGAGCGCCCGGTGGACGCGCAGGAGCTGGCGCAGCTGCTGGACACCATTCCTTACGAGATCCTGTGCCTCATGGGCGCGCTCAATCCCCGCGTTTACGCCTGAGCCCGCGGCGCACGCGCACGAGCAGAGACCGCTCCCCGGCGGCCTTTCCCTCCACTTCCTTCAGCGCAGGGGGACCAATGGCAGCTCCACCCCTTTTTTTCCTGCATTTTCCGCGCACGGGCGGCACGACCATTGACGAGATTTTCGCCAACAACTACCCGGCGGAGAGCATCCTCAAAATTTATTCGCGGGAGGATTTTAAAAAGTACGCTGTCATCGAGGAAAAGGACTTCCTGCCCCTGCGCTACATCACCGGGCACCTTCTCCTCACCAGCACCAATCCCACGCAGTTTTACGGCAAGGATGTGCGGGCCTTCACCTTTTTGCGCGAGCCCGTCAAAAGGCTCTATTCGGAATATATCTTCCTCAAGACCTGGAAGCAGCAGCACCTGTACAGCTACCTGAACGACAACAAGATCAGCTTTTCCCAATATATCACGAGCACGGAGCGGCTGCTCAAGTGGCGCGGCAAGAACTTCATGACCCGCTGCATCTCGGGCACGGCCCTCGAAACCACGGACCTCGCGGAAGCGCTGGAGCAGGCCAAGGACAACCTCCAAAACAGCTTCATGGCCTTCGGCCTCCAAGAGCGCTTCATGGAGAGCCTGCTTTTGCTGGCACCGCAGGCGGGGCTTGCGAACATCCTCCACCAGAAGCGCAACGCCCTGAAATACGGGGCGGCCACGCCCAAGCTCACTGCGGAAGAGGAGGAAATCGCACGGGAATACAACAGCGCGGATGTGGAGCTCTATGCCTGGGCGGCAAGGCTCTTTGACGAGCGCGTGCGGGAACAGGGGCCGGAATTTCAGAAGAAGCTCAGGGACGCGCTCTTCCTCAATGAAAAATACCAGAAGATCTCAAATCTGCTCTATGAGAGCGTCACCAAGAATGAGGACGAAGGCATAGCGCTTTCCAAGGATGTGCGCTGGTGACAAGCGAAAAAGCCCCCGGCGCGGCACAGCGCGGGGGCTGAAGTTTCGGGGGCGCGCGGCACAGGCGGATCGGCCCGGTGCGGGCTATTCCTGCGCGGCTGCGGCCTTGGGCGCGGCCTTGCCGGGATTGCGCATGGTGATCTGCCCCTCGATGACGCCGCCCTCCTCGGTGAGCAGGCTCGGCGTCTGGAGATTGCCCTCCAGCACGCCCGAGGCATAGACCACCACCCGGCGCTTGGCCACCACCTCGCCGTTGAAGTGCCCGGAAAGCAGGAGCTCGCCCACGTTGAGCACGCCCTTGACCTGCGCGTCCTTGCCCACGTTGAGGGTGCCGTCGCTCACGATGTCGCCGGTGAAGCGGCCCTCGATGCGCACGGTGCCCTTGAAGCTGAGCTTGCCTTCATAGACGGTATCCGAGCCAAGATAGGCGATCTCGTCCTTGCCCATGTTTCCTCCCAGGCGCATAGGCGGCGCTATCCCTTGAACATGAAGCGCCGCATGGACACATTAAGCACAATCCCGAGCAAGGTAAAGTTCACCAGCGTGGCGCTGCCGCCATAGCTGATGAAGGGCAGCGGGATGCCCACCACGGGCATGAGCCCGATGACCATGCCCATGTTGATGAAGATCTGCCAGAAAAAATAAAAGAACACACCCACCACGAGCATGCTGCCGAATCTGTCCTTGGCCTGCACGGCCGTGGAAAAGATGGACAGGAGAAAGAGGCAGAACAGCGTGACGAGGCCCACGCAGCCCACGAAGCCCCACTCCTCGCCGAACACGGCGACAGCGAAGTCCGAATGGCGCTCCGGCAAAAAGCGCAGCTGGCTCTGCGTGCCCTCGCCGAAGCCCTTGCCCCAGATCTCGCCCGAGCCGATGGCGATGCGCGATTGCAGGATGTGGTAGCCCGAGCCGCGCGGGTCATTGCCGGGGTTGAGGAAGGTGAGGATGCGCTGGCGCTGGTAATCGTGCATCCCCACGAACCACATGAAGGCCCCGGCCAGCGGCACGGCCACAAGACCCGTCTTGATGATGTAGCCGCGCACCCCGTGGAAGAGGATCATGCCCCCCAAAATGAGCAGGATGAGCATGGTGGTGCCGAGGTCCGGCTGGATGAGGATGAGCCCGGCGGGCACGAGGCCCACGGCGAGCACCGAGCAGAAGGCCCTCCAGCCGAGGGGGCGGCTGTCGCGCGCGAGCAGGCGCGCGCCGAGCACGAGCACGGCGAGCTTGGCGAGCTCCGAGGGCTGGATGCTCATGAAGCCGAGCGATATCCAGCGCTTGGCGCCGTAGACCGTCTTGCCCGCGATGGGCACGAGCAGGAGCAGCACCACGGTGAGCAAAAAGAAGGGCCAGGCCATGTTGCGCAGGCGGCGATAATCGAAGCTCATGGCCGCGATCATGCCCATGAGGCCGATGAGGCCCCAGATGAGCTGGCGCTGGTAGAAGTCGGAAAAGGCGAGGCCCGCCTCGAGGCGCGTGCCGCTGGCGGAATAGAGATTGCCCACGCCCACGAAGTAGAGCGCGAACATGCAGGCCAAAAGGCCCCAGTTGAGATGGCTGAAGAGGCGCTTATCCACGAGAGATACCGGGAGAGGTTCCGGGGGAAGCGCGCGGGGCCGTGGCAGGTGCTGTCGCGCCAGGCGCGGGCAGAGCGCCAGCCGGGGCCGAGGCGGGGGCCTGTGCCCGAGGCCGGCCCGGGGCTGCGGGCTGGCCGGCCGTGGCAACGGGCGGGGGCGCCACGCCGGTATCCGGCCCGAAGAGGTGTTCATAGACTCGCTTGGCCACAGGGCCGGCCACGCTGGAGCCGCCGCCGCCATGCTCCACCATGACGATGACCACATAGCGCTTGCCGTTCTTGCTGCCCCAGGTGGCTATCCAGGCATGGTCGCGCTGGGCGTATTCCATTTCCGAGGTACGCAGGCGCCGGTCGCCCGCGGCCATCTTGAGCTTGACCACCTGGGCCGTGCCCGTCTTGCCGCCCATGTCCGCATCCTTGCGGCCCACCACGCGGGCCGTGCCCGCGCCCGCGGTCTTGCGCATGGCGTTGACCACAAAGTCCAGCGTTTCCTTGCGCGCGGGCACCTTGCCCCGCACCTCGCGCGGGGCGTTTTCGAGGAGCTGCGGTTTCAGGAGGTCGCCGCCGTTGAGCATGGCCGACACATAGACGGCCATCTGCACGGGCGTCACGAGCGTATAGCCCTGCCCGATGGAGACATTGAAGGTCTCGCCGCGCACCCAGGGGCGCTTGAAGCGGCGCTTCTTCCACTCCTTGGAGGGCACGAGCCCGGATTTTTCGTGCGGCAGGTCGATGCCCGTAGGCGCGCCGAAGCCCGCGGCCTTGGCGAACTGCTCGATCTTGTCGATGCCCAGGCGCTCGGCCATGAGGTAATAATAGACGTCGCAGGAATGGATGAGCGAGCTCTCCATGTTCATGCTGCCGTGGCCGCCCTTTTTCCAGCAGCGGAAGATCTGGTTGCCGAGGCGCACCTGTCCCGCGCAGAACACGGTATCGCGCGGGCTCACGCCGCGCTCGAGGAACATGGCCGCCATGAGCAGCTTCCACACCGAGCCGGGCGGATAAACGCTCTGGATGACGCGGTTCTGGAGCGGAAAGCGGTTGTTGGTGCGCAGGGCCTCCCAGTCGCGCCGGGAGATACCGCCCGCAAAAAGGTTGTTGTCATAGGCAGGGGAGGTGACGAGCGCGCGGAGCTTCCCGGTATCCGGCTCCATGACCACCACGCAGCCCGCCTCGCCGTTGAGGGCGTTCCAGGCCGCGCGCTGCAGCTCGCTGTTGAGCGAGAGCTGCATCTCCGCGCCACCGCGCGGCTCCTCGCGCAGGGTCTTGCCAAGGGCGCGGGCGTGGGCGTCCACCTCCACGTCGTAAAGGCCCTTGCTGCCGCGCAGGTCCTTTTCCAGCTTGTACTCGAGGCCCTGCTTGCCCACGAGGTCGCCCATGGCGAGTGCCGGGTCGGCCTCCATTTCCTTTTCGTTGGCCTCGGCCACATAGCCGAGCACATGGGCGAAAAGCTCGTTTTCCGGATAGCTGCGCTTGGTGCGGACCACGATTTCGAGCCCCGGCCACGCATGGATCTCGGACTCGATGCGCGCCACGAGGTCGAAGTCGATGTCCGTGATCATGAGCAGGGGCTCGAAGGGCTTCACCTTGAAGCGGTCCTGCTGGTACTTCTCCTGCACATGGGAGAGCGGGATGCCCGACCAGGTGCTGATCTGCGCCAAGGTGGCAGGCAAATCCTCGCAGTCCTCGCGCACGAGGGAGAGGCCGTAGGCCGTGCGGTTGTCGGCCAGCACGCGGTTGGCCTCGTCGAGGATGCGGCCGCGGGGCGCGAAGATGCGCTCCTGGCGCAGGCGGTTTTCCTGCGCCTGGCGGGTGAATTCCGCACCGAGATGCACCTGGAGATACCAGAAGCGGACCACAAAGACGAAGAAAAAGACCCCCACCAGCACCTGGAGGAGGATGACGCCGCCGCGCGGGGGCTGGTAGCCCTCGCTCTCAACCTGTATCCTGAGCCAGGAGTGGCCCTGCGGACGCTTGGCGTCCTGGCCTTGGGGTGATGCGTCGTGTGTATCTTTCTGCTGCATGGGCTCGATGGTTTAGGGTTGCGGGAAGAGCTCTGCCCTCTGCTGCTGGCATTTGCGGGCGCCCATGCTTGCGCGTTGGGGCTGCCTGTGCTGCGTCTGTACTGCCGAAATTATCCGTCAAAAACAGCCTTTTTGCTGCTTGCTGCGTCAGAGAAAAATTTCCTCGGTCGAGTACTTGAGTACACTCCCTGCTAAAATTTTTATCTTCCTTGCAAGCAGCAAAAAATCTTATTTTTTAGGATTCTTCCGGCACCAGCACCCGTCTTCCGCTTCGCTCCAGACGGTATTAAGGAATATCCTTCAGCGACCTTCTAAAACCAAATCTGGCGCCAAGGCCGCAATTTTCATGCACATTCGGTGCCAGCAAAACCCGGCAAAAAACGCCGGGATGGCTGCGTCCGGCCTATTCCTCCTCCTCGGGGGCGTTCAGCTGCCGCGCCGCCACGAGCAGCCGCCACGCGAAGGGCATGAAGATGGCCTGCACGAGGGCCATGTCCAGCGTATCCTCCACATTGAAGGTCAGGTTCTGCAAGGGCGCCATGAGCCAGGTCACGCCGAAATAGGCCGCGCCGAGGCAAGCCGAGAGCAGGAACACGAAAACGAAGCTCTCCACCTGAAAGAGCCAGCGCCCCAGCCGGAAGAGCACGACGATGGACGCATACCAGACGATGACCGCGCCGAAGGGCCGCGTCCCCATGCCCTCCTGCACCAGCACGAAAAGCGGCACCAGCCAGAGGATATTGCGGTAGTCGCGCTCCTGAAGCAGGATGATAAGGCCGACGGCGAGAACGTCCAGCCCCGGCGCCAGCGCCTGGATGCACACACCCACCGCGAGAAAGCAGAGCCACCAGCCGACCGTCCGGAGTATCTTCATGGCCGCCGTCCCTGCGGGGCCGGCCCGCGCCTCATGGCAGCACCACGCGGTAGCGCGGGGCCGTCCCGTCGGAAGCGGGGGGCGCCGGCGGCAGCGTGCTCTCGGGCCGGGCCGTGCGGGCAGGCGCCGCGGGCCGTGCGGGCGCCTGTGCCGGCTCCGCTCCCGTGCCCGGCGCGGGACTTGTCACGGTGCTCGCCGGGGGCGCGGCTGGCTTTTGCCGGGCCGGGCGCGCGGGGGCGGTCTGCGCGCTCTCCGGGGCCTGCCCCGTGCCTGCAGCGGCCGCCGGAAGCGCCGTTTCCCCTGCCCGCGGGCGCGCCGGGGCGGGCGAACCTTGCGGGGCGCCTGCCTGCGCTGCGGGCGATTGCGTTGCCGCGGCGGGGGCCTGTGCGGTCTGAGGTTGCCCACCCGGAAGCTGAGCGCCCAAAGGCTGCGGGGTGAGCCGCGGCGCTCCGGTCCGCGCCACATCGGTCCGCGCCACATCGGTTCGGGCGCGGCCGGGCAGTCCCTCGGGCGCGGGCGGGCCCACAAAGACGGGCGGCGGGCCTTCCGGCTCCTCGGGCGGGGGCGCGATGCCACTGGGCTCCAGCAGGAGCACCTCTTCCAGATGCTGCAAATCCACCAGCGGCACGGCGGAAACGGCCATGAACTGCGTGTAGTCCGAGGGCGCCACGCTCACCACGCGCGCCACGGGGAGCCCCTTGGGATACTTGCCGTCAAGGCCGGAGGTGACGAGCACCTCGCCGTTCTTGACGCTGGCGTCGCGCTGGACGAAGTTGACCTCGAGCTCGCGGCCCTTGCCCTTGCCCATGAGGATACCGGGGGCGCGGCTCTCCTGGCCGAACACGGCCACGCGGCTGCCCGGGTCCGTGATGAGCAGGGCCGTGGAGGCGTGGGGGCTCGCCTTGAGCACGCGGCCCACGAGCCCCAAGTGCGTCACGAGCGGCGTTCCCGGCCGGCCGCCCGTGGCGTAGCCGCGGCTGATGGTGATGCTGTCGAGNACGGCATTGGGNCCGAGGCGNCCGGCGAGNACGCGCGCGCCCANCGGCCGCCAGCTCACGTCCACNGGGAGCTGCACNAGCTGGCGCAGGCGCCNGAGNTCCGCCAGGTCCTCGCCGCTGGCCAAAAGGCGCGATTCCAGCTCGTCCACNCGNGCCTTGAGGCGCAGATTTTCCTCGCGCACGTCCACNAGNGCGAAATAGCGGTCCCAGAAGCCNGAGGCCACNTCCTGCACGGCGCGCANNGGCCCGAGCACGGCCCCGCCGACCTCGAGGCCCACNGANGCCGCCAGGTCGTCGAGGGCGTGCGTGCGCTGGTTCCAGGAATACATGCCCAGAAACAGGATGAGCAGGACGCCCGCAAGGATAAGGATGCGCCGCAGGTTCACGGAAGGCTACCCCCGGCGGCCTGCGCCCGGCCCGCGAGGCGCAGGCGCGCGCAAGCCATGAGCGCGGCCGCTCAATCTATGCAGACTTCCTTGAGGATATGGAGATTGTCCAGCGTCTTGCCCGTGCCCACGACCACGGTGGAGAGCGGGTCGTCCACCACGGTGATGGGGAGCGAGGTCTCCTCGCGCAAGAGCTGGTCCAGCCCCTTGAGCAGCGCGCCGCCGCCGGTGAGCACGATGCCGCGGTCCACGATGTCGGCGGCGAGCTCGGGCGGGGTCTGCTCCAGCGCGATGCGCACGGCCTGGACGATGCTGTCCACCTGTTCGGAAATGGCCTTGCGCACCTCCTCGGAGGTGATGATGATGTTCTGCGGGATGCCGGTCACAAGGTCGCGGCCCTTGACCTCGATCTGCTGCTCCGGGTCCTGCGGGTAGGCCGAGGCGATCTTGATCTTGATCTCCTCCGCCGAGGATTCGCCGATGAGCATGTTGTACTTGCGCTTGACGTGGGTCATGATGGCTTCGTCCATCTTGTCGCCGCCCACGCGCACCGAGCGCGAATACACGATGCCGGAAAGGGAGATGACGGCCACCTCGGTGGTGCCGCCGCCGATGTCCACCACCATGTTGGAGGTGGGCTCCTGGATGGGGAGGTCCGCGCCGATGGCCGCGGCCATGGGCTCCTCGATGAGGTAGACCTCGCGCGCGCCCGCGGACTGGGCCGATTCCTTCACCGCGCGCTTCTCCACCTGGGTGATGCCCGTGGGCACGCAGATCATGATGCGCGGCCTCACCATGCGCCGGGAATTGTGCACCTTGGCGATAAAGTGCCTGAGCATGGCCTCCGTGACCTCGAAGTCGGCGATGACGCCGTCCTTCATGGGGCGGATGGCCGAGATGTTGCCGGGCGTGCGCCCGAGCATCCGCTTGGCGTCCTGGCCCACGGCAAGCACCATGTTGTTGCCGCGCGCGTCCTTCTTGACGGCCACCACCGAGGGCTCGCGCAGGACGATGCCGTGGCCCTTCACATAGACGCAGGTATTGGCCGTGCCGAGGTCAATGGCAAGATCATTGGAAAAAATGCCCAGTACGGCATCCAGAACCTTGGACATGCTGTATTTGCCTCGCTCTCACGCTGGCTTGGATTCTTCCGGAATTGGGTATGTGCTCCGGGTGGAAATGTGTTCAACCAAAACAGCCGCGAAGTCAAGCCTGCCGGGGGATAGTTCAAAATCTTTGCCCATTTTGGGCTGGCCGTGCGGCCCCTTTTCGGGNCCCTGCCGCGCATGGCCGCCGGCGCCCCNTTTTGCCGGGTCAAAGTTCTGTACAGCACGGGCCCTAGAAACGGAAGTCCCGCCTGCCCGCGGCGATTTCCGCNAGGCGCTTTTCGGCGATGGCGCGCACATGCGGGCTTGCCACATGGGCGAGTTCCTTCCTGATAAGTGCCTCGCCGCGCTCGCGCGTGGCCGGGCTCGCGTAGTCCTCCAGATATTCCTTGAGCGTCAGGAGCGCGTTGGGGTGGCAGCAGTTCTGGATCTGCCCGCTCTTGCAGAGGCTCATGAAGCGGTCGCCCGTGCGGCCCTCGCGGTAGCAGGCGGTGCAGAAGCTCGGGATATGGCCCATGCCCATGAGCCAGTGCACCACCTCGTCCAGGGTGCGATTGTCGCTCACGTCGAACTGGCGCGAATTTTCCTCCTCGGCCTCGGGCGTGGCATAGCCGCCCACGCTGGTGCGCGAGGCGCCGCTGATCTGCGAGACGCCGAGCCCCAGCACCTGCTCGCGCACGGCGCGGCTTTCGCGCGTGGAGATGATCATNCCNGTNTANGGCACGGCGAGNCGGATGCAGGCGCAGATGCGCGCGAAGGTGGCGTCGTCGATGCCGTGCGCGAAGTCGCCGGGGTCGATGCCGTCCGCGCGGCGCACGCGCGGCACGCTGATGGTGTGCGGCCCCACGCCGTGNACGGCCTCNAGGTGCTCNGCGTGCATGAGNAGNGANGCGAATTCCTCCCGCCANGAGCCNAGNCCGAANAGCACGCCCAGGCCCACNTCNTCGATGCCGCCCTCCATGGCGCGNTCCATGGCCTCGGTGTGCCAGGCNTAATCGTGNTTNGGNCCNGTGGGGTGNAGCNGCGCNTAGGCNACNGGGTCATAGGTCTCCTGAAAAAGNATGTAGGTNCCGATNTCGGCGNCNCGCAGGCGNCGGTAGTCCTCCACCGTGGTGGCNGCTATNTTGACGTTGACGCGNCGNATGGCNCCNTTGCGGTGNCGGATGCCGTAGATGGTNCGGATGGACTCGATGATGTAGTCCAGCGGNTTNTCNNTNGGGTGCTCGCCNGCCTCNACGGCNAGGCGCTTGTGGCCCATGTCCTGNAGGGCCGTNACCTCNCGGACGATCTCCTCCTGNGTGAGCTTCTTGCGCGGCATGTGGCTGTTNNTGCGGTGATAGGGGCAGTANACGCAGCCGTTGANGCAGTNGTTGGANAGNTAGAGCGGCGCGAANAGNACGATGCGGTTGCCGTAAAACNGCTGCTTGATGCGGGNNGCNANNTCGAACATGGCNNNNGTNGTNTCNGGGTCGTCNGCGGCCATGAGNACNGACGCCTCGCGGTGNGANAGGCCCNNGCCCTCGGCCGCCTTGTCGAGGATGGCGGCCACGGCCGCCCTTGTCTTTGGCNACGCAGNTCGGCCNCGGCCACNGAAGCNGCGGCTTCCTCCCGGTCGATAAATTCAGCCGCATGGCGGGAGCTCACATCATACATGGCAAACCCCGAAGCGCGCCGGGGGCACGCCTGTAATAAAAGCAGGCGGGGAGGAAATCAGGCCCGCGTTCAGGCCAGGATGGCAAGGCGTCCGGCGCAAAGCCGCGCCTCGCGGGTGCAGCAGGCCGGGGCGTCCCCCGCCTCGTGGGAAACAAAGACGAGCGCGGGCCCAGGGCCTTCGGCGGCCAGGCGCTTCAGCCCTTCAAGATAGTGCCGACGGCTTACGGCGTCCAGACCCGAACAGGGTTCGTCCAGCAAAAGCACGTCCGGGGCGCCCATGAGCGCCCGCGCGAGGAAGAGCCGCCGAAGTTCCCCGGTGGACATGTGCCGGATGGATGTGGCCGCGAGGCGCCCGGCTTCGCCTTCCGGAAAAAAGAGTTCCATGCGGGCGAGGGCCTCCTCCTGCTCCGCGGCGCTGAAGTCCCGGTAAACGCCGATGGAGTTGTCGAGGCCGGAGCAGACGAGTTCCACCCCGGTGAGCGGATAGCCGTAGAGTGCCTGCGACAGGTCGGAGACGAGGCGCACGCCGCGGCGCACTTCCTCAAGGGTCCGGGCCTCGCGCCCCAGCGAGGGCAAAAAGCGCGTGAGGCGGCCGCCCGCGGCGGCGAATGCGTCCCCGGCCAAAAGGCGCAGCAGGGTGGACTTGCCCGAGCCGTTGGGGCCCGTGAGGCGCCAGTGCTCGCCCCGACGCACGGTCCAGTCAATGTCATGGAGCGCCTTGTGCCGCTCCACATAGACGGACACGCCGGAGAGCTCGAAAATGGCCGGGGCTGCGTTGCCGGTGTCTTCCGGGGCCGGAGCGGCCTTCGCCCGCCCTGCTTCTGCGGTGACGAAATTTTCCGCCCCGGCGGGGATTTGCAGGGAGAGCCGCCCCCCGTCGAGCCATGCGCGCCCCCGGCACCACTCCGGCACGCTCTCAGGCCGGTGCGAGGCCATGATGACCGTGCCCCGCTCCGCATAGGCTTCGAGTGCCCCGGCAAAGCTGCGGCGGTGATGGGCGTCTAGCCCGTCGAGACATTCATCCAGCAAGAGCAGGGCCGGATTTCGCGCCAGCGCCCCGGCCAGAAGCACGAGGCGCAACTGCCCCTGCGACAGGGCGGGCAGCCGCCGGGCGAGGAGTTCCGCACAATCGAGGCTCGCCGCGGCTGCGCGCGCACGGGCCTCGCACTCGGCCTCGGCAACGCCGAACTCGGCGCCCGCGATGACGCCCATGATGTATTCAAGCCCCGTGAGCTCCGGCGCGCGCCGCTGCCACAGTTCCTGCACGGCCGGGGACACGAGGGCGCAGAGGCTGCGGCCCACGATGGGCGAGGTCTCCATGCGCCCGGCCTCATTCCGTTGACCCCGCCAGAGGATGCGGCCGCGGGCGGGCCAGAGCTCACCGGCCACGAGGCGCAACAGGCTCGACTTGCCCGCGCCGTTGGGACCAAAAAGCGCGCAATGGCCGCCGGGTGCTATCTGCCAGCAAATATCGCGGAGCACGGGATGCCGCCGCTCCGGGTCGCCGGGGAGGTAGCAGGTCACGCCCTCGATGCGGACGAGAAGTTCCGGGAATTTCACGGGGTCCAAGGCGGTCTCAAAAGGGCAGCAGGCTGCGCCTGCCGCGCGCAAAAAGCGCCTGCTGCGTGTAGCCGAAGCGCCGCGCATAGTCGGCGAGGCGGTCGAAATCGCGGGCCACGTCGCGCACGCTGTGGGCGTCCGAGGCGAAGGTGACGGGGATGCCGAGCTCCGCAGCCAGCTCCATGATGGGCGGCGCGGGATATATCTCGCGGCAGGCCTTGCGCAGGCCCGCCGAGGAGATCTCCAGCGCCATGCCCGTGTCGGCAAGGGCGGTTAGCGCCCGGCGCACCTGCGCGCGGCTTTCCGGCCGGGCGAGCCAGCTGTGGAAGCGGTCCACGGAATAAATCTTGATGAGGTCTGGGTGCGCGGCGATCTGAAAAAGCCCGGAGCTAATCATGGCCTCCCAGGCGGTGAAATAGGCTTCGTACCAGGCATCACACTGCTCCTGCCCCGCATTGCGCCACGGCTCGTCCCCGTCGTCAAAGCCCCAGCGCCCGAGAAAGTGGACGCTGCCGATGAGGTAGTCGAAATCCGCGGCCTTGCAGGCCTTGCGGATGAAGTCCTCCTCGCCGTCGAGCCAGTCCATTTCCATGGCGAGCAGGGCTCGTGGCCGGCCCGGTTTCGCGTTGTCGCGCAAGGCGCGCACCTCCCGGAAATAGTCCGGGAGGTGGGCCTTGAGCTGGTCGCGGTATTCGTGGCGGTAGGTGAAGCCCTCCGGCCTCGGCGAGTGCTCGCTGAAGCCGATGTACGCGAGCCCTGCGGCCGCGGCGGCCGCGTACATTTCCGCCGGGCTGTCGGCGCCGTGGGAATAGCGCGTATGGGTGTGGAGGTCCGCCGTGATCATCTTCCGCTTACTTGTTCTCCCCGAGTCGGCGCACGATTTCCTGCGCGGCCCTGCGGCCCGCGCCCATGGCGAGGATGACCGTGGCCGCGCCGGTCACGATGTCGCCGCCCGCGAACACATTGGGGATGGAGGTCTCGCCCGTTTCCGGGTCCGCCTCAATATAGCCGCGCTCGGTGCGCGCAAGGTCCGGCGTGGCGTCCAGCAGGATGGGGTTGGAGCGCGTGCCCAGGGCCACGATGGCGAGGTCGGTCTCAAGGTCCTCCACTGCGCCTTCCACGGGCACCGGGCGCCGGCGCCCCGAGGCGTCGGGCTCGCCGAGCTCCATCTTCTGCAGGGTCACGGACTTGAGACGCAGCTGCTCGTCGCCATTGAAGCGGACGGGCGCGGAGAGCATGGCGAACTGGACGCCCTCCTCGGCCGCGTGCTCGATTTCCTCGGCGCGGGCGGGCATTTCCGCGCGGGTGCGGCGGTAGACGATGTGCACGCTCTCCGCGCCCATCCGCAGGGCCGTGCGCGCCGCGTCCATGGCCACATTGCCCGCCCCGAACACGGTCACATGCCTGCCGGGGAAGGGCGGGGTGTCGTGCTCGGGGAAGTCGTAGCCGCGGCCGAGATTGATGCGCGTCAGGTACTCGTTGGCCGAGAACACGCCCACGAGGTTCTCGCCGGGCACTCCGAGGAAAATGGGGAGCCCCGCGCCCACGCCGATAAACACCGCGTCGTGGTCCTTGCGCAAGTCCGCCACGTCCACCGTGCGGCCGCCCACATGGTTAAGGTGGAACTTGACGCCGAGCTCGCGCAGGCCCGCGATTTCCGCGGCAACCACGTCCTTGGGCAGCCGGAAGGCCGGGATGCCGTAGACGAGCACGCCGCCCGACTCGTGCAGGGCCTCGTACACGTCCACCTCAAGCCCGGCCGCGGCGCAGATACCCGCGCAGGTGAGCGAGGCCGGGCCCGAGCCGATACAGGCCACACGGCCCCTGGCGTGGCTCTCGCTCGTTTTGGGCGGGCAGGAACCTGGCGCGTCCGCGCAGGCGGCGAGGTGCGTGTCGGCCACGAAGCGCTCGAGGCGGCCGATAGCGATGGCCTCACCCTTGGCCTTGAGGATACACTTGCCCTCACACTGGTTCTCCTGCGGGCACACGCGCCCGCAGACGGCGGGCAGGCTGTTGGCCGTGCGGATGATGTCGTAGGCGCGTTCCACATTGCCCGCCGCCACCTCGCGGATGAAGTCGCGGATGGGCACTTCCACGGGGCAGCCCTTGACGCAGGTGGGCCGCTTGCACTGGAGGCAGCGCGAGGCCTCGGTGGCGGCCATATCGCCGTTGTAGCCGAGGGCCACTTCCTTAAAATTATGACGCCGCTCCGCCGGGGGCTGGCACGGCATTGCCACGCGCGGGGCGACTTTTTTGGCGGAAGATTCAGTTGCCATGGGGCTGCTCCTTCCTGTAGCGGTCATAGGATTCGGCCTCCTGCTCGCGGAAGGCCGCGAGCCTGCGCCGAAGCTCGGGGAAGTCCACCTGGTGCCCGTCAAATTCCGGGCCGTCCACGCAGGCGAACTTCGTCTTGCCGCCCACGCTCACGCGGCAGGCGCCGCACATGCCGATGCCGTCCACCATGATGGGGTTGAGGCTCACGGTGGTGGCAACGCCGAAGGGCCGCGTCACCTCGGCCACGGCGGCCATCATGGGCACGGGCCCGACGGCCACCACCTCGCCCACGCCTCCGGCCTCGAGGCGCTCCTTGAGGGGCTCGGTGACAAGGCCCTTGCGCCCGTAGCTGCCGTCGTCCGTGCAGACGACAAGCTCGTTCACGAAGCTCATGAGCTCCTTCTCAAAAAGCAGGAGCGACTTCTCGCGCGCGCCGATGACCGCCACCACATGGTTGCCGGCGCGGGCGTGGCCCTTGGCGATGTGGTGCATGGCCGCGATGCCCGTGCCGCCGCCCACGCAGACGACCGTGCCGACCTTTTCGATTTTCGTGGGGCGCCCCAGCGGGCCGCAGACATCGAGGATGCTGTCGCCCGCCTCCAGCGCCTCAAGGAGGGCCGTGGACTTGCCGAGCACGAGATAGACGATGGTGATCTCGCCGCGCGAAGGGTCCGTGTCGGCGATGGTGAGCGGGATGCGCTCGCCCTCGGGGCTCATGCGGAGCATGACGAAATGGCCCGGCCGGGCCTTGGCCGCGATCTCGGGCGCTTTGAGCACGAGCTTGCTCGTCTTGCCGGGGATCAGGCGCTCCTTGCGCAAAATGGGTGTGGGCATGGTGTCCTCCGCCTCGGGTGATGGCCGGCGCTGGAAAAGCGCGGCCGGGGACCGGCGCGTCCGGTCTTCGTCAGCATAGGCGCGAAGCAGGCGGCTGGCAAGCGGCGGGGGGGCTCCCTCCCCGATTGCTTCTCTGTGAAAATTGGGGCATACTGCTTCCGACCTGTTGTTGAGGATTCGCCTGTGCGGACGCTGTGCCCTTCGCGCGGCTCTTGTCATTCCCTCTTGTGGCAAAAAACGAGGAGGATACCATGGCTCAGGACTATTTCCGCGCCCTTAGGGACGTTGCGCTGGTCATCAATTCCAGCCTGGAACCCAAGGAAGTGCTCCACAAAATCACCGAGCAGACCGCCAAGACCATGGGCTGCAAGGCGAGCACCATCCGCCTGCTTGACAGCACGGGCCGCTTCCTTCTGCCCAGCGCCGCCTGGGGCCTTTCGGCCAACTACATGCGCAAGGGCCCGGTGGAGGTCAAACGCAGCGGCATGGACGGAGAGGTGCTCGCGGGCAAGACCATCCACCTGAAGGACGCCGCCGCCGACGGCCGCTTCCAGTATCCCGAGTCGGCCAAGGCCGAGGGGCTGGTCTCCGTGCTTTCCGTGCCGCTGATGGCGGACGGCAAGGCCATCGGCCTCATGCGCGTGTATTCCGACGTGGAGCGCGAGTTCACCCCCGACGAGGAGACCTTCATGGAGGCCGTGGCCGCCATCTCCGCCGTGGCCATCGAGAACGCGCGCCTGCACGAGGCCCTGCGCAACAACTACGAGCTGATGAGCAAGCACGCCTATTCGGTCTATGAGGACTAGACGGCGGCTGCACAAGGCTGCTTGAGAGAATTTTCGCGGCGCGCGGCAAAATCTGTCCGCGTTGCCGGGCCTGCGTTGAGGGAGCTTCCTTAATTCCGTCTGGAGCGAAGCGAAAGACGGGTGCTCGTGCCGGAAGAATCCTAAAAAATAAGATTTTTCGGCGCTGGCAAGGAAGATAAAAATTTCCGAAGGGAGTGTACTCAAGTACTCGACCGAGGAAATTTTTCTCTGACGCAGCCAGCGCCGAAAAGGCTGTTTTTGACGGATAATTTCGGCATTACAGATGCAGCACGGGCCACAAGGCCCTGCACGCCAGCAGCAGTACAACACAACAAACATATTTCAAGCCAGCAACGAGGTATCTGCCATGAGCAAAGTGAAAGTCGGCATCAACGGCTTCGGCCGCATCGGCCGCCAGGTGTTCCGCGCCCTGCACCAGAGCTACCGGGACAAGGTGGAAGTGGTCGCCATCAACGACCTTTTCGACGTGAACACCTATTTCCACCTCGCCGAGTACGACTCGGTCTACGGCCGCGTCAATCTCGACTACAAGATCGACAACGACACCGTGACCGTGGGCGACTGGAAGATCCACTGCTTCTCCGAGCGCGACCCCAAGCAGACCAACTGGGGCGAATACGGCGTGGACATCGTGGTGGAGAGCACCGGCATCTTCCGCACAGCCACGCAGGCCGCGGTGCACCTCGAGAACGGCGCCAAGAAGGTCATCATCACCGCGCCCGCCAAGGAAGAGGACATCACCATCGTCATGGGCGTCAACCAGGACATGTATGACCCCAAGAAGCACAACATCGTGTCCAACGCCTCCTGCACCACCAACTGCCTCGCCCCGGTGGCCCTCGTGCTGGAAAAGGAATTCGGCATCGAGCTCGGCAACATGGTGACCATCCACTCCTACACCAACGACCAGCGCATCCTCGACATGGCCCACAAGGATTTGCGCCGCGCCCGCGCCGCCGCGTGCAACATCATCCCCACGTCCACCGGCGCCGCCCAGGCCGTGGCCAAGGTCATCCCGCAGCTCAAGGGCAAGTTCAGCGGCTATTCCCTGCGTGTGCCCACGCCCACGGTCTCCGTGGTGGACTTCTCCGGCATCCTGAAAAAGCCCACCACCACCGAGGAAGTGCTCGCCAAGCTCAAGGAAGCGACGGAGACCTACCTCAAGGGCATCATGGAATACAACGACAAGGCGCTCGTCTCCATGGACTTCAAGGGCAACCCGGCCTCGTCCATCGTGGAGGCCTCCTACACCACCATCCAGAACGGCACCCTCATCAAGGCCGTGGCCTGGTATGACAACGAATGGGGCTATTCCAACCGCGTCTGCGACCTCATCTGCCTGATGAAGGAAAAGGGCTTCTAGCCCCTTGCGGGGCGGAGAGCCCCGGATGCGGCCATTTTCCCGCCCCCGGCAGCAGCATTGCCGGGGGCGGGGCGTTTTTGGAGCGTTCTCCCCCCTGCGGCGCGCGGGATGAAAANNCGCGGAAAACCGCGCCANGNGCNCGCAAAATCTCGACAGGCCCGAAAAAATTTTCTACACTTNNNCCAAGGCGGCGGAGGAACGCGCCANGGGGCAGCCGGGNTTTCCGGCANNTGCCCGCAAGAAAGCCTCCCCCGCCGGGCCGANGGGCCTGTGCGCCCGCGGCCATGCGATCGGGTCATGCGCTGCCCTCTCGTGTTCTTTCATTTCCGCTTCCGCAGCACAGCCCGGCTTCCTTCCAACCTCCACTTCAGGAGGCCGTATGCGGTTCAGTTTTGACAAGGCCGCCTGCCAGAACACGCGCAGGGCCCTGCGCAAGGAATGGCTGCTCACCAACGGGCTGGGCGGCTANGCCAGCAGCAGCATCCTNTACNNCAATACCCGCAAATACCACGGGCTGCTCGTNNTCGCCACGCCNGACGGGCGCCAGGTGCTNCTCTCCGCCATGGAGGANTCCCTNNCNGGCGGCGCCAAGGAATTTCCCATCTCCACGCGGCAGCANCCTGGCGTGCTGCACCCCACGGGNCACCAGTACCTCGAAAAATTCACGCTGGACCCGTGGCCGCAGTTCACCTANCGCGTGGGCGANGTGCGCCTCACCCGCGAGGTGCTNCTCGTGCGCGGGGAAAACCGCGTGCTCTTCCGCTGGACNCTNCAGGGCCCGGAAAAGAACCACGNNAGGCTCCCCCGGCTTTCGCTGCGGCTCAGGCCGCTNCTCGCCTACNGGGGCTTNCANGANCTGACNNGCGCCAACGGCNNNATCCGCCCGCACACGGACGCGGCGCCCGGCGGCTTNTCCATCGCGCCCTANGAGGGGATGCCCGCGCTCTANATNCAGGCGGGNAGCGCNTCGGTGTTCACGCCGCAGCCGGACTGGTTCTANAATGTGGTNTATTTNCAGGAGCGCGAGCGCGGCTTCCCNGANAAGGAAGACCTCTTCCAGCCCGGCGTNATGGACATNCCNNTGCCGCCGCTNCCNGANGGCGGCAGCGTCTACCTCGCCGTGGGCACNGAGGAAATGCCCGCGGCCAAGGGNGGCGGCGCGGCCGACCTNGAGGCNGCCTGGCNNGCC
Source organism: Desulfovibrio sp. (assembly GCA_014804965.1). GTDB lineage: Bacteria > Desulfobacterota > Desulfovibrionia > Desulfovibrionales > Desulfovibrionaceae > Desulfovibrio. Next base: position 70,424 of record JAAUYU010000004.1, read on the forward strand.
GAGAGCGNGCCGCGCATGGCCGNGCACCAGAANNTNCACGGGCTCATCGGNCACCTTGANAAAATGGGNGCNCAGTTCTGCGTGAAAAACCCGGCGGGCGACGCNGCNGTCATCGCGGGCTANCACTGGTTCGACGCCTGGGGCCGNGACACGCTCATCGCGCTNCCCGGNCTCGCCTTCTACGGNGGNCGCACCCAGTTCGGGCTNGATGTGNTGGCGCAGGTGCCNGCCTCCATGAAGAACGGCCTCGTGCCCAACATGTTCGCCCANCAGGGGGANCACGCCTACAACGCGGCGGACGCGGCCCTGTGGTACGCCTTCGCCGTGCAGTGCTATCNTGCAGGAAAATCCCGACGGCTACGCCTGGGTGCGCGAGCACGCCTGGAAGGCCCTNAAGGAAATCGTNGCGGGCTACCGCAAGGGGCCGGGCAATGACATCCATGTGGANGAGGACGGCCTCATCCACGCGGGCAACGGCCACACCCAGCTCACCTGGATGGACGCCATGAGCGACGGCAAGCCCGTGACCCCGCGCCACGGNAGCCCGGTGGAGCTCAACGCCCTGTGGTACAANACCCTNGTNTTTGTGGACCACCTCGCCAAGAAGTTCGACGAGCCNGACTGGCGCATGGGCGACCTCAAACCCATGCGGCAGAGCTTTTTCGAGCATTTCTGGGTGGCGCGNGACGGCGGCTATCTCGGCGANGTCTGGCGCGACGGNCTGCTCGACCAGAGCATCCGNCCGAACCAGATNCTCGCGGTNTCNCTGCCGCATCCCATNCTGGAGGANCAGTACCGCCCGCAGGTGATGGAATGNGTGCGCAACCGCCTGCTCACGCCCTACGGNCTGCGCACGCTGGCCCCGTCCGACCCGGCCTACAAGGGCAAGTACGAGGGCGGNCCGGCCGAGCGCGANGCNGCCTANCANCAGGGCACCATNTGGCCCTGGCTGCTCGGNCANTACACGGACGGCCTTTTGCGCGTGGCCTGGGANACGGACGGCGCGGCGAAAGCCCTGCTCGACCGCGTGACGCCGCTCTTTTCCGACCACCTCATGGACGCGGGCCTCGGCAGCATCTCNGAGATNTTCGACGCCTCGCCGCCGGCCCGGCCCAACGGCACCATCGCCCAGGCCTGGAGCGTGGCCGAGTGCCTNNGGATGCTCATCCGCCTNAAGCGCGCCGCGCCCGGCGTNTATGACGCCTGGGAGCACAAGATCGCGCACCGCCTCGCCAATCCCGTCTCCGGCGACACNGCGGGCGTGTGCCGCGTGACCATGATCCTNGAAGACGAATCCCCGGCGGCCAAGGCNNCCGCGGCCAAGCNGGCCAAGCGCGCCAAGAAGAAGGGGGATGCCTGATGCGAGTCCTCATGTTCGGCTGGGAGTTTCCGCCGTANATCAGCGGCGGTCTCGGCACAGCCTGTTACGGCATGACNCNNGCNCTGGCNCANCTCGGGGTGGAGGTCATCTTCGTGCTGCCCCATGTGGAGGACGCGGCCACCGACTTCCTCAAGCTGGAATCGGCCTCCGGCACGCTCATCACCGAGGAGATGCAGGAGCGCATGGCCTGGGCCGGGCAGGAGATATGGCGGTCCAACATCCGCTACCTCTCCCTGGACAGCCCGCTCATGCCCTACCTCACGCCCGAGAGCTACCGCGAGGCCCTGAAGAACCTTTCGAGCTCGTCCACGCCGGGAGGGGAAATAGTCAGGACCACGGGCGGGGACGCCTTCACCTGGAAGCTCAAGGGCGGCTACGGGCCGGAGCTCATGACCGAGGTCTACCGCTACGGGCGCCTCGGCGGGGCCATAGCCCTGCGCGAGGATTTTGACGTCATCCATGCCCACGACTGGATGACCTATCCCGCGGGCATCTTCGCCAAGGCGCTCACCGGCAAGCCCTTGGTGGTGCACATCCACGCCACGGAATATGACCGCAGCGGCGAGAACATCAACGAGACGGTGGCGGGCATCGAGCGCGCGGGCCTCCTGGCCGCGGACGTGGTCGTGGCCGTGAGCCAGCTCACGCGCAACGTGGTCATCCAGCGCTACGGCGTGCCGCCGGAAAAGGTCAAGGTGGTCTACAACGCGGTGGAGCGCCGCGACGTGGCGAAGCGGTACGAGATCCCGCCGCGCATCCGCCACGAGAAGCGCGTGCTCTTCCTCGGGCGCATCACTTTCCAGAAGGGGCCGGAATACTTCATGGAAGCCGCGCGCCTCGTGCTCGAAAAAATCCCCAACGTGCGCTTCTTCATGGCGGGCAGCGGCGACATGCTGCCGCGGCTGGTGCGCCGGGCCGGGCAGTTGCGCATCGGCAGCCGCTTCCACTTCGCGGGCTTTTTGCGCGGCGAGCAGGTGGACCGCATGTTCGCCCTGAGCGACCTCTACGTCATGCCCTCGGTGTCCGAGCCCTTCGGCATCACCCCGCTGGAGGCCATGCTCTACGATGTGCCGGTGCTGCTCTCGCGGCAGTCCGGCGTGTCCGAGGTGCTGGAGCACGCGCTCAAGGCCGATTTCTGGGACACGCGCGACATGGCCGACAAGATCTGCGCGGTGCTGCGTTACCCGAGCCTCGCCGAGGATCTGGTCAAGAACTGCCGCGAAGAAATGAAATCCATCCGCTGGGGCAATGCGGCGGAACAGCTTCTGCAAATTTACCGCAACGTTACAGGGGAAAACTGATGCCAGCTCTCTGCCTTTGCTACGAAGTGCATGAACCGTACAGGCTGCGCCGCTACACGGTCTTTGACATGGGCCAGAACTCCATCTACGAGGACGATGACAAGAACTGCGACATCCTCCTCTACACCGCGCGGGCCTGCTATCTGCCCATGAACGACCTTTTGCTCAAGCTCATCCGGCGCTACGGGAAGGACTTCAAGGTCTGCTTCTCCATCTCCGGCACGGCGCTCGACCAGTTCGAGCAGTACGCTCCCGAGGTGCTGGAGAGCTTCCAGGCGCTGGCCGAGACGGGCAGCGTGGAATTTGCCTGCGAGACCGCGCCGCACAGCTTCTCCTTCCTCTATTCCAAGCCGGAATTCGTGCGCCAGGTGGAGGACCACGCCAAGCGCATCAAGCGCCTCTTCGGCAAGAAGCCCGTCACCTACCGCAATGCGGAACTTGTCTACAACAACGCCATGGGCGTGGCCTTGGGCGAGCTCGGCTACAAGGCGGTGATGGCCGAAGGCGCGGACCATGTGCTCGGCTGGCGCAGCCCCAACTATCTCTACAGCCCCATCGGCGCACCCAAGGTGAAACTCTTTTTGCGCAATATCCGCCTTTCCACGGACCTTGGCCGCCGCTTCAGCGACCAGTCGTGGGACCAGTGGCCGCTCACCGCGGAGAAGTATGCGGGCTGGATCCACAGCCTGGCGGGCGACGCGGAAGTCATCAATATCTTCAACGATTACCATGTTTTCGGCCTGCGCAACAAGCGTGAGTCCGGCATCTTCGCCTTCATGGAGGCTTTGCCCGACCGCATCCTCGCCAACAAGGACTTCCACTTCTCAACACCTGCCGAGGCCGTGAAAAAGCTCCCCAGCGTGGGCGAGCTGGACGTGCCCGACTTCATGAGCTGGGACTACGAGGGCCGCGACCTCACCGCATGGCTCGGCAACGACATGCAGAAGGACGCCATCCACACCCTCTACAAGATGACGGAGCGCGTCCACGGCCTCGGCGCGCCTGACATCACGCGGGACTTTGAGCGCTTGCAAAGCTCCGACCACTTCCATTATATGTCCACCAAGTGGTTCACGGCCTTTGCGCCCGACAGGCCCAATCCCTTCCCGAGCCCCTATGACGCCTATATCACCTATATGAACGTGCTCTCGGACCTGGAGATGCGCGTGTCGGCGGCAGAAGCGGAAAAGGAGCTCGTGGAGGACGTGGAAAAGATGGCCCGCAAGGTCGTCCCCGCCAGGGACGAAGCGAAGAAGGCCGGGGGCAGGACGGCCAAGGCCGCCCCGGAAAAGGAAAAGGCCGCTCCCAAAAAGCCCGCGGCCAAAAAGACTGCGGCCACGAAGGCCGCACCGGCGAAGGCTTCCGCAGAGAAGGCTTCCGTAAAGGATACGCACGCGAAGGAGACTTCCGCAAAGAAGGCTCCGGCAAAGAAGGCGCCCGCCAAGAAAGCGGCCCCCAAAAAGGCGCCCCCCAGGGCCGCCGGAGCCGCCAAGGGCGCGAAGAAATCCGCCCCGGCCAAAAAGTCCGGGGAATCCAAGGCCTGAAACAGGCCCCGAAGGCTGGACGCCGCTGAACCGTGACGGGCAGAATCGTCACGGTTCAGCCTTCCGTTAAAAACACCTGCCCGCCGTCGCCCGCACATCGGGGACGCCCAAAGGAGAGATCATGGAATTCCACAACGCTCCCGTGACCCTGTTCGAGGTGAGCTGGGAGGTTTGCAACAAGGTCGGGGGCATCTACTCCGTGGTGAGCAGCAAGGCCCTTCAGGCCGTGGACACCTTCGGCGAGGACTATTTCCTCCTCGGCCCCCAGCTTCAGCACAACGCGGGCTTTGAGGAAACGGACGAGCACATCTGGGATTCCATCCGCCCGGCGCTCGCGGCGCGCAACCTCAAGTGCAGCCTCGGCCGCTGGAACATCCCCGGCCGGCCCAAGGCCATCCTCGTCAATTTCGACCAGCGCTACGGCAGCAACCAGCTGCTCTTCGACCTGTGGAAAAATTTCGGCGTGGATTCCCTCTCCGGCGGCTGGGACTATGTGGAGCCCGTCATGTTCGCCACGGCCTGCGGCGAGGTCATCGCGGCCATCCACGAATGCCTCGTGGCGCCCACCAAGGGCCGCTCCGTGGCGCTCTTCCATGAATGGATGTGCGGCGCGGGCCTCCTGAGCCTCAAGCGCAACGCGCCCGCCATCGGCACGGTGTTCACCACCCACGCCACCATGCTCGGCCGCGCGCTTGCGGGCACGGGCCGGGACATCTATTCCAACCTGCGCAGCATCAATCCCGCGCAGGAGGCCGCGGCCCAGAACATCACGGCCAAGTGGTCCATGGAAAGCGCCTCCGCGCGCGAGGCCGACGCCTTCACCACGGTGAGCCCCATCACCGGCGAGGAATCAACGGTCTTCCTCGGCCGCTCGCCCGACGTCATCACCGTGAACGGCCTCGACATGCGCGTCATCCCGGACTTCACCGAGGACCGCAAGGTGCCCGCCGCCCACCGCGCCAAGGTCATGGCGGCGGCCAACCGCTTCCTGCGCACCGAGCTTGCCCCGAACACGCGCATCTTCGCCATTTCCGGCCGCTACGAGATGCACAACAAGGGCATCGACATCTTCCTCGACGCGCTCGCCCGCGCGGACAAAAACCTGCGCGGCACGGACGCCTCCATCCTCGCGCTCTGCCTCGTCATGGGCGGGCACACGGGCGTCAACCAGGCCGCGGTCTCGGGCGACCCCAACGCCACGGACAACGGCCTCCCCTTCATCTGCACGCACCACGCCTGGAACGCCCCGCAGGACCCCATCATCAACGCCTGCCGCCGCCTCGGCCTCAACAACCAGCCGGACAGCCACGTCAAGGTCATCTTCGTGCCCGCCATGCTGGACGGCCACGACGGCTTCCTCAACATGCAGTATGAGGATGTCATCTCGGCCTGCGACATGGGCTTTTTCCCCTCCTGGTACGAGCCCTGGGGCTACACCCCGCAGGAATGCGCGGCCTGGGCCGTGCCCACCCTCACCACGGACCTTTCCGGCTTCGGCATGTGGGCGCGCAACGCCCAGAAGGGCAACGACGAAAAGAGCGGCGTGGCCGTCATGCCCAGGCGCGGCATGAACTTCGACCAGAGCGCGGAAATGCTGCACACCTATGTGCTCAAGGCCGCGACCATGGCCCCGGACACCCTCGCAGAGCTGCGCAAGAGCGCGCGCGACGTGGCCGAACTCACTTCGTGGAGCCACTTCTTCGCCAACTATCTCGAGGCCTTCCGCATCGCGCTCGAAAAATCCACGGCCCGCACCGAGCAGGAGAGCGAGGCCCGCGAAGGCATGAACCGCGTGTTGCAGGCCTCCTCCTCGGTGACGCCCTTCCTCCGGCCCATCCTCGCCGTGGCCGAGCTGCCGCCGCAGCTGGCGCGCCTGCGCGAGCTTTCCAACAATCTCTGGTGGTGCTGGCATGACAAGGCCCGCGCCCTCTTCATGTCCCTGAACCCGCAGATGTGGGACAAGTGCCACAACCCCATCCAGGTGCTGGGCCAGGCGGACAACGAGCGCCTCGAAAGCCTCGTCGCCAACGAGGACTACATGCGCCTCTACACCGAGGTCATGGCCGAGTTCGACGCCTACATGGCCGAGCCCCTGCGCGACCTTGACGAGCACGTCAACGTCAAGCACCCGGTGGCCTATTTCTCCACGGAATACGGCATCACCGAGTCCGTGCCCATCTATTCGGGCGGCCTCGGCGTGCTCTCGGGCGACCACCTGAAGAGCGCCTCGGACATGGCCGTGCCGCTCTTCGGCATCGGCCTGCTCTACAAAAACGGCTACTTCAAGCAGGAAATCGACGAGAACGGCCGCCAGGTCGCCGTCTATCCGCTCAACAACTTCTCGCAGCTGCCCGTGAGCATGGTGACCGACGCCAACAACGCGCCGCTCTATGTCCAGCTCGAGCTCCCCGGCCGCATCCTCTACGCGCGCATCTGGCAGATGAAGGTCGGCCGCGTCACCCTCTACCTCATGGATACGGACACCACCCGCAACAGCGAGGAGGACCGCAAGATTACCGACCGCCTCTATGAGGCCAACCGCGAGATCCGCCTGCTGCAGGAAATGCTCCTCGGCATGGGCGGCATCCGCCTCATCCGCACCCTCGGGCTGGAGCCCCATGTCTATCACATGAACGAGGGGCATTCGGCCTTCCTCGTCATCGAGCGCCTGCTCGAGTGCATGGGCCAGGGCATGAGCTATGACGAAGCCACGGTGCGCGTGCGCTCCAATACGGTGTTCACCACGCACACGCCCGTGCCCGCGGGCAACGAGGCCTTCTCGCTGGACCTCATGGGCCGTTACTTCACGAGCTTCGCCTCCAAGCTCGGCCTTGACTGGGGCCAGTTCGTCCAGCTCGGCCAGATCGAGGGCGGCAATGCCCACAACTTCGAGATGACGGTGCTTGCGCTCAGGTTCTCCTCCTGGGCCAACGGCGTGAGCCGGCTGCACGGCGAGGTTTCGCGCCACATGTGGAACAAGCTCTGGAAGAGCCTGCCGCTCGCCGAAACGCCCATCACCTACGTCACCAACGGCATCCACACGCCCTCCTATGTGGGCACGCAGATGCACGAGCTGCTCAACCAGTATCTCGGCGAGGGCTGGCTCCAGGCCGAGCCCGACGACCCGGTGTGGGCCAAGGTGGACAGCATCCCGGACGACACCTACTGGGCCGCGCGCATGACCCAGAAGGAGGAGCTGCTCGACGCCCTGCGCGCCGCCATCCCCGGCTACGCGCAGAAGTTCCACCTCAACCGCGCCGAGCGCGCCCTCATGGAGAGCTCCCTCAAGCCCGGCACCCTGCTCATCGGCTTCGCGCGGCGTTTCGCGCCCTACAAGCGCGCCACCCTGCTCTTTGCCGACCCGGACCGCCTCGCGCGCATCATCAACGATCCCGAGCGCCCGGTGGCCTTCGTGTTCGCGGGCAAGTCCCATCCGGCGGACGAGGCGGGCATCAACATCCTTCAGGAAGTCATCAAGATGAGCCGGGACGAGCGTTTCCTCGGCAAGATCTTCTTCATGGAGGATTACAGCCTCGCGGTGTCGCGCCTGCTCTCGCAGGGCTGCGACGTGTGGCTCAACACGCCGCGGCGGCCGCACGAGGCTTCGGGCACGAGCGGCATGAAGCTCCCGGTCAACGGCGGCATCAACCTGAGCATCTCCGACGGCTGGTGGTGCGAGGGCTACAACCGCGAGAACGGCTGGACCATCGGGCCGGTCGTCACGCTGGAGCTGCCCACGGACGACCAGAACGACTACTCCGACGCCGAGGCCCTCTATACCCTGCTCGAGCACCATGTGCTGCCGCTCTACCATGACTACAACAACCAGGGGCTGCCGGGCAGGTGGATCACCATGTCCAAGCGCTCGCTCAAGAGCCTCACTGCCATGTACAGCAGCAACCGCATGGTGCGCGACTATGTGCACGAGGCCTATTGCCCGGCCGCGGCGCGCCGCGACGAGCTGGCCGAGGACCACTGGGAGCTTTGCCGCGAGGTCGCCGAGTGGAAGAAGGACCTCCCCGTGCGCTTCGGCACGGTGAAGATGGAGGAGATCATCCTCAGCGGCGCGGACGGCAACACCATGCTCTGCGGCGAGCCGGTCAATGTGCGCCTGCGCCTCAACCCCGGCGAGATGAAGCCCGAGGAGATACTGGCGCAGCTCGTCATCGGCCGCACCTTCGCCAGCGGCAACTTCCGCGACAAGCCGGACGTGCTTAGGCTGGAGCCGCGGGTGAACGGCGACGGCATCACCTATTCCGCCACCTATATCCCGCGCCGCAACGGCGCCTACCGCTATGGCATCAGGATCATGCCCGTGCACAAGGGCCTGTCCTCGCCGCTCGAGACCGGGCTCGTGCTCTGGGGCTAGCGGCGGCCCGCCCTTCCGCTGAATGAGAGACGCCCCTTCCCCTGCGTGCGGGGGGAGGGGCGTTTTTTTGCAGAAAAAATCCCCGCAGGGCGGGGATTGGGAGAAAAAACGGACTTGACCGAGCGCGCTACTGCTGTCCTATGACATCCAGGAACACAAGGGGTTCGGCGCCTGTGTTCTTGAGCGCATGGGAATCGCCCTTCCGCGCGATGGTTATATCTCCGGCCTTCACCGGGGTTTCCTTGCCTGCCGTGTCCGTGAATACGCCTTCGCCGGAAACGATGATATAGGCGTCCTCGTTGGCTTCATGCTTGTGCATCCCAATGGAGGCGCCCGGCTCAAGGCGCATCCAGCCTATTTCCTTTATCGCCCAGTCTTTCAGGGCGTCATTGCGGGTATGGGAAAACTTGCCGTAAAGAACGCCTTCTCCCCCGGCCACCTTGTCGCGGTCCCAGGTTTTCAGTTGTTCCTTCGGATACAGCTGCGGGGCCTTGTCCTCCCCGGCCGCAAACGCCACTCCGCCGCACATTGCGCAAATGACCGGCACGATTACCCAATGTTTAAGCATACACACCTCCCTGAAGGGCGCCAGTACGTTGAAAATCCAGTATGGAAAGGTTCCTGTTTTCAGCCTGAAATGTCAAGCCTTCAGGGATGCAGGGTGATTCCCGGCGGCGCAGCTCCCAAAACATCCCACCCCTGTCGGGGAACAGCGGAAAGCACACCATTAAAAAGTGAAGCCACCGTCCGCGGATCCTTCCGGTACGAGCCCCTTCTTTCGCTTCGCCCCAGACGGAATAGCGGAAGGTCCCTCACCACCCTGCTCTCTCTCCGAGGATGTCGCGGAACAAAAGACCCCGGATGACCGCGAAGGGCGCCGCTACCGCTTGACTTGCGCCGACCATCTCTCTACGGTTAAAATTCCGGTGAAGCGCGGCGCGTTTTCACGCCGCCCCCGTCCACTTCAGAGGAGAAGGCATCATGGCCAATACAGTCATCATCGGCGCGCAGTGGGGCGACGAGGGCAAGGGCAAGANCGTGGACATGCTCAGCGCCGAAANCCAGGTCATCGTGCGCTTCCAGGGCGGCAACAATGCCGGGCACACCATCAAGGTGGACGGCGAGGAGACCATCCTCCATCTCGTGCCCTCGGGCATCCTCCATCCGGGCGCGCTCTGCCTCATCGGCAACGGCGTGGTGCTGGACCCGGAGGTGTTCCTCCACGAGCTCGACGAGCTGGCGGCCCGCGGCATCGACGTTTCCCCGGCGCGNCTCGGCGTGAGCAAGAAGGCGCACCTCATCCTCCCCTACCACAAGAGCCTCGACAAGGCGCGCGAAGCCAAGCGCGCGGGCCACAAGATCGGCACCACGGGCCGNGGCATCGGCCCCTGCTANGAGGACAAGGCGGCGCGCGTGGGCCTGCGCGCGGCGGACCTCTCCGACCCGGAGCTCGTGCGCGCCAAGGTGCGCCACGCGCTGCTCGAAAAGAACATCCTCCTTACCGAGCTCTACAAGTTCGAGCCGCTGGACGCCGANGCCGTGAGCGAGGGCCTNCTGGCGCTGGCCCCGCGGCTCCTNCCCTATGTGCAGGATACNGACGCGCGCCTNCACGCNGCCATGAAGGNGGGGGANAACGTGCTCTTCGAGGGCGCGCAGGGCATCCACCTCGACATCGACCACGGCACCTATCCCTTCGTGACCTCNTCCAACACCGTGGCGGGCAATGCCGCTGCGGGGAGCGGCGTGGCCCCCTCGGNCCTCGACCGCGTGGTGGGCGTCATCAAGGCNTATACCACCCGCGTGGGCTCCGGCCCCTTCCCCACCGAGCTTCNGGACGACGCCGGGAGCTACCTGCGCACCAATGGCCACGAGTTCGGGGCCACCACCGGGCGGCCGCGGCGCTGCGGCTGGTTCGACGCGGTGGTGGCGCGCGAGAGCGTGCGCCTCAACGGCATCACGGACCTCGCGCTCACCAAGCTGGACGTGCTCCAGAACCTGCCGGTGCTCAAGATTTGCGTGGCCTACGGGCTGGANGGCAAGACCCTCGAATACCTGCCGCAGGAGGAAGGNGCGCTCGCCCGCGTNACGCCCATNTATGAGGAAATGCCCGGCTTNGAGGANGANATTTCNGGCTGCCGCANCTTCGACGANCTCCCGGATNCNGTGCGCGCCTATGTGGNGCGGCTGGAGGAACTGGCCGGGGCGCGCATTTCCATCGTCTCCGTGGGGCCGGGCCGCGAGCAGACCATCCTGCGCTNAGGGGCTTTTGGTCCCCTGCGAGACTTCCGTGCGTCATGGACGTGGCTGANAGCCTGCTTCCGGCCATTGGCGGCGAGGNCTTCGCCCGGCTGCGCGCCGTGCTCGCGCGGCTCGCGCCGACACCGCCGCAGACNCTGCTCCTCGANGGCGGCAGCGAAGCCGCCCGGCAGGAGCTGGCCCGCTACTGGNCCTGCGCCTGCAACNGCCCGCAGGCNCTGGCCGCGGCCGCGCGCGGGGAGCCCGCGACACCCTGNCTCGCCTGCCCTGCCTGCGCGCAGATAGCCGCCGGGGAGCATCTCGATGTGCTGGCCTATGACGGCCGCATCGGCAATCGCGAGGACGAGGAAAATCCGGGCCCGGTCATGGCCTTCAACATGCGCCGCGCCCGCGAGCTCAAGAGCCGCCTGCGCGACGCGCCCCACGGNCCGGGGCGGCGCGTGGTCCTGCTCATGGGGCTTTCGCCCGCCCGCGACGAGGCGGCCAATGCCCTGCTCAAGGCGCTGGAGGAGCCGAGCGAGCATACGGTCTTTGTGCTCCTCGCGCCGCAACGCGANCAGTTGCTGCCCACNCTNGTCTCNCGCTCNTTCTGCCTGACNTTGCCGTGGTCCCAGGAGGGGACGCCCGCGCCCGCACTCGCCGAATGGGAAGGGACGTTGGCGGACTTTTTGCGCACAGGCCGCGGCTTTCTNGAAAAGGCCGCCGCCCGNGGCGGCCTTGATGCCGGGCAGGCGGCCGACCTGCTCCTCAGCTGCCAGAAGGCGCTCNTCCNCGTNCTNGCCGGGGGCGCNTCCACGGCCCCGCCGGGGCCNCTCGCCGNGGCCCTCGCGCCCNTGCTTGCCGCAGGGGACAAGGCCGGCCCGGAACAGCGCGCGGCCCTCTGCGGCCGCTGGCTCGACGAGGCGCAGGAGATGCTCCGCTANGGCGTGGCCCCGGCCCGCGTCATGGAAGGCTTTGCNAGCCGCCTTTATGTGCTGTTGCGGGGCGAAAACGCCGTCTAGCAGCGGCCCTTACAATCCCAGCAGGGCGTCGATGGCCGCCATGTCCAGGCTCGCGGCCACCACGTCGGCCACGCGGTCGAGCTCCGGCCCCAAATCCCAGCGCGCCCCGGCGAGAGGGGGCAGGCCCGCCTCCCGGCGAAGGCGCCCAAGCAGGGCGTGCCGGAAGCTGTCGCTGTCAAACACGCCGTGCAGATAGCTTCCCCAGATGCGCGCGGTGTTATCCAGGCTGCCCCAGCCGAGCGCCTTCCCCTCTTTATCGCGCATGATGACGGGCGCGCCCCGGCTTTCACTCACGCCGTGGTGGATCTCATAGCCGACTACGGGATGCGCCTCCCCGGCCAGCTCGGGCAGGGCCGTGCCCTCCGTGCGGCGCAAGGTCTTGCCCGCGGCCAGCTCGGTCACGAGCGGCAGGAGCCCGAGGCCGGGCACGCATCTTTCCCCGGCAGCCCCGGCTTCCAGCCCCAGCGGGTCATGGATGCGGTCGCCCAAAAGTTGCAGGCCGCCGCAAATGCCCGCCACCATGCCGCGGCGCCCGGCGAGGCAGGCGCGCGCGTGGGCGCGAAGGGCGTCCGCTAGGCCGGAAGCGCGTAAAAACTCCATGTCTGCCAAGCTGTTACGGCTGCCGGGCAGGATGACCATATCCGGCGCGCCCAGTTCCTCCGGGCGGCGCACCGTGCGCAGGCGCAGGCCCGGCTCGGCGCGCAGGGCGTCGCAGTCGGTCACATTGCTGATGTGCGGAAGGTCGATGAGGACCACGTCCAAAAGGCCCGGCGCGGAAGCCTCACCTGCGGCACGGCCGGGGGCCTCGATTCCCGGACTCCTGCCCAGCTTGAAGCTGACGGAATCCTCCTCGGGGAGTCTGAGGTCCGGGATCATGGGGATGACGCCGAAAAAGGGACGCCGTGTGCGGCGGCTCACGGCCGTCAGCGCAGGGCCGAGCAGGCTTGCATCCCCGCGGAAGCGGTTGAGCGCAAAGCCCGCCACGCGGGCGCGGTCCGCCCGGCCGAGCAGGCTCATGGTCCCGGCGAGGGCCGCGAAGGCGCCGCCGCGGTCGATGTCGGCCACGAGCAGCACCTGCGCCCCCGCATGGGCGGCCATGCGCATATTCACGATGTCGTGCCGCCTGAGGTTGATTTCCGCCGGGCTGCCCGCGCCTTCCAGCACCATGACGTCCTGCCCTGCGGAAAGCTCCGCCCAGGCCCGGCACACGGCCTTCCAGGCGGTGCGCTTGTAGGCCTGGTACTCGCGCACGCGCATCATGCCCACGGGCTTCCCGAGCACGATGACCTGCGAGCCCTGGTCGCTTACGGGCTTGAGCAGGACCGGGTTCATGCGCGCATCCGGCTCGAGACCGCAGGCCGCGGCCTGAAGCGCCTGCGCGCGGCCCATTTCCTCCCCCTTCAGGGTGACGAAGGAATTGAGCGCCATGTTCTGCGCCTTGAACGGCGCGACGCGAAGGCCCCGCCGCGCGAACAGGCGGCAGAGGGCGGCGGTGATGAGGCTCTTGCCCGCATCCGAGCAGGTGCCCTGCACCATGAGCGCCGGGGGACCGGAGTGCGCCTCAGGCATGGGGAGGCTGGAAGCGCAAAAGACGCCCGCGCGGAGCTGCCGGCCGTGACAGGCATGGCCGGACGCTCCGCAAGGGCAAAACAGGCTGGCGAAAAAATCTCACGCCACTACTTTTTCACGCTCTTGGCGAGCACGTCGAGCATGAGGGCGTCCGGCTGCTTCTTGCAGGCGTCGAGGAAGGCGTCGAGGCTCTCATTGCTTTCCAGCGCCGAGCCAGGCTGGCCGCTCTTGCCGCGCTGGTAGCCGTCCAGCCAGATGACGAAGCCGCTGCCGTCCTCCTCGTTGGCCGCATAGTCCTTGCAGGTGGTCCTGTCCGCGCGCCACGGCCCCTCGGTGGCGACGGGCTTTGTCTTGCGGGCCTCCTCCCAGTGGGGGAGCACCTTGTCCGCCGGAGCGGCCTGGCAGGTGTCGTACACTTCGAGCAGGAGCGGCTGGAGCAGGGCCGGGTCGGCCACGGGCGCGCCGGCCTTGGCTGCTGCATAGCCGTCCAGCTGGAGGCCCTCGAAGAGCGGCGGCTCCCCGGAAACCGTGGCGGCCACGAGCTCCGCACAAATGTAGCTTGCCGGGTCAATTTTTTCCTCGGCCGAGACGGTGGTCGCCAAAAGCAGGGCGCAGCAGCAGAGCAGCAGTTTTTTCAGCATGGTGTTCTCCCGAAAATGGGCCGCGGCGGAACCGCAGCCCGGTCAAAAACAACGAACATGGAATAATTAATATGCCGCCCGGAAAAAAGGAAGTGAAATTCCCGGGGCGACCGTGTGCGCGGCCACGCGGCGCCACGGCGGGGGCGCGGGCCACGCGCTGCCGCTCTCGGGCCGCTCCGCGTCCTAGTCCGCCCCGTCCCGCGTATTCTTGAGCTTGCGGAAGATGGTGGTGCGGCTGACATTGAACATTTTGGCGACCTTCTGGATGGAGCCGTGCACCTCCACGGCCTTGGTGAGGAAGTCGCGCTCCATGTCGGCCATGATGTCCTTGAGCGGGCGCCCGGTGGTGAAGATGTCCGGATAGACCGGGGAGATGTTTTCCTTGGCCCCGAGGTGGAAGGGCAGGTCCGCCGGGGCGATGAGCGGGCCCGGCAGGGTGATGGCGAGGGTGTGCACCATGTTTTGCAGTTCGCGCACATTGCCGGGCCAGGGGTGGGTGCGCAAAAGGTCCAGCGTGATGTCCATGAAGGCGAGCACCTTGTGGTACTTGCTGCAATACATGCGCAAAAAGTGCTCGGCCAGCGGCGCGATGTCGTCCGGCCGCTCGCGGAGCGGCGGGATGCGCACCGAGGCCACGTTGAGGCGGTAATAAAGGTCGCGCCTGAAGGTGCCCTCCTCCACGCATTGCGCGAGGTCGCGGTTGGTGGCGGCGATGACGCGGGCGTCGATCTTGCGCGGAATGCTGGAGCCGATGCGCACGATCTCGCCGTCTTGGAGCACGCGCAAGAGCTTCGTCTGCATGGTGAGCGGCAGCTCGCCGATCTCGTCAAGGAAAATGGTCCCGCCGTCCGCGATCTCGAAATAGCCGGCCTTGCCCTTGCTGGACGCGCCCGTGAAGGCGCCGGGCTGGTAACCGAAAAGCTCGGACTCGGTGAGCGATTCCGAAATGCCGCCGCAGTCCACCTTGAGGAAGATCTTATCCTTGCGGTTGCTGAGGTTGTGGAGCATCCGGCCCATGACATCCTTGCCCACCCCGGTCTCGCCGAGCACGAGCACCGTGGCGTCCGTGGCCGCGAAGCAGCGCGCCCTGGTGATGGTCTCGAGCATTTCCGCGCTCTGGAACACGGGCTCGCCCGCATTGCCGCCCTGGCTCATGTGCACGAGCTGGTCCTTCATGTGGTCGATGAGCTGGTGCTGCTCGGCCACGCGCTCCTGGAGGTTGGAAAGCAGGGTGATGTCGCGCGCGAAGGTGACGACGAGGCACACCTCGCCGTTGGCGTCAAACACCGGAAAACCGGAAAGCACGAGGCGCATCCCGTTTTTCAGGGTCTGCACATGGGTGGCGGGCTTGCCCGTTTTCACGATTTCCGGATTGAGCACATGGTCGAAGATGCCCTCCTTGACGAGGAGGCGCACATTCTTGCCTTCCACATGCTCGAGGCGGATGCCCGTCACCTCTTCATAGGTGCGGTTGATATAGAGGGTCTGGCCGCCGGCGTCGGAAATGAACACGCCGTCCGGCAGCGCGTCCAGTATCTGGCGCGCGTAACGGCTGATGAGCGAGGGCGTATTTCTGGCCACAACTCTCCCGCGGGCGGTGCATCGGCGAAAATCAGTGCGGTATTTGCAGGCGGTCGCCGATGATGGATGCGGCGGTCTTTTGTAGGACGGGCATGATGCTCTTGTCCAGCGTGACCTCGCCCATGGGCGGTTCGCGGTGGAGGAAGTGGTATTTCTGCGTGCCCAGGCGGTGATAGGGCAAGAGCTCGTACTTGACGCGCTCGAAGGGCCGGATGAATTCGGCGATCTGCGCAATGACCTCCGGGTCGTCGTTGAAGCCCGGGATGACCGGGGTGCGCGCGAGGATGGGCAGGTCCGGGAATTCCTCNGCCAGGATGCGNAAATTGGCGAGGATGCGGTCATTGTGCGCNCCGGTGTGCNCCTTGTGGACCTCGCGGTCGGGATGCTTGATGTCGAAAAGGGCGAAACTGAGCCAGGGCGCGGCCTCGCGGATATTCTCCTCGGGCACCATGCCGCAGGTCTCCACNGCGGTTTTCATGCGCCGCTGGCGNGCCTGGCGCAGNAGCGCCACCGCGAAATCCTTCTGGAGCAAAGGCTCGCCCCCGGAAAGTGTCATACCGCCGCCCGAGCGAGAGTAGAAGGCCATGTCCTGCTCAACGGCGTCCAGCACGTCGCCCACCGTGCGCCGCCTGCCATAGACAAGCAGCCCCTGCGAAGGGCAGGCGNCCGCACAGGCGTGGGCGCAATCACCGCACTTGTCCCTGTGGAGCGCGGGCTTGTCGTCCGCGCCGACAGTGAGGGCGCCCTTGCCGCACACCTCCACGCAGTGGCCGCATTTTTCGAGGCCGATGCAGCGACCCTCGTTCCAGGCGAGCTCGGGCAAGGTATTCTGGGATTCAGGATTACTGCACCAGCGGCAGCGCAACGAGCAGCCCTTGAGAAAGACGATGGTCCTGATTCCTGGACCGTCATGGACAGAATATTTCTGGACATTGAAGACCATGCCCTCCNGGGCGAGGTCCTGGTCGTCGTCGAACTCTTCCTGGTACATGCCGTATCCTGCGATTAAGTTAAAAGCAGCCCCTGACCGACAGAGCCGGCCAGGGGCCACAGGGGGGTGTTTAGCAGCTTTCGTGTTCCGTGCGGGCGATCAGGTCATTCTGCAGATCGGGCGAAAGATCNACAAAATAGGCGCTGTAGCCGGCGATGCGGACGATNAGGTTGCGGTANTTNTNCGGGTCNNNCTGGGCGGCCANNAGGGTNTCNNNGTTGAGCACGTTGAACTGCACATGCCAGAGCTTCAAGTCGCAGAAGGTGCGGATGAAGGAGATGAGCTTCTCCGTGCCCTGCTCGCCCTCGAGGCACTTGGGCGTGAACTTGATGTTCAGCATNCGGGCCGCGCGGNCGCGCNNNCCCATGTTCTTGGTGTTGTAGTTGGAGAGCAGNACGGCNGTGGGGCCGTTGACNTCCGCGCCGTGNGAGGCCGAGGNGCCGTCNGACAGGGGGAAGCCNTCGGTNCGCCCGTTGGGCGTNGCGGANACCACCTTGCCGAAGGGCACGTGCGAGGTGAAGGGCACATAGCGCANNTCGTTGTNCATGCCNAGGTCNNGCATGGNGTACTTGNNNCCGTANTCCACNGAGANGCGGTCGATNTCGCGGCCGATGGCGTCGGCNTANNNGTCNTTGTTGCCGTAGCAGGGNGCGGAGCGNAGCAGNGCCTGCACGTCCTCNTAGCCCNCGAAGTTGGCGTCGATGGCCTTGATGAGCTCATCCATGGTGAGCTTCTTNTCNTCNAANACNAGCTTNTTCACNGCNGCGAGNGAGTCCACCACNGTNCCGAGGCCCATNTANTCGAAGTAGCCGAGNTNNANGCCTTCGGGGATNTGCTCCTGATGCAGGTCGATGCAGTGCTTCATGCAGAGATCGTGCATGGCGGAGCCCATGGGCTGGGCGAAGTGCTTGGCGCGCAGCTTGTTGATGATGTACTGCTGCNNGAAGGCCGTNTTNAGGAAGAGCANGTGCTGCTGCACATAGGCGTTCCAGAACTCNTCCCAGGTCTTGAACTCGCGCGGGTCGCCGGTNTCNANGCCGAGGAGCTCGTCGCCGTATTTCTTCATGCGGCCGTTGCGNAGCACCATNTCCACGGCNGCGGCGAAGTTGATGTANGCNCCGCCNGANGTGTAGGTGTCGCGNTTGGGCATNCGNGCNTCGGTGCAGCCGGAGACGGCGTAGTCCAGNGCNTCNTCNAAGGTNGCGCCCTTGGAGACNTAGAGNGGCACCACTTCCTCGTCGTTGATGAGCTTGGGGAAGCCCGTGCCGTCCTTGATGGTNTCGGCCACNTCCCANAGGTAGCGCTCGGGCGCGCGGGNNTGGATGCGNGCNGCGAGGTCGGGATAGTGNAGCGGGAACTCGCGCTTGGACTTGAGGATGAGNTNGGTGAGCTCGTTGCTNGCGTCGCGGCCGTCCGGGGTCTGGCCGCCCACGGTCACGGCCTCCCAGTGGGCNTAGCCNTCGTTGAAGGCGCCGCCGNNGGGCGAGATGTACATNTCGATGAANTCGGCCATGCCCACCCACATGCACTCCAGCAGCTCCATGGCCTGCTTGTCGGTGAGCTTGCCGGCGGCCTTGTCCTTTTTGTAGAAGGGATAGAGGTACTGGTCCATGCGGCCGTTGGAGATGGTGGTGCCGGTCTTCTGCTCCAGGCGGGAGAACATCTGGGTGAACCACTGGCTCTGGCAGGCCTCCCAGAAGTCGCGGGCCGGCTCTCCGGGCACGTGCTCGGCGTGCTCGGCCATGCGCAGCAGTTCGGCCTTGCGCACAGGGTCGGTCTCCTTTTCGGCCATTTCGCGCGCCAGCTTGGCATGGCGCTTGGCCCAGAGCACGATGGCGTCGCAGACGATGATCACGGCTTCGAGGAAGGGGCGCTTCTCGCGGTCGTCCTTGGCGCTCAGCGGGTCAAGGGCGGCGAGCTTTTCCTGGGCCTCTTTCTTGATGCTGTTGAAGCCCCGCTTGAGGATCTTTTCGTAGTCGTGCACCCACTGGATGGAGGAGCGGAAGGACGAGGTCTCGTTGACGATGAAGCGCGAGATCAGGCCCTGCGGGTCGTCGTAGGTGAGCTTGTGCACTTCGGGCGGTAGCGCCGCGTTGAGAGCCTCGTGGTAGGTCTTGCCTTTCCAGTAGGGGGCGATCTCCTCGATGACCACCTTGGCGTCCTCGGGCGTGATGGTGGCCGGCGAGGTCTTGCGGGTGGGCAGGTCGCGCACGGCCGCATCGAGAAAATCACCGTCCAGTTCGGGATAGAGGATGCCGTAGCGCCCATCGCAGCCGGCGCGGCCGAGCAGCAACTGGTCGTCCTGCACATAGACCGTGATGTTCTCGGCGATGTGTTTGAGCGCCTTGGCCCAGCGGAGCACCAAGGGCTGGCCCTCGGTCTCCCTCATGGATTCCGTGAAGTAGCGGGCGCGCTCGATGTCGATGCGCGGCTTCTGACCTTCGAAGCGCTCAAGAAGGCGGAAAACGCGGGCATGGGTCTTGCGGAACTTGTCCTCCTTGCCGGCGATCCTGTCATAGAGGCGTTCTTCCTGGGGGGAGCGGCACGCGCAGGTGGTCACGTTCACTTCGGGCATTTCTGGACTCCTTCTTGAGAAGAATGGTTACGGCGTGGCGCCCGGCGCGTGCCGGGGCTTGCGTCTTTGGCAAAGTGCTCTTTGGGAAGCAGTTTTTATGCCAATCATGTAACTTACTGTTTTCCCAGCAAGAAAATATCGGGTTTTCCGCCCCGGCCAGCGTAAATCCAGCTGGAGGCTCTAGATGGTGCAGAATCGCAACATATTTTCCCATGAGGAAGATTTCACAAGAAAAAATGCTGCAAATTTGCAACACAAATCCCCAAGTAACCATTCTCTACCCAATCCCCCCGGTTTACACTTCGGAAAATGATGCAATCCTGCAACATCTTTTTTGACGTCGGGCCCTAGACCCCGTCTGCGAGGGCGGCAAGCTGTTCATGATTTTCGATGGTGATGTTCCTTGCCGTGAACGAGGAAATCACCCCCCGCTTTTTCAGGCGTCGCACGAGGCGCGCCAGGGTGACCCGGTGGACGCCGAGCAGCGAGGCCACTTCCTCCTGGGTCATGTGGCTCGGGATGGTACGCCTGCCGCTGTCGCGCGCAAGAGCCAGAATGAAGCGGCAAAGATGCGCCTCGTGGCTGCCGGTGCCCATTTCCGCAAGAAAAAGGTAATGGGTGAGGATCTTGGCGCCCATGGAACGGAGGAGGTTGCGTATCTCCTCCGGGTGCGCGCTGATGAAGGCGAGGTCGGAGAGCAGGCGCCCGGGAAAATGCCAGACCACCGAATCCTGCATACAGACGAAGCGGCCCTCGGGCTGCAGCCCGCTCAAGGGGCGCGCCTCGTTGAAGATACAGCCCGGTTTGACGCGCAGGGTGAGGCGTTCCCGACCGCTGCTCGAGGTGTAAAAGAGTCCTACAAGGCCATCCGCCAGGTAATAGAAAGAATCGTTGCGCTCGTGCTGGATGATGGCATGTTTTGCGTAAATATGCCTGGTGGCGAGATAGAGGAGTTTTTCCCAGCAGCGGTTAAGGTCGGCCACAAGGGCCAGCTGGGAGTCCATGATAAGGGGTGACGTTCCTGCGGATGCGCTTTCGTTGACCATGGCAGGCTCCGAAAGGGGGAGGGTCGCCCCTCCCCCGAGGCTATTGGCAGGAATATTGGGAGCATGGCAGGCGGCAAAGGCTCACGCCCGTGCCGCTCCCCTCTGCGCCAAGTCTAGGAGGCCACGCAGGAGCGCACCGCAGAAGGCTTGGGGCCGGAGGAGGTCACGCCCTCGGGCGCGTGCGTCCGCAGGGTGATGACCTTGTTTTGTACGAAGAAGTCCATCCCCTCCTTGCCCTGGACCTTGTTTGTGCCGAGAAGCGAGCCCTTGATGCCGCCAAACGGCACATAGGGGTGCGGCGCGCAAATACCGACATTCACCCCCACCATGCCCACATCGGCCATGCGGCCGAATTTTTCCATATAGTAGGCATTCTGCGTAAAGATGCAAGCGCCGTTGCCGTACTCCGACGCCTGGATGAGATTGAGGGCGTCGTCCATGTCCGCCACCTTGATGGTAGCCACGAGCGGCCCGAAAACCTCGGTGGTGAACAGTGGGTTGCAGGGAGTGACGTCCTTGATGATGGTGGGCCCGACGAAATAGCCGTTGCGGTTCTTCTCGGGGAGGTCGGGGTGGCGGCCGTCGAGAATGAGCTCGCACTTGCCGTGCTTGAGGGCGATGTCGACGTAGTTGATTACGTTGTCCGCGGCGGCGCGGGAGATGAGGGGACCCATGTAGACATCGGGATCAAAGGCATCGCCCACCTTGACCTTCTTGGAGGCTTCGACGATGCGCTCGATAACCTCGTCATAGATTTCCGGCACGGCGGCCACGATGGAGCCGGCGAGGCAGCGCTGGCCCGCGGAGCCGTAGCAGGAGTTGAGGAAGTTGTCCACAAAGACATCCATGTTGGCGTCTTCCATGACGAGGAGCATATTCTTGGCGCCGCCGAGCAGCATGGAGCGCTTGGCGCCGCGCGCGCAGCCCTCGGCCATCTTCTTGGCCGTGGGCGTGGAGCCCACGAGGCACACACCGGCCATGCGCGGGTCCTCGTACCAGGTCCCCGGGATGGAGCGGTCGCCGTGGATGACGTTCACCACCCCCGCGGGGAGATCGATCTCTTGGAAGATCTCGCACATGAGCTGCATGAAATAGGGTGACTGGGTGGAGGGCTTGAAGATGAAGGTGTCACCCGCGGCCAGCGCATAGGGGATGAACCAGCCGAAAACCAGCGCCGGGAAGTTGAAAGGCGCCACGCCGCCGAACACGCCCAGGGACTGCTTCACCACCTTGGCCGAGATGTTGGCCGAAATCTGGTCGAGGGTGTCGCCCTGGATGGTCGAGGAGGCCGAGCACGCCGACTCGATGATCTCGATGACGCGCTGCACTTCGCCACGGGCTTCCGAAATGTGTTTGGCCTGGTCCCAGGCGATGCCGCGGGCGAGTTTTTCGTGGTTGTTCACCATGCCGTCGCGCAGTTTGTAAATATAGGCGAGGCGCTTGGCGATGGGCAGGCTGCGCCAGCTCTTGTACGCTTCCGCGGCCGTGGCGATGGCGGCTTCGCAGGTCTTGGGGCCGGACATGGGCACTTCGCCGATCTGCTCGCCCGTGGAGGGGTTGTAGAGCGGTTTGACGGGCGCATCCGGCTCCGTCTGCCACTGGCCGTTGATGAAGTTCCTGATCTTAACATAGGAGAATTCTGCCATGATGGTTCCCTTGCCGTGAGGCGGTTAGGTTTCGGCCGACAGGTATCAGCCCCGGGGTTCAATAAAAGCGTTCCAGCAGGCGTTCCAGCTCGTCAGCAGTGGCCTTGCGCGGATTGCTGTCCATGAGCCGCTTGTAGGCGGCGCCCTTTTCCGCCACCGGGCGGAGCTCCTCCCTCGTGATGCCGTGCGCGCCGAGGCCCGGAGTGATGTCGAGGTCCTTCATGAGGGCCGCGAAGCCGTCCGCCGCGCTCCGGGCGCGCACCTGAAGCGACGCACCGGCGGGGGCGCTCCCGAGGATGTCCGCGATGATGGCGAACTTTTCCGGGGCGGCCATGGCGTTGAAGCTCATGCCCATGGGCGCGCAGATGGCCATCATCAGCCCGTGGGGGATGTGGTGCTCATGCGAGAAGGACATCCCGATGGCGTGGATGAGGCCGTTCTGGGTGTTGGAGAACGCGATGCCGCTGGTGGCCGCGCCATAGAGCATCTGTTCGCGGGCGTGCATGTTGTGGCCGTTGGCATAGGCCTGGCGGATATTGCCGGCGATCATGCGGATGGCCTGCACATTGAGCGCGTCCGTGAGGAAGGTGGCATGTTCGCTCACATAGGACTCGATACTGTGGACAAGGGCGTCCATGCCGGTGATAGCCGTGTAGAAGGGGGGCAGGCCCACCGTCAGCTCGGGGTCCAGCAGGACAACCCGGGCATACAGGTAGTCGCTGACGATGCCCTGCTTGGAATCCGTGATGGGGTCATTGAGCACGGCATTGGAAGTCATTTCACTGCCCGTGCCGGCTGTCGTGGGCACAAGGATGGTCGGCATGCAGGGCCCCGGCACCTTGTGCAGCCCGAAATAGCGGTTCAGCGGCCCCTCGTGGCGTGCAAGGAGCGCGGTGGCCTTGGTGGTGTCCAGGGCACTGCCGCCGCCCACGCCGAGCAAGACCTCCACCCCGTTTGCCCTGACCCAGGCCGCGGCCTGTTCGATGGAGGAGGGCGTCGGGTCCAGCTCCGCCTTGTCATACACGGCGCACGCAATGCCGCTCTTTTCCAGCGAGTCCGTCAGTGCGGTGTGGATACCGGCCTTGGTCAGGCCCGGGTCGGTGATGAGGCCCACCTTGTCCGCGCCGATCTTCCGCACCTCGTTTCCCAGCTCGGCCGCACTCCCGCGGCCGAACACCACGCGGCTCACTGTCTGAAAACTCGAAAACATGCACTCCTCCTCAAAAAGGGTGATTTTTGTCCGCCGGAGGGCGGCACCAACTTCTCCCACGGTCAGAGAAAGAGCCCTTTTGCGGGAAGTTTTCTATAGCAAATGCAACAATGCGCGATTTTCTCTCCAGGCTGCACAATCGCCGGGGACAGCACGGCGCGCCGCACGCCCGCAAGCCAGTGAAAAGGCAGGCTTCTGAGCGCCGTATGCGGGACGTCGCCGACGACAAGGGCAACGGGCGCGAGAAAGTCGTAGAAGAGCCCGGCAGGGGCAGCCGCACGGGATCGTTTTTTGCGGTACCGGCGATTCGTTGTGAAAGGCGCTTCCACCCTCGGCAGAGATTGAGATTTATTTGCTAATTCAAGTTGTTATCTACATCAAATCGTGTCACACATCTCCAGACGAGGACAAGAGGCTGACCAGCAACCACTACCCAAAAAGAGCATCCTTTTAATGAAGGCGCCAGCGGGCAGCGGATTTCCATGGGCGCCCACCGTGCGACCTTGCCGCGGCGGATGGCGAACCCGCGCGGAAGCCGCACGGGCGTGTCAGTCGGCTTGGCGGCGGTTTCAGGGCCTGCCGGCCCGCGGGGCGCACCTGAAGTTTTTTGTGAAAAGCGAGTCAATGTAGCGTTTGTTATGTCGGCGATCGAACACTTGGCTTAAGTTGCCCAATAAGTAGGGTCGGCCTTTTTGGGAGGCGCCCCGGGGTATACAC
This sequence comes from Desulfovibrio sp., assembly GCA_014804965.1. GTDB lineage: Bacteria > Desulfobacterota > Desulfovibrionia > Desulfovibrionales > Desulfovibrionaceae > Desulfovibrio. Next base: position 94,252 of record JAAUYU010000004.1, read on the forward strand.
CCCGCACCGTCTGGAAATCGTACTACGCAAGGAGGGGAGTGGAAACGCGTCAGGGTTCCCGGATATGGTAATGATTAACTTGGGGGATTGATTGTGAAAAAGTTTGCATTGTTGCTGGTGGCGCTGGGCCTGTTCTTCGGGCAGTTTGCCGCCAATGCCTCCGCAGCCGAGTATGAGCTGAAGATCCAGACTTCGCTCGCCACATCGTCCATGTTCTTCAAAACCCTCGAGCGCCTGAAGGCGAACATCGAGAATCTGTCCGGCGGGCAGATCAAAGTCGAGCTCTACGCCGACGGCGCCATCGTCAAGAATTTCGAGATCTTTGACGCCGTGAGCGAAGGCCTCGTCAATGGCGGCATGTGCTGGACGCACTGGGCCTCCGGCAAGCATCCCGCGGGCACGCTCTTCTCGGCGCCCATCGGCGGCCTTGGCTACGGCATCGACCAGATGTCCCAGCTCTCCTGGATGTTTGAAGGCGAAGGGCTCAAGCTCCTCAACGAATACTACCAGAACATCCTCAAGCTGGACATGATCTCCTTCCCGGTGCTGCCCATGGGCCCCGAATGCTTCGGCTGGTTCCATGAAAAGTACACCTCGGTCACGCAGATCAACAAGCTGACCTTCCGTGCGCCTCCAGGCGTGCCGGCCGAAGCCTTCAAGGACATGGGGATGCCCGTGGTCTCCATGGCCGGCGGCGACATCATCCCGGCCGCCCAGCGCGGCGCCATCCAGGCCGCCGAATGGATCACCCCCGGCGAAGACATCGTCATGGGCTTCCCGGAAGTCTGGAAGCACTACTACCTGCAGGGCCTGCACCAGGCCATCTCCATCGGCGACGTGTACATCAACAAGACCTGGTTCGAGAAGCTGCCCAAGAACCTGCAGGACGTGATCAACCTGTCCATGAAGGTCTGCCTTATCGACCAGCTGCTCAACGGCCTCAAGGTCAACTCCGAAGCCCTCGAGACCATGGTCCGCAAGCAGGGCGTCATCATCGAGGAGACCCCGGCCGACTACTATCCCGCCTTCATGAAGGCGGCCCGCAAGGTCATCGCCAAGTACGACACGGACCCCTTCTTCAAGAAGGTGCATGATTCCCAGATCGCCTGGGCGCGCCTGACCGTGCCCTACGAGACCCGTGCCAACGGCCTGTTCTACATGATGGGCAAGACGGCCATGGATGAGGGCCTCATCACCGACTACAAGTAGCGCGGACGCTTCGGCGCTGCATCAGGACGGGGGGCGCTTCGGCGCCCCCCGCGCCGGGTATCCCATCTTTGCCTTCAAGGAGCGCGTATGTCCGACTGTGCTGAACACGCCCCGACGCCGGATCAGGCTCTGGCGGCGGTGCCCCCCCTGGCCAGGAAAATCGTGGCCTGGATCGACCGCCTCAACGAGCGCGTCGGCAAGCTCAATTCCTGGCTCGTCCTCCCCATGGTGTTCGCCATGATGTATGAGGTGATCATGCGCAACGTCTTCACGTCGCCCTCCATCTGGGCGCTGGACGTGGTGATGATCCTCTACGCCATCCATTTCATGCTCGGTTCCCCCTTCTGCCTGCAAACGGGCAATCATGTCCGCACCGACTTTTTCTATCATTCCTGGTCCATCAAGACCAAGGCCATGGTGGATCTGCTCAATTACGTTATCTTCTTTTTCCCCGCGCACATCGTGTTTCTGGATATTTCCGTCGCCTATGCGTGGAAGTCCTACGTGCAGAACGAAGTCTCCGTCACGAGCCCCTGGATGCCCATCATCTGGCCGGCCAAGATGGCCCTCCCCGTTTGCGTCGCGCTGACACTGATTCAGGGAGTCTCGGAGGTGATCAAGTGCTGGTACCGTTGGAAGACCAACGAGCAGCTCTGGAACAACGAGCAGCTTGGCGAGGCCGCCGACTGACGCCAACCGGCGCACGCGGCGGCAGGAAGGCTGCCCCCTGAATGACGCGCCTCAAGGAGATTTCGCATGGTTGTTTCCAATGAAATGTTGGCGGTGTTCTCCATCATTTCCATGTTCGGCCTGTTCTGCACGGGCTTCCCCATTTCCTACACCATGATTTTCAGCGGGCTGCTCTTCGGTTTTCTCGGTTTCGGCAAGCTCGTCTTTCACCTGCTGACCATCCAGTTCTGGCAGGTCATGAGCGACACGGTCATGGTCGCCATCCCCTTCTTCCTCTTCATGGGCTACCTTCTGGAGGGCGCGGGCCTCATGACCCGGCTGTTCCGCTCCTTCCAGCTTCTGCTGGCGCGCCTGCCCGGCTCGCTGTACGCCACGGTGAGCCTCACGGGCACCATTTTCGCGGCCGCCACGGGCATCGTGGGCTCCTCCGTCAACCTGCTGTGCATCATGGCGGAACCGGCCATGCGCCGCAGCGGCTATGACGTGCGCATGGGCGCGGGCTGTATCGCCGCCGCCGGCACCCTGGGCATCCTCATCCCCCCGAGCATCATGCTCATCGTTCTCGGGCCCATCGTGGGCGTGCCCATCACGGACCTGTTCACGGCGGCCATCCTGCCGGGCCTGCTGCTGGCCTCCCTGTATATCGCCTATTCGCTCATCAAGTGCGCCATCTGGCCCAAATACGGGCCGCCGCTGCCCCCCGACGAGCGCCCCACCAGCATGGCCGAGGTCGTGAAGGGCCTTTTCATCGGCGCAGTGCCGCTCGCCGTGCTCATCTTCGCCACCCTGGGCAGCATCCTCTGCGGCGTTGCCACGCCTACCGAAGGCGCGGCCTGCGGCTCCTTCGGCGCGCTCATCCTGGTCATCGCCTACGGCAAGTTCACCTGGAAGGGTTTGGCAAAGGCCCTGCACAGTACCATCCTTCTCTCGTCCATGATCCTCATCATGATCGCGTCCTGCAACTTCTTCGGCGCGGTCTTCTCCCGGCTCGGCGGGGCGGTGGCGCTCTCCAATTTCCTGCTCGGGCTCGACATGTCCCCCATGCTCATGCTCGGGCTCATCTGCACCATCATCTTCTTCATGGGCTGGGCCATGGAGTGGATACCCATCGTCCTCATCCTGGTGCCGCTGCTCATCCCGGTCATCGAGGGCCTGCATTTCGACAAGCTCTGGTTCTGCCTGGTGGTGGCCGTCACCCTGCAGACATCCTGGCTCTCGCCACCGGTGGCCCTTTCGTGCTACTTCATCAAGGGCAGCCTCCCCCACTGGTCGCTGGGCGACATCTATAAGGGCATGTTCCAGTTCATCGGCTGCCAGCTGGTGGGGCTTGTGCTCATCATTATCTTCCCGGCCATCGTGACCTGGCTCCCCGCTGTCCTGAAAGAATAGCGGGCATGTACCGGGCCGGGGCCTTGCCCCGGCCCGCTTTTTTCTCTCAGGGAGTTTCCATGAACTGCGCGCGGATATTTTTGGCGGTCCTCGGCCTGACCCTGTGCCTGCTTGGCCCGGCCCTGGCCGCGGAGGCGCCCCGCGAGCCTGCCGGCCACGTCATTTTCGGCGACTGGCGCTTCGGCATGGAGCGCGCCGAAGCCCTGCGGACCCCGGGCGCACGCGAGGGCAGCGGCGACTTCGCGGGGCATGTGCTCCTGCCGGAGGCCCGCTGGGCCGGCCTTTCCTGGAATGTCAGTCTGGAGTTTCAGGGGGCCGGTGCGGACACCGGCGCCGCCACCGCAGCCGGAGCCGGGGCGCGCCTTGTGCGCGTCTGCCTGTACGAGGCCTACAGCCGGGAACGGCTGGATGCCGTCAATGCCGCCCTGCGCGAGAGCGGCTTCGAGATGCTCGTCATGCTGGCCGAGAACAGGGAGCTGGATTTCCTCGCCATCCTCAAGGGCTTCGGCAGCGCGGAACTGCAAAAACGCATCGCGGCCCTGTACCAGACGGACGGCCTGAACTTCATGTCCTTCGGCTGGTTCGACACCCGGGCCCTCAGCCGGGATATAAAAATCATGGTCCGCAATCTTTCTGAGCTGTTGCGCGTCGTGGGGGCGGACACCCGTGAGGCCGAGGTGACCCTGCTCGGTGCCGACGGCAAGGCCAGCCACATGCTCGTCATTTTCAGTCTGCCGGTGTTGGAGACCCAGGTCTACGGCGGTGGCGCCCGCGGGACTTCTCCCCTGAAAGGGGACAACCCCGCACCGGCCGCTCCGCAAATTTCGCCATCAGGAGGAAAAAATGCCAATCATTGATTTCCGCTTCCGGCCCAACACACCGGAAATCATCGACGGCATCAGGAACAGCTCCATGTTCAAGGCCTCGTGCAAGGCCATCGGCTTCGATGCCCGCAAGCCCCAGCCCCTGCCCGAAATCGTGGCCGACCTCGACAAGCTGGGCGTGGAGATCGGCGTCATCACCGGCCGCGACTGCGAGACGACCTACGGCTTCCCCTCCAACAACCCGAGCGTGCTGGAATTCTGCCGCGCCTATCCGCAGAAATTCGTGGGCTTCTGGGGCATCGACCCGCACAAGAAGATGGCTGCGGTGAAGGAGACCGAGCACGCCGTCAGGGACCTGGGCATGAAGGGCATCGCCATCGACCCCTATCTCGCCCACATCTCCCCGGCCGAGGCACGCTTCTACCCGCTCTACAGCAAATGCTGCGAGCTCGGCTGCGCGGTGTTCATCACCATGGCGCCGCCGCCGCAGGTGCCGGGCGCCATCATGGAATACGCCGACCCGCGCGACGTGGACAAGGTGGCGCGCGACTTCCCGGAGCTCACCATCATCATGAGCCACGGCGGCTATCCCTTCGTGAACGAGGCCGTCTACACCTGCCTGCGCAACGCCAACGTCTACATGGACATTTCGGAATATGAGCGCGCGCCCATGGTAAATGTCTATGTGGAGGCCATGAACAACCTTATCCCGGACAAGGTGGTGTTCGCGAGCGCCCATCCCTTCGTGGAACTCAAGGACGCGCTGGCCGCCTACGAGGCCTTCCCGCTCAAGCCGGAAGTGCGCGAAAAAGTGATGTATGAGAATGCCCGCAAGATCCTGGGCCTTGCGCGCTGACGCGGCCTGACCGGGCATGTGGGCCTGGCTCTGTTTCTGCATCACCTGGCTTCTCGCGGCGGTACTTTCGGGGCTGACCTCCTTCGGGGGCAACCTCTTCGCCGTGCCGCTCATCACGCTGGCCCTGCCGCCGCGGGAAGCCATCCTCTTCGGGACGCTCTCCGGCTCCGCCATCTTCCTGGGCATGGCCGTGGTCTATGTGCGCCATGTCCTCTGGCGGGAGACGGCCCTGCTCACCGCTTCGGCGCTGGGGGGCATTCCGCTCGGGGTGTGGTTTCTCGCCAATGCCGGGGCGCGCGCCCTGCTCCTCGCCGCCGGGAGCGCGCTCTCCCTCTTCCTGCTGTGGCAGTTCGGCTCCCGCTTCCTCCACAAGGGCGAGCGCGCCGTGCCCATGTGGTGCGCCGTGCCCTTCGGGCTCGTGTCGGGCGTCATGATGAGCGCGGTGAGCTTCGGCGGGCCGCCGCTGGTGCTTTACGCCTTCCTGCGCCACTGGGGAAAAACGGAGACCCTGGGCACGGTCAACGCCGTGAGCATCGGCATCATGGCCTTCGTCATCCCCTGGCTCTGGCACAAGGGGCTGTTCACCGGGGATTTGCCGCTGCTGGGCCTTGCGGGCAGCGTCGCCGCCTTTGTGGGCATCGCCCTGAGCATCCCCTTGGCGCGCAGGCTGCCCACGGAAATCTTCCGCCGCCTCCTGCTCGGGATGCTGGTGCTCTCGGCAATCATGCTCTTCTGGCGCGGATTTGCGGCGTGAGGGCCTGCACGCCGGGAGAGTGAAAACGCGCCACCGCGAGACCTTTCCCTCAGTTCTCCGCACAACGCCCTTCACCGGGCGTAACGTCCCTGGTAGCCCCGCGGTAAAAAGAGATTCCTACAGGAATGGTCCGCTTTTGGCGGAACGGCTCTTTTTATGGAGTCACTTTTTTCCCCTTGCCTGACTCCTGCTCCAGCGGCGTTGCCATGTCCCCACGCCCCAGGCATTGAAAGTGTTTCGTTACCAGCATCGAGGTACAGACCATGCCGGCAAATGGCTGAAAGACCATCTGCTGGCAGTTCGATTTTATCAACCCAAACGGTTCCGCCTCCTGATAGCCCCAGGCCAGGCAGCGCTTCCGCGCCTCCTGCAGGGCCTGCTCCTCATTGGCCTCCGGCAGTTCATTCTGGGGGTTATAGGTGTAGCCGACTTCTACGGTCGCATCCGCCCTGCTCCCCCCGGCGGCTTCCCACATTTTCGTGACTTTTTTTGCGCAGCCGACGCTGCAGAGCAGAGCAGAAGCCAAGAATGCCAATGCCAGCCTTTTCATTGCCACTCCTTTTGTTTTCTGACGGGGGTTTAAAGTTGAGGAAAATTTGGGTACTATAGCTCCCAAAATAGGTCAAGTTTTTGTGTAGCGTGAGGATATGCAGGATGTTCCCTACCTCGCCCAGGCATTAAGTCATGTGATTGAAAATATAAGAAAAGAGCGGCACATGAGCAAAACCGCCCTGGCCGATTTTTCACGGCTGGAGCGGCGCTACCTGCGGGAAATCGAGACCGGGACAAAACGGCCTACTGTGAACGCAATCTATTCCATCTGCGAGGCATTAAAAATCCGGCCCGAAGAATTTTTCTTCGTGGTTGAAAAATACCGTCAAAAATTGCTGGAGGAAATCAAATAACTTCCCTCGGGCCGCTTCCTCCCCATACCTCCTTGCCATCGACTGCGCTTCTGCATAAAATATGCTTCTTAACTGCGCATTTTACCCATCATTCCAGCCATTTTCAGGGGGCCTTCCTTTCCCATGCCTTTGCGTCTTCTCGTGTTTTTTGTGGGTCTCGGCTGCGTCGCCTTCGGGGTTGCCGTCACCACCAAGGCCCTCCTCGGCACCACGCCCATCGCCGCCATCCCGTACTCCATGTCGCTGATTTTTCCCTCCATCTCTTTCGGTGCGTGCGTCATCGGCTTCAATCTCGCGCTCATTGCCGCGGAGTGGGCGCTTTTGCGCAGCCGCATCCGCTTCTGGACCATCATTCTCCAGGCCTTTCTCGCCTGCATCTTCGGAAGCTGTGTGGACGGCTCCATGTTCGTGCTGCTGGGCTGGGATCCGCACAGCTATCTCGCGCGCTGCCTCTGGGTGGCCGGGGGTTCGGTGCTCATCGGCGTGGGCGCCTTCCTCACCATCCGGGCCCATATCGCGGTGCTCCCCTATGACGCCTTCGTGCTCGCTCTTGCCACGGTGTCGGCCAAGGATTTCTGGCGCCTGCGCATGATGTGCGACGTTTTGATGAGCGCGGGCGCCCTTCTCTTGTGCTGGCTCCTGCTCAATGACCTCGCGGGCGTGCGCGAGGGGACCATCCTCGCGAGCCTGCTCACCAGCCCGACCATCCGGCTGCTGATGCGCTTCACAAAGTGAACCAGGGGTGTCGCCCCCTCCAGCTTCGTCCCCTGGTTCATGCAGATGCACGTCATCTGCCGGCTCGCCATCTTCGCCATACTCCCCTGCAGCAGGCTCATCCACTTCTTCGGCCTGCCGCTGACGTGGTTCCCCGGGCCCTTCATCGTCTACCGGAGGCACTATGACAACGCCTGAGAACCCTTTCGGCGCCCGCTTCCGGGCGCTCAACGAGAATCTCGACTCGGCCAACTTCGCCATGGTCATGTCCACGGGCATCATTTCCGTGGCCTTGCATCTGCTCGGCTTCCAGGACGGGGCCACGGCCCTGTTCTGGATCAACATCGCCATGTTCGTGGTCCTCTGGCCGCTCTATCTCCTCAAACTCGTGCGCTTTCCGCGCCGGATGCTCGCCGATTTCTGTGGCCACGCCTCGGGCCCCGGCTTTTTGACCATCGTGGCGGGCATCTGCATCCTCGGCAACCAGTATGCGGTGCTGGCGCATGATATTGCGCTCGCGCACGCGCTCTTCTGGCTCGGCGTGGTGTGCTGGGTGTTCATCCTCTGGGGCGTCTTCTACGCCATCTTCACCGTGGAGGAGAAGCCGCCGCTCGCGAAGGGCATCAACGGCGCGTGGCTGGTGGCCACGGTGTCCACCCAGTCCATCGTCATCCTCGGCGTGACCATCGCCGACAAGGCGGGCTGGGACCCGGACATCGCCTTCTTTCTCTTTTGCGCGCTCTTTCTGCTGGGCGTGATGCTCTATATCTTCGTCATCACGGTCATCTTCTTCCGCTTCTGCTTTGCGAAGATGGTGCCCGCGGAGCTGGACCCCACCTACTGGATCAACGCGGGCGCGGTGGCCATCTCCACGCTGGCCGGAGCGACGCTCATCCTCAGGAACGGCGCCTGTCCCATGCTCGACCACTTCATGCCCTACATCAAGGGCTCGACCATGCTCACCTGGGCCACCGCCTCCTGGTGGGTGCCCATGCTGCTCATGCTCGGCTTCTGGCGGCATATCGTGCGCCGCTATCCCTTCACCTATGTGCCCGCCTTCTGGGGCATGGTGTTCCCCATGGGCATGTACACGGCCTGCACGGCCACCTTTTCCGAGGCCCTGGGCTGCGGCTGGCTGATGGTGGTGCCGCGCTGGTTCCTCTATGTGGCGCTCATCGCCTGGACCGCCACCTTCCTCGGGATGCTCATCTCACGGGCGCGGCTTCTGTTCATCGGGCCGAAGCAGGCTTAGGCGGCGGAAACGCAGACAGCAGTAAAAGAGGGCGGAAACTCCCCTCTTTTTTATTGATGCCCAAAACGTGCGCCGGGGCAGCGGGGGACAGAAAATTTTGCGCCGGGCGGACACATTTTAAAAATTCTCACACCTTCGACATGTTCCCGGAGTTTCGCTACACGTTCAACAGGTACCAGAAAAAATGCCAAGGAGGCGAGCATGAAAGAGCTGAAGGAATTGGGCAGGGAAGCGGAAATGCTGAAGGAGCGCCCGCTGGAACTTTCTGGCGTGGCTGATGTGGAAAAAAAATGGGATACTCTGCGGGACAAAAGCAAGGCCTTTGAAGGCCAACGGGACCGCTGGAAGTTTTGTGCGTCGGAAGTTTTATACTCCGATTCCCTGTTCTTTCTGGGGCTCAATCCATCAGAGCCCACAGGGCAGGACCACACACGCTTCGGGCTGGAGAAGCTGATAAAATACGACGGAATTTTTAATCCGTTACGTAAGATGGCCGCGCAGCTCGATTGGAACTACTCCTATTTTGACCTGTTCTGTTTCCGCAGGCCCACAGCAGTGGAGCTGCCGGATTTCTTATCGAAACTCCTGGAGACAGAAAAAGGCCGCGATGCTGTCGCGGCCATGATCGAACTCGCCAGACAGGCAATCACAACGGCGCGGCCAAAGGCCATCTATGTTTGCAACGGGACTGCCAAGGAGACTTTGCAAGGCAAAGGGGACCTTGCGACATTGTTAAGAGAGGCGGGACTCTCTTCCGCATTTTTCTTTGCCAGTCCCAAGCCAATCGAGCGGCCTTTTCCCCTCAAGATAATACCGGGAAAAACAAGGAAGATGCACTTTTTTTATACCGTCACCCGCATGAGCGGGCGACCAATCCCTGTGGTATTAGGAATGGATATCGCAAATACACATGGACTTACGAAGAATGACAAAGAGGAGATGATCGCCTTTGTCGCGCAAACTTTTGAAAAGGCTCTCCGCGACCCTGAGGACTATTACAGGCAACGTCCTGAGGGACGCTAAAGCCACGCCCTGCGGGGCTGGGGGCAGCCAAGAGCGTTTTGTCCCCTCGCCTTCAGCCCCGCGGCGAACGCTTCATGACGGCTTTCTGCGCGTGCCGGCGCAGCCGGCTGCCGACGCGCGTTAGCTCGGACGGTACGCACACCCAGATGCCGGGCCATGCGGGCGTGTGGCCTCACACCGCACGCCCGCTGCACCCCGACACAAAAGCGCTAAGGCCTGATGACTCATGCGGCAGCAGTTCCTCGTGCCCGGCGCGGGTCGCCTCTTCGCCGGGAATCGCCCACGCCTCCACGCCGGAAGACCGCCGAAAAAATTCAGCCCTCACCGACAGCTCTTGACAGGCTTTATCGATAACAGCGGCGCCAAGGCTGGCGATTGGGAAATCTCTGTGAGGCATCCATAGAGAAAGTCCTTTATGAAATCGGGCTCCAAAGAGTCTACCTGATTCAAGGGTATCCGTTTGAAAAGCACTCGCCAGCGATTGTTGGTTATTTGCCCCTCCGTATTTTCTTCAAACTCTTTACTCGAGAGGGCTTTAAAAGCTTTTTTTATTTCAGCAGGTAAATTTTTCGCCCGCCCTAGGGACATATCGAGAAAAAAAGCAAGCTCCGGGGTGCCATCGCTATTGAAGCGGATGCCATGATCCTTGGTATCATAGTAAATTCCACAGGCTAGCCACTGCCCATAATCATTTTTTTGGGTATGTGGGAAGGTAATTTTAATAACCTTTCGTCCCCATGCATCCTGAGGATCCAGTTCAGCTTTGGGAATAGGAAAATCTCCTTTTTCCCCTATCAATTCGATTGTCCTATTTAATACATTATCTATTTTCTGTGTCCACTTTGATTTAACAAAGGAAGTGAATATTTCTATATCATCTTTGGTTATGTCCATTGGTCCCTCAAACTCCCCCAGCTCTTGACCGTATCGAACAAAATCCCTGGCGATACGATCGTCGCTATGCTTGGAAATATACCCCGCAATTTCTTCCCATGACCTGAACTTGATTCTTGCATCGCCAAGCGAGCGTATTTTCTCTTTATCACGCTTGTCTGCGGTTATCACCAGCAGGAGACTATCAGGTTCCCCTTCGCAGTGGGCGACAACATGACGTTGTAACTGTTCAAGATCAACTTTCCTTCGGAATGTTTTAATCTCCAGAAAGACGAAAAATTCCCTATTTCCCGAAATTATATCGAGCCTACCATCAGGATTTGACTCCCCGCCCCCATAAACATCCTCGAAATTTTGAATCCTCGTGTTGCCCGGCAGCGTTTCTTCCAGAAGGTACTCAATAAATTCTTTGGGTTGGTAATGGCTCAAGAGGCACAAAAAATTATAGGTCAGCTTGTTCTCAGGCTGCTGGTAGGCATTAAGAAAAACATTGGGCCACACGGGAACCTCCCCGGAAACACTGTCGATCCCTGTTCCTTCGCACAGCACTTGCAACTCCACGAAGTATATGCCGCACTGCGATTGGGAACAGAAAAAGGGCGCGCACGCACCATCTCCCGAAAACTGCCAGAAGCCGGGATGCTGTGGAACGAAGCGACCCGAGAACAGAAAACCCCGAGAGTCCTTTCGTGCCTCTCCGGCTGGAGCTTGGATTGAGGGGTGGAAAAATGCTTTACAGAGAGAGAAAAGGGGTTACGACTTTCACCGTAACCCCTTGAAATTAGTGGTGGAGCTGGACAGAATTGAACTGACGGCCTCTTGAATGCCATTCCATGTCCCGTAATTTTCCATACGTTTCATCATTTTTCTTTCTCCTTATATTTCAATAAATTCTCAAAATCAATCTTGCCAGAATTTTCCGACTATGGCATTTTCCAACCCAACTGAGGTTGGAAATAGGGTTGGAAAATTTTGGAGCCAGCATGTCAGCCACAAAGCGATTCCCCACAGGCTATCCCGGCGTTTTCTACCGCGAAGTCAGGCGGCTGGGAAAGAATGGCACTGAAAAGGTGTACTATGTCGTCTATAAGAAAGACGGTAAAATTTCCGAAGAAAAGGTGGGCCGGCAGTACGCGGACAATATGACGCCAGCCAAGGCATCCGCCATCCGAAGCGAGCTTCTTGAGGGAAAACGCGAATCCCGCAAGGTGGAGAGGGATACCGCCAAGGCTAACGCTGAAGCTGCCAGAGCGAAGGTCACTATCGGGAAAATCTGAGAATTGTATCAGGAGCTCAATTCTCAAAAAAAATCTCTCATCACCGACCAATACAATTTCCGTAACCACCTGACCGGACTTGCCCACAAAAAGCCGGACGAGCTTTTGACCATCGACATTCTTAAGCTTCGCAAAAGTGTGGAGGCCAAAAATCTTAGCCCGGCCACCGTGAAGCATGTCCTCGTCCTCCTGCGGATGCTTATCAACTGGGCCGTCCGGCAGGGCATATGCCCCATGAGAGACTCTTCAAAGCTCCACTTCGATATTCCAAAGCTCGACAACGAAAAAACGGAGATGCTCACCCACGAGCAAATTCAGGCATACGAAGCCGCGTTGGCCAAAGAGCCCGACCAGAACCTCGCTGCCCTCTTTCGGCTTGCGCTCGTTACCGGGATGAGGAAGTTCGCGCTTCTCAACCTCAAATGGGAGGACTGTGATTTTAAAAATCATGTAATCGTGCTTCGTGGCGAGGTTGCCAAAAAAGGAAAAACCGAGTTCATCCCCATGAATAACGCCGCTTGCGCCATCCTCCAAGGCATCCAACGCACGGAGAGCGAGTACGTCTCCCCGGGCGCGACGGTGGGCCCCGTAAGGCCATCCGCAGAATGGCGCAGCGACTCAAGAAAAACGCGGGCCTGCCAGAGGACTTCAGGCCACTCCACGGTCTGCGGCATGCCTATGCCTCGTTTCTGGTGTCCAGCGGGAAAGTGCCCCTCTACACTGTCCAGAAACTCCTTACGCACGGCAGCGCAAAGATGACACAGCGATATGCCCACCTTGCCGATGAGGCTCTTCGTGAGGCTTCGAGTGTTGCGGATATGATTTTTGTTAATCAAAGTTCGGAAGTGAGTAATGAAGAGCAGGATACTGGTAAAGAATAGTAGCCCTTTTCTGTATGAGATTTAAATTTGAAATAAATCGTTATGTGTTCCAGTTCTTAATAAATATAAAATTTATTGTGCTTCATCAATTTCATAAATCAAGAGCCAGTTCGGCGTGATATGACATTCTCGGCAACCAATAAGACTGCCGATGAGGGGGTGATCGTGATTCTTTGCAGCCAAAGGCTCACCAGAAGCCAGTTGGTCTAGTATCTCGTTTAGCAGCTCTATTTTATAGCCTCGTGCGTGCGCCCTTTTTACATCTTTTTTGAATTTTGTCGTAGGCTTGAGCGTCAACATCAGGCAAGAAGCTCCTTCATCATGGCATTGGAATTTTTATAGCTCCGGTGGTTATCTGGGGCTCGCTTCATTGCCTCGACTTCTTCCTTGGCCTCCAATGTTTCAGCGTTGGGTTCGCGTAACACAACCTCAAATGGCAGTCCCTGTCGCTGAATAGCTTGGCGCAGGAATATATTTACCGCCGTGGACATATCGAGACCCAGGGCCGCAAAAAGTTCTTGGGCCTGTTTTTTGATGCCGCTGTCCATCCTGATATTCATGCTGCTTGTAGCCATGCTACTCTCCTTTCATAAAAAATATACTCATTGCATACACAACGTCAACAAAAATGGTTAAATTGAGCTTGTCGTGAAGGGGGTGGTCGGCAGTGATGCCGTCCACACCAATGCTTATTCATCCATGCACTCTTTGATTACCTGCAACACGGCGATAGCAACAGGAATCCACTGAATCATAGCTTCCTCCTCGGTTTTCAGCGGCACAGGAAGCGCCGCATGGTTTTCGGTTTCGGTCGGCTGCCAAGCCTTGTGAGGCCATTCAACCAGCTTTGCCCTCGGCATAAATCAACGGGGATTGTCATCGTTCCCCTCCCGGGAGAAGTGCCGCCTGCAATACGCCGTCACCCAGCAGGGCCTTACCGAGCCGGCCTTCACGGGCGCCCACTGGAACCGGCACGAGCCGGGCATCTATGTGGACGTGGTCACCGGGGAGCCGCTCTTCGCCTCATCCGCCAAGTTCGATTCAGGCACGGGCTGGGCCAGCTTCACCCGGCCCATCGGCAGGGGCCATGTCACCGGGCGCCTTGATGAAAGCCACGGCATGCGGCGGATAGAGGCCCGCTCCGCCGGGGGGGGGATTCCCACCTCGGGCACATCTTCCCGGACGGCCCCACGGGCCTGCGCTACTGCATCAACGACGCGGCCCTGCGCTTCATCCCCGAGGCGGACATGGAAAAGGAAGGCTACGGCCCCCTGCTGGAAGAACGACCGTGATCGGGTCTGATAAACGCCCCGCTGCCCGGGTGTGGCCTCCTGCGCCGCGCGTGTTCAGCTGAACATCACGTCCACGCACATCATGCTCACAAAGCCGATGATGACGCCCAGGGTGGGACATCGCCGTTGCCCGAGGCATGGGCTTCGGGAATGACCTCCTCCACGGTGACGAAAATCATGGCCCCGGCCGCGAACCCGAGCGCCCATGGCAGGAGGGAGAGCGCGAGCGAGGTGAGGAGGGCGCCGGCGACCGCGGCCACCGGCTCCACAAGGCCCGAAGGCTGACCGATGAAGAAGGCCTTGCGGCGGCTCATGCCCTCGCGCACGAGCGGCAGGGAGACGGCCATGCCCTCGGGCACATTCTGTATGCCGATGCCGAAGAGCAGGGTGAGGGCGCCGGCCACGCCCAGGGCCCGGTCGAGGCCGGCCGCGCCAAAGGCCACGCCCACGGCGAGGGCCTCGGGAATGTTGTGGAGCGTGATGGCGAGAACGAGGAGGAAGTTGCGGGCAGGCCGCTTTGGGGGCCGTCGGGCCGGCCGAGCATGAGATGGATGTGGGGGGTGGCATAGTCGAGCAGCCGCAGGCAGAGCGCGCCCAGCAGGAAGCCGCAGGCCGGCGGCAGGAACTTCCATCTCCCCCAGGCGGGGGGCGCCAGCTCCAGGGCCGGATCCAGCAGGGACCACACGCTTGCCGCCAGCATGACGCCGCCCGCGAAGCCGAGCAGGATATCCAGCGTCTTGCGGGAAAACTCCTGCTTCAGGAAAACCACACCCGTGCCAAGGCTGGTACAGAGCCAGGTGATGAGGCCCGCGCAAAGCCCGGCCAGCGCCGGCGACTGATGGATGAACTCCAGCATTGCCTTTCCCGTTGCCCGGCCGCTTTCAGGCACCTGAATTTCATGGGCGCTACGTCATATGGCGATTCAGCCTAACCTTCCGGAATACATTTGTAAATAATTTGCCGACAGTTGGCGGCTCCACCTCGCGGCGCCATTTAAATCTGGCGCGTGACGGTCTTTTCCAGAAAAACCCCTCCCTGACCGCATCTGACCGTTCCCGACACCTCCCCGCGCCGTCCTTCTTTTCCCTGCTTACAGCAGGACCTCAGGCGGCGCGGGTTTCTTTTCACGCGCGGCCGCCCACGCCAGGATGAGCCCGAGTACTGCGCCGAGAACAGCCGCGAAGAGGACGCGGAAGGCCGGGGGCAAGAGAAAGGTGACGGTATGCGCCGGCACCCAGAAAAACAGCAGGGAGCGGTACAAAACCAGATCCCACATGCGGTTCCAGTCGATTTCGGCCAGCCTGGCGCCCACGTTGAACCCTTCTCCCGGGTAACGCGGCCCATCCGCGACCATTGCGATGCGCATGTCGCCGATTTTGTGGGCCACCATCAGCACCGGGGCGAACATGGTGTTCATGGTGAGGCTTATGGCGAAGGCGGTGATAACCTTGCGGATACCCAGCGGCCCGGTCAGGGCCCGGGGCGCCCAGTCCAGGCCCAGGGCGGCCAGCATGCACGGCGCGCCGGCCGAAAAAATGATGAACGCCGCGCTGATGCAGACGCCGAGCAGCCCCCACAAGAGGGCGCGGGCGAGGGGGCGGAAGCCCGGGGGCAGGTAGCGGCCCGTGAGGAGCCGTTGCGCCAAGCTTTCGCCAAGGGTGCCGAGCAGCGCGAATTTGCCGAAACCGGCCATGAAGGGGTGGTTTTGCGTGGTGTTCATGTACCATGTGAAAAAGGTGTCAGAAAACAGCAGGCATGCGCATGCCGCCACCACAATCCCGGCGCAGACTCTGTCGGCGCTCTTGTTCAGGATATTAATCCGCATGTGCCCTTCCTTTTTGGTGGGGATGTGAACGTGCCCCGGTGACAGGTGCGCGCGGGGGACGCGCCCCGGGCACCCTCGACTGTCGCGCCGCCGCCTCCCGGCCCCACACGCAGGAGAAAAGAGCTTTTCCCGCACGCAGCTGCGTCTATGCCCGTGCCCATGCGCAGGCCCTTTTCATGCCGGATACCCTGAAATTTTTCCCGCTGCACGAAAATTTTCTCTCTTGTAGTCGTCACTACTGACTTTGTGCGGAGAGGACGTTAAAAAAATCACAACACAGACATTGAACCCCACGCCCGGGCCGGACGGATCCTGAAAGTGACCCCGCAACGCGGCCCCGGTGCGCCGGTTTTTCGTGACAGTCATGGAGGCCCCATGCCACATCCCCGAGCAGCCCTGCTTGCCCCCGTGGTCACCGCTGCCGAGTTTGCCGCCTGGGAGTCGATTTTGCCGCTGGGCGAGCGGCGCTTCTGGCAGGCGCACGCCATGATCTACCGGCCTGGCGAGAGTTCCGCCGGGGTGCATTTCTGCCTCTCCGGCACGTTCCGGGCCGTGGCCTTCGGCAAAAGCGGCCAGCAGCGGACCTTGTGGCTCATGCGCGCCCACTCCATCATCGGCGAGATTTCCATGTTCACCGATTCGAGCGCCATTTACTCCATGGAATGCCGGGATGCGGGCGAGACCGTCTTTTTCAGCCGGCGCCAGCTCGTCGGGGAGCTGCTCCCGAAGGAGCCCGTGGTGAGCCTGAGCATCATGCGGCTGCTGGCCACCAAGGTGCGCATGCAGAGCGAGGATTCCCAGGCGTGGAATTTCATGCCGGCCTGGAAGCGCGTGGGGAGTTTTCTTTTGCGGATGAATGAGTCCCCCGGGGATTTTTTCCGCATCCACCATGCGGACCTCGCCGAATACCTCGGGCTGCATCGCGTTACCGTCACCAACGCCATCGCGCACCTGCGCGCCGCGGGCCTCGTGGAATGCAGGGGGGAGGGTATGCGCGTGCCGGACCCGGCGCGCCTTGAGCAGCATGTCCGGGACGGTCCCGGCCGGGACTGACCCGCAGTTTCCAGAAACGACAGTTGGGGAGTGAAAAAACTGCTGCACCCGCAGGGTCTTGTTTTGCGCCCTGCGCCCAGGGCGTCACCCGCGGGGGGCACCCCGCTAAAAGGAGATTGGCATGGCAGAGAAAACGGTACGGCATCAGGCGGACCTGCTCGTGGTGGGCGGGGGCATCGCGGGACTCATGACCGCCATACGGGGCGCGGAGCTGGGCCTCAAGGTCATCGTGGCCGACAAGAGCAACGTCCGCTACTCCGGGGCCGGCGCCACCGGCAATGACCATTTCCAGTGCTATATCCCGGAATACCACGGGACGGATTTCAACGCCTGGATCGAAGAATTCCAGACCGGCCAGCAGGCCACCATCCGCGACATCAATTTTATCAGGACGTGGATGTCGCGCTCCTTTGAAATGATCAAGCTCTGGGATTCATGGGGCATCCCCATGAAATACAACGGCAGGTGGGAGTTCGCCGGCCACGGCATGCCGGGGGACATGCTCAACCACCTGCATTACGCGGGCAAGCACCAGAAAAAGATCCTGGAAAAAGAGGCGCGCAAGCGCGGGGTGGAGATCGTCAACCGCGTCATGTGCTGCGACCTGCTCGTGCGGGACGGGCGCGTGTGCGGCGCCGTGGGCATCAGCACCCGGGAGGACGTAGAACATGTCTTTGAGGCCGGCGCCGTGGTCCTGACGACCGGCTCCACCATCCGGCTCTACCCGGGCTGTACCCCGGCCTCGCTCTTCAACGCGCGGCTGTGCCCCAACTGCGCGGGCGACGGGCGCGCCATGGCCTGGCGGGCGGGCGCGGACCTGGCGAGCCTCGAGATCCCGGTCTTCCGCTGCGGGCCTGTCTATCTCGCCCGGGCCGGCAAGGCCACCTGGGGCGGCGTCCTCCGCGACTCGGCGGGCAAGCCTGTGGGCCCCTTCGTGACCAGGCCGGACAACAAGTACGGCGACGCCGTGGTGGACGTCTATCAGGACATTTTCATGGACTACCGGGATTCCGCGCGCGGGCCCGTCTATATGGACTGCACGGGCCTTGACCGCGAGGGCGTGGAATACATGACCCACTGGCTGGACAACGAAGGCAACGGCGCGCTGCTCAACTTCTTTAAGCGCGAGGAACTCGATATCGGCACCACGCCGCTGGAGTTCCGCTCCTATGACAAGGAACTCTCCCCGCGCGGCGGCATCCTCTATGACGAAAACGCCCGCACTTCACTCCCCGGCCTCTATGCCGCGGGCGATGAATTTTTCGGCGGCATCTCCTGCGCCGCCGTTTTCGGCTGGGTGGCCGCCGAAAGCGCCGCCAGGGACATCAGGGAGAGCGGCGTCACGGCGGACGGCGCGGGCGCGGCGGCCTGCGAAAGCCCAGTGCTGGACACGCTGCGCAGCATCCGAGGCCGCGAGCGCGGCGCGCGGCACGCCACCTGGCAGGAGGCCAACCACGCCATCCAGCAGATCATGGGAGACTATGCCGGCATCCCGCGCTCGGAGACCACGCTCAAGGCCGGCGCGGACAACCTGGCGCGCATCTCCGCGCGCGCCCGTGAGACGCTGGCGGCCGGCAACCCGCATGAACTGGCCCGATGCGCGGAGATCCTCAACCTGCTGGATGTGGGGGCCCTCGTCATCCGCGCCGCGCGCGAGCGCAAGGAGACGCGGGCAAAGCATATCCGCAAGGACTATCCCTTCACCCATCCGCACCTGAACAAGCTCCTGGTGCTACGCCGCAAGGACGGACAGGACGAAATGGAATGGCGCGCCGTGCGCAAGCGCTAGGGTTTCAGAACAGACATACGCGTCCCTATCACCAGTGAGGAAAAAACGATGCCTCCCTTTATCCATGAAGACCAGTGCAAGAAATGCCTTCTTTGCGTCGAGGCCTGCCAGTCGGACGTCTTTTACGGCAGCGTCCGGGGCGCCGTGCCCGTTGTGACCTATCCCGATGAATGCTGGCACTGCAACGCCTGCGTCATCGAGTGCCCCACGGGCGCGGTGGAAATCCGCCTGCCCCTCAACCTCGAGCCCATGTATCAGGAACGCGGCTGACGGCTGCGTCAAGGAGAGGAACATGCCTGGCAAACAGCAAAAAGCCCTTGCCTTGCAGCTTTTCTTCATCGCCCTCGGCCCTGTCCTCTGCTGGATCATCAAGGACCTGCCCCCGCTTGAGGGGATGAACCCCGACGGCATGCGCTGCCTTGCGGGGGGCGTCTGGCTCCTGGTCTGGTGGATCAGCGAGATTTTGCCCATGCCGCTGACCTCGCTCATGAGCATCCCCATTTTCGCCATCCTCGGGGTGCTGCCGGCGGTCAAGACCTTCCAGGCCTTCAGCGCCCCCTCCTGCATGATGGTCTTTGGCGCGACCATCATCATCGGGCTTTTGAAGGAGAGCAATTTCATCATGCGCTATGCGTACTGGTGCCTCAACCTGCCCTTCATCAAGGGCAGCGCCATCCGCTTTCTCCTCGTCTTCACCATGAGCGCGGGGCTGCTCTCGGCCATTGCGCCCAATATCCCTCTCGCCATCCTCTTCGTTTCCATTGCCGTCAGCATCGGCCGCTCCTGTCATCTCCCCCCGAGCAACGGCATGATGCGTTCCCTGGCGGTGCTTTCCGCCGTGGCGCCCTCGGTGGGCGGCGCGGGCACGCCCCTTGGGGGCGCGGTGAACATGGTGGTCATCGGGCTCATCGCCACCGTGCTTGCGCATGAGACCTCCTTCTGGGAGTGGACGGCCCTGGGCATGCCGCTCACGGTGGTCACGCTTCTCGCTATGTTCGGTCTGTGCCTTCTCGTGTTCCCGCTGCGGGGGGCGGCGTCGCGCCTGCCCATGTCCGACGACTTTTTGCGCGACAGCCTCAAAAACCTCGGACCGGTGACACGCTATGAGCATATCGCCATGGGCGTCATGGCCGTTGCGCTCCTGCTCTGGTGCGCCGGCCCCCAGCTGGCCGCCCTCGCTGGCTGGAAGGCGGGCGTCAAGCTGCTCAACGCGCCATTTGTGGCCGTCCTCATGGGGCTCGCCACCTTCCTCATCCCGTTGCGGCGTGACCCCGAAAGCGGAAAGCTCATCTTCTCCATGGACCTGGACCAGGCCGTGCGCAACATTTCCTGGAATATCCTGCTCATCATGGTGGGCACCATCACCTTTGGCAACGTCCTCCTGCAGGGGGGCGTCGACAAGTGGGTGGCCGGGCTCATCCAGTCCGCCCTCGGCAATATTTCCGGGGCCTGGGTCTGGCTCATCATGGTCGTGCTGACGGGGCTCGCCTCCCAGATCGTCAGCAATCTGGCCCTGGCGGCCCTGGTGCTGCCCATCACCGCGAGCCTCGCTTCCCTCTATGGCTTCCATCCACTGGCGGCCTGCCTTTCGGTGGGCTTTGCCTGCAATGTGGCCATCATGTTCCCCTTTTCCTCCCTCACCGGCGCGGCGGCCATGATGGGCGGCGGGGAGTATGTCAACCCGAGGGACTTCATCTGGTACGGACTGTGCGTGACGCTCACGGTCTCCCTGATAACGTTTCTCTTCTGCTGGCTTTTCGGCGCAGCGATTCTTGGCTCGTCGTGGGCCTGAGAACGCGCAGCCGTTCACAAATCCATGAAGGTAGGTGGAGGTATGATCAAGAAACGGTTATGGCATGGTTCTCTGGGCGGCCTTGTGGCGACGCTTTTGTTGTGCCTGGGGGCGCTTCCGGCGCGGGCCATCGACTTCAAGGCGCACGGCTGGTGGCTGTTCGGCGCTCAGTACGGCCAGAACGGCAATTTCACCGACAAGGGGCACACGGGCTACGACAGCCTTGAGGACGACTTTGAGGCCCGCTCGCGCGTGCGCCTGCAAATCGACGCCGTGGCTTCCGAAAGCCTGAGCGGCCAGGTCTATTTTGAAATCGGCAAGTTCATCTGGGGCAAGGCCAAGGACCCGCAGGGCGGCGGCGCCCTCGGCGCTGACGGGACCATCGTCAAGCTCAAGCGCGCCTATATCGACTGGATGGTGCCCCAGACGGACCTTTCCGTGCGCATGGGCATCCAGGCCTTCCGCTCGCCCTATTTCGCTCTCGACGGCCCGACCGTGCTCACGGCCGACGGCGCGGGCATCACGGCCAACTACAAGATCAACGACAACGCCAGCGTCACCGGCTTCTGGATGCGGCCCTACAACGACAACTATATCTCGGCGAGCGGCTATCAGGACGGCTTCCTGGACAATACGGACTTCGGCGGCC
>JAAUYU010000005.1 GCA_014804965.1 Desulfovibrio sp.
CAGAGGTCAAGGATGGTCAGGATACGGATACGCCGCCCTGACTCCAGACTATCGCTGACAAAATCCATGCCCCATTGCTCGTCAGGCCCGAGAGGCGTTGGCAGGCACGACCGCAGGACACTGGGACGTTTCCTTTTGGGTCTCAAGCGCAAGGACAGGCTCTCCTCACGATACAGTCGTTCCGTCCGCTTGTGATTCACCACGAGCCCCTCACGCCGCAACAAGACATGCAGTCGCTGAACGCCGAAACGCCGCCGCTCCTCTGCCAGTTCCCGCAGGCGTCGGCGCAGACCCGCATCCCGATCCTGTGGAGGGGGACGCCGTACAGTACTGCGACTCACACCGAGTGTCACACAAGCCCGCCGCTGGGAGGCCGTATACGCCGACTGGACATAGCGTACGGCCTCCCTGCATGACGCGGGCTTCAGAAGTTTTTTGACAGGACGTCCTTGAGGATGGAAATGTCCAGCGCCTGCTCTGCCACCATCTTCCTGAGCCGGGCGTTCTCCTCCTCAAGCCGGCGCAGGCGCATGGCATCGGAAACATCCATGCCACCATACTTTGCCCGCCACTTGTAGAAGGTGGCATCCGAAATACCGTGCTTACGGCATAAATCCACTACGCGGATACCGGCCTCTGCCTGGCGCAAGATCCCGATGATCTGCTCTTCGCTGAATCGACTCCGTTTCATGGAAGTGCTCCTATGCCAGGAACACTAACTTTTCAATGGACCTCTTTTTGGGGGAGGGGTCAAGTTGGCGGAAAGAAAGCTCCTCGATTCCGCCGTGAAACCGACTCCGAAAGCTCAGGATTTTGAGCGGGCAACCGGCGAGAAATCAGTCCAGAGAATTGTCCAGGAACGCGCCCACGAACTCATCAAGAACGCACAATCATGGGCGGACTTACATATCAGTCTGAAGAAGGCGGGGCTGCGCTTTGAAAAGAAGGGTTCTGGGGCAATCATTTGGGTCGGAGAACAAGCGGTCAAGGCATCTTCAGTTGATCGCGAGTTCAGCATGGGGAAGCTGTGCAAGCGACTGGGGGATTTTGTGGCAGGGGATTACGAGAACG
Source organism: Desulfovibrio sp. (assembly GCA_014804965.1). Taxonomy (GTDB): domain Bacteria; phylum Desulfobacterota; class Desulfovibrionia; order Desulfovibrionales; family Desulfovibrionaceae; genus Desulfovibrio. Next base: position 1,072 of record JAAUYU010000005.1, read on the forward strand.
TAGCCCCAAGTCCCGCGCCTGAGCCGGTCCATCCAGCAATACGGCCCGCGTGGGAGATGTACCGAAACGCCGTAAAGGCCGAAAGGGAAGCCAAGAAAGAGCTTGAGGAAAAAGTCAGAGATGAAGTGAACCGCCTCAAGGAACAACAGGCCAAGGAACGCCGGGAAAAGCTGGCCAGTATTGCCAAATATGGAGTGCCTTTTTTAAATATCGGCCGCCATTGCCTGAAACTCGAACATGTCGAGCAGTTGAGAGAGCTGCGGGCCAGCTTGAGAGCGGCATTGCCGCCGAGACGGATAAAACGGTTTTCTGACTGGCTGACAACCCAAGGGCAACCGTTTCACCCCCTTCATGCCGTTTCCTATGAGGCCACAGGAAAGGCCAGACACACCCCCTCCCCCATATCCTCGGAAGTCGCGTCTTTGCCACAGGCAAAGTTGTTTCTTGAGTATGCGAAAGCCGTCAATGCGGAGCGCTACCGGGTAACGGCCATTAAAATGGGCGCAAACGGTGAGAAGAAGGTGATGATCCTGGACAAGCAGAACGGGGAGAGCCGGGGCTTCACTCCAGAAGAATTGCTCAACCGGTTGCCGGAAATCGTGAACTTGGCAAGACGCGGCGAAAATATCTACTACACGCCACTTTCCGTGCAGAAACACCATATCCTCATTGACGATGTGAGCCCGGAAAAGGTCATGCAGCTCCAGAAAGACGGCTTCAAGCCAGCGGTGTTTCTGGAAAGTTCACCGAATAATTATCAGTGCATCCTTACCTTTCCCAAGTTTCAAGGGGATTTTGACCGTGAAATCGGCAACCGTCTGGCCGTAACTCTGAACAAGCGCTATGGCGACCCAAAACTTTCAGGCGCGGTTCATCCACACCGCGCCCCTGGCTTTGAGAACCTCAAGCCAAAGCATCAGCGAGAGGACGGAACTTTCCCTCTCGTCAACCTGAGTTATGCCGTCCGGTAGGAGTGCCAAAAAGCCTTGGTTGAAGCGCGAAAAATTGAACAGGCACTTGCCACAGCCCAGCAGCAGAGAAGACAGGACGAAGAGATCTCTGCCCCCATAACCGCTCAAGTGGCAGCTAGCCCTCAGCAAGCCTATTTCATGCATTGGGCCGACATCCGGGAGCATATCACGATTGAGGACTTCTCACGAGTGGACGCCATGATTGCCCTGCGTCTCCGCGCCAACGGTCACAGCCAGGAAGAAGTGGCAAAAACCATCCGCGCCTGTGCCCCCTCTATCCGGGAAAGAGTCGCGGCACGCAACTGGCAGCGTTATGCAGAGAGCACGGCGGCATATGCTTTTGGGTATGCCGGAGACAGGGATATAGCGCGGAATGCACGCCATAGGGAACTATGGCGGCGCGTCGAGGGAATGGAATCGCTGGGACCGAATGTGCTGCGAGGGCTGCGACGCTCAAACCTCTGTTAAAGATGCCAGGATGGTCTCTCAAGGGAGCTACCCCGATTGCACGCCCCGGATTTTCCCGTTGACTCGGCGGGACGTTCTCAATAAACTCTTTTCCGGTGGTCAGGTGGGCACCGCACGCAGCGGTACGCCGCAAGCCTGATTGAAAGCCAAAAATTCGCATGTGCGCGAGCGCATGGGTGTTTTTGGCTTTTAATTTTTTAAGAAGAGGCATCATCGTGCGTGCAATCCCGTATCCCTTCAAAATCGTGCTGGCCTGCTGCGCGTTCATCATCACGGGCCTCGGTATTCCGGTGAATTGCGCGGGCCTGTTCTACGCCAGCGTGAGCAATGCGCTTGATGTCAGCATTGGCGCACTGAGCGTGTATATCACCATTCAGTATGCCGTGGCTGGCGTTTCCCTGCCGCTGGCCGGGAAGCTGCTGCAAGCCCGGGGAGCTCGATCCGTCCTTACTGTTGCGGTCATCATGGATTCCGCCGCTTTCGGCCTGCTGTGCTTGGCCCAAAGCATCTGGGCCTTCTATGCGGCGGGTGTCTTTCTGGGTGTCGGCAGCGCCTTCCTCATCTATCTCGCCATTCCGGTGCTCATCACCAACTGGTTCGAGCGCAAGACCGGCCTCGCCATGGGCATTTCCTTTTCCGCCGCCGGCATTGCCTCGGCCCTCGCCAGCCCGCTCATCACCTGGAGTATCGCCCAGTTCGGCTGGCGACCCACCTATGGGGCCAGCGGCCTTGTCATGGCCGCCATCTCCCTGCCCTTTACCCTGTTCATCGTCCGTTCCACGCCTGCGGAACTGGGCCTCAAGCCCTATGGCGCGGGCGCTTCCGCCGCTTCCACGGTTCTCACGGCGGGGATGCGCCTCAAAAACGCCCTGCGCACGCCGAGTTTTTACTGCATCTTTCTCTTCGCGGGCCTCATCGGCATCACCTCGGCCTTTCTTTTTCATCTCCCCGCGTGCATGGGCGAATATGGCTTCACGCAAATGCAGGCCGCTTCCATCCTTTCCGCCGCCGTTATTGGCATCACCTGCGGCAAGCTCGGCATCGGTTGGCTCAACGATCTTCTGGGCGTAAAGTGGGCCGCGCCCATCGGCGTGGGCCTTGGCCTCATCGGGATGGTGCTCCTCATCTCCCATCTGGCCTTCGTGCCAAGCCTCGTGGGCGGCCTCTGTTACGGCATCGGCTTCGCCTGCACGGTGCTGGAACCGCCGCCGCTGGTGAAACGCATCTTCGGCATGGCCGATTACAGCGTCATCTACGCCTGCATCATGACCTTTTCGGCGCTCGGTTGCGCCTTCGGGGCGACGCTCATCGGCGCGGTGCGGGACTTGGCCCAAGGCTACGGGGCGGCGCTCACCTTGCTCATCGTGCTTCAGGCGGCGGCACTCACTGCCTTTGCTGCCGCTATTATTACGGGTATCCCGGTGCAACGCCGCTGGAGCGCAGCAAGCTCGCAAACCTTGAAGGAGGAATAAGCAATGGAATTTTATCGTGGCCGCCGCCTGCGCCAGAGCCAGGTGATGCGCGACTTCTGCCGGGAAACGCCCCCGCTGTTGCGGGAAGAACTCATCATGCCCTATTTCGTGGCGGAAACGGCCGATGTCGGCTACCGGAAAGAGATCGCTTCCATGCCCGGGCAGTTCCAGCTTTCGCTCGACGAGCTCGAGAAGGAGGTGGGCCGGGATGTGGAAAAGGGCCTCATGACGGCCATGCTCTATGGCATCCCGTCCAGCAAGGACGAACAGGCGACAGGCGCGTGGAAGCAGGACGGCATCGTGCAGCAGGCGGTGCGCAGGCTGAAAAAGGCCTTTCCCGGGCTCATCGTCGTGACGGACGTGTGCCTGTGCGAATACATGGCGCACGGGCATTGCGGCATCCTCACGGAGGACGGCCGCGTTCTCAACGACGCCACCCTGCCGCTGCTGACCAAGACCGCCGTCAGCCTTGCGGAGGCAGGGGCGGACATCCTCGCCCCGTCGGACATGATGGACGGCCGCATTGCCGCCATTCGGCAGGCGCTGGACGGAGCGGGCTTTGTCAATGTGCCCCTTATGTCCTATGCGGCCAAGTATGCTTCCTCGTTTTACGGGCCTTTCCGGGACGCCGCCGAGTCCGCCCCGGCCTGCGGCGATCGCAAGACCTACCAGATGGACCCGGGCAACGCGCGCGAGGCGCTGAGGGAAATCCGGGCCGACATCGCCGAGGGCGCGGACATGCTCATCGTCAAGCCCGCCGCCTCCTATGGCGACATCATCGCGCTTGCCAAGCGGGAGACGCTGGTTCCCATCTGCGCCTACCAGGTGAGCGGCGAGTATTCCATGATTATGGCGGCGGCGGAAAAAGGCTGGATCAACGGCGAGGCCGTCATGCTCGAAAGCCTCATGGGCCTGAAGCGGGCCGGGGCCGACATCCTCATCACCTATTTTGCGGCGAAGTTGCTCCGCGAGGGCTTTGCCAGATAGGTGCTTGCCGCCGCTGAAACGGCATAGACCATACGGGAGAGGCCGGGGATGTCCCCGACCTCTCTCTTTAGAGTGTCGTAATGATTTCCCGGTATCGCTCCAAGGCGTTACGCAGGGCGTGGATCACGGAATTGGTGATCAACAGGTGTGCGTTGGCGCGAATCCTGGCGATGAGCGGTTCCAGGTCATCGTCCATGCAATGCCCGCGGATGATTTCCGCGAGGTAGTCACGGGCGAGCGGGCTTGGCGAGTTGAGGTAGCAATCCACCACGCAGTGCGAAGACTTGTTGATCAAAAGCTGGCAATACAGCGTGTGGAACGCGAACATGACAGCCGTGTCGCGCGGGGGCTGCGCGTAGCCCCCCAAGAGGAAGCATTGCTCGTGGACGCTCATGGGCCTGCCCTCCGTTGTTTCAGGAAATCATAGCCTCAAGGTCGCGCACATCGGCCAAATCCGCAATACCCATGACGGCGCTGAAAAGCCGCCCGGCCTTGTCCTCAGGCAATATGCCCGCACATTGGGCCATGAACTTCTCGCGCACCCCGGCTTCCGAAAGCGGGTTGCCCGCGCTGCCGCGAGGATTGACGATTTCGCACGCATAGGTCTTGCCGCCCGCCACAAGGCTGATGCGCGCGCAGTAGCCCATGCCGGGGCCGAGGTCGTCCATGACCGGGTCGTGGATGACCTCAACCTTCTTCATGGCTGCAGCCACGCGCGGGTCCTTGATAAAGGCCGGCTCGAACTGGCGTGCGCCCAGCTGGCCGGAGACGAGCAGCGCCGCGATGCAGTAGCCGATGTGCATCTGCGCCCCGGAAACCGGGCCGGGCTCATAGTCGAAGCCGCAATGCAGGAAGACCGACTTGTTGACGCGCACGGTGATCTTTTCCACTTCCTCCGGTCTGATGCCGTCCTGTTCCATGAGGTCGCGCACGCCGTCCACGGCGCTGCTCACCGAACCCGCAGTGGGGTAGAACTTGATGCCCGTGCCCTTGCAGAGGAACTCGCCTTCGCCGATGGCTTCAATGGGCGCGGGGTCATACTTGCCCGAGAGCGTGGTGAGGAAAGAGCCGTAGGTATCGTCGAATATCTCCCGGATGCCAAGCAGGCCCTGGCGGGCCATGAGCGCGCCGTTGACGCCGTGCATGCTCGCATACGGGGCCTGCATGCCGTGAATATTGGAGGAGAGCTGTGCGCTCATGAGGCCGGAACCGAAATCCCCGGCGATGCCGATGGCGTTGAGCGTCTCTTCCTCCGTGAGGCCATAGATACGGCTTGCGGCAGCCGCAGCAGCGAAGGGGGCCACCACCGATGCGGGATGATAGCCCCTGTGGCGCACCTCGGGCATGACGGCGAGCGCCACGCGAATCATGGTCTCGTAGCCCGCCACCAGCGTTGTCAGGAACTCCTTGCCGCTCACCGTGCGCCCGCAGCCGTCAAGCGCGGCCAAGGCCGCCGGGATGACGATGCAGCCGCAATGCACGGTGGCCCCGTGGTGCAGGTCGTCATAGGCGTTCGCGCCAATCATGGAGCCGTTAAGGAAAGAGGCGAGCGGCGCGGGCGCTTTCCAGCTTTCAAAAAAGATGCGCGAGCCGTCCGGCATCTGCATGGGCTTGTAGGCCGCAAGCGCCTTGCGCACATGCTCCGCGCGGCTCCCATAGACGAGGCAGCCGAGCGAATCCGCAAGGCAAAGCGTGACCTGTGTCGCGGCAGCCTTGTCCACATCCTCGAACCTGAGCCGGTGCACGAAACCGGCGAGTTTTTCAAGAGGGTTCATCCCTTCTCCTTTTGTTGCAGACGGAGGAAGCTCTCAGGCGTTAGTCCGCAAGGCGCACAATGGCCTTGGCCACATTCGCTTTGCCCTCAATCATGGCGTGGAGCAGGTCGTCCACCTCGTCGAGGCCGACCTCTGTGGTGATGGCGGGCTCGAAATATTCGGGATAGGCGGCGAGAATTTCGAGTGCCTCCTCAAAATCCTTCCTGTTGGCGGCCGCGCTGGAAACGAGGGTCTGCTCCTTGATGCGCGCCTTGTCGATGTCCACGATGCCCGGCTGGTTGAACTGGGCCACCAGCGTCACCGTGCCGCGCTTGCGCGTCATGCGGAAGCTCTGGTTGACGATCTTGACCGGGTGCGCGGTGACGAAGGTCACGTCCACACCTTCAGGGCCGCAGGCCTCCTGAAGCGCCTGCTCGGCGTCGTCCGGGGTGCCGTTGTTGATTGCCGACGTGGCCCCCATTTCCCTGGCCTTTTCGACATTGAACTCCTTGATGTCGGCCACCACGGCGCTCTTCATGCCGCGCGCCCGGCATGCGGCGAGCAGGAGGGAGCCGATGCCGCCCGCGCCGTAAATCAGCGCCGATTCGCCGCCCTGCCAGCCGGCCTGGCGGAGCACATGCATGCAAATGGCCACAGGCTCGGTGACGGCCGCGAGCCTGAGGGAAAGCCCTTTCGGCAGGGGGAGGATATTGGCGGCAGGGGCCACCACATACTCGCTGAACGTGCCAGGCCAGGGCTTGGTGCCGAGCAGCACCTTCCTGGCGCAAAGGTTGGTGTGCCCTTCCCGGCACCAGCGGCACTCGCCGCAGCTTTGCTCGGCGAGGATGACACATTCCGTGCCCGGCTTGATGTCCCTGACGTTGGTCCCCACCTTTTCCACCACCCCGCTGCCCTCGTGCCCGGTGATGAGCGGCGGCGTGCGCCGTGCGTGTTTGCCCTCAAGGGTGTGCAGATCCGAGCCGCAGATGCCGGCATAGTGCATCCGCACGAGCACCTCGTCCGGACCCGGTTCGGGCACGGGCAGGTCAACAACTTCGGCCTTGTGCGGTTCGGTGATCTGGAAAGCGCGCATGGTGTTCTCCTTGTTTTGGTTGTCAGAAGACGAGGCTGCCCCAGCCGTAGCCTGCCACGGCGAGGAAGATGCAGAGGATCATGCAGGAGATAAAGCCGAAACCGGCTTCCTGGCGGAAAGTGACGAGATCACGCTGGGCGAAGAGGATGGCGTTCATCGGGTTCGCCGCAGGGAAGAACATGGAAAAATTGGCGGCCATGATGACAAGGCAGCTCAAGACCGCCGGGTCGAAGGGCAGCGCCTCGCCCATGAAGCAGATGATGGTGACGAAGACCGAGGTCACCACCATGTTGTTGGCGAACTGGGTCAGCACCGCAGGGAGCACCACCACGGCGAATATCACGAGGAAGGGCGGCAGCCCGGACAGCATGGATGTGGCGAGGTCGGACAAGAGCACCTTCAGGCCGACGGCATCGGACGAGAGCGCGGCCGCCACGGGCAGCAGCACGACGAGCACAAAAAAGACCTTCCACGGGAAGAAGTTCGCCACCCTGGTCATGTCGAGCAGCGCCTCGCCGTTGACGCGGATAATCATGAGCACGGCGAGGATGAGCAGGGAAAGGCCTCCCAGCCCGAGCCGGCCGAAAAAGGCGGAAATGGCCCAGTCCTTCGGAATAATGCCCGGCAGGAGCAGCAAGGCGAGGCTGATAATGATGGCGATGAGTGAAATCTTCTTGAACGGCGTGACCACCGCGCCCTTGGAAGGTTCATGCCGGTAGTTGCGCAACAGGCTCAAGTCCACCCGGAAGATGTATTTGCAGACGAGCACATAGAAGGCGATGGTCGCAAGACACATGGGAAACATGAACACCGTGAAGGCGGCAAGATTCATGGTCTGCCCGGTGATGGCCTCATACGCGCCAATGCCGAGGATGGCGCAGCCCTTGAAGGGCAGGCTGATGTCGCCGATGACGATGGCGAAGGCCATGCCCACCATGAAGGTCGGGATGGCCGCGCTGTAGGGCTTGAGGCCCGTCTTGCGCACTATCTCCTTGAAGATTTCAAGGAAGATGACAAGCACGGCCAGGCATTGCGAAAGCACCGCCGCCAGAAAACCAGCCAGGAGGAAGTTGAAGAGGATGAGGAAGGGCTTGCCGACCGTTGCCTTGCGGCTCAGGAGGAAGTCCACGATAACTTCCGTCAGTTCCGCCTGCTGCACAAAGGCGGCGAGGAAGAGCAGGGCCAGGATCATGACGATGGTCTGCGAGCCGAAGGCCGTGGCCAGCAGGTCGCCTGTGGGCATATAGCCTGTCAGGCACAGCGCCACCAGCCCGAGAATGGACGGCCAGCCGATGTCGATCATTATCCAGCCGTAGATGACGCCCGCGAAGACGCCGATGACCCGCATGCTCATTTCATTGAGGCCCGGAAAAGGCGGCACATAGCCAAAACCGAACATCAGAAACAGCACTACGGCCAGGTTCAGGAGAAAATTCCTCGTGTCAGCGTTCATGGCAGTTCCCCCTGGAAATGTATTCAACAACGCAGCTCCACGCCGGCTTCAACAGGCAGAATCCCCACGGACAGGAAAAATTTCGTCAAAGAGCGAGGCCATTTCCGTGAAGACGCGGAAGTCATGGCCCGGAACCACCCTTCCCCCCCGTCTTTCATGCTGCCGCAATGCCTCGAGGGACGAAGCGTAGGCTGCGTCATCCATGACGTTTCCGGGGCGGATGCCCAGCGTCCAGTTTTCCAGCACGTTCACAACGTCGTTGGCGAGAATGAGCTGGCCCCGCCTGGTGCTGACGAGCACCGACTGCGAGCCGCGGGTATGCCCCGGCGTGGGGAGCACCCGCAGGCCCGGCGCGATCTCCCTTTCGCCATCCAAAAGCTCGTAGCGGGCGTGGCAGCGGAAAAAGTAGGGCACTTCCCCGGCGTCGGTTTCGTATGCCTTGGCGAAGCGCGTACCCCGGGTGGAGGCCGCCCAGGCGAGTTCCTCCCGTTGCACGAGCAGCGGCAGGGCGTCCGGCAGGCTGTTGACGGCCTTGAGATGGTCCCAGTGCAGATGCGTGACGATGATGCCCTCGAGCTTTCCGGCATCAACGCCCATGGCCGCGAGCCTCTCCCTGATATGCCATTCCGGGCGCATGGTCATGGGCTGGTGCAGGCGGGCATTGGTTTCGTTGTCGTAATCCGGCCCGCAATCCACGAGGTACAGCTTGCCGGAACTCTCGTTCATGAGCAGCCAGCAGACAAAGGGAATGTCCATGCGCTCGGTGGCGTCGATGGGACTTCCCGTGTCCAGCATCCCCTTTCGGATGCAATGCTGGGTAGCGACATGGATGGGTTGCACTTTCCACATACGTCCTCCCATGACTACCTGAACAGGAAAAAGCCGGTCGGGACATAGGTAAAATATGTCTGGCCCAGGCATGGCATGGCGCGCGCAGGGGCGCAACGGCTTCCCGTCCACCATGCGATGCTCCCCTTTTTCAAAACACCAGCCTGCCCCAGGCGAGCCCAGCAAAGGCAATGATGACGCACTGCACCACAAAGGTCTTCAGGCCCAGGGCGCATTGCTGCCTGAAGGTCACGAGCTCCTTCTGGGAAAACAGCACGGCGCTCAGGGGCGACGCCGCCGGGAAGAAGATGGCGATGCAGGAGGCCGCGATGATGAGGCTCGTGATGATTTGCGGGTTGAGGTTCAGCATGGGCGTCAACATGCAGGCGATGGGCACGAATACCCCGCAGACCACCGTATTGTTGGAAAAGTTGGTAATGAAGGCCCCGGTGGTGACGATGGTCAGCACAAGCAGCCACGAGGGTATTTCCTGCAAGAAGGCGGTGGTTCCGCTCATGAGCAGGGCCTTGATGCCCGCCTGGTCGGAAGCCAGCGCCGTTGCCACGGGCACGAGGAAGGCGAGCATGAAGAGGACATCCCAGGAAAAATAACTGGAAGTCTTTTTCAGGTCCATGAGCGGCTCGCCGTCCACGCGCACCATGAGGAGCACGGCCACGATGGTCAGCCCCAAGCCGCCGATGCCCATCTGGCGGATGGTGTCGCTCACAATATTGCCCGCGGGCAGGATGTTGGGCAGCAAAAGCAGCAGCAGGGCCACGATGACCGCAAGCAGGGAAATCTTCTTGCGCGTGGTCATCTCCACCTTTTGCGAGGGGTCGATGGCATAGGACTGGAGGCAGCCAAGGTCGCAGCGGAAAAGGTACTTGGCGGAGAGCACATAGGTGGCGATGAGGAAGATGCAGAAGGGGAAGATGAACACCGTGAAGGCGGCGAAGTTCATGGGCGCCCCCGTGGCGGCCTCGTAGGCCCCGATGCCCACGATGGCCGTTGTCTTGAAGGGCAGCGCGATGTCGCCGAGGGCGAAGGCATAGGCCATGCCCACGAAGAAGCAGGGCACGGCCGACGAATAGGGCTGGATGCCGGTTTTCTTCATCATGTTGCGGAAGAGTTCCAGAAAGATGATGAGCACGGCAAGGCAGTGGGAGAGGATGCTCGCGAAAAAGCCCGCCAGAAGGAAGAGGAAAAGGATAAGGAAGGGCTTTCCCTGCGCGCATTTCAGCCCCAGGAGGCTGTGGAGGATCATGTCCGTGAGCTCGGCCTGCTGCACGAAGGCGGAGATGAGCAGCAGGCACAAAATCATGGTGATCATCTGCGAGCCCAGGGCGAGAGCCAGCAGGTCGCTCATGGTGTAAAAGTCGGTCATGCCGAGGGCTACCACGCCCAAAAGCGAGGGCCAGCCGATGCCGATGGTCACCCAGCCGAAGATGGTGCCCGCAAAGACGCCGATGACCTGCATCCCCTGCTGCGTCAGGCCGCCCACGGCAGGCAGCTTGCCGAATACAAACAGGAGGAAGAGAACGATACAGGTATTGATGAAGAAGGAAAGCCTGGTTTTGTCCGCCATTGCCGACTCCTGGGCTGAAATGTATGTCAGCGGAAAGCGCCCTCAGCCAATCACGGGATAGGTATCCAGCACCCAGCGGTCGTGGCTGGGCAGGATAACGGCTCCTTCCTTCTCCAGCTTTTCCAGTTTGGCGAAGGAGTCGAAATAGCGCTTGATGTCGTTGTACAGGCCGCCGGGCATACGCTGCTCCCAGTTGGCGCGGATATTGATCATGTCGCCCGCGATGACGAAGCGGCCGTCCTTGGTGTCCACCACCACGCCCTGCGAGCCGTTGGAGTGCCCCGGCAGGTGCACCACGGAAAGGCCGGGCTCGATTTCCACATCGCCATCCACCAGTTTGTACTGATGGTAGCACTGGAGGTAGTACGGCACCTGGTCCGTGGCGTCCGCTTCATAGTACTTGCGGTCCGTGGGATAGGGGTCGAGCGCGAAATGCAGTTCCTCCCGCTGCACATAGACGGGCAGGTCGCGCGGCAGGTCGAGGATGGCCTGGGCATGGTCCCAGTGAAGATGGGTGATGATGATGGCATCGAGCTGCTCGGGCTTCACGCCGTGCCGGGCCAGCATCTCGATGACGTGCTTTCCCTCGTCGCGCCGGATGGGATTGTGCAGGCGCGAATTGCGCTCCAGGTTGTCGTCCCCGCCGGTGTCCACCAGGACCTTGCGGCCCCGCTCCTCATCCTCGAGCAGCCATGCGATGTGGTAGAGCTGGGTCAGCTCCCCGGGATTGGACTTGACGCCATGCTTCATGATGACGCTGCACATGATGGTGTCCAGCGTGCCAACATGCAGGGGGGTGATTTTCCACATGTGCNGNTCTCCTTTTCTGGCAGNNNNTTTCATTNCATNTGTCGAGATTTNGGCAANCAGCNNGCCAAGCTCAAAGCTTTAAGCCTATCCGNTCTTTCANGGCCGCGTTTTTCCTGACCACGCTTTCCTTGTCCATGTTGGGAATGTCCTTGAACTGGTAGTCGANGCCCAGCTGGTGGTACTTGGGCTGGGCGAAGCCGTGGAAGGGCAAAAGCTCGTAATCGTCGAGNCCNGGCACGGTCTTGAGGAAGTCGGCTATGGCCCCGAGCTCGGCCTCATTGTCGTTGACGCCNGGGATGACCGGCGTGCGCGCGATGAGCTGGACTTCGGGAAATTCCTTNTTNAGGCGCAGGAAGTTCGCCTTGATGAGGCTGTTGTCCACCCCGGTGTGGCGCTTGTGGGCCGCCGGGTCGGCGAGCTTCATGTCCGCATAGATGAGCGAGCAGTGGGCGGCCACCTTCGCCACCTTGTTGAAGGAGGCGCANAGCGTGGTCTCAATGGCCGTGTGGATGCCGTAGCGCCGGAACTTNGCCAGCANNTCGCCCACNAAATCGGCCTGCATCAGCGGNTCNCCNCCGCTCACGGTGANGCCGCCGTCCACGCGCCAGGCCTGGGGCTTGTTGCGGATGCGGCCGTAGAGNTCGTCCACGGTCACGTCCTCGCCATAGACNTGCATGGCCTTGGCGTAGCANCGNTTCACGCAGNCGAGGCACTTGCTGCATTTCTCGGGCGCGCGGACAATGGCCCCGTTCTCCGCGCGCCCGAGGGCTCCGTTCTCACAGGTCTTGAGGCAAACTCCNCANCCGACGCACTTCTTTTCCCGCCAGCCCAGTTGCAGGCCGTGCCGCTGGGATTCCGGGTTGGAGCACCAGGTGCAGCGCAANGGGCAACCCTTCATGAAGATGGTGTCCCGCACGCCCGGGCCGTCATGCACCGAGAACTTCTGGATATTGAAGATGCGTCCTGTGAGCTTGCCCATGATGCTACACCATCTCGTGTTCGGTGCGCGCGATGATCTCGCCCTGCATGCTGGGCGAAAGCTCCACGAANTAGGCGCTGTAGCCCGCCACGCGCACGATGAGGTTCTTGTAGTCCTCCGGCTTTTCCCGCGCCTTGAGCANNACNTCCTTGTTGTAGATGCCGATCTGCACATGCCAGAGCTTGAGATCCACGAAGTTGCGGATGAGGTTGATGAGGTCCTGCGTGCCCTTCTCGCCNGTCACCACCTGCGGGTTGAGCTTGAGGTTGAGCAGGCGCGCGCAACTGTTGGGATAGACGCGGCTCGTGGAATTGGCGATAGACATCATGGTCGCAAGCGGGCCGTCCACGTCCGCGCCCTGGGTGGGCGAGATGCCTTCGGAAAGGAAGGTGTGCTTGTGGCGTCCGTTGGCCGTGGCCCAGGTCTTGTTGCCGAGGCCCACATGCGAGGTNACGGGCACGTACTTGAGGTANTTNTCGCCGAACACGGACTGGCGGTCATGCACGAGCTCGCCGATCATCTCGTCGAGGTCGCGGGCGATGGCGTCGGCCCAGGCGTCGTTGTTGCCGTACTTGGGNACGTTGAGCATGAGCTGGCGCAGGGGCTCGTTGTTCTCGAAGTCATTGTTCACGGCCTCGAGCAGCTCATCAAGGGAGAGGATNTTGTCCTCGAAGACGAGCTTCTTGATGGAGGCCAGCGCCTCGGCGCAGGTGCCGAAGCCGTTGAAGTTGACATTGCCGGTGTCGTGCTGGTTGCTGCCCGGCATGACGCACTGGTGGATGTCCGTAAGGTTTTCCATGCAGATGTCGCTCTGCGAGGACATGAAGGGCGCGGCCAGGCACTGCTTGTTGGTCAGCTCCANNGCGGACATGCGCTTCATGAAGTGGTCAACGTANAANTCCACGCATTCGCGCAGGTTGCTCATCACGTCATCGAAGCTCTTGATGTCCTTGCGGGCGATGGAAGGCGTGAGCAGCTTTTCATAACGCGGCCCGAAGTGCGCCCAGCCGTCGTTGAGCGCCATTTCCAGCGCAGCGGCGAGGTTGATGTTGCCGCCNAGCGAGAGATAGGTGTCGATATTCGGCATACGGATTTCGGTGCAGCCCGCAGCCGAATAGTCGCGCGCATGTGAGAGCGGCACGCCGTTGCACATGAGCTGGGTGATGATGGTCTCGTCATTGAAGAACTTGGGGAAGCCGCAGCCCTCCTTCACCAGNTCCGCNGCCGCGTGCANNAGCTCGTGCGGNGTGCCGGCATGGACGCGCANCGANACTTCGGGATAGTGCAGCGGAAACTCCTTCTTGGAGCGCAGGATGAGATAGGTCATCTCATTGGTGGCGTCCCGGCCGTACTTGTCCACGCCGCCGATGGTGCAATTTTCGAAGTGCGCGTAGCCCTCCCAGTAGTTGCCGGCGTTGGTGGCGCTGAAGGGCACCACCTGGGCGATCTTGAGCCACATGGCTTCAAGCAGCTCGAGGGCGAAATCCTCGGTGATCTTGCCTTCCTTGAGATCCTTCACATAGAGGGGATTCATGTACTGGTCGAAGCGGTGCAGGGCCACGCCGCCGCTGATTTGCTGCTCGGCGCGGTAGGCTATCTGCGCGAACCAGTGCGCCTGCATGGCTTCCCAGAAATCACGGGCCGGATACGCGGGCACGCGCGTGCAGATTTCCGCCATGCGCTCCAGCTCCTGCTTGCGCACGGGGTCCTTTTCCGCCGCAGCCAGTGTCATGAGCTCGGCCGCATAGCGGGCGGCGTAGGCGAGCATGCCCTCGTAGCACTCGATGACAGCCTGGAGGAAGGGAATCTTGTCGTAATCGCCGTTGGCGGGGTTGGCCTCGATCTCGGCCAGCTTGTCCTCGGCTTTCTTCTTCAGCGCCAGCACGCCGCGATTGATGATCTTGTCGAAGATGCCGCTCCAGTTGAGCGTGGAATTGATGTTGGAATTGTCCTGCATGAGGCCCGTGGCACCGTAGTCGTCATCGCCATAGATGATGTCGCGCGTGGCCTTGGGCATGAGGGCGAGATAGCGCTCGTGCGCCGTCTTGCCGCGCCAGTAGGGCTCCACCTTTTCCATGAAGGTGGCGATGTCCTCGGAGCGCACGGCATAGGCGTCCTTTTTCTGCGTCTCGGGCATGCCCTTGGGGAACCAGCCGCAGCGCAGCTCGGGATAGAGCGGGGAGATGCGGCCGGGGCCACCGATGGTTCCCACGAGCAGCTCGCCCTCCTGGATGACCACCGGGATATTCTCAAGGATGTGGCGCACCGCCTTGCCCCAGCGGAGCACCAGCGGATACTGCTCAGTCTCGCGCATGGATTCGGTGAACAGCACGGCGCGCTCGATGTCGAGGCGTGGCCGCTGGGCACGCATCACGTTGAGCGCCCTGTTGGTGCGCTCCCTGGGGCTGGACTGCCCGCGCCCGTCCACAAGGCGCTGTTCCTGGCCGGTCATGCAGCTCGATTCCATGGTGCAAACGCTCATCCTGTGCCTCCTTGTGAAACTTTTCCTGCGAGGAAAAAGAAAAAGGCCCGGAGAAGGCGCTTTTCAGCGTCTTTTCCGGGCCAAAAACTGATTCGCTGCTCATGCTGCGGGTGCAGCCGCCGGCGAATCGCCCTCAGGCATCCAAATGCCGAATGTGTGAGCTTGTGCGCAGGATGCAGGATTGACCGCCTGCGTGGCGTTCAGCTGCTTTCTTCCGCGCGTGGTTTTTGGATACGGCGTCTCCCGGAAATTGTCAACTCTTTCACAAATTAAATTTTTGGCGTCCTCTGCCCTTCCTCCCTGCTGGGGCATCCCTGGCGAGCTTGAAAATTCTAGAGGTGCCCCCTCTGTTGGCAGCTTTCCAGAAATTCCTCTGGCAAATCGGTCAAGGCGCGGGCGAGGCGCGAGGTCATCCTGTCCTTTTCGGAAAGATACCCGCCCACGGGAATCGTGTTGTAGGGATGCCTGCCGAAGAAATAGCACCCTTGGGACGGCTCCAATAATTGGAGCAGGAGGAGTTCTTCCTCAATCAATTCCCTTTCTGTCGGCGCAGTATATTCGCCAGCCGCCCTCATGCGCTCAAGCTCGCTCCCTTCGGCAATGGCCGTCGGCACGGCGGAAATGACAAAGGGCATATTCCTGTTGAGCATGTTCGCCGTCTCCCTTGCGCTTATCTCGCCGTTGCCCCGCCCCCCGAGACCGAACATGAGGAGCGCCCCGTAACGCATACCGGCTTTTTGGAGGCGGTCAAGCTGGGCGTCAGCTTCCTCGCGGGTAAAGCCTTTGCGCATCTGGCGGAGGGCCGGTGCCCAGCCGGACTCAAGCCCGATATAGAGGTCGTTATATCCGGCTGAACGCAATTCCTTCAGGTCCTCATCGCTCTTATGCCCGATATTTCTTATGGAGGCATAGCAGCTGATGGTCTCGATATGCGGAAAGCGCGCGCGGATCAATTCGGCGATTTTCAGCAGTTTTTTGGTCGGCAATGCAAAGGAATCCCCATTAAGCAGGAAAATACGGCGTAATCCGTTGCCATAGGCGAGCCGCATTTCCTCAAGGTCCGCTTCAATATCCTCCATGCGGGAAACCGTGAACGGCGTTCCCTCATACATGGTGCAAAAAGCACAACGATTGTGCGAACAGCCGCTGGTTATCTGCAAAAGCGGTGTTTCACTTTCCATGGGCGGGCGGTAAATCTGGCCTGTGTAATGCATGTTTCCTCCGGGGTGCACCCCCAAAAATTACCAAACAAAAAGCCCGGAGAAGGCGCTTTTCAGCGTCTTTTCCGGGCAAAACTGATTCGCTGCTCATGCTGCGGTTACAGCCGCTGGCGAATCGCCCTCAGGGATCCAAATGCCGAATGTATTTTGCTGCGTACAGAGTGCAGGATTGAGCGCCTGCATGGCGCTCAGCTGCGTTTTCTGCAACGTATCAAATAAGGACGGATGCTGAAATTGTCAACTCTTTCACAAGTCAGGTCTCGCCCAAGGTAAGGGGGCGGGATAATCTCAAAGAGCATCTATTTATTGCCTATAAATCTTTTCCGCCGGTTACGTGCTCTCCCAATCCCCCAAAAAAACACGCGGTGGGAGGGTCAGAAAGTCAAATCAAGTGAGATTTCTCTACACCATGACGGAAGCATATGCAGAACACCGAGAATTCCTAATCGTCTACACTTTTTCTTAACTTTGTCCGCGCGATTTCACTGATAGTAATCTGTTTACAATCTGGTGCTTTACAAAGTGAGAGAGCGTCCTACTTCAGCGTATGAAGATTTCGAGTGGAGCCATTGCACATAAAATATATTTTGGTATTAGCAGATGTTCCTGCTGGAGCGTAGTTCATCCAGATAATTAGCCCACTTGGTCATCATTTTTTTACGCTCCGCAAGATGTTCGGTACGGTTGTAGGCTCTCCCGTTGGGATCACGCACAGAATGTGCAAGCTGGTGCTCGATATATTCATATCGTTCCCCTAATATTTCATCCAACATGGTGCGGGCGGTGGCCCGAAAACCATGAATGGTCATTTCTTCTGGCGAATAACCCATCCTCCGCAGGACAAGATTCATGGAGCAGCCCCCCATGGGCTTCTCTTTATCAAGCTGGCTGGGAAAGATAAATTCACTGTCTCCGGCTACTTCCCTTTGGGCTACCAAAATTTCAATGACTTGGGGAGCGAGGGGCACAATATGTGGTGTATTCGTCTTCCTGGCAGTATACCGCCATTCTGCCAATTCCCAATTTATATCTTTCCAAAGTGCGTATCTTAGCTCATTAGGTCGGACAAAAACGTAGGGCATCATCTTTAAGGCATTTTTTAGTGTGGGACTGCAAGAGAAATTATCTATCTTGCGTAGCAATTTTCCCAACTCTTCAGGGTCGGTGATGGCTGCAAAGTGCCCGTATTTGGGAGGCCGCAATAAGGGGCGCATTGACGGCACTGGGTTGATTTCAATTATCTCAAGTGCCGTGGCATATTGCATAATCTGGGAACAAACCTGGCAAGAACGCTTCGCACTATAGGGGGTGCGCTTTTCCTCTATTTTTCGGAATGCCTCGATAAGATGCGAGGGCTTGATCTTTTTCACAGGCATAGTGCCAAGATTTGGCAGCAGGTGGTTATTTATGAGAAAAGCGTAATAGCGCATGGTTGAAGGCGCGATTTTAGTCCCCATGAAATCAAACCACTGCGAAGCAAGGTGAGAAAAAGTGTTTTTAATCAACCCCTGCTGCTCTTTTTTGGCTGCCCTGTGGAGTTGCCCCGGGTCATTGCCGGCGGCTTTTTGTTGTTTGGCTTCATCGCGCTTCCTCCGGGCCTGTTCCAGAGAAACTGCCGGGTATGCGCCAAATGCCAGCAGGCCCTCCTTACCGTTTTCCTGTCGGTATTTTAAACGCCATAATTTGCC
>JAAUYU010000006.1 GCA_014804965.1 Desulfovibrio sp.
CCGTCCCCACAGCGCTCTGGGCTGGCAAAGCCCGGACGCTTACCGGACGACACATCAACCCTCAACCACGACAGGAAACACTAACTTATCCTTGGTATCGTGAATGGGGTAGGATCAAAAGGACAATCCTGCAAAGGTGAAGAGGAACATGCCATGCCCGAAACAAGCACAGGTCACAATTTCAAGGTTCCGTTTTCCCCAGGCGAAATCATCACCAACAAGACACTGTACACGACCTTCAAGTGCGCCTGCGAGGGAGGCGTGCGCTATTCCACCACCTGGCAGGTGCTGGTGCTGGTCAGCAATTTTGTTGACCCGCGGCATACTGGCGGAAAATGGAAGGGAAATGTCCTCTATTATACCGGCAGCGGCAAATCCGGGGACCAGGATATAGGCAAGCGGACGAATAAGAGGCTTCTCACCTCACTGGAGACATCCACACCCATTTACTATTTTGAAGTCTATACGCAGGGGCAATACACCTATCGGGGGCAGGTAGTCGCGGCAGCCCCGCCCTTTCAGCGACAGGAGCCCGGGAGCGACGGCGTGGAACGCAAGGTGTGGATATTTCCCTTGCGGCTGCAAAAATCCTGAACAGGTTTTCACGAATGGAGCGGGTGAGGAAAATCCCCCTGTGTTCGCAGGTGCAGAGAGGACATTCTTTGTCTCCGCTGCACTTCCCGGTTCCGTTGGCAGTCGAGCCGGCCATGCGGCGTGCGTTGAGCGCGGAGGCTCACAAAAAGCCTGCAAAATTTCCGGCAACTCCCCTGCCCTACGTCCACTCTGCCGCCAAACCCGCGCCAGCCGTGGCCTTTGCAAAATGACTAGCCAAGCCGCGCGACATGGTTTATGCTTCTCCGGTTGAGCGATTCGCCGCATCCGGCGGCAGTGCAAGAGGGGAAGCCATGAAAACCAAGTTCATCTTCGTGACGGGCGGGGTACTTTCCTCACTGGGCAAGGGGCTGGCGGCGGCGTCGCTGGGCGCCCTGCTCAAGGCGCGCGGGCTGGATGTCACCATCCAGAAGCTGGACCCCTACATCAATGTGGACCCCGGCACCATGAACCCCTTCCAGCACGGCGAGGTTTTCGTCACCGACGACGGCGCGGAGACCGACCTCGACCTCGGTCACTATGAGCGCTACCTCAACGTGCCCATGTCGCGCAAGAACAACACCACTTCCGGCGCGATTTACAATCATGTCATCGCCAAGGAGCGGCGCGGCGACTACCTCGGGGCCACGGTGCAGGTCATCCCGCACATCACCGACGAGATCAAGCGCATGGTGCTCTCCCTTGCCGAGGGGCCCGATGCGCCGGACGTGGCCATCATCGAAATCGGCGGCACGGTGGGCGACATCGAGGGCCTGCCCTTCCTCGAGGCCATCCGGCAGTTGCGCTCGGAGCTCGGGCGCGACAACTGCCTCAACATCCACCTGACACTGGTCCCCTATCTGCGCTGCGCGGGCGAGCACAAGACCAAGCCCACCCAGCACAGCGTCAAGGAGCTGCTCTCCATCGGCATCCAGCCGGACATCATCCTTTGCCGCTGCGAGCAAAGCATCCCGCAGGAAATGCGCAAAAAAATCGCCCTCTTCTGCAATGTGGACGAAGATGCCGTGTTCTCTTCCGTGGATGTGGACAATATTTACGAGGTGCCGCTCAAGTTCTATGAGGAAGGCTTTGACCAGAAAGTCGCCATCATGCTGCGCCTGCCCGCGCGCAACGCGCATCTTGAGGACTGGGAGCGCCTCATCCATGACAGCAACAATCCCCACGGCAAGGTGACCATCGCCATCGTGGGCAAATATGTGGATTTGAAGGAAGCCTACAAAAGCCTGCATGAGGCCCTGATGCACGGCGGCGTCGCCAACCGCGTGGCCGTGGAGCTGCGCTATGTCAACAGCGAGAACGTGACGCCCGAAAATGCCGCCGAGGTTTTTGCCGGCTGCGACGGCATCCTCGTGCCCGGCGGATTCGGCTATCGCGGCGTGGAGGGCAAGATCGCGGCCATCCAGTATGCGCGCGAGAACAAAGTGCCGTTTTTCGGCATCTGCCTCGGGATGCAGTGCGCGGTCATTGAGTTTGCCCGCAATGTGGCCGGGCTTGCCGAGGCCAATTCCGAGGAGTTCAATCCCCTCTCCCCGCAGAAGGTCATCTACCTGATGAAGGAGTGGTTCGATTTCCGCACACACAATGTGGAGCGCCGCGACGACGAAAGTGACAAAGGCGGCACCATGCGCCTCGGCTCCTACCCCTGCAAGCTCCTGCCCGGCAGCCGCGCCCATGACGCCTACGCGAAGGACTTGGTGGACGAGCGACATCGGCACCGCTATGAGTTCAACAATGACTTTAAGGATGCGCTGGGCGAAAAGGGCATGATCTTCAGCGGCACCGCCCCGGATGACTCACTGGTGGAAATCGTGGAGATCCCGGACCATCCCTGGTTTTTGGGCTGCCAGTTCCATCCCGAGTTCAAGTCGCGCCCCATGCAGGCGCATCCCCTCTTCCGCGATTTCATCAAGGCCGCCAAGGTAAAGGCTGAGGCCTGAGCAGGGGGACGCGGAGCGCCCTGCTTGTTTGGGCGCTTACCCTCTGCCGTCCCCGAAGAAAAAGCGACAGAAAAGCAGAATCCCGCGGCGAAACTGTTCCGTCGCGGGATTCTGCTTTTCAGCAAAAGGGTTTTGTGGTGTGGCGCCCTGCACACCTTCTCGGATGTCCCCGGTCAGGCGAAGGCCAACACGAGCAGGCTCGAGAACACCAGCACGAGGTTCGCCACCGCATAGGTGACGCTGTAGCCGATGGCGGGCAGGTTGCTGTCAAGGGCGTCCTGGATAGCCCCGATGGAGGCCACGCCGCAACGGGCACCGGCCACGCAGCCCAGGGTCTCCGGCGCGTTGAAGTGGAAAATCTTGCGGGCAATGAAGATATTGATGGTCAGGCCCGCGAGCGTGCAGACGATGCCGGTGATGAAGAGACCGAGGCCGAATTCCTTCAGGGCATGGATGAAGGTCGCGCCGGAGGTGAGCCCGATGACGGCGATGAACATGTTGAGGCCCAGCTTGTCAAAAAGCCAGATGACGGACGAGGGTATCCGGCCGAAGGACGGGCGCCGGTTACGCAGCCAGCCGAGGAAGAGGCCGGAGAGGAGCGTGCCGCCGCTGGTGCTGATGGAGATGGGCACCCCGCCGATCTTGACGCTCAGCGCGCCCACAAAACAGCCCAGTGCCACGCCGAAGCCGAGAAAGATCATGTCCGTGGCCACGGTGTGGCGGTCAGAATAGCCGATTTCGGCCACGGCCTCGGCCACATCCGTGGGCAGGCCCACGAGCGTCAGCACGTCCCCGCGCTGAAGCAGTGTCTTTGAGCGCCCCGGCAGGGACACGCCGTTGCGCGTCAGGCTGCGGACGACNACGCCCTTCATGAAAGGCTGCTNCCTGAGCTCGCCAAAGGTCATNNTNGCNACCTTGCCCTGGGCGATGGTNACGGGGAGNTTNTCCACGCCAAAGCTCAAAAGNTCGTGATCCGCCACTTCCGGGCCGATGGCCTGCCCNTCGTCCACGATGACTTCACGGCGNCCGCTCAGGACGACAACATCACCCTTGCGCACGCGGAGCNNCGGCTNNGGGTCNCGTATCTCGCCCTTGACGCGCAGGCGCTCCACAAAGAGACGCTGGCCCTTGTCCGCAAATTCCTTCTCGATTTCCGCCACGGTGCGCGGCCGGGCAAAAAAGTCNCTCTCGGCGCGGTAGGCGCGGAAGGAGACCGCCCGCTCGGCCAGCATGTAGCCGGGCTCGGCCTGGAATTCGCCATCCTCCATNGAGGCNTCGATTTCCTCGATTTCCTTGCGGACCTTCGTCATGCCNCCCAGCAGCATGGGCCCGATATTGGAGAGGAACCAGGCCGAGCCGATGGTGCCGAAAACATAGGTGACGGCATAGCTTGCGGGAATCATGGCNAGCAAGTGCGTTTTCTGGTCNGCGGCCATGGCAAGGCCGCGTATGGTCTCGCTTGTNAGGCCNAGGGACCCNGATGCGGTCTGGCTGCCNGCAAAGAGGCCNGCAGCCACACCCATGTCATAGCCCATGAGGCGCGCGGCGATGATGACTATCGTGGCGCAAATCACGGCCTCCAGCAGCGCNAATGCCACCTGCTTGAGGCCGCGGCCCTTGAAGGCCATGAAAAACTGCGGTCCCACGCTGTAGCCGATGGAAAAGAGAAAGAGCATGAAAAAGATGGAGCGCACGATCTCCGGTATCTCNATNTGCANCTGNCCGATGATGACGCCCACNAGCANNGTGGCCGCCACGGGCCCGAGAGTGAAGGACTTGTACTTCAGCTGCCCGAGCCAGAAGCCGATGCTGAGGGTCAGGAAGATGGGAATTACGGGATTGGCCCTGAAGATGTGCGCCAACCACTCCATGCTGTTTCTCCGCTGGATATAAAGGTGATGACGGGGAATACGGCCGTATGGGAACGGNCGGCCGCCTTGCCGTCCGGGCGCCCTGCCNCCCCGGCAGGAACGACGCGCCATGCGGCGCACCTTTTTTAAACAAAATTTGCTGCGCCAGCAAATACAAAAACGCGGCGGAAGCGACACCGCGGGGCATCGCTTCCGCCGCAAAAGCGGGCGCGGGCCTAGCTGACGACGATCAGCTCATATTGCGGGTTGCCCATCTTNTTTTCCCGCATGGCGGAAAGCTGCCGCAAGCCGTGACGGCTTTGGATGCGCTCGATNACATCCNTGCTGTCCGGCGCGGCGAACACAAGGTCGCANGCCGCNTGGTCAATGGCCAAAAGGTCGTTGGANGCGAGGATGCCGATGTCNTTCATGGNCGGGGCGTGGGCGCGCGTGCCNGCGCANTCGCAGTCCACGCTGANATTNCGCAGGACNTTTATATAGGTGATNTGCTTGCCGAAATGGTCNNTGACGGCCTTGGCGGAATCGGCCATCAGCTCCATGAAGAGNTCTTTNTTGGCNGANNTTCCGAACTCGGGCTTGCCNTCCATGTTGGTGCCGTGGACCTGGCGCTTCCCCACCTGGCCGGAGGCGCAGCCGANGGCGATATTCTTCATGGAGCCGCCGAAGCCGCCGCTCGAATGNCCCTTGAANTGNGTGAGCACNAGCATGGAATCATANTCCGTGATGCCCTTCCCCATGGNCACTTCCTNGAGGTGGAANCCGTCCCGGACGGGCAGGCTNACATCNCCNTNTGCGTCCAGAATATCCACCGGGCAGAAGGTCCAGCCATTGACNNCCAGNGTCTTGCGGTGGTNCTCGGTGGTGTAGCGNCCGCCCTCATAGAGGGTNTTGGTCTCCACNATGGCGCTGTCGGGGATGGNCTTTTGCAGGGCGGCNACGAGGTCGCGCGGCAGGATNTTGGGGCCGTTGGGCTCCCCGGTGTGCACCTTGATGGCGACCTTGCCGTAAATGCCCTCATTGACAAGGTTATANAGCCTGATGAGGCTCGCTGCATCAATGACGGGCGAAAAATAGACCTTGGCGACNGAACCCGCCGCCTTGCCNCCNGTGACCCTGGCGGAGCCGATGACCGGCGTTTTTTGCGGNGCAGNGGNCATTTCCTGTTTTTCNGCCGCANAGATGAGGCTNGGGGNAGNNGCGGCCACNACGCCGAGNGAAAGCGCCGCGCCCTGCACAAAGGCCCTGCGGGAAAGAANCATCGNTTTCATGGAGTCTCCTTCAGTTAAAGTCCTGCTTCAGGAGTGNCGCCGCCCTGCNNGAAAACCTGCCGGGCGCGGGCCATCTGCNCGCGGATTTTGACCTCAAAGGGGCAGCGCGTCTCGCACACGCCGCATTCACTGCACGCATCNGCCTTGACGGGCAATGCGCGGTAATGCTCGCGCACCGTTTCCGGCACGNTCTGGCTGCGCTTCCGNAAGGTTGAGCAGCTTGNTGACNANGGCGATGTCNATNTGCTCNCTGCACGGGGCTGCAGTGGCCGCANTACATGCAGTGCCCTTTCCANCTGATGCNCGGAAAGCTCGCCAGNANCTCGGCATAGTCCGCATCCGGGCTTGCNGGACCATCGTAGTCCAGGCATTCCTCGAGTTCCGNGAGGTTGTGCGCGCCNGCAAGCACTGTNGCCACGGCAGGCCGGTCGAGCGCATAGCTGATGGCCTGGTGCGCCGTGAGCGCCACCCCGGCGAGGGAGCGNTCCTTGTGCAGGAGGTCNCCGCCGCCNAAGGCCTTCATCACNGTGATGCCCACGCCCCGCTCCATGCAGGCCTCGTACAGGCGGGCGCGGTCGGCATCCATGTTGACGAGGGGGCTTGCGTACTTTTCCCGGTTCCAGAGCTGTTCCACATCCTCGTCCGGCGGCTGGAGGTCGTAGCAGGGATTGATGGAAAACATCAAAACCTCGATGCCGCCCTCCTCCAGTGCCGCAAGCGCCACGAGCGGATTGTGGCTGGAAAGGCCTATGGCGCGGATGGTCCCGTCCTTCTTGAGCCCGCGAGCGTAGTCGAGGATGCCGTCCTCGACGACGCGCTTCCACGTTGCCGTCGAATCCACATAATGGATCATGCCGATGTCGAGGGAGTCCGTGCCGAGCCGCGCGAGCTGGTCCTCAAAGGAAGCCCTCACCTTGGCAAGGTTCCGCGTGCACTTGTATTGCCCATCCTCCCAGACGGTGCACAAGTGCCCCTGCAGGACGAACTTCTGGCGCCTGCCCTTCAGGGCTGCGCCAAGGTTGGAGCGCATGTCGGGGCTGGGGGAATAGAGGTCGATGCAGTTGGCCCCGCGGGTCTCCATCATGTCGAGGGCTTCGACATAATAGGCCGGGTCCTTGCCGAGCAGCCCCTCGCAGCCCAGGCCCACGACGCCCACCTCGATCCCGGTGTTGCCGAGTTTACGAATTTTCATATCCCCTCCTGCGGGTGGCCCCGCGAGCCGGAAATGGCGCGGCGGAAGGCCCTCCTATTCCCAGCAGGCCTTGAAAATGGCCTCCACGTCAGCCGCGGTGCACTTCTTGTAGCTTCCGGGGCCCGTCTGTACCGACCGGGCTATCCTGTCCACTTCCGCGATATCCTTTACGCCCAGTTGCTGCAAGGTCGTCGGCAGCCCCACCGAGCGGATGAAATCGGCCAGTCCCTCCACGCCTGCGGCGGCCAGCGCCCTGCCGTCCCCCTGCGGCGCGAGGCCCCAGACATTGACGGCGAAACGCACAAAGCGGTCAACGGCGTGCGGCATGAGCCAGCGGTAATAGGCGGGCGTGATGACGGCCAGCCCCTCGCCGTGGACGCAATCGGTGAAGGCGCCGATCTGGTGCTCGAGGTTGTGGCAGTCAAAGTCCGGCTGCTTGGCGAGGCCCATGATGCCGCAGAGCGCGAGCGAGCTTATCCACTCGATGTTGGAGCGGGCGTCATATGACTGAAGGTTCTGCATGGAGGCGCGGAAATTGCGTATCTGCGCGCGCAAAAGGGCCTCGAGCAGGTCATCGGAAACATTGTCCGTATCCGGCTTGCAGAAATAAAATTCCATGAGGTGCGACATGGTGTCGAATGCCGTTGCCCGCACCTGGCGCTCCGGCACGGTGAGCGTGTAGTCCGGGTCCAGCAGGGAGAACTCGGGCGAAAGCTTCGGGTAAATGCGCCCTGTCTTGATATTGGTTTCCGTGTTGGTGATGACGCCGCCGCCGTCAAATTCCGAGCCCGTGCCGGAAATGGTCAACACCACGCCGAGCGGGAGCTGCTCAAAGTCGATGTTGCCCTGGTTCAGCCAGAAGTCGTTCCACCAGTCGCCTTTGTAGCGGCTGCCGAGGGCAATGGCCTTGGCGCAGTCAATGGCCGAGCCGCCGCCCACGGCGAGCACGAAGTCGATGCCCTTTTCCAAGGCGAGGCGGATGCCTTCGTCAACCTTCGCCTTGGTGGGATTGGCCATGATGCCGGGGAAATCGAAAACGGTCTTGCCCGCCGCGCGCAGTTGCGCCATCACAGCATCATAGACGCCCGTCCGCTTGATGGAGCCGCCGCCATAGGCGAGCAGCACGTTTTTGCCATAGGGCGCAAGCAATTTTTCCAGGTACTCCCCCACAACGCCCTTGCCGAAATAGATGCGGGTATGGTTCTGAAAGACAAAGTTATCCATGATTTTCTCCTGTGACCGTGATTTTTGCAGTTCAGCCTTCCACGACTAGCCGGTACTTGCGGCTGCCCATGCCGAGCTCCTCCATGGCGGAAAGCTGCCTGAGCCCCTTGCGCGACTCGATGCGTTCCACAAGGTCCTTCTTTTGCTCCTCAGGCAGGGCATACACCATGTCCACGCAGGCCTGGTCGATGGCGAGGATATTGGTGGAAGCCATGATGCCGAGGTCCGGAGCGGTTGGCTCCGGCGCCTTGACGCCCGCGCAATCGCAACGCACGGACATGCGCCGCATGACATTGATGCAGGCATAATGGTTTAAAAAGTGGTCCAGTATGGCCTTGCCGCTGTCAGCCATGTTTTCCATGAACACTTCGCCCCTGGGCCATTCAGAAGTGGGCTTTTCACTCTCGCCGGGCCCGGCGACCCCGTGCACCTGTGCCTTGCCGAGCCTGCCCGAAGCGATGCCGATAGCGATATTCTTGAGGCTGCCGCCAAAACCGCCCATGCCGTGCCCCTTGAAGTGCGTGAGGATGAGCAGGGATTCATAATTGAGGAGGTTTTTGCCCACCGCCACTTCCCTGAGGTGGAAGCCGTTGCGCACCGGCAGGCTCACGTCGCCGTCCGCGTCCATGATGTCAATCTTGGCCTTCCAGCCGTTGATGGCGAGCGTCTCCCTGTGGCCCTCGGTGTTCTGGCGCGGGCTCTTGTAGAGCACGTTGCACTCCACGATGGCCGAGCCGGGGAGATCCGCCATGACGGCCTCCACCCACTGCGGCGGGATGATGTTGGGGCCATGCGGCTCGCCCGTATGGACCTTGATGGCGGTCTTGCCCTGCAAATGGTCCTTTACCTTGTTCACTGCCTTGATGAGGTTCGCCTCCGTGCAGTCTTTCCAGTACCAGACCGTGGGCTCGCCCTCCGCGGCAAAAGCGACACGCGGCAACATGGGCAGCGTAGTCATGAGCCCGAAAAGCGCCCCGGTTCTTAAAAATTCACGACGGTGCATGTTCGCCTCCATTGGTGAAAAAGGAGAAAGAAAAACATCCGGCCAAGGTTTCAGCGGAGGATACCGGCCGCCCAGGCGCGCAAGGCCGCATCCGAGTCCGCGACCCTGTGGCCGATGATGGGAAGCCCCGCACATATTTCCGCCTGCGGGCACAGGGCGCGCAGGTCCTTTTCGCTGCGGCCCATGCCGCTGCCCTCATTGGTGCAAAACGGCGCGATTTTTATTCCGGCCGTGTCCACAGCCTCCAGAAAAGTCCAGACCGGCATGGGCATGGTGCCCCACCAGTTGGGATAGCCCAAAAAGAGATACGACACATCAATCATGTCCGGGAGGGCGTTTTTCAATGGGGGTCTTGCCCCCGCCTTGAGCTCTTTTTTTGCAACTTCGGTGAGCTCGTGATAGTCCTCGGGATAGTTTTGCGCCTGTTCGATGCGCACAAGGCGCGCGCCGGTGATGGCCGCCAGCTTCTTGGCGGCCACTTCCGTGTTGCCGACCTCGAGCTCCACGATGTCCCCGTTGACGTAATTCTGTCCGGGGTGCGAAAAATAGGCGATAAGAATCCCTGTTTCAGCCATGCTGCCTCCCGCAGGCCTTGAGCCTACTTTACATCCTCAAGCGTGGGCACAACCCTGGGGAATTGCGCCATGGCAGGGGCGAGTGCGGCACCAAGCCACGCAATCTTCCTACCGAGATCGCGCATGTTGGCGACTCCTTCGGCATCCTTTTCCACTTCTCCGGGCACCGTTCCGAGACCAAAATTCCAGTACAGGGAGCCGGGCACGATCATCTGGCTGGTGAGGAAAAAATGGTTGATGGTGTCGAATACCATCACGGGGCCGCCCCTTCTGGCAGCAACCACGGCCGCGCCAATTTTACCGGCGAGCAGCCCGCCATTGGCAAGGGCGACGAAGCCACCCCTGTCGATAACTGCCTTCATCTCGGAGGTGATACCGGCAAAGTAGGTGGGACTGCCAATAAGGATGGCATCTGCACGGAAAAGGCGGGGTAATATCTCTTCATTGAGGCAATCGGTTTTTATGGCGCATTTTCCATCCCGCCTTTTTATACATTGGCCGCAGGCCATACAGCCACGAATCTGCTTGCCTGCAAGTGAGCAGATTTCCGTCTCCCAACCTTGCCGGATGAGTGCTTCAAGAGCGGCTCCCAATAAAATGGCCGTGTTTCCATGTTTATGCGGGCTTCCGCAAATGGCGAGCGCATACATTGCTTTCCACTCCCTTTCCGCACCTGCTTTTAGCCCCGCCGGGCGTTCCTAAGCGATGCCCGCGGCCGCGCCTGCTCTCCGCGGGCACGCCTCACGCCTGGTTTTCAAAAACCAGCCGATAAAAATAGTCCTTGAATTTCTCTAGCCCCATTTCCTCATA
This sequence comes from Desulfovibrio sp., assembly GCA_014804965.1. Classification (GTDB taxonomy): domain Bacteria; phylum Desulfobacterota; class Desulfovibrionia; order Desulfovibrionales; family Desulfovibrionaceae; genus Desulfovibrio. The sequence continues at coordinate 10,493 of JAAUYU010000006.1, forward strand.
TTGCGCATAGAGCTTCGCGCAGACGCTGTCCGTGGGGTAGTTGATGATGTCCCTGCCGTCCGTGGCGGCGCGATAGATGATTTCCGCCGCCTCCTCCGGGCCGGGAAACTCCTCATTGCCGTCAAGCAGGAACCTGCGCTGGTTGGCCGCCGCCTTTTCATAGCTTGTCGTATCATTGAGGGGCGTCTGGAAATTGGTCTTTGTGCCGCCGGGCAGCATGGCCTTGACCGCCACGCCAAAGGGCCGCATCTCATAATAGAGTGATTCCACCATGCCCTGCTGCGCCCGCTTGGCCGCGCCATAGACGGCGTCGCGGGGGAAGGCGATGATTGCCGCAAGGGAAGTCGTGACCATGATGACGCCCGCGCGGCGCTGCTTGAAATGCGGGATGAACTGCTGCGTCACCAGCATGGAGCCGATGACGTCGGTGTCGAAAAGCCTGCGGATCTCGGCCTCGGTGGGCTTTTCCAGCGGTGCCATGATGCCGTAGCCCGCATTGTTGAGGAGCACATCCACATCAAATTCCGCGAGCGCCTTGCGGCAGGTTTCCACGATTTGCGCGGAATCGGTCACATCCAGCGGCATGAGGCGCACATGGTCGAGCGCGACCAGCTCCTTCTCCTTCTCGGGCTTGCGCATGGTGGCGATGACCTGCCAGCCTTTTTCCGCAAAATACCTGGCCGACGCCTTGCCGATGCCCGATGAGGCCCCGGTGATGAAGATGGTTGACATTTTTCCTCCCGGATTTGACAAAATTCGGAAACATATGCTTCTTAACCCACAGACTGTTTCGGGGGCAACAACAGCCCGGCGTGAACTGTTACTTATGCGCCATTCTCCCGGAAAGTGTTACCAAAAAGGCGGCAGGGCGTGGACCGGATTCACCGGGACCTCAGGGTCACCAAAACGCTGGCGCGCATCCGCGAAGCCTTCCTCAAGCTGGTTTCGGAAACCAGCTATGATGAACTGACGGTCTCCGCCCTCTGCGCGCAGGCGCAAATCGGGCGCAAGACCTTCTATGCCTACTATTCTTCCCTCGACAGCCTTTTTGAAGAGATACTTGAAGAAATCACCCAGGACTACCTGCACACCATAAAAGACTACAACGCACCGGAAAATATCAGGGAAATCACCCGGAAATTCTATGAATTTTCCACCAGCCAGGGGAAATATTACGACAACCTCGTCTGCAGCGACAGCTACCAGCGAATAGGCGCCCGGCTCATCATGCGCCTTGTGCGCGGCACATGGTTCGCCTCGAGCTGGTTCACTTCGCTTTCAAGGGAACGTCAGGATATATTGCTCTGCTTTATCTATAATTCCGGGGCCGGGCTTTACCGGCAATGGATTCTTTCAGGAAAGGCCATACCCCTCGAGGCCATGATAGCGTATGCGGATTGCCTGATAGCAAAAGGGATCGAGGGCTTCAAAGAGCTGGAGTAGGATGTGGCCGCGCATCGGGACAAAAATGAGGAAACAGCCATGAACGACAAAGTTTCGCATGGCCCGGACTGCATCAAGGTCCGCGGCGCGCGCGTCCACAACCTCAAGAATATCAGCGTGGATGTGCCGCTCAACCGCATCGTGGGCATTGCGGGCGTGTCCGGCTCCGGCAAGTCCTCGCTGGCACTGGGTGTGCTCTATGCCGAGGGCTCCCGGCGCTATCTCGAAGCGCTCTCCACCTATACGCGCCGCCGCATGACCCAGGCCCCGCGCGCCCAGGTGGAGGAGGTCCTTCATGTGCCCGCGGCGCTGGCGCTCCACCAGCGGCCCGGCGTCCCAGGACTGCGCAGCACCTTCGGCACGGGGACCGAGCTTCTCAACAGCCTGCGCCTCATGTTCTCGCGCCTTGCGAGCCATCGCTGCCCCAACGGGCACTATCTTGCGCCCACGCTGGATGTGGCCGCAGAGCGGGAGCTGGTCTGCCCGGAATGCGGGGCGCGCTTTTTCGCCCCCTCCGCCGAGGAGCTTTCCTTCAACAGCCTTGGCGCCTGCCGCAAATGCGGGGGCACCGGCACGGTGCATACCGTGGACATGGCGAGCCTCGTGCCCGATGAGTCGCTCAGCATCGACGAAGGTGCCGTGGCCCCGTGGAACAGCCTCATGTGGTCGCTGATGACCGATGTCTGCCGGGCCATGGGCGTGCGCACGGATGTGCCCTTTCGCGAACTCACCCCCGAGGAGCGGGACATCGTTTTCAACGGGCCGGCCGTCAAGAAGCACATTTTCTACAAGCCGAAAAACACCAACCAGGCCGGGGAGCTGGACTTCACCTATTTTAATGCCGTGTATACGGTGGAAAACGCGCTCGCCAAGGTGAAGGACGAAAAGGGCATGAAGCGCGTGGAGCGCTTTCTCCGGCAGGAGGAATGCCCCGAGTGCGGCGGCTCACGCCTCTCCGAGGCCGCGCGCGCCCCGCGGCTGCGCGGGCTCGGGCTGGATGCCGTGTGCCGCATGGCCCTCGACGAGCTCGCCCCCTGGGTAGACGGCGTGGCGGAAAGCCTGCCCGAGCCCATGCGGCGCATGGCGGACGACATTGCGGACGCCTTTCAGGGGGCCGCTCGGCGCCTGCTCGAGCTGGGCCTGGGCTACCTCGCGCTGGAGCGTAGCGCATCAAGCCTCTCCACGGGCGAGCGGCAGAGGATGCAACTTGCCCGTGCGGTGCGCAACCGCACCACTGGCGTCCTCTATGTGCTGGACGAGCCCTCCATCGGGCTGCACCCGGCCAACCTCGGGGGCGTGGCCGGCATCATGCGCGACCTTGTGGCCGACGGCAACTCGGTGGTGCTGGTGGACCATGATGTCCAGCTGCTCGAGCACGCGGACTGGGTCATCGAGCTAGGCCCCGGAGCGGGCGCTTCCGGCGGCGAGATCATCGCGCAGGGAACGGTGGCGGAGATCGAGAAGGACTCGGCCTCGCGCATCGGGCCCTTCCTCGCCGGGGAACCCGTGGCCGGGCCGAAGCCCCGTGATAACGCGCCGCTTTTCGCCGAGGGCGCCATCCATCTTGCCATCGGCGACATCCACACCGTGCGCCCGCTCCAGGTGGACATCCCCAAGGGCAGGCTCACCGTGGTGACCGGGGTTTCCGGTTCCGGTAAGACGACACTGGTTTTGGAAAGCCTCGCCCCGGCGCTGGAGGCGGCCTGCGCGGGCAAGGCGCTGCCGCCCCATGTGCGCGAGCTCGACGCCTGCGGCATCAGCCGCGTCCGCCTCATCGACGCCACGCCCATCGGCGTCAATGTGCGTTCGACCATCGCCACCTATGCCGATGTGCACGACGCCCTGCGCAAGATTTTCGCCCGCACGCCCCAGGCGCGAGAACGCGGCTGGAAGGCTGGAGATTTTTCCTACAATACTGGCAAGTTGCGCTGTCCCACCTGCGACGGCACGGGCGTCATCAGCCTCGATGTGCAATTTCTGCCGGATGTGGACATTCCCTGTCCCGAGTGCCGGGGCTCCCGCTATGCGCGCGAGGCGCAGCTTGCACGGCATGAGCTCCCGTCTGGCGCAAGCGTCTCGCTGCCGGACCTTATGGCGATGGATGTGGACAGCGCCATCGAGGGCTGCGGCCAATGGAAAACCGTGCGCCAGCGCCTGCGCACGCTACAGCGGCTCGGCATCGGCTATCTCACCCTCGGCGAGGGCACGCCCGAGCTCTCCGGCGGCGAGGCCCAGCGCCTCAAGCTGGCGAGCGAAATGGGCCGCGCCCAGGGGGACGCGCTCTATATTTTCGACGAGCCCACCATCGGGCTGCATCCCCAGGATGTGCGCGGCCTGCTCGCGGTCTTTCGCGCGCTCATGGCCCAGGGGGCCACGGTGGTGGTCATCGAGCATGACCCGGATGTCATGCTCAACGCCGACTATATCATCGACATGGGTCCCGGCGGCGGCAAGGCCGGGGGCACGGTGGTGGCCGAGGGAACGCCCGAGGCCATTGCCGCCGAGCCGCGGAGCGTCACGGGCAAGTTTCTTAAAGAACTGCTTGAAAAACGCAAGAAGAACGCCTGAAACTCCAAGGCTATGCCCGAGCCTTCTGCGCCCGCGCTACGGCGCGAGCGCGTGCCGCTGCAGGGCTTTCGGCACCCACCACTTTTCAAAATTGTACATGATGCCCGCGAGCGCGGGCTCGATGCCCATGAAGCGCCGCTGCACCACGGGCAGCGCATAGGGCACGAAGAGGAAGCAATAGGGCTGCTCCTCCGCCAATATCTCCTGCACGCGGGCATAGAGGGCCGCACGTCTTTTCCTTTCCGGCGTTGTGCGCGCCTTTTCCAGCAGGGCGTCCACCTGCGGNTTCATNTAGTGGATGAANTTGAGGCCGCCGTCATGNGCCTGCGAGGAATGCCANNTCTGGAAAATGTCCGGGTCCTGCGGGATGGTCCAGCCGAGGATGACGGCGTCGAAGCGNCCCTTGTTGACGAATTCGCGGATGAAGGCCGCCCACTCCACCGTGCGGATGCGCGCNTCCACGCCGATGGCGCGCAACTGGCTCTGGATGAGCGTGGCGGTGAGGATGCGCTGCTCATTGCCCTGNTTGGTGAGGATGCTGAANGCAAAGGGNCTGCCGTCNCGGCNAAGCATCCCGTCCGCNNCGGGNGTGAAGCCCGCCTCGGCNAGNAGCCGNTTCGCCTCGGCCACATCCTGCGCCANGGGCCTGAGCGTGGGATGCGCCGCCCAGGAGCCGGGCTTGTAGGGCCCGAAGGCCGCCACGCCCTGCCCNAGCAANACGCCCTTCACGAGGTCGTCNCGGTTGATGGCNAGCGAGAGCGCCCGGCGCACCCGCACATCCTTGAAAAAGGGATGCTCNAGGTTNAAGCCGAGAAAGACATAGACCGAGGCNAGATAGCGGTATTTNTGNAATTCCTGCTCCCACANGGGNCCNGATGTCTGCCNCAGGTACTGGAGCGGGCTCAGGTTCATGACGTCCAGCCGCCCGGCGCGCGTTTCCATGAACATGGTGGCGTCGTCCGGGATGATGCGNTAGACGGCCTCGTCGATATGGGGGCGGCCGTCGAAATAGGTGGGCGAGGCCGCAAGGGNGATGCTGCTCCCGGCGTCCCAGGCCTTGAGGCGGTAGGGGCCNGCGCCGACGGGCTTGCGCGAAAANGGCGTCTGCCTGAGGTTCTGGCCTTCCAGAATATGCTTCGGCAGGATGGGGCTCATCCACGAGGCCACNGCGCGCGCGAAAAATTCGTCATAGACGGCCTCGAAAGTATAGCGGTCCAGCACNCGCAGTTCCTTGATGCGCGAAAAATCCTCGGCATAGGGGCTGGCCGTGGCCGGGTCCGTGACGACGCGCACGGTGAAGGCCACATCCTCGGCCGTGAGCTCCGTGCCGTCCTCCCACAATATTCCCTTGCGCAGCGTGAAGCGCATCCGCTTGCCGCCNTCCGCCATGCTCCAGCGCTCNGCCGCCCAGGGCTCCGGCTCAAGGTCCTTGTTGTAGCGCAGGGGCGCCACGAAGAGCAGGTCCGCCACCTCGTGCGAGGCTGAATCCGTGGTGAGGTAGGAAATAAGGTTGGAGGCCTCGCCGATGGTCCCGAAAAAGATACGGCCGCCGTCCACGGGCACTTCGTTCTCGTCCTGGGGCGTGGGTTCGCCCGCTTCCACGGGCAGGTCCGCCGAAGGCGCGGCGGAAGCCCGCGCGGCCTGTGAAATTCCGCACACAAGAAGGCCGAAAACGGCCCCCAGCACGAGCCCGNNNAGGCAAAGGGAAAATTTTTTCATCATTGGCAAGGNGATAGTTGCATGTGACGCGGAACATGTGCTAAGGATTCCCAATTCGTGAACACCAGATGCCCGCGTGTCNCCGCAGAGNCGGAACGGCCCCCCGTTCCGCATGGGNGAGCGCCGCGTCCNCGAGGGGAAGATGAGCCGTTCAGANCAGAATGTCGTCAGGGAAATGTGCCAGACCTTCCTGCATGACAGTGTCCCGGAATATATCCGCGATGCGGCATATTATATACTCTCCGAGGGCGGGGTGCAAAAAATTAATATCCAGGANGGCGAGACCTGGGACGTGCAGGGCGTCATCCAGGGNGAGGACCTNCANGTCTATACCCCNTCCCTGAGCTTCACCATCACGGACAGGAGCGCCCGCCAGCANTGNAACTGNTCCGACGCCTTTTCCGGNGTCTGCCGCCATGTGGCGGCCCTCGGGCTGCGNCTNGTGGAAGAATTGTGCAAGGAGCAGGGCGAGGCCGAGNACCTNCCCGCGCCGCTCGCCGACTGGAAGCAGAGCTTCCGCAACTTNTTCTCCACCGANATGGAGCCCGAGCCNGGGCGGCATTATCTCATCTTCCGTTTNGAGCCNGAGCCNGGNCGGCTGCTCGTNTCCTTTTTNCGCGGGCGGCAGAACAAGTCNGGNCTTTCCAGCGTNCATTCCGAAGTGACGCTCCAGCANATCATCCANAACCCGGACTGGAGCGAATTTTCGCCGCAGCTNCCNCATGTGGCGCGNCANATCGGCCAGCANCTCGACTATTACGGNCATCGNGTGGANATNCCNGACGGNCTCACCTCCTGGTTTTTCTGGGCCGTGCGCAAGGAATANTACCTGCTCTGGAANGATACGGACAAGCCCTGCCGCATCGAGAGCGCGCCCTTTGCGCTCAAGCTCAANCCCNGGCTCGANGACGCGGGNTTCCATTTNGANGTNCTGCTCAAGCGNGAGGGNCGNGCGCCNCTCCCCATCCGCCCCGGNAAGGACGANANCGATGCCGGCGACGACTGCCCCATCACCTTNCACGGNCAAATGCCCCTNTGGGTNTGNTANCAGCACAATTTTTATCCNGTNCAGACGGGNCTTTANCCNTCNCTNGTGCATAACCTCATCCATGACCGGCCCGTGGTGCCNCATGAGGAGATNTCNGAATTTCTCGACCGNGTGTGGACGCGCCTNCCCNCGTCNGAGCTCTACGAGCCGCAGGAATTNCTCAAGCTCATGGAGCCGGTCTTTCAGCCGGCGACCTATAATCCCAAGCTCTTTCTCGATGAGGAAGGGAGCCTGCTCACGCTGGANATCGACAATATCTACGANACGCGCCACGGCGAGTTNACCCTCCCCGGNCCCAACCCCGANTTNCAGACGGGCAGCTATACCTACGAGGGCCAGACCTACCTNGTGCGCCGCCACCANGACGAGGAAGCCCAGCTCATGAACGAGCTCGCCGGCATGGACTTTCAGGCGCGCTCCAACAAGCTNTGGTTCCTCGAGCCGGAGGAGGCCATCGCCTTCCTNCTCGACTGCTATCCCCGNCTTGTGGAAAACTACCGNGTNTTCGGNGAAAAGGCGCTCTCGCGCTACAAGATGCGCACNGCCAAGTCCACCATNACNGCGCAGGTGACGAGCAACGAGAAGGAAAAGTGGTTCTCGCTCGACATCACCGTGGATTACGAGGGGCANTCCCTGCCNCTGGAAAAAATCTGGAAGGCCTGGGCGCGCGGCAAGCGCTATGTGCAGCTCAAGGACGGCTCCTATACGAGCCTNCCNGAGGCGTGGCTGGAAAAGCTCTCGCACAAGCTCACGGCGCTGGGGCTNGACCCGAGCAAGCCGCCGCAGCAGAAGTTCAAGCAGTTCGANGCNCCNGTGCTNGACAGCCTGCTGGANGACCTGCCCGGNGCCACCACCGATTCGTTCTGGAACAAACTGCGTGAGAAAATCCGCTCCTTCAGGGAGGTCAGGCCCATTGCGCCGCCCAAGGGGCTCAATGCCTCACTGCGCGGCTACCAGACGCAGGGCCTCTCCTACCTCAACTTCCTTTCGGAATACGGCTTCGGCGGCATCCTCGCCGACGAGATGGGCCTCGGCAAGACCGTGCAGACGCTGGCCTTCATCCAGTATATGGTGGAGAGCCATCCCAAGGGACCGAACCTCATCGTGGTGCCCACATCGGTCCTCCCCAACTGGGAGCGCGAGGCGGAAAAATTCGTACCCAATCTCCGGCGGCTCATCATCTACGGCACGCGCCGGGAGGGGATGTTCAAGCATATCGAGAGCTCGGACCTCATCATCACCACCTATGCCCTGCTCCGCCGGGACCTGGAGGAAATCGAGAAACACGAGTTCAATACGGTCATCCTCGACGAGGCCCAGAACATCAAGAACCCCAACACCATCACGGCCCGCGCCGTGCGGCGCATCAATGCCCGGATGCGGCTCTGCCTCTCGGGCACGCCCATCGAGAACAACCTTTTCGAGCTCTGGTCGCTCTTCGAGTTCCTCATGCCGGGTTTTCTCGGCTCGCAGCATGCTTTCCAGCGGGGCATCGTCAAGCCCATCAAGGACGGCGACGCCGAGACCCTCGACTATCTGCGCACGCGCGTCCGCCCCTTCATCCTCAGGCGCACCAAGGCCGAAGTGGCCAAGGACCTGCCCCCCAAGGTGGAGAGCGTCACCTGCTGCGCGCTGGAGGAGGCCCAGGCCGAGCTCTATTCCGCCCTTGCGCGCAAGCTGCGCGCCCAGGTGCTCGCCGATGTGGACGAAAAGGGCCTTGCCAAGAGCCAGATGTCCATCCTCGACGCCCTGCTCAAACTCCGGCAGATCTGCTGCCACCCGCGCCTGCTGAAGATGGACTTGCCGGGCTTTTCCAACAACCTGCCTTCCGGCAAGTTCGACGCCTTCAAGGACATGGTGACGGAAATCGTGGAAGGCGGCCACAAGGTGCTGGTGTTTTCGCAGTTCGTACAGATGCTGCACATCATCCGCCAGTGGCTGGACTTTTCGCAGATGCCCTTCTGCTATCTCGACGGCGCGAGCAAGGACCGCTTCGAGCAGGTGGACAGGTTCAACAACAGCCCGGACATCCCCATCTTCCTCATTTCGCTCAAGGCTGGCGGCACTGGCCTCAACCTCACCTCGGCGGACTATGTCATCCACTATGACCCATGGTGGAACCCGGCCGTGGAGAGCCAGGCCACGGACCGCACCCACCGCATCGGCCAGACGCGGCAGGTCTTTTCCTACAAGCTCATCTGCCAGAACACGGTGGAGGAAAAGATCCTCAAGTTGCAGGAGGCCAAGCGCGGCGTGGCCGAGGCCATCATCCCCGGCCAGGACACCTGGAAATCCCTCACGCGCGAGGACCTGGAAATGCTCTTTGACGTGTAGGCGCTGAGGCCCACACAGGACGCCGGATACGGAAGGGGCGCACCGGATGATTCCGGCGCGCCCCTTTTGCGAAAGGGAACGGAAAAACCTAGGCAAGCGCCTTCACGGCGTTGAGCACGGCGGCATAGTCGGGCTCGTCGGTCATTTCCGGCACAATCTGGCTGTAGGTGAGGATGCCGTCGGGCCCCACCACAAAGACGGCGCGGGCGAGCAGGCGCAATTCCTCAATCAGCACGCCATAAGCGAGCCCGAAGCCCCCCTCCTTGTAATCCGAGAGCGTCTCCACGGCCTTGGCGCCTGCCGCGCCGCACCAGCGGGCCTGGGCAAAGGGCAGGTCGCGGCTCACGGCCACGATGCGCACCTTGTCGGAGAGTTTGGGCGCCTCGGCATTGAAGTGGCGCATTTCAAGGTCGCAGACCGGGGTGTCCAGAGAAGGCACGCAGGCGAGCACGAGAATCTTGCCCGCAAAATCCTTGAGAGTGCGCGGGGTGAGGTCATTGGCCGTCAGGGTGAAGTCGGGTGCGGGCGCGCCGACCTTGGGCGGCTGGCCCATGAGGTGAAGGGGTGTGCCCTGAAAGGTCACGGTATCCATATGGTTTCTCCTTAAGCGAACTTAATGTTTTTCTTGAGGGTTTTCCGGCAGCACCGCGCCGCCGCTCATTCCAAGCTGCACCAGCCGCGGGCCCATGTCAACTCACGCCCACACCAGCGCGCACCACTCGCCCTCAATGGTGCGCCGGGCGGCGGGGAGGCCCTGCGCCCGATAGACGGCCTCCACAGCATCGGCCTGGCTCTCCAGAATGCCGGAGAGCACGAGTGCCCCCCCGGCTGCCCGCGCGGCGGCAAGCTCCGGGGCTATTTCCATGAGCGGTCGGGCGAGGATATTGGCGAGCACGAGGTCGAAACTGCGGCCTGCAGCCTCGGCCACGCTCCCTTCCCCAATCTCAAAGGATGCCGCGGGCACTCCGTTGAGGGCGCGATTTTCCCGCGCATTGTCCACAGCCAGCGGGTCGATGTCGAGCCCGAGGCCCATGAGCCCGCTTTTGGCGCAGCCGATGCCGAGGATGCCCGAGCCCGTGCCGAGGTCGAGAAAGGACTGCCCGGCGCCGATGCGCCCGGCATCCAAAAGGTCGCTCACAATGCTGAGGCAGAGCGCTGTGGTGGCATGATGCCCCGTGCCGAAGGCGCTCTTGGGTTCGATGAGGATGGGGATGCGCCCCGGAAAGCGGTCCTCCCCGGCAAGCCACGGCGGAAGGACCACAAAACGCGAGCCGCAGAGCACAGGCGTGAAAAACTGCCGCCAGGCCGCGAGCCAGTCCTGCCGCTCCACGGTTTCCAGCGTGGCCTCGGCCTGCGGCGCGGCGGTGAGGAGCTCATCCCGCAGGCGGCGCAGATGGTCCTCGGATTCGCAGTGGATGACAAAGCGGGTCCCCCCGCCCTCAAGACTTTCCTCCTCCCAGCCGAAAGGCGCGCCCAGGGCGAGCAGCCCGCTCACGCGGTCAAAATCCTCCTCTTCCGCAATGATTTCCAGCCGGAACAATGCCGCTTGCTCTGCGCCTGCCATGCTCCCCTCCCTTTTTTGTGGGCACAGGATGCGTCTTCGGGGCGGAATTGGCAAGGCATTGATTTACGCCCCTGACCGCTGTAGGCTCCTTGCCGGATGCCGCTCCCGCGGCTTTCGCAACGCCAAGGATCGACCATGCCCTGTTCTCCCGATGCCGCAGCCGACGCGGCCGCCCCTGCGGAGCTGGACCGCCTGCTCGCAGACATCCGCAAGACCTTTGACGCAGACTTTGAGCCCCTTGAGGTGGACGACGGTTGCCTCGACGTGCTCACCGTGCGCGACATGCCCCGGCATCTGGACGCCCTGCTTCGCCGCGGGGCCATCCACGACCCCATGAAGGACCTCCCCCTCTGGGCCAAGGTGTGGCCCGGCTCCTTCGTGCTCGGGCGCTTCCTCCGCACGCAGGAGCCTGCGGGCAAGCGCCTGCTCGAAATCGGCGCGGGCTGCGCCATTTGCAGCATGGTGGCGGCGCGCTACGGTTTTGCGCATATCGTCGCCAGTGACAACGTGGCGGACGCCCTCGCCTTTGCACGGGCCAATGTGCTCAAAAACCATCTGGAGGACCGTATCGAGGTGCGCCATCTCGATGTGACGACGCCGGGGCAGGATGCGCGCTTTCCCGAAGGTTTCGACATTATCGCCGCGTCTGAGCTGCTCTATCTGGATGAGCTCCACAGGCCCCTTCTGAAATTTCTTGAGCGTCATCTCGCCCCCGGCGGCAAGGCCCTGTTCTGCACGGACCTCGCCCGCGCCAAGCCCCGTTTTGCCAAGCTGGCGGCAAAATCCTTCTCCGTGCAGGAGGGCAAGATCGGCGTCAAAAGCCGGGATGAGGACGGCGCGGAGCAGCGTCGCATCTACACCATCTGCATTCTGGAGCGGCCATGAGCAGCCCGCACATCATTCTCAGGCCCTGCCCCAAGGGCTACACGCGCGACCTTGACAAGGCCGTGAGCCCCGCCGTCACCGTGGAGCGCGTTCGCGCGAGCCTCGCGCGGGCCGGCCTCGATGTGGTTGCGGGCGCGCGCCGCGTGGATGTGGGGCGGCTCGGCATCCCGGTATACCTCGGTATTTGCGGGGAGGACGCCCGCGCGGTAATGCCCACGCGCAAGCAGATGGGCAAGGGCGCCTCGGAGGAGCAGGCCTTGGCCTCGGCGCTCATGGAAGTGATGGAGCGCTATGCCTTTTTCAGCTTCTGGGAGCGGCCGCGCGAGACGTTCAGCGGCACCTGGAGCGAGGCCGAGGCGCGCTTCGGCGAGGACCTTTTGCCGCTGGAGGAAGTGCTGCGCTCGGTCGGTGACACCATGCCCCTTGAGCGCGCGCGGCGCATCATGGACCTTACGCGCTGGGAGTTTGCTCCCGCCACGCACCTTTTGAGCGGCCGCACGGTCTGGCTGCCGCTGGACTGGTTTCGGATGCTCGGCGAATTCAATGGTTCCTCCGCCGGAAACAGCGCGGAAGAATCCCTGCTGCAGGGGCTCTCCGAACTGGTGGAGCGGCATGTCTGCTGTATTGCCGACCGTGAACGGCCCGTGCTCGCCACCATCACGCCGGAAAGCTGCACGGACGCGACCTTGCGCGGCCTTCTTGACGCCTTCGCCCGCGAAGGTATCCGGCTCGTGCTCAAGGACCTCTCCCTCGGCATGCCCCTCCCCACCGTGGGCGCCCTCGCGTGGGACCCCGCGACCTTTCCGGGGCGCTCGGAAATCGTCTTTACGGCGGGCACGGCCTCCTCACCCGCCAAGGCGGCCATTCGCGCCGTCACGGAGGTGGCCCAGCTGGGCGGCGATTTCTGCACCAATTCCTGCTATGAGGCCTCGGGCCTTCCCAAGTTTACGCAGCTCGGCCAAGCCGATTGGCTGCTGGAGGGCCCGGAAGTTTCGCTGCAAAGCCTTCCCTCGGTGGAGCAGGACGACATCCGCGACGAGCTGGTGGCGGCCATGGAAGGGCTCGCCCCGCTCAACGTCTATGCGGTGGAGACCACACACCCGGAGCTCGGCATCCCCGCGCATTATACCATCGTACCCGGCCTCCAGTTCCGCGAGCGGGACAGGAACCAGAGCCTGGGCCTTTTCGTGGGCCGCAAGCTCGCCGAGACCTGCGCTGCGGAAACGGCGGAGCGCGGGCTCGCGGCGCTTGCGCAGCTGTGCCCCGGCGCGCACTACCTGCCCTTTTTTCAGGGCATCCTTGCCCTGCGCCGGGAGGAGGCCGAAGAGGCGCGCGACCATTTTCTCGCGGCGCTCCCCTTGCAACCCGATGCGGAGGCCGCGGGCCTCGCCGCCTTCTATGCCGGCCATGCGGAGACCCTGCTGGGCCGCTGGGCCTCCGCCGTGCCCCTGCTTGAGCAGGCGGTCGGCCTTTGCCCGGAGATGAAGGAATACGGCAACCTTCTCGGCGTCTCCCTCTATAAGACGCAGCGCTATGCCGAAGCGGCCGAAGCCTTTGCGGCCGTGCTCCGTCTGGACAAGGGCTCGGCCATGGACCGCGCAAACCTGGGTGTGTGCCACAAGTTGCTCGGCAATGTAGAGGCGGCCAGGCAGGAGCTTGCGGCCGCGCTGGAGCTGGACCCGACGCTCGACTTTGCCCGCGCCCATCTGGAGGAACTGGAAGCGGACGCCGCCGGAGGCGCTGATGCCCTTTCGTAGCTTCCGGGAGGTGCGTGAGCACCTGGACGCACTGGGCATGTTCCATATGGAGCTGGGCCTTGGGCGCATCCGGCGCGTGCTCACGGCGCTCGGGCTCGAGCGCCCTCCCTTCACTGTTGTCCAGGTGCTCGGAACCAACGGCAAGGGCTCCACATGCGCCTTTCTGGACAGCCTTTGCATGGCGCACGGCGTGCGCACGGGCCTTTATACGTCGCCCCACTTCGTCTCCCCGGAGGAGCGTATCCGAGTGGATAGCGAGCCCCTGCCCGGAGACATGTGGCCGGAACTCGCCAATGCCGTCATGGCGGCGGCCGGGGCTGAGCCCCTCACCTATTTTGAATTTCTCACCGCTCTCGCCCTGCTGGCCTTCCGCGAGGCGGGCGTGGAGGTCGCCATCCTTGAGGCCGGCCTTGGCGGCCGCAACGACGCCATCACGGCGGTGGTGGCGGACCTGCTCTGCTTTACGCCCATCGCCGTGGACCATGCAGCGGTCATCGGACCCACGCTTGCGCATATCACCAGGGACAAGGCGGCCGCTATCCGCAGCCGGGCTCCGGTGTGCTCGGCCCCGCAATACCCCCTTGCCGCTGCCGAGCTGGCGGCAGCGGCCGCCCGGCACGGGGCCGAAATCACCGTGGCCGCACCGCTTGCGCCCCAGTGGCTGCCCCGGCTCGGGCTTGCAGGCTCGCACCAGCTTGTCAATGCAGCTTTGGCTCTCGTCGCATGGCATCTGCTCGCCCCGCTGCTCGGCAGAAGCCCCGGGGATGCCGCCGCCGAGGAGCAGGGCCTCGCCCGGGCCTTCCTTCCAGGGCGCCTCCAGCGCCTCCCGAAAACGGCCGACCACCCGGCCCTGCTTCTGGACGGGGCCCACAATCCCCACGGAATGCAGGCACTCCTCCGCGCATTTGGGCTTGGCGATGCAGCGGGGGCCCCGGCCTTGCCGCAACCTTCCGCCGTCATTTTTTCCTGCCTGGGCGACAAGGACTGGCGCAGTTCCGCCGCCATGCTCAGGCGGCATTTTCCGCAAACGCCGGTGCTTGTCCCGGAGCTGGAGAATCCCCGTGCGGCGGACGCCGCGGAGGTCGCGGCATTTTTTGCGGCATTGTCGCCTGCCCCGGCCACGCCCTTCAGCGGCAAGGACGCCCTCGGGCGCGCGCTGGCGGCAGCGGCGCCCCTCTGCACTTCACCGGATGCCGTGGCGCTCATGACGGGTTCCCTCTACCTGCTTGCCGAATTTTTTGGCCGCTATCCCCAACATCTCGCACCTTCACCATCCCCAATGGAGTAACTCCCATGAAAAATGAACTCGCCTACCAATCCCCTTCCGCGTGGGAGCGCTATGCCGATGCCCGCAAGCAGGTGCAGGCGCTTGCCGGGCGCTACCTCGACTTTATCAGCCGCTGCAAGACCGAACGCGAGACCATCGCCTACGCGCAGGAGCGTCTCGCCGCAGGCGGTTTTGGCGAGGATTTCGGTGGGGAGCGCGTGCAGCGCCCGCTCAGGGGCAAGGCCCTCTTTGCGGCGCGCCGCGGCTCGAAGCCCCTTGCCGAGGGGCTTGCGCTCATTGCCGCCCATGCGGATAGCCCGCGGCTCGATTTCAAACAGCATCCTCTCGTTGAGCAGCCGGGCGTGGTCCAGGCCAAGACCCACTATTACGGCGGCATCCGCAAATATCAGTGGCTTGCGAGGCCGCTGGCCCTGCACGGCGTCATCATCCGTGAAGACGGCGATCGGGTGGACGTGAGCATCGGCGAAAAGCCGGGCGAGCCCGTTTTCTGCATTGCCGACCTCTTGCCCCACCTGGCGCAAAAACAGGGCGGCCAGAAGCTCAGCGAGGCCTTTGAGGCGGAAAAGCTCAACATCATCCTCGGCCATGCGCCGGACGAGAGGCGCCCGCGCGGCCGCAGGAAGGAGGAAAAAGAGGACGGCCTCAAGGATGCGCTGCTCAGGCTGCTGCACAAAAAATACGGCATCACCGAAGAGGACCTCATCACCGCCGAGCTCGAGGCCGTGCCTGCGGGGGCTGCGCGCTTTGTGGGCCTCGACAAGGCCCTCCTTGGCGGCTACGGGCAGGACGACAGAATCTGCGTTTTTGCGGCTCTCGAGGCCCTGCTGGAGGCGGATGCGGACGCGACGCGCCCGCTGGTGGTGATTTTTTGGGACAAGGAGGAAATCGGCTCCGACGGGGCCACCGGCGCGGCCTCCCGCTTTTTCCAGTATTGTGTGGAGGACCTCGCCGCGGCCTGGGCACCCGGCACTTCTGCCTCGCATGTGCTGCTCAACAGCCGCGCCCTTTCGGCCGACGTGCAGGCCGCCCTCGACCCGGATTTTCAAGAGGTGCATGAAAAGCAGAACGCGGCCCTCATCGGCCACGGCCCCTGCTTCTCCAAGTTCACGGGCTCGCGCGGCAAATATGGGGCGAGCGAGGCGGACGCCGAGTTTTTCGCCGAGCTCAGGGGCATCCTCAACGCCCGCAAGATTCCCTGGCAGGCGGCGGAGCTCGGCAAGGTGGACCTGGGCGGCGGCGGCACGGTGGCGCTCTTCCTCGCAGCCTACGGGATGCGCGTCATCGACCTCGGGCCTGCGCTGCTCTCCATGCACAGCCCCTTTGAGCTTGCGAGCGCGGCCGACCTCTTTGCCACGGTGGAGGCATACCGCGCCTTTTTTGAAGCCTGAGGCGTCGGATCCGGCCGTCGCGCGGCGCCCTGAAGCCGCCTTCCACGTTCAGGCGTGCCTCTGCGGCCGTGGGCCTGCCGCTCGCGCCGCAGGGGTGGCCTGCATTGCCTCCACCCGGCGCGCGAGGTGCGGCGGCTCGTGCGGGAGCGCCTCTTCCGCGCGCAAATGGGCGTGGAGGCTCGCCATGAGCGACGCCACATCGGCGTGCTCCTCCTGCTCGCCCATGCCGCTCAGAAACCAGCGGGGGCGTCCATGCAGGACGCGCTTGCGCGTCTTGAGGCTGGCCTCGCGCATGGCGAGCTCCAGCCGCCATGTCCCCTTGGGCGTATGCAGCAGGATGGTGCGCACCGCACTCTCTACCCTGTAGCTTGAAGGCGCGTCCTCCAGGCGCAGCAAATCCTCCACCGCCGCCCGCATGAGGGCGAGGTGCTCCAGCGCGGGCACCTGCTTCTGCTCTTCCTTGAGCTTGTGCTCGCCATCCTGGATTTTCGTGAGGAACTTGCGCCGGTCATCATCCAGCGTGCTTATGCCGCGCCGCATGATGCGGAAGCAGAAAACCAGCGCGCCGAGCATGATGGCCCCGCCGATGACCCAACCGAGCATGGTCACGCTCCGGCTCCCGGTGGCTGCGGCCCCGGCCGGCGCTGTCACCGACCGGGGGCGCCCCTTGCACGGGCCCTAGATGCCCTTTGAGCGCGCGTAGTGGTTGATGAGGCTGCCGTCCAGGAGGATCTGGCGTTCATTCTCGCTGAGGCCACGCAGGGACAGGGCCACCTGCTCGGCCCAGGGCTTCTTGCCCGACTCCACCTCGGTGTGCACCAGTGCGGCGAGAATGGTGGGCCTTCCCGCCTCAATGGCGCGGCGGACGCCGGGGACGATGAGCCAGTCGCCGGGCTTGAGGTCGCGCGAAAGCTCCTTTTCCACCAGGAAGGGCAGGATGCCCCAGTTGATGAGGTTGGAGCGGTAGCGCTTGGTGGCATATTCCACGGCGAGATTTGCCCAGCCGCCGAGCACCTTCTGGCACGAGGCCGCCTGCTCCCGCGCGGAGCCGTCGCCGGGCTTCAGCGCGAAGATCAGCGAGCCGAGGCCCACCTGATGCAGAGGATGCGGCACATCCAGCATGGTGCTGACCGCAGGCTGATCCTTACAGATGTCCATCAGGCCGCGCACCTTGGCGAGCACCTCGGGGTCCTCGGGATTGGCGAGCCGCTTCTTTTCCAGCGCCTGCGCGGCCTTGGCGCACCCCACATAGCCAGGGTCCTTGCGGGAAAGCGTGAACTCCGCGAGCTTTTGCGGGTTGGAGCGCAAGGAGGACGTCTCGCCGGAGGGGATAAGTTCGTCCGTTGTGGTCACGGGATCAGTGATGACGCTCGCCACTTCGAGAACCAGATTCTCGGGCAGCGGCGAAAGCTCCGGCCAGTCGGCGATATTGGGGCCGAACACCAGCTCCATCTGCGGGTCGGCGTGACCGAAGCCGTTGTAGACGCGGCGCTGGTAAATTTCAGGGTTAAAGTGATACTTGAGGTCGACGTGCAGGTCGGGCGACTTCCAGTCCAGCGACGTGGCCGGGGTGAGGCGCCCGCCATTGGCCGCCGTGGCGGCAATGGAGCGCGCATCCATCAGGGCCACGGCCGCGATTTGCCCTTCGCCCGGCTTGGAACCCTCGCGGTTGGGGAAATTGCGCGTGGTGTGGCGCAGCGAGAGGCCGCCGTGGGCCGGTGTGTCGCCCGCGCCGAAGCAGGGCCCGCAAAAGGCCGTCTTGACGTTGGCCCCGAGCGTCATCAGCCTTTCGGTCGCGCCGTTGTTCACCAGCGCCACTGACTGCGGCACGCTCGCCGGATACACGGAAAACGTGAAATGCGGGTTGGAGGTGTTCCAGGTGCCGAGAATGGCCGAAGCCATGCTGATATTTTCAAAAGTGCCGCCCGCGCAACCGGCAATGATGCCCTGATCGGCCACGATGGCGCCGTCGACGATCTTGTCGCGCAGCTTGAGGCCCTTGCCCGCATCTCCGAAGAGGCGCACGGCCTCCTCTTCCACTTCGCCCAGCAGTTCCTCGGCGTGAGCGGTCACTTCGGCGATGGTATGCACGTTGCTCGGGTGGAAGGGCAACGCGATCATGGGCACGACCGCCGAAAGGTCAATGCGCACAAGACCATCGTAACAGGCGGGGCCCTTCAGGTCGAGTTCGGCGTAATCCTCTGCCCTGCCGTGCAGGGTGAGCCACTCGCGCACCTTGTCGTCCGTGCGCCAGATGGACGAAAGACAGGCGGTTTCCGTGGTCATCACGTCCACGCCGCAGCGGAAATCCACAGAAAGCGCGCCCACGCCCGGACCCATGAACTCCAGCACCTTGTTCTTGACAAAGCCGTCCTTGAACACCGCGCCGATGAGCGCGAGTGCCACATCCTGCGGGCCCACGCCGGGGGCGGGCTCGCCCTCCAGCCACACGGCCACCACTTCGGGCGCGGCCACGTCCCACGTCTTGCCGAGAAGCTGCTTGACGAGCTCCGGGCCGCCCTCGCCCACGCCCATGACGCCCAGTGCGCCATAGCGGGTATGGCTGTCCGAGCCCAGAATCATGCCGCCGCATCGGGTCATCATCTCGCGCATGTACTGGTGGATGATGGCGAGGTGCGGGGGCACGAAGATGCCGCCGTACTTCTTGGCCGCGGCGAGCCCGAAGAGGTGGTCATCCTCGTTGATGGTGCCCCCCACCGCGCACAGGCTGTTGTGGCAGTTGGTGAGAACGTAGGGCAGCGGAAATTCCTTGAGGCCCGAGGCGCGGGCGGTCTGGATGATGCCCACATAGGTGATGTCGTGCGAGGCGAGCGCGTCAAAGCGCACATGCAGCTGGCCGTCTTTCGGGGCGTCCTTGGCCTCGTGGGCGGCGAGGATGCGCGCGGCGAGCGTGTTACGGGCGGCTGCGGCAAGGTCGATGCCCTGGGACTGCGCCGCGGCGGCGCTTTGGAGCTTCCCCTCGTTGATGACGGTTTTTTCTGCAGAAAGGGTGATCATGGTGGACACTCCTTTTCCTGGGATAAAGATTCGGGCTCAGTCGTTTCTCGCCAGGGCAAGCCTGAGGCCAAAGCCAAGAAAAACCGCGCCGGTCACCCGATGGAGCCAGCGCTGGAAGCGCGGATTGGCAAACACTCGACGCACGCGGCCGAGGATTTGCGCAAGAAAGAGGAACCAGACAAGACACTCGATGGCGATAATAACGCCCATTTCCAGAAGCTGCGGCGCAGCTGCCACATCAGCAGCCATGAATTGCGGCAAGAGGATAAGGAAAATGAGGATGGCCTTGGGGTTGAGGGCATTGGTCAAAAAGCCCTGCCGGAACGCGCGCCGCAAGGGGACCTCATGCCCGGTCGTCACGTCTGCTCCGGGCCCGCCATCCGCCTCCACAGGCTGCACCTTTTGCCGGAAGGACTGGATGCCGAGCCAGAACAGATAGGCCGCACCCGCATACTTGAGCAACTGAAAAAGCGGGGCCGAGGCCGCGATTATGGCCGAAATGCCGGCAATGGCGCAGGCCGTGTGCACTGTCACGCCCATCGCCACGCCGCAGGCAGCCGCCTTGCCAGCGCGGGAACCCTCCAAAAGGGCTACGCGGCTCACCAGCGCGAAGTCGGGTCCCGGCAGCATCACAAGCAGCGCCATGGCCGGGACAAAGAGGAGCAGATTTTCCAGCGGCAGCATAGTCCTACAAAAAATCCTTCATGGAATTCTTTAAAGATTTTCGCCGATGATCTCGCCGAATTCCCTGCAACCCACGACCCGGCTGCCCGGCACCTGGGCTGCCAGGTCCTCGGTGACGGCCTTGCCTGCGATGGCCTTTGCCACGGCGGAGCGGATGCGCTCGGCCGCGGCGGGCACACCCAGATGCTCCATGAGCAGAGCCCCGCACAGGATGATGCTGCCGGGATTGGCCCTGTCCTTGCCGGCGATGGCCGGGGCGGTGCCGTGCGTGGCCTCGAAAAAGGCCAGCGAATCGGACATGTTGACGCCCGGCGCAAGGCCGAGGCCGCCCACCTGCGCGGCCAGCGCGTCCGAAATATAGTCGCCGTTCAGGTTGGGAGTGGCGAGCACGCTGTAGGCCTCAGGCCTGAGCAGGGCCTCCTGAAACATGGCGTCGGCGATGCGGTCCTTGACCACCAGACGGCCGGGAACAGGCTCTTTTTCCGTGCAGGTCAGGTCGCCAAATTCTTCTGCCGCCACGTCATAGCCCCACTGGCGGAAGGCCCCTTCCGTGAACTTCATGATATTGCCCTTGTGGACAAGGGTGAGGCTCGGGCGCCCATTCTCCAGCGCATACCGCAGGGCGCGGCGCACGAGGCGCTTGGAGCCCCTCTCGGTCATGGGCTTGATGCCGATGGCCGCCACTTCGGCCAACTTCGTCACGCCAAGCTCGTCGCGCAGAAATTCCGCCAGCTTGCGCGCCTCGGGCGTGCCCGCGGCAAATTCCACGCCCGCGTAGACATCCTCGGTATTTTCCCGAAAGATGACCATGTCCACCCGCTCCGGGTGCTTGACCGGCGTCTCCAGCCCCGGAATATGGCGCACGGGCCTGATGCAGGCATAGAGGTCGAGCCCCTGCCGCAGCGCCACATTGAGGCTGCGGATACCCGTGCCCACAGGTGTGCCGAGCGGGCCCTTCATGGCAATCTCGGCCCCGCGCAGGGCCCGGAGCGTGGCCTCGGGAAGTGGCGTCCCTTCCGCTTCGCGGGCCTTCTCCCCGGCGAGCAGTTCCCGCCAGTCGAGCCGCAAATCCGATTCCGCAGCCAGCGCCGCGTCGATGACCGGGCGCGCCGCGCGCCAGATTTCCGGCCCGATGCCGTCGCCCTCGATCCAATAGATGGTCTTGCGCATGAAGTTTTTCTCCGCCGCCCAAAGGCCCTTTGCGCTTAATCGTCCGCGGCGTCGTCGCCGTCCTCGCCCTCGTCCGCCTCGCGCCTGAGCGCGCGGGCTCGCTTGAGGAGCTGCTCAAGCTGGATGTCGCCGCTCACCACGCCCACGATGCGGTCATTCTCATCCGTCACAGCGCAGGAAACGGTAATGACGAGTTTCGCCGTGAAGTGCGACTGGTAGACATCCATGATATGCAGGTCGCCCGTCTGCATGGGCATCCTGAACCACTCGCGCCCGGAGAAGTCATAGCCGGGGTGCAGGGACGCATAGCTGGCGGCATATTCCGAATCCGCAATGGCGGAGC
Organism: Desulfovibrio sp.; assembly: GCA_014804965.1. Taxonomy (GTDB): domain Bacteria; phylum Desulfobacterota; class Desulfovibrionia; order Desulfovibrionales; family Desulfovibrionaceae; genus Desulfovibrio. Next base: position 31,702 of record JAAUYU010000006.1, read on the forward strand.
AGCACATGCGGCCCTCGGCGTCGGTGAGGCAACAGAACTGGATGAAAGGATACTCGGCCACAAAGGCGTCCAGCGCGGCGCAGGCCTCGGCGTCCAGGCGGCAGAGGGCGGGGCTTGCCGCAAGCCGCAGAATAAGATTGGCCGCAAGCTCCCCGGCGAGCTTTTTCATGCGGTCGAACTCCGTGGCGAAGAGCTCGGGCATGTGCTGCTGCACGAGCGATTCCATCTCCTCGTGCGAAAGGCTCGTGGTGCGGCCGCTGTCGGCGTAGAGCGCCATGATGGCGTCATAGATCTTGCCCACCGCCGGGTGCTTCTTGGAGACCTGCTGCTCCTTGGGGAGGTTGAGGCTTGTATTGATCCAATAGGCAACGCCCGCCCTGCCCGTCTTGTCGGTGACGATGATGGGCACGGGACGCCCGAGCAGCCGCTTCGTATCGAAAATATTGTAGATCTCTTCGTTCTTGGCAAGGCCGTCGGCGTGCACCCCCGCGCTCGTGGCGTTGAAGTCGCGCCCCACAAAGGGATAGTTGGGCGGGATGCGGTAATCGAGCTCGCGCTCGAAAAATTCCGCCACTTCGCTGAGCACCGTGGTGTCGGCCGCCGCGTCGTCGCCAGTGAGGGAGATATATTCGACGAGCAGGGCCTCCAGCGGCGTATTGCCCGTGCGCTCGCCGAAGCCGAAAAGCGTGCTGTTGACGGCCCCGCAGCCGTAGAGCCAGGCGGTGACGCCGTTGGCGAGCGCCATGTGGAAGTCGTTGTGGCCGTGCCACTCCAGCCACTCGCCGGGCACGCCCGCCTCGTCGGTGAAGGCGCGCACGATGCGCTGCACCGAGCGCGGCAGCGCCGCCCCCGGCCACGGCACGCCATAGCCCATGGTGTCGCAGAGGCGGATCTTGACGGGCATCCCGCTCTGGCGCGAAAGCTCCATGAGCCGCTGCGCGAGCGGCAGGCAGAAGCCGTAAATATCGGCGCGGGTGACGTCCTCGAAGTGGCAGCGCGGGATGATGCCCCAGTCGAGCGCCTGAGCAGCGAGGTCCGTATACATGTCCATGGCCTGCTGGCGCGTTTTCCCGAGCTTGAGGAAAATGTGGTAGTCGGAGACGCTCGTCAGCATCCCGGTCTCGTCAAACTCCATGTCGCGCGCGAGCTTGAGGTCCTCGCGGTTGGCGCGTATCCACGCCGTCACCCGCGGGAAGCGGTAGCCGCGCGCGCGGCACACCTCCACGCATTTGCGGTCGCGCGGGGAATAGAGGAAAAATTCCGAGGCCGCGATGAGCCCGGTCTTGCCGCCGAGGCGGTGGAGAAAGTCGAACATCCGCGCAACCTGGCGCACCGTATAGGGGGGCCGGGCCTGCTGGCCGTCGCGGAAGGTGGTGTCCGTGATGCGCATCTGAGCCGCGGGGCGCGGCGAAAGCAGCACCTCGTCAAAAGTGGTGCGACAGATACTGGTATAGGGGAAGAGCTCGCGGAACAGGCGGGGCTGGTCCGTGTGCTGGAGCGAAAGGGGGCGGTCGCCGCCCGTGTGGTGGATGATGCTCATGAAGGTTTCCTGCGCGTTGCCGCCCGTGGGGTGCTGTTTCGGAAGCGTTGCTATATACCGCGTTATGCCCTGCCAGTCCAGCCTTGCGGTGGCGGCTTTTCCGGGTATGATTACCGCTTGTCAGGGCTGAGGTGTTCGCGTTATTTTTCACAAGCGTTAGACACATTCCGCGGGCCACTTCACTGCCCCGGCGCCCGCCTCTTCCCGCGAGTCCAGGAGAACAGCCATGAAAGAAGCCACCAAGTGCCTCCACGCAGGCTACAGCCCCAAAAACGGCGAGCCGCGCGTGGTGCCCATCGTCCAGAGCACCACCTATGTTTACGATTCCACGGCCGAAGTGGCCCGGCTTTTCGATCTTGAGCAATCGGGCTTTTTTTATTCCCGCATCGGCAATCCCACCGTGGACGCGGTGGAGCAGAAAATAGCCGCGCTCGAGGGCGGCGTGGGCGCGCTCTGCACCTCCTCCGGGCAGGCGGCGGTCATGCTCGCCGCGCTCAACCTGGCGCGCGCGGGCGACCACATCATCAGCGCGACCAATGTCTACGGGGGCACCTTCAACCTCTTTAACACCATCTTCCGGCGTTTCGGCATCGAAACCACTTTCGTGGACCAGGACGCCACGGACGAGGAACTGGCCGCCGCCTTCAGGCCCAATACCCGCTTTGTCTATGGCGAGACCATCGCCAACCCGGCCCTGAGCGTGCTGGACATCGAGCGCTTTGCAAGGCTCGCGCATGAGCGGGGCCTGCCGCTCCTCGTGGACAACACCTTTGCGACGCCCATCCTCTGCCGTCCTTTCGAGTTCGGGGCGGACGTGGTCATCCACTCCACCACCAAGTACATGGACGGCCATGCCGTGCAGCTCGGCGGCGTCATCGTGGACAGCGGCAATTTTGACTGGAAAAACGGCAATTTCCCCGAATTTACGGAGCCGGATGCCTCCTACCACGGCCTTGTCTATGCGGACGCCTTCGGGCGCGGGGCCTATATCGCCAAGGCGCGGGTGCAGCTCATGCGCGACCTCGGCTGCTGCCAGAGCGCCCAGGGGGCCTTTTACACCAACCTGGGGCTGGAGACCCTGCCCCTCAGGATGCAGAAGCACTCGGAAAACGCCGAGGCCGCGGCGCGCTGGCTCGCCGGGCATGACAAGGTGGAGTGGGTGCGCTATCCGCGCCTCACCTGGGACCCCTACGCCAGGCTCGCGGGCAAGTATCTCCCCCACGGGTGCAGCGGCGTGGTGTCCTTCTCCTTCAAGGGCGGGCGCGAGGCCGGGGCCCGCTTCATCGACGCGCTCAAGCTCATTTCTCTAGAGACCCATGTGGCGGACATCCGCACCTCCGTGCTGCACCCGGCCACTTCCACCCATCGCCAGCTTACGGACGAGCAGCTCACGGCCGCGGGCATCACGCCGGGGACGGTGCGCCTCTCCGTGGGGCTGGAAGCCTGGGACGACATCCGCGCGGACCTCGAGCGCGGCATGGACGCCGCCTGAGCCATGCCGGAACAGGCTGCCGCCCTCAACGGGGCTTCTCCTGCCGCGCGGGGCGCCGTGCCCGCGGACATGCTCGCCCGCATGGGCGCGCTTGCCCGTGTGCCCGAGCATTCCCTGCCGCTCATGACCGCGCTTTCACAAGGCGAGCCCTTCTGCATCGGGCCGTATTTTTTCCTCGCCGCCGAGGACTGGCTCATGGCCGTGGCCTATCCGCTGGAAGGGAGCTATGACCAGACAACCTTTAATGCATCACTTGAAGAAGCCCTTGACCGCACGGCCGCCACGGCCTGCTGGGCCATCGGCCCCGAACTTCCCGGCCGCCTCGCCCCGCATGTGGTGGACCGTGACCGCTATTATGTGCTTTCGGCCCATGCCGAGCCGCCCTCGCGGCTCCGGGGGCCGCTCAAAAAAGCAGCCAAAGTGCTGACGGTGACGGAAGGCACGTTGTTCACACCGGAGCACCGCCGCCTCTGGGGGGAATTTCTCGGCCGCATCCAGCGCGGCGAAGCTCCGGCCATGGCCCCCCATGTGGCCGCCCTCTATGCGCGCACGCCCGAGGCGCTTGCGAAAGCCGGCGGTTCCCTGCGCCTGCTCGATGCCCGTGATGCGGAGGGCAGGCTCGTCGCCTGCCTGCTGCTCGACTATGCGCCCGAGAATTTCGTGAGCTATGTGCTCGGCGCGCACTCCCGCGTCCATGCCGTACCCCACGCCACGGACCTCTTGTTCGCCGCCATGCTGGAACGCGCGCGGGCTGCGGGCAAGCGCTTCATCCACCTTGGTCTCGGCGTCAATGAGGGCATCCTGCGCTTCAAGCGCAAGTGGGGCGCGCGCCCCGGGCTCCCCTACGTCATGGCCGAATGGACCGGAGCACCGCGGCACAAGGCCCGGAGCAAAGCCGCCTCAACCCGGGATGATGCCAACCTCATTCAGGATATGGCCCTCGCCTTCCTGCGCGCCCCGGCCGAGCGCCCGCGCATCGTGGAGGACAGGCCGAGCCGCCGCCCCTTCGCCATGCTCTGGGAGGTGGAAAAAAACGGCCGCACCTCATGGGTGGGGGGCAGCGCGCACTTTTTCTGCCATTCCTTCGAGCCCTCCTTCCGCCGCCTGTTCCGCAAGGTGGATACCGTGCTCTTCGAGGGGCCGCTGGACGAGGGCTTCATGGCCGAGGTGGACCGCGCGGGCCGCACCCCCCTGCCCGGCGCGAAACCCATCCTCGAACTGCTGGACGAGGCCGACATCCGGCGGCTCGAGCGCGTGGTCTACGGCCCGCAGGGAGCGCTTGCGCGCAGTTTCGGCCTCGAGCACAAGCCAAGGGTGGATGTCCGCCGGCTGCTCGCCAACGCGCGTCCCTGGTGCGCCTTTTTCAGCCTCTGGACAGCCTTCCTGGAGCGCCAGGGCTGGCGCGATTCCGTGGATATGGAGGCCTGGCGCGTGGCCCATGACATGGGAAAGAAGGTGGTGGGCATGGAGAGCCTTGAGGAACAGCTGGATTCCCTGGGCTCACTGCCGCCCGAGCGGGTGGTGCGCTTCTTCCGGGCCTGCACGGGCTGGAAGGCGCTCTCGCGCAGGAATATGCGCGCCTACCTCGCCGGGGACCTGGAGGGCATGATGGGCTCCAGCGCCGAATTTCCCACGCGCACGGAATATGTCATCAGCCGCCGGGACCAGCGCTTCAGGGAGCGGATGCGGCCCTATCTCGAGGAAGGCCGCTGCGCCGTCTTTGTGGGCTCGGCCCATATGGTCAATCTTACGCACATGCTTGCCGAGGACGGCTTCAGCGTGCGGCAGGCCCCCTTCGGCCTCCTGCCGCGCCTCAAACTGGGGCTTAGGCGCTGGCGCAGCGGCGGGGAGGATGTGGCATGGTAGGCGCAAACACTATGCGGCTGGCCGAGCTCACGGCGCAGGCCATCACCCCGGACCAGCTCCTCCCCTATGTGCGCGCCGTTTCCGGGCTGGAAAGCCGCCTCTGCGGCGGCTGCGCGCTGCATCACGGCGGCGGTGAGGCCGTGCTCGTGGCCTATCCGGCGGGAAAACCGGATGACATGAGCGCCGTTGACGCCGCTCTTGCCGAGGCGCTTGCCCTGCCGGGGCTGGAGCACATCACGGTCATCGCCGCCGGGCGCCCTGCCGCGGCCCCGGCCACGGCGCAAAGCACGGAAGATACCTACTGGTCCCTGCCCCTGCCGCTTGTGCCGCCGCCGGGACGAGCGGGCCAGAAGGTCCGCAATCTCGTGCGCCGCGCCGGGCGGGAGATTGTCATTGACCAAGCGGGCAGCGCGGGCGCGTGGACGCCGGACCATGCCGCGCTGGCCGAGGCCTTCATCGCAAGAAAGGGCGACGCGCTGGATGCGGGAAGCGTCTATATCTTCCGCAAACTGGGCGACTATCTTGAAGCAGCCTCGGACGCACGCCTATTTTCGGCCAGGGACGCCTCCGGGCGGCTCCTCGCCTGCGCCATCGGCGATTTTTCCTCATTCACCACGGCCTTTTATATGTTCGCCTTTCGCGCGCCGGATGCGCCCCCCGGCACGGCCGACGCCCTCTTGTCGGAGCTGGCGGCCGAGGGCGCGGCCCGCGGGCACGCCCTGCTCAACCTGGGCCTGGGCATGGGCGCGAGGGTAAGCTTTTTCAAGAAAAAGTGGGGGGCCACGCCCTTTCTTCCCTGTGTGGAAACCAGCTGGACGCCCGAGGCCCCCAAAAAACGCGGCTGGCTGTCCAAAATCCTTGGCCGCTGATTTTCGGGAGGGCCCTTGCGCGAAACCAAAATCGACCCGCAGCCAGTGGAAGCGCCCGACGCAGCCGCCGCGCCGGACCCGCTGGCTAACCCAGCCTTCCGGGCGTCCGGCTTCTTCGAGCGGCTGCGCGATGCCCTCCTCGGCGCGCAAAGGCCGCTGGACTGCCTTCAGGTGGAAGTGACCTCGCGTTGCGGCGGACGCTGCACCTATTGCCCGCACACCACCGAGGCCGCCACCTGGAAGAGCCGCCACATGCCGGACGAGGTCTTTGCGGCGCTGTGGCCGTTTTTACGCGGTGCGCAGCGGGCGCACCTTCAGGGCTGGGGCGAGCCACTGCTGCACCCGCGCTTCCTCGACTATGTGGCCCTTGCGCGCAAGGCGGGCTGCGCGGTGTCCAGCACCTCCTGCGGCCTCAGGATGGATGCGGAGCTTGCGCGAAAACTCGCGACAAGCGGCATGGATTTGCTGGCCTTTTCCCTGGTGGGCACGGACGAGGCCAGCAACGACGCGCGCGCCGGAGTGCCCTTTACGCGCGTGTGCGAAAGCGTTCGCACACTCCGGGCGGCCGTCACGGAAGCGGGACGCCCCTCCGGGGGCGAGCCGCTGGAGATCCATTTCGCTTACCTCATGCTGGCCGACCGGATGGAAGCCGCGCGCGGGCTCCCCGCGCTCATGGACGAGCTGGACGTGGAAATGGCCGTGGTGAGTACGCTGGACTATCTCGCCCTGCCCGGACAGGAGCATCTGGCATTCGCGCCGCACGAGACGGAGAAAATCGCCGCTGCCCGCGAGATACTGGAGAGCATTGCCGCCGAGGCCGATGCCCGTGGCCGCATCATCCACTTCGCCCTGCCGGGCTCCGAGGCCGTGGCCGACGCAGGCGGCTGCCGCGAAAATGTGGCCCGGAGCTGCTATGTGGACGCGGACGGGAAGATCTCGCCCTGCGTGTATCTCAATGTGCCGGATAACGGGCCGGAAGCTGGAACGGGGCAGCCTCCCCGCGGCGACGACCGTCGCCGGGTGTTTGGCGATGTGCGCGCCGAAAACCCGTGGAAGATATGGAACAAGCCGGAATTTATTGCTTTTCGGGAGGCCCTTGTCAAAAATGCGCCGGAGAGCGCCTGCCTCGTCTGCCCCAAGCGCTTTGAGCGCTGAGGCCGTTTTCCGCGCTCCCGAAGTTCAGCGCCCGTTTTCGCGCAGCATAAGGCGCAGCGCGTCGGCCTCCGGGCCGCTTGCGCCGGCAAGGCGCGCCCGCACGCGCTCCTTCACGGCGGCATGGCGCGGGGCCATGTCATAGAGCAGGGCCGCGGCCGCCGCGCTGGCGGCAAAGCCCGGCTCCCCCTGGCGCCCGGCCGCATTGAGCCTGGCATAGCGCTCCGCCTCATTGAGAAGCCTGTCCAGCCACAGCGGATTGCCCGAGGCCATATAGGCTCCCCAGAACATTCGCGGGACCGCGGGTTCATTGGCCTGCCACGCGGAAAGCGGGGCAGGGCTGCGGCTGATCTGGCCGCGCAGGGTGGCGTCCTTCTCCGTGAGCAGGCTCGCCAGCAACTGCGCTTCGTCGGCAAGCCCGGCAAGGTGTGCCGCCCAGGCGAGGGTGCGCCGCACATCCGCCCTGGCTTCGCCCGGAAACGCCTGCGTGCCCTCCCCCAGCTTCTCGAGGGAGGCCTTGCGCTCTCTCGCCAGTTCCGCCAGGAAGGCGGCCGTCACCAGTCGCTTCTCGCCGTGGCCGAGCACACCCTGCCCTGCCAGCGTCCGCAAAAGGCCCGGAAGCACTTCGGGACGCGGCTTCTGGTAATAATACTCCATGTCCCGAGCATAGTGCGTGAGGCCCTTGGTAATCTGCATTTCCGCCGCCGGGCACGGCGCGGGCACCAGCGCGACGAGCGCAAGAACAAGAAAGACGAGGGTCTGCATCAGTCGAAATCCGCAAGCAGAGCTTCAAGATGCAGCACGGGCTCCAGCGTGCTTTCGTTGAGCTTGCCCTTGAGGCGCGCCTGCGCCTCCACAAGATGCGGCGAGGACACACCGTTGCGGATGGAGCTGTGCGCCTCGAGAAAGGCCGCCAGCCAGTCGCTGACCTTGAGCATCTGGCCGTCCTTGGGCTCGTCCTCGTCGCGATTGTAGAGGCGGTGGAGCAGGTCAAAACCCTCCACGGGCACCACTGCCCCGCCTTCGCGGCGGCATTCCTGAAATTCCGAGCCCACCTCGAGCCCCAGGTAGTAGCCGATGCGCTCTGCGAGCGGCGCGAAGCCTTCCTCCCGCAGGGGACCGAGGATGCGGCGCTCGAGCTCCTGCTCCTCATATTCCTTGATGAGCTGCGGCAGGCTGGAGATGGACTGCTTGACCGGGGAAATGATGTCGCGGGTGAGCAGCTCCGGCAGGTCATGAAAGAGGCCGCAGAAAAAGTTGTTCACCGAGCGCGCCCCGCAGGCATCCACCGCGAGGCTGAAAAAATAGCCCAGCGAAGCTACGATGAACATGTGCCCGAGCACCGAGGTCGCGGGGATGCGCGGGGCCTGAGTCCAGCGGATCTGGAAGCGCAGCTGCCCGCACAGGTTGGCGAAGCGCGCCAGCGCCGTGCCGGGGATGAGCAGCGAATCCATGCCCTTGAGGTCGCGGAGCTTGCCGAGGCGCTGTGTGAAGGACTGCGCGATGGAGTCCATTTCATCGTCAAAGGTGTTGAGCGGCCGGATAAGCTGGAACTCCCACTGCGAGGCGTAGAGGTGGGCCGCCGTGAGGATGCGCCGGCCAAGGCTGTCCTCCGCGCCGCCATCGAGGTGCCAGGCGCGCATCCGCTCCCAGAAGGGGCCGAGCGGGGCGAGCACCGGCTCAAGGCGGCCGAGCACATATTCCGTAAGCTGGCGGTAATGCTCCGGGTTTTCCTTGATTTTATAGAAAACCGGGGGTTTGATGTCGGTAATGATGCAGCGGTAGAAATAGTCGAAAAGACCGCCCTCGATAATCTTCAGGCCCAGGGCCGTGCGTTCCGCAGGCGCGAGCCCCTGCGAATTTTCATGCCAGAGGGCGCAGGCTACGAGCATCTTGTGCGCCTGCTTGTCGATCTCCTGCAATTCCACCGGGCGCAGCTTGTCGTTCCAGCGCAAAAGGTACGCGCCGGAAAAGAGCAACTGCAACAGATTCTTGCGAATGGTCGGCATCGGGCCTCCGGCGGCTTTTGGTTCAGTCGGGGAAATCCAGGGGCTTTTGCGCGAGCGTCGCCACCATGACGGCCTTGATGGTGTGCAGGCGGTTTTCCGCCTCCTGAAAGACCACGCTGCGCGGGGATTCAAACACGGCGTCGTCCACTTCCATGCACGAGATGCCGAAACGGCGGTAAATATCCGCGCCGATCTCCGTCTTGCGGTCATGGAAGGCCGGCAGGCAATGGAGGAAGCGGCACTCGGGATTGCCCGTGAGCCGCATCACCTTTTCTGTCACCCGGTAGGGCGTGAGCAGCTCGATGCGCTCCTTCCACACGGCGTCGGGCTCGCCCATGGAGACCCAGACATCGGTATAGAGGAAGTCGCAACCCCGCACGCCCTCCTCCACGCTTTCGGTGCGGGTGATGCGCGCGCCCGTGCGCTCGCCGATGTGCCGCGCCATCTCGAACACCTCATCCGAGGTCCAGAGCGCCCGCGGCGCCACGGAGCAAAAGTCCACGCCGAGCATGGCCGAGCCCACCATGAGCGAATTGCCCATGTTGTAGCGGGCGTCCCCGAGGTAGGCGAGGCGCTGCTGGTCGAGCGGCTTTACGCAGGTTTCGCGCATGGTGAGCATGTCGGCGAGAAGCTGCGTAGGGTGCCACTCATTGGTCAGGCCGTTCCATACGGGAACCGAGGCATATTCGGCGAGCGCCTCCACCCGGGCCTGCTCGAAGCCCCGGTACTCAATGCCGTCGAAAAAGCCCGAGAGCACCCTTGCGGTATCGGGCAGGGATTCCTTCTTGCCCATCTGCGAGCCCGTGGGGCCAAGATAGGTGACGTGCGCGCCCTGGTCATGCGCGCCGACCTCAAAGGCGCAGCGGGTGCGCGTGGAGTCCTTCTCGAAGAGCAGGGCGATATTGCGGCCCTCGAGGAAGCGCGGCTCGCGCCCGGCCTTCTTGGCGGCCTTGAGGCGCGCCGCAAGGTCGAGAAGATAGACGAGGTCCTCGGGGGTGAAGTCGATTTCCTTGAGGAAATCCCTGCCGGCAAGCCTGTTCATGTGCGTGCTCCGATGGCCGGTGACGGCCACAAGGGGAAAGGGGACAGGGCGGCGTATGGCCGCGGGGGCGCTCAGTCCGTGAGGGAGCGGATCATGCCGATTTCGTCACAGCGGTAGAACTTGGGGCACTTGCTGCACTCCACCCAGACGACGGGGGGCAGGTTTTCGCGCTCAAATTCGGTAAAGCCGCAGTTGCGGAAAAACGTTGCCACCAGGGTGAACACAAAGACGCGGGGGATGCCCAGATAGCGGCAGCGCTCAACCAGGGCGGCCACCAGCCTGCGCCCGAGGCCCCTGTCCTGGCAGGACGGATGCACCGCGATGGAGCGTATCTCCGCAAGGTCCGCCCAGAGCACATGCAGGGCCCCGCAGGCCACCACCGTCTCCGCACCGCTTTCCGCCGCCGGAGCCGTCACCACCATGTAGTCCTGGATATGCTGGTAGAGATATTGCGGCCCGCGGGCCAGCATCACGTTGGACGAGGCGTATTGATTGATAAGCGCGGACATGCTGTGCACATCCGACACGCGTGCCGGGCGGATCTCCAGCTTCGCGTCGGGCGCAAGGCGCACTTCGGGCACCGTGGTGGGAACGGTGGAAGGAACACTGCCGGATTCAAAGCGCGGGATGGCAACGGGCATGGCGGCGGGACCTGCAAAAGAAAGAGTGAACGCCACGGCCAAAAGGCCAGCGCGCCCGCCAGCGCATGAACGGCCACCATGACCGTCCATGCGCGCCGGGCGCAGCCGTAAAAAGGTGTTCCTACTGGAACATGGAGCGAATGTCCAGCCCGTTCCGGGCCTTGCAGGCTCCCGCTACTGGTTGATCATCACCTTGGCGGCGCGGAGCAGGCGGTCATTGAGCTTGTAGCCGCGCTGCATGACGCGCGTCACCGAGCCGGGGGCGAGGTCGGGGTTGGGCTCAAAGCCCACGGCCTCGTGCACCTCGGGATTGAACTCGTCGCCCACTTCCCCGAGTGCCTTGAGGCCATTCTTGTCGAGCGCGTCGAGGAGCAGCTTGCGCGTCATGGCGACGCCCTGAAGCATGTCCTTGCATGCCTCGTGCTGGCTTCCGTACTGCAGGGCAAGATCCAGGTTGTCGATGCTGGGGAGAAGGTCGCCGAGGACCTTTTCCGCGGCGAAGCGCATCTGCTCCTGATGCTCGCGGGTCAGGCGCTTCTTGAAATTCTCCATTTCCGCCGCGGTGCGCAGGCGCAGTTCCTCCATCTCCGCCTTGCAGCGGGCCACAGCCTCATTTTCCTCATCCTTTGCCTCGGGCGTGGGGGCGCTTTCGGCCTCGACGGAAGGCTCCACCACGTCGTGCACGGCATCGGCCGCATCGGCAAGGTTGCCATCGGGGACATCCTGCCCCTGGGGCGCGCCGTCTTCATGGCGCGGATGTTCCTGCTCTTCTTCGTGACGCCGGGCGTCGGGCCGGTAGGCGGTATATGGGTGCATCATATGACGCTTCATGATTCCTCCTCAGGGATGATGCGCCGGCCATACGGGCAGAGCCCCGGCCAGCGGGTACATGTATTGAGGTACTTTTGAGAAGGGCCCGTGTCAAGATGCATGGGTCCCGCCGCAAGGCGCGGCTCGACATTCGGCAAACATTCCTGTACACCACTTGCACCTTGCGAGGAGACCGTCCATGACCTGCCGCCTGCTCCATATCCAGAACGAAAAAGACTGGGCCTCTGCCTCCCAATGGCTCAAGGGCCGCACCACGCCCGACGCCGGCGTGGAGGCGGCCGTGCGCGACATCATCGCTGCCGTGCGCGAGCGGGGCGACGCGGCCCTTGTGGACTATACCCGAAAATTTGACGCGCCGGAGTTTACCCTGCCCGTGCGCGTGAGCCCGCAGGAAATCGCGCGGGCCGCTGCCTCCGTCCCCGTGGAAAACCGTGAATATATCTGCGGGGCCGCGGCCAATATCCGCGCCTTCCATGAGGCGCAGCTCGACCGCTCCTGGTTCGTGACCCGGCCGGACGGCAGCATCCTCGGCCAGCGAGTGCTCCCCGTGGATGCGGTGGGCCTCTATGTGCCCGGCGGCCAGGGCGGCAACACGCCACTTATCTCGAGCCTGCTCATGAACGCCATCCCGGCGCAGGTGGCCGGGGTGCCGCGCCTTGCCGTATGCACGCCGCCCCGCGCCGACGGCAGCGTGGATGCGCATCTTCTGGCGGCGGCGCACCTCCTGGACATCGAGGAAGTCTACCGCGTGGGCGGGGCCTGGAGCATAGCGGCGCTGGCCCTCGGCACGGAAAGCGTGGCGCGGGTGGATGTCATCGCCGGGCCCGGCAATATCTATGTGACCACGGCCAAACGGCTTCTTCAGGGCATGGTGGGCATCGACATGATAGCCGGCCCGAGCGAGGTGCTCATCCTCGCCGATGACAGCGCCAATCCGGCCTGGGTGGCGGCGGATATGCTCTCCCAGGCGGAGCATGACGCCCTTGCCTGCGCCATCTGCGTCACCGACTCCCCGCGGCTGGCCGAGCGCCTGCCGCAGGAACTGGAAAAGCAGTGCGCGGCGCTCCCCCGCGCGGCTATCGCCTCCCGCTCGCTTGAGGACTGGGGCTGCATCGCCGTGGTGCCCGACCTCGCCACCGGCATTGCCATTGCCAACCATGTCGCGCCGGAGCACCTCGAAGTCTGCACACGCGACCCCTGGGCCGTTTTACCGCATATCCGCCACGCGGGCGCGGCCTTCCTCGGCGAGCACAGTCCGGAACCCGTGGGCGACTACTACGCGGGCCCCAACCATGTGCTGCCCACCCTGGGGACGGCGCGCTTTTCCTCCGCCCTGTCGGTGCAGACATTTTGCAAAAAAACAAGTATTATTGCGGCCTCGCCCGCATTTCTGGAAAAGAACGCCGAAGCCATCACCGCCCTCGCGCGTCTGGAAGGGCTGGAAGCCCACGCCCGCTCGGTGGAGGCCCGGCGCAGGCGTGGCGGCGCAGCCCAGAAATAGCGGGGCGCACGGCATTGGCCCATCCCGCAAGGAGCTTCCATGAAAGTTGTCACAAAGACGGACATCAGCGCCTATCCCCTCCTGTCGCGCGGCAAGGTCCGCGACATTTATGAGGTCGATGACGAGACGCTGCTCATCGTCACCACGGACCGCATGTCTGCCTTTGACGTCATCATGGCCGAGCCCATCCCTTACAAGGGCGTGATCCTCAACAAGATCACCCTGTTCTGGATGCGGAAATTCGAGGACATCGTCCCCAACCATATCCTTGAGAGCGATGTGGACCGCTTCCCCGCGGCGCTCGCCCCCTGGAAGGACGAGCTCGAGGGCCGCGCCGTTCTGGTGCGCAAGGCCCAGCCTCTGCCCGTGGAATGTATCGTGCGCGGGTATATCACGGGCTCGGGCCTCAAGAGCTACGAAGCCACGGGCATGATTTGCGGGCACAAGCTCCCCGCCGGCCTGCGCGAGGCCGACCGGCTGGATCCGGCCATCTTCACGCCGTCCACCAAGGCGGAGCTCGGCAAGCATGATGAAAACATCACGCTGGCCCAGGCGGCGGCGCTCCTGGGTGACGAAACGGCGAAGGCCGTCTCGGCGCTGTCGCTCGAGCTCTACAATGCCGGGCGCGCCCATGCCGCCGGGCGCGGCATCATCGTGGCCGACACCAAGTTCGAGTTCGGCTTCATCAACGGCACCCTGCACCTCATCGACGAAGTGCTCACCCCGGATTCATCCCGCTTCTGGCCCGAGGCCACCTATGCGCCCGGCAAGGTGCAGCCGAGCTTTGACAAGCAATTCCTGCGCAACTGGCTCAACGCCCAGCCGTGGAACAAGGAACCGCCGCCGCCCCCCCTGCCCCAGGACGTCATTGACGCCACGGCGAAACGCTACCAGGAAGCCTACGATATTCTGACCAAGTGACGCGGGCGTGCCCGGAGCCGCCGGCCAAGCGCCAAAGGAGGAAACATGCTGCTTGAAGGAAAGAAAGCCCTGATCATGGGCCTCGCGAACAACAGAAGCATTGCCTGGGGCATCGCCTCCAGCCTCAAGGCCCACGGGGCGCGCCTTGCCTTCAACTATGTGGGCGACGCCATCAAGAAGCGTGTGGAACCGCTGAGCGCGGAACTGGGCGGGGAATTCACCTTCCAGTGCGACGTCACCGACGACGCGCAGATCGCCAATGCGGTGGCCCTCGTCAAGGAGCAGTGGGGCGGGCTCGACATCCTCGTCCATTCGCTTGCCTTCGCGAACCGCGAGGACCTCGTGGGCCGCTTCATCGACACCTCGCGCGAGGGCTTCAGGCTGGCCCTCGATATTTCCGCCTATTCGCTCACCGGGCTGTGCCGGGCCTTTGAGCCGCTCTTTACCGAAAATGCCTCGGTCATCTCCATGACCTATCTCGGATCCACGCGCATCATCCCCGGCTACAATGTCATGGGCGTGGCCAAGGCCGCGCTGGAAGCCTCGGTGCGCTACCTCGCCTATGACCTCGGCCCCAAGGGCGTGCGCGTCAACGCCATCAGCGCTGGCCCCATCAAGACGCTGGCCGCCTCCGCCGTGTCCAGCCTCAAGGACATCTTCACCCATGTGGAGGCCAATTCGCCCCTGCGCCGCAACGTGAGCACCATGGATGTGGGGGGAACGGCCGTCTATCTGGCATCCGAGCTTTCCCGCGGCGTCACAGGTGCGACCATCTATGTGGACAGCGGCTTCAACCAGATCGGGGCTGCATAAAGGGAGTCGCGATGGGGCGCCGGCCTGCCGCGACCCTAACGCCATAAGGAAAGCGCCGTGGACTATGTCAACGCCATCGGCATTGCCCTGTTCGCCCTTTTCGGGCTCTGGGCCTTCCAGAAAGGGGCTGAGGCGCGCAAGGGAAAACGCCCGCCCGCGGAGCGCCGCAAGGACGATCAAGACTAGGCGGCAGGCTGGACACCTGTTTTGGGACTGTCCGGCCCGCGCAGGGAGGGAACATGTTCTGGGGTATCCTTGTCATTGCACTCGTGGCGGGACTCGCGTGGCTCATCCGCAAAGGCGTCAAGGGCACGCCCTTTGCGCACCGGTGCCCGTGTACGCCCTATGTGGAGCACCTGAAATGGCGTGAAAAGAGCGACGTGCCCCCGGACGGAAAAAAGCCCGAACAACTCTGGTGAGACAGGCTGATTTTTGCCCCGGATGGAAATGGCCGCGGGCTTCGTTTTTTTGAGGCGCACACAAGACTTGCGCTCGCACGCAAATTGGTGTAGGTAACGCCGTTCCCATGCAAGGGAGCATCAGGAGAGGTGTCCGAGCTGGTCTAAGGAGCACGATTGGAAATCGTGTGTGGGTAACACCACCGGGAGTTCGAATCTCCCCCTCTCCGCCAATAAAGTTTTCAGCAAAGTACGAAGAAGCCCGCAAAGCCTTGAGCAGAGCGGGCTTCTTCTGTTTTTGCCGTTTATTGGTGTTCACTGAAAATCCGTTGACAGCCAAGAAAGAGAGGAAAACAAGGAAGCAAGGTCCAGCGGCGCAGTTCCCCCTTTCAGGAGTTGCACACATGCCCTTCACGCTCACAACCGCCATCAGCGCCGCCAGCCCGAAGGAAATGCGCCACAGGCTGACGGCATATGGCACAACAGCCTGGGCCGCCATGTACCCAAGGCCCGTAAACGCACGGCATTCCTTTTATGGGGTTTTCCGATGATAGATTGAACCTCTGCCCATATACCCCATGCCTCTCTCCGACACCGCTCACCACCCTACATGGCACCAAGAGTCGGCACGTCAAATACCATTTTCAAGCCTGCAAAAAACTCCTCATGCCGGGCATACTACCAGCTTTCACTGCAAGAGGCCCGAGAAGGCTGCATTGCCGCCAAAAAGTAATTGAACGGTGAGTTTACCCGTGAGCAGGGAAAGAACTCCATCGAAAAGCCTCCAGACGACCTTCGTGGCCCCTACGGGAGTGGCACGCCAAGCAGGCTGCTTCCTGGACAGAAAAATTCGCGCGGGGGCGAGAGGAATTAGGTTGCCAAAATGTCTTGCCGTATCTGGCAATCGTCCTGTCAGATATTCCTCACGAAATCAGGACAAAGTTTATTGAACAGTGTCCGATTCTATGAGTATTATCACACTGCGGCAGACGGCGGAATGCCTTTGCCGGCAGGTGAAGATTCCGGTTGGGACATGATGACCTTGTTTGTGTAGATATTGTAATTGCTCAATCCAAGTTCAAAATCTTTTGTAACTGAAAAGAAATGTTCCAACACCTCATCGCTGATTTGCACATATTCGACCCACGATGTCACATTGGAATAGCAATATACGCGCACCGGGATACCGAATTCCACTTCAGGCTGAAGGTTGACCAGCAACCACTCATTCTGTGCGATCCTGGGATGTGCGCGAAGATAGGCGAACATATAGGCGCGGTACAGGCCGAGATTTGTGGCCATGCCGCTCTGAAGGGGAGTTTTGGTCAGGTCAAGACCTCCTTCGGCAAGGGCGTCTGATATCTGTTTCTCCATTAAAGGGTATTTCTTCGAGATCGATGAGAAGAGTTCCTGCGTGGTCTGCGTCACACTGCACGGATCGATATATATGTATGATTCTATGCGCCGCGCCCCGGTATCAAACATTCCGCGCCAGTTTACAAATGAGCCGGAAATAAGTTTATATGGTGAGAGTATTGCAGTTGTGTTATCCCAATTCTTTACTTTGACCGATGAAAGCGTCACATCGAGCACATTGCCGTTTACCGATGTGCCGTCAACGACAATCCAGTCGCCCTTTCGTATCATGTCATTGCTTGACAGTTGAATAGTTGCCACAAGCCCGAGGATGCTGTCCTTGAATATGAGAAGGAGGACTGCGGACAATGCGCCGAGGCCGGCGAGCAGCGAAATCGGGGATTCATTAATAAGTACGGATGCGATGAGTATAACGGCAATAATCCAAATAATGCCGCGACACATATTAAGAATTCCTTCCAAAGGGAGATTCTTTGTGTTTTTTAATTCATTAAAAATCACCCATTGAAGTTTAAAAATTGCACATACTGCGATCGCAAGCGTTATAATAAGATAGATTGTTGCACACTTTTGAAGGATAAATAAAGTCTCATCTTCTTCAGTGAATGCAAATGATACCAGGCCGAGAAAGACGACAGGCGCTATAAACTTGGAACAGGCTTCAAGCGTTCCCAGTTTTCTGATGTGTTCGCCCCATCTTTTTTCCTTGAATACAGGCAATCGTTGCGTAATGAAAAGTACAAGTTTCCGCAATCCATGGCTGATGCAAAGGGTGAGCACCATCACCAATGCAACATACAGCAGCTCTTGCGCATAGTTGTTTCCATTAAGACCGACAATTTTCAGAAACCAGTCCGCAAAATCGAGCAGGCCCTGGGCAGTTTCCTGTTGGAGCTGTGAAATCATGGCACTATCCTGATGATGGTTAATGCTTTTGTCTATCCCCGGCCCATGACCGGACCCGGGCATCCTTGGGTGAACACCAGCACAACGACACAAATGCGAGTTTGCCTGCTCCCTGAACTTCCTCCCCCGTTGCTCCAATTTACTTACAAAAAAACTCCCGCCAAGCGGGAGTTTTTTTGTAAGTACGCCGAAAGCCCTTACGCAGGCTTATGTGCAAGCAACGCGGTCAGCCAGGCAGGCAGCCCGAACCAGTGGCAATAGAGGGCGAAGCTGCCAATGGCGAGCGCCAGCAGGAAGAGGAACCAGAACCAAAAGCGGATGCGGTTGCGCGTCTTGCGCATCCGGGCCGTCAGCCGATAGGGGTCGTCCATGTTCCTGCGGGCATGGGGCGGCATCTTGCCGACGCTGGTCAACGTCTGGCCCATGACAAGGTTGATGGGCGCGCCCTGGTTGACGGCCCAGCCCGAAGCGTCCAGCAGGGGCCCGAGACTCCGCCGNCTGAGCTTGAACCAGGCGATNAGNACNGAGGGCCCGGAAATGCAGAGNAANACCCCGACNANGGCNAGNGGCCACANCCAGCCNAGCGANGCNAGCGAATTGGCGATATAGGCGAAGGCNGCGCTGAGCACNCTGAGGGCCACNCTGACGGCGGCNAANATGCCNGCNCCCTTGGCGAANTCAAAGGANGGCTTGGCNTCNGCNGGCTTGGCGGCCGCNGNGGCCACGGCNTCGGCGCTNGCCTTGCTGACGNTNTCCTCCTTGGCNGCGAGGAANTTGTGCNNCTGNTCGCTGATNAGGTTGGANATGCGGATATAGGGNGCCCACACNGCCTCGCGNAGGCTGATGGGATTNTGCACCACCTTGGTGATGACGGAATCCCATTCCCGGCCGTGATTATCGATGAAAAGCCCGTGGCGNCCGTCAATGAGCGAAGCGAGGTCCCCGGCGGTGAGTGCGGCCGAGATGGAGCCCGTGGACTCCGCGCCGTCCTGCTCGGTGCGGCGGATGTCGCAATAGATCAGGCACAAATGGCTTTGCGCCGCCAGCCGCACATGGGTCTCCAGGTCGCCCACAGGCACACAGAGGCGGCACTCCCGGCTGTCAAGGTAGAGNGTGCCCGCCTGGAAGATGGCGCGCTTGTCCGGCTCGTAAAAGTCGATGAACGAAACGAAGTTCATCAGNAGGGTATAGAGNTGCGCGTGGAAAAGGGCCAGCTTGTCGAGGTCCTGAATGGCGGCCATCTTCGGCGCGGCGAGGTCCTTCTGGGCAAGCTCCGCAAAGGCNTTTTGCGTGCCGGCATCGAGGAAGCGCGCGATTTGCGCGTCGTCCAGCTTGTCCAGGTCCTCGTTGGGGGCCACGGGCATCCAGGCGCGGCCGAGCGCGTCCCCCGCGGGGGCCAGCGCCAGCGGCGCGAGCCCCGGCACGTCGAGCCGGCTGGCGTCCGCCGGGGGCAGGTCATAGACGGGCTTGCTCTCCAGCGCTCCGGCATAGGAGGCAAAGTCCGCCTTGATCTTGGCCCACGCCTCCTCNCTCAGGCTCGCGGTCTGCGCGCCCTGGGGCAGCAGGGGCGCAAGCAGGCTGCGAAATTCCTTNACGTCGCCCAGCCACGCCGGGTTGAGGCCCTGGTCGAGCGGCAGGGGCTGCCNGGCCGCNACGCGCGCCAGCGGCATCCGCACNAGGGTAGCGGCGAGGTTCTCCTTGATGAGCTCGCCCATATGGTCGGCGCTGATGCCGTCCGGGCCCAGGCCCNCGTTGGCGAGGGCCGTCTCCTCGTTGAGGGCGGCCAGCGTGCCGGGNGCGAAATCGGCCATGCGGCAGCGGTTGAAATAATCGTCGATCTTGGGCCCGAGCCGGGTGAGCAGCGNCCANGCCGCCGCCGTGGCCTCGCCCAGCGGCAGGGAGGCCCCGGCCACCCGGGCGCGGAAATCNCGCGTGGCCTCAAGGCGTTTGGCAAATTCGGCCGCGAGGTCCTGNTCNAGGCCCGGCTTGCCGGAGGCGTCCTTTTTGGCGCCCACCACGGCAAGGGCCACGCGCACATAGTCCGCAAGGGCCTTGGCGTCTTCCGGCACCGAGGAAACGGGCACGATGCCGTCGCCGTTGAAGGCATAGCCTTCCGCTTCNGCGAGCACGGCNTCGATTTGGGCGGGCGTCACCACCACGGCNTCGGNNGCGCCGCTTTTTTCAAGGGTCAGCCTGGCTGCGGCCAGCAGCTCNTTCCCGGCCTCGGTGTCGTCGCGCAGGTTGTCGAGGGGCATGGCCTCCCCGCCNTCCCGNAGCAGGGCCGGATGCTGCACCCTGTCGCATACCCAGGCCACGGCGGCGAGGATNTCCGCCGAGCGGATCCGGCCGTCCTTGTCCGGGTCGAGCAGTTCCAGGGTCCTGGCATTAAATTCCAGCCCGTGCGTGGGGCAGCTCATGGCCATCCACAGTTTCTGGTCGAGGCTCGCGAGGTTGCGCCACTCCCAGTCGGTTTGCAGGATGGCNTGGTCNAGGCCGCTCATGCGGCGGAAGGTAAACACGTCTTCCGTTTTCTGGGCCGCGGAATCGGCAGTTTCCTGAGGTTCGGCCTGGGGGGCGCTGTCCTGTGCCGCAAGGTCGGTATCGGTATCGGGCATGTTCTCTCCAGAAGGGCAAATGGGACCCCGATGCAGTTGAAAGGGATTTTTTCCGGGAATCCGCAGCATTGCGCATGCCCGGCTCACAAATCCTTGCCATAAATGGCTCAAGCCGTCAAAGCCCGGCGCAGGCCCGGAATGGCCGGAAAGTCCGGATTGAGGAAAAGTCTTGATGCCTGAAGGAAGTTCGGGCTATACTTGTGGCACGGAGCCCACGCTCCCGCTGCCGGCACCCCGCTGTGTGGCCGTCGATGATAACGCAAAGGAGCCTCGTGTGAAAAAATCGCTGTTGCGCCTTGGTCTGGCACTGGTTCTGGCCCTGACTTGCGCCGCCGCCCAGGCCGCGCCCGCCGCCTCCGACAATCTTGTGGGCGACCCGGCCATGAACCCCGCAGGGAACCCCGTTGACCAGTTCACCGGGGAAATCTGGGTCAATACGACGGAATCCGACAAGGCTGCCTACCTTTTCGGCATCGATTCGGCCGTGACAGTGGAATATTTTGTCAATTCCAAGATGACGGCCAATGCCGCCAAGGCCGGCAAAAAGCCCGTCTATACCCTCTCGCCCTTTGAAAAGGGCTGGATGGAGGCATTCTCCAATGTGTCGCGCTCCGACATCATCAAGATGGTGGACGAATGGTACGCGGCCCATCCCAAGGATTTGCAGCGGCCGGTCATGAGCGTCATCTGGTATGAAGTCATCACCCCGCGGCTTGCCGCGTCCACAAAGTAACACCCCCTTCATGCGGCTGGCCCAGGCCGGCCCTCAGGAGCCTGATATGAAAAAAGTATTGATCATCGGCATCATGGCCGTAGTTTTCGCCTCCGGCATCGGCTGCACCAACATGAGCCGTACCCAGCAGGGCGTGGCCAGCGGCGCGGCCCTCGGCGCGCTCGGCGGCGCGGGCATTGCCGCCATCTCCGGCGGCATGGCCGGCTGGGGCGCCTTGGCCGGCGCCGGTGTGGGCGCGCTCGCCGGCGGCATTGTCGGCCACGAGCAGAGCAAGCGCTGGTAAGCCATGAGCCGCGGGTGCGCCGTGCGCCCCGAGGAAGCACAAAAGGGCCGGATTTTCCGGCCCTTTTGCGTTCTCGGGGACGAAATATTCAGGAAAGCAGGAGATTCAGGTGCCGGTAGGCGCGCGCCGTCGCCATGCGGCCGCGTTGCGTGCGCTTGAGGAAACCGCACTGGATGAGGTAGGGCTCATAAATGTCCTCGATGGTGCGCACCTCCTCCGAGCAGGCGGCCGCCAGCGTCTTTACGCCTACCGGGCCGCCGTCATAGTGGGTGATGATCACCTCAAGGAGCTTGCGGTCCATCTGGTCCAGCCCGAGTTCGTCCACATCCATGCGCCTGAGCGCCTCCCCGGCCTCGGCGGCGGTGATTTCGCCATTGCCGTGCACCAGGGCAAAGTCGCGCACGCGGCGCAACAGGCGATTGGCGATGCGCGGCGTACCGCGGGAGCGGCGGCCGATCTCCTCCGCGCCGTCCGGGGTGATGGTCACTCCGAAGATGCGCGCGGAGCGGCTCACGATGCGCGCGAGGTCCGCGGGCTGGTAATATTCCAGCCGCGCCACGATGCCGAACCTGTCCCGCAGCGGCGAGGAGATGAGGCCCATGCGCGTCGTTGCCCCGGCCAGGGTGAAAGGCTCGAGGTCGATTTTGACGGTGCGCGCCGCCGGTCCCTGCCCGATGACAAGGTCGAGCTTGAAGTCCTCCATGGCCGGGTAGAGCACTTCTTCCACCGCGACGGGCATCCGGTGGATCTCGTCCACAAAAAGGATGTCGTGCCGGGCCAGATTGGTGAGGATGGCGGCCAAGTCTCCGCTGCGCTCCAGCACCGGCCCCGAGGTGCAGACAAGGTTCACGCCCAGCTCCGACGCCATGATCTGGGCGAGCGTGGTTTTGCCCAAGCCCGGATTGCCGTAGAACAGGGTATGGTCCAGCGCCTTGCCGCGCTCGCGGGCGGCGTCGATGAACACGCGCAGGTTGGCGCGCAACTCGTCCTGGCCGATAAAATCGTCCAGGCTGCGGGGCCGCACGCTGTCATCGGCGCTCGCGCCCGAGAGGAAGTCCCTGTTTTCGCCGTCGGCGGCCATCATGCCTTCCCCTTTGCCAGCGCCTTGAGGGCAGCCCGGAGCGCACCCGTCACATCAAGGTCGGGCTCGTCGTGGAGGATTTTCTTGACCACGGGCGCGCATTCCGCCTCGGAATAGCCCAGGTTGGCAAGCCCCGCCAGGGCGTCGCGGAATACGGAGCCGGGCCTGCCGTCCGGGGCGAGAACGGCCCCTTGCGGGGCGTCGTCGGTCTTGAGCTTGTACTTGAGCTCAAGAAAAATATGCTGCGCGGTCTTTTTGCCGATGCCCGACACCTGCGTGAGCGCGAGCACGTCATCCTCCAGCACGAGGCGGCGCAGGTCGGCGGGGCGGAAGGTGGACAGGATGGCGAGGGCCGTGCGCGCCCCCACCTTGGAGATGGAGAGCAGTGTCTCAAAGGTCTGGCGCTCCTCAAAGGTGGCGAAGCCGTAAAGCTCCTGCGCGTCCTCGCGGACGCAGAGACAGGTGTGGAAGGCAACGTCGCCGCCAGCCTCCGGCAGGCTCGCCATGCTGTGCGCCGGAAGCGCGACCTCGTAGCCCACGCCGGCGCCGGTGATGACCACGCAGGAATTGCCCCACACTTCGCCGAGGCGCCCTTCAAGGTAGGCTATCATGCTGCTTTTGCAACTCCCTGGCGGCTTTTCCGCCACACGGGCTTGAGGGGCGCCACACCGGGCGCGCCCTGCTCGGGGGCGCCGGAGGCGTCCGCCATATTGCCAAGACGGCAAAATGGATTTACACCACGCCCTATGAACCTTTTCTTCAGCGGGGCGATCCTTCTTGGCTGCCTCGTTTTGCCGACGGCGGTTATGGCATGGGACGGCTTTGACGCCGACACCACCGACCTTGTGGAACTGACGCCCGACAAACTTCCGGCCCCGGGGGAAGCCGTGGAGGTGCGCGATTACGACACGGACACCACGCAGACGTGCCTAGTGGTGAGCGTCGCCCGCAATTCCCGCACCATTGAAGTGGTGGTGCGGGCCCCGGACGGCAAGCAGCGCACCCTGGTCATGGAAGGCCGCTGAGGCGCCCTGCCCGGCCGCAAATTCACCGCTTCTGCGCTCCGCTGCCATGTCGGGCGCCCGCGCACCTGGCTGCGCCGCGGCTAGGCGTCCGCCCCGTTGCGCTCATATCCCGGAAGAACGATGCTGGCATTGTCGCCTCTGCCCTGCCCCTTGGGGCACATGGGCCGCATATGGCAGACTTCGCAACCGCCCTTAAAAGGATAATACGTCAACACGGCATAGCGGCGGCCGAGCAGGCTGGAATCCTCCCCCTTGTAGGGCAGGCCCAGTTCCTCAAGGGCCGTGCGCAGTTCCGCGACGGGCCTGGGGGACGGGGCGCAGCCACCCGCGGCCACCTGGGGCAGCAGCTCCTGAATGGCGCTCATGCACAGGTACTGGGCGAGCACATTGAGCTGAAAGCCTTCGGAAGCCGATTGCGCCCAGGTCTCGTCCACGGTGGTCTCCACCTCTTCCGGCAGCCACACGGCAAGCCAGGAAGCGGAGCCTGAAGAAATCTGGCGCGCCTTGAGCAGGGGCAGCCACGCCTCCCACTGGCCGAGGATGCGCTCCAGCACAGCGCCGCCCAGGCGCTTTTCCTGGCACAGGCTCATGAATTCTTCAATGTCGAAATATGGCTGAAGCTGATGCTCCGTGATGGTCGTCTCGCTCACGCGCGCTCCTTTGCGGTTGCCAGGGCGGCCTTGTGGCAGCCGGTTGCCCCAAGTATTGTAGCCATGCCCCGTGGTCCGTCAAGCGCTTTTCGGGCAGTCGGCGCGGCCGCGAGCCTGTCCGCCGGCCACGGGGACGCGGACGGCGGGCTTGCCGCCCGGATGCTGCTGCGATAGCATGACCTGCCGGGCGGTGCGGCCGCTCCATTCCGCCCCTCTGTACCAACATTTTGCAAGGAACCATCCATGCCCATCGCCACCTTCCCCCTCGGTCCGCTCGGCACCAACAGCTATATCCTGAATGCCGGGGCGAACGCGGTCGCCATCGACGTGGGCGGCGACCCCGCGCCCATGCTGGAATATCTCGCGGCCCACAAGCTCACGCTGGATGCCATTTGCCTCACCCACCGGCATTTTGACCATGTGTACGGCGTGGCGAGCCTCGCCGAGGCGACGGGAGCCCCGGTCTATTCCCCTGCCGGGGACGAGGTCATCGCCACGACCGAGTCCGGCATGGGCGGTATCTGGGGGATGCCGCCGGTGACGCCCTTCGCGAGCAAGCCCATGCCTGTGGGCGAGACGCACTTCGGCGGCATGGACTGCATCGTGCTCGACACGCCGGGGCACACGCCCGGCGGCGTATCGCTCTACTTCCCCGCGGAAAAGGCGGTATTCACCGGGGATGCGCTCTTTTACCGCTCCATGGGTCGCACGGATTTTCCGGGGGGCAGCCAGGACCAGCTGCTCCACTCCATCCGCGATGTCCTGTTCCGGCTGCCCGACGACGTGACCGTCTATCCGGGGCACGGTCCGGCCACCACCATCGGGGATGAACGCCGCCAAAATCCTTTCTGCGGCGAGTTCGCGGGGTGAACCCGGCGCTCGTCCTCATGTGCAGTCCTCATGCGGGCGGGGTTTCGGATACGCTGGCCAAAAGTTTTGCGGCCGGGCTTGACGATGCCGGCAGCCCTGCGTCCTGCATTGCCCTGCGCGAGCATCTCGTGCTCCCCTGTACCGGCTGCGGAGCCTGTGCGCGCCCGCCTCACGCCTGCGTGCTCGCGGGCAAGGACGATGCGGAACGGCTGTTCGCACGTTTTGCCGAAGCGCCGTTGGTCGTGCTCGCGTCGCCCATCTTTTTCTATGCCCTGCCCGCGGGCTTCAAGGCGTGGATCGACAGGGGCCAGCGCTTCTGGGCAGCCTTTGCGGACAGGCCCGTGTCAAATACTTTCCCCGCCGCTTCGCCGGATAAGCCGGTGCTGGCGCTGCTGGCGGCCGGTCGCCCGCATGGCGAGGAATTGTTTTCCGGCGCTCTGCGCACGCTGAGATGGTTCCTTCCCCTCCTGGGTGGCCGACTGGTGGACAGCCGTTGCTTTCGCGGCCTTGACAGTGTGGAGGATGTGGAGAAGCGCCCCGGCGACCTTTCAACGCTCCGGGAATGGGGCTGCGCGTGGGGGCGAGAGCTTGCGGCCATGCAGGCACCGTCCGGGACGCAATCCCCATGACGTGGCTCAGGCGTTGTCTTGGCCTCCTGGGCCTGGACGAAATCCGCTGCGCCGTTTGTTTGCGCCCCTTTTCTCTCACGGCCCTCGCGGTCGATGCGGGAGATGGTCTGCCACTTTGTCCCACATGTCGGCCCAACCTCGCGCCCTTTACCGGCCGGCGCTGTCCGCACTGCGGTTTTCCCTTTCCGTACTTGCCACCAGATGACCAGAAGGCGGCAACGATGCTGTGCGGCGGCTGCCTCGCCGAGCGGCCGCCGTGGCGCGCCTTTGCCTGGCATGGACTGTACAGAGGGGCTCTCCGGGAGATTATCCTGCGCTTCAAGTTTGGCAGCGAACTTGCGCTGGCGCGCCTGCTGGCGGCGTGGCTCGAAGATGCGGCGCGTTGCCTGCCAAAGCCCGACGCTCTGCTCGCAATGCCCCAGCACCCGGCCCATCTTCGCCGCCGCGGCTTCAATCAGGCCCATGAGCTGGCGCGCGCCCTCCATGTTGCCACGGGGCTCCCCTTACGGGCGGACCTGCTTCTCCGCACCCGGGACAGTGCTCCGCAGGCGACGCTGAACGCCAGGCTGCGCGCTACCAATGTGCGCGGCGTTTTCGCCGCCTCGCGTGCTGTGCAGGGCATGCGCCTCTGGCTCATCGACGATGTCATGACCACGGGCAATACCCTGAAGGAAGCCACGCGCACGCTCTTGGCGGCGGGTGCGACCGAGATCTGCGTGCTCACAGTCGCGCGGACGCCGCGGGGCCCTGCATAAATGCGGCGCTGAACGGTCTCCATAGAAGACGTGAGGGCGACTGTCCCCTCTCCGTTGCCGTGGAATGCCCTTCTGGTGCGGGGCCTGCCGCTGTGCACCGCACATGACAGGGGCGCCGCTTTTTGCTAGGCTTTCTCCTCCATGCGGCCCCCACCGGGGACGCAGAACGGAAATACGCAGCCGAGAGGAAAGGATATGCGGCCCATCCGCTTTTTTGCGTATGTGCGTAAGGCCCGCTGGCAAGGGCTTGCGGCGGTGCTGTGCGCAGTTTTTTCCCTTGCTGGCTCACCCGCGTGCGCGGACGCTCCGCTCTCGCTGCTCGTGCCGAGCAGACACATCGTCAGCCAGCCCGAAATGACCGCGCAGACTGATACTCCGCAAAAGGACGGCGAAAGGACGGCTGCCAAAACTGCGGCACAGCCGGGAGCTCCGGCTGCTGCTCCAGAAAAGCGCGCCGAACCGGAAGAAGTGGACATCCTCCTTTCCCTGATGCGCCCCTACCTGCACGAAGGCGTTGCCGTGGATATGCCGCAGCTCTTTGCCGCCCTGCGTCATGATGCGGATGCCGCGGCGCCCGTAGGGGGGGCCGTCCCTGAGAGGCGTGACCTGCTCGGGGACGTTGAGGAGATCCGCTATCTCGACCAAAAGGCCTGGGGCGCCAATGTGGCTCTAGACAAGCCGGGGCTCTACCAGTTCATTATGGAGGGACGCCCCTGGTGGGACGAGGAACGCCAGACCTTTCTGCGGCATCAGGCCAGGGTAACGCTTCCCGTGCATGGCGTTGAGCGCGGCTGGAATGCAGCTGCGGGACAGAGTTTTGAGATCGTGCCGCTCGTCCGGCCCTTTGGCCTGCAAGCGCCTGCGCTTTTTTCCGGGCGCGTGCTGCTTGACGGCAATCCTCTGGCGGACGCGCCCGTGCGGATGGTGCGCATCAATGCCGACGGCATAAGCCCAAAAGGCCCTTGGCATGAAGATGTGGCGGCCATAAGCAATGCCGCCGGGGAGTTCGCCTTTGTGCTCGCACAACCCGGGTGGTGGTGCTGTGAAGCGTTGACCTCGGGCGCCCCCCTCAAAGGCCCCGACGGAGAGCTTAAGCCGGTCGAGCGCGCCGCCTTGTTCTGGCTTTTTGTGGAAGGCTCGCAGGCGCCACGTGATAACGCGGCCCGCAAACGCTGAGGCTTGCCGCCAGAGCTATATGATGATAGGGACAGCCACCATTGCTATATGGTCTGACATATGAATGCCCATTATTTGGCCACCCAAGATCTTCCCCGAGATTTAGTACCCCACAAAAATTTCACTTGACGAATCTTCCCCAAGAACGTAAAAGAAATTCGCTGTCACCATCGTCTATCCGGTTAGGACGGCGGCCTCTCAAGCCGCTAAGACGGGTTCAAATCCCGTTGGTGACGCCACACGAAAGTAAGGTGTAGAATTCTGCTTATGCAAGATTCTGCACCTTTTTTCGTTTGTCACCCCCTCCCCAGAACGGCATAGCATCCTTCGCCCAGGCGATATTCCCCGCGTTTGACAGGGGAATCGTACGCCAAGGAGCGTAAGGGGGGAATACCCCCCAAACAAGGAGGCTTACCGTGGAAAAAGACTTCCTCCAGCTTGCAGCCACAGACGTTTTCCGCCAGGCGGAAGACGGTCTTGCCGTTCCCGTTGACCCCGAGCTCGCGGACGCTTGCGGCGCTCTCCCGGAATGAAGCGAAACCGCCCTCTGGGCGGTCGTCCGGCGGTGGCGCGCCGGGCCTGATGATGCAGCTAATCATTAAAGGAGGAACGCCATGAAGAAGAGGCGCAACAAGTACAACGGCCCCTTGCATCTGGACGCTATCTACGACAGCGACGACCCGGCAATCCAGGAAGCCATGTGCCAGTTCCTGGCTGAAGAGAAGGATGCGGCCCTTGAGAAGGCCAAGGTCCTTATCATTCAGAAGGCCCTGGACGAGGCAACGGAGCGGGCCACGATTCGGCTGGCCCACAAGTTCCGGCATCTGCTGCCGCCACTGATGCAGGCCCGCCTTGACCACCAGTATCCGCTGAGTTCGTTTGCGGCCACGGCCTAGCAGGGGCGCACAATGATTAACCGTGTTACCCTGGTCGGTCGGCTCGGCGCTGATGTGGAGCTGCGCTATAGCCCTTCCGGCAAGCCTGTGACGACGTTTCGCGTTGCCACTGAT
Organism: Desulfovibrio sp.; assembly: GCA_014804965.1. Taxonomy (GTDB): domain Bacteria; phylum Desulfobacterota; class Desulfovibrionia; order Desulfovibrionales; family Desulfovibrionaceae; genus Desulfovibrio. The sequence goes on from JAAUYU010000006.1 coordinate 59,887, forward strand.
AGCTCGCATAAAGGCCCGGATGGTTCGCGCATCAAGCGGACTGACTGGCACAGTGTTGTGGTTTTCGGTTCCACAGCCCAAGCCTGCGCTGACTATATCGGCAAGGGCAGCCTGGTCTTTGTGGAAGGATCACTGCGGACTCGCAAATGGACGGGTGAGGACAAGGTGGAGCGTTTTTCCACTGAGGTCATCGCCCGTCTTGTGCGTTTTTTGGATAACCGGCGCGGGAACACGGAAGCAGCGGAATTTTGAGGCGCGAATGAAAACCTAGGAAAAAGCCAAAGAAAAACCGCGCCCGGTATTAGCAGTACCAAGCGCGGTTCGCCCCTCGCGGGACTCACGTTAAAGCCGTGAGAAGATGATAACCGCAAGAACACTGGCCGTCAAGGCTCAGGGGGCTTAATCTTTGCCTTTTTCCGCCTACCAGCAAAGGGGCGGAATTTATGGAGTCCTTGGTTCCTGCGGTATATTTTAAAGGGATTGACAAAGAAACCTCGGAAACCTTCATCCACTTGGACAGGAGGGTAAAGTCAACACCTACCCTCCTTTATGTGCATTTGTTTCGATGTGGCTTCACGACGGGGATATGCCACACTCCGCAAATCCTCCTGGCTGATCTTTGCAAGTGCTCGATCCGTGCCCTCCAAGGGCATATCCGCAAACTCGAGGCGCTGAATTATATCAAGGTCGAGCCGCAACCGAACGGCTCACGCGCCTACCGTCTCATTATCAATGACCGTGTGCGCCTCTTCTCCGGGCGAGCCCTTCAACTGTATGGCTATCAAACGAGCGCTGAATCCGCTCATCACCACGCGCAGAATCTGCGTGTGAGGGGCGAAAAATCTGCGCGTGACCACACGCAGAATTTGCGTGTCGAGGGCGAAAAATCTGCGCGTCCTCCTCTTAAAAGAATTAAAGAGTTAAAGACATTACCCCCCCTTTCCCCCCTTCCGCCGAAGCTCCAGCGTCAAAGTCTGCGTGTGAATGCCTCCATGCGCGGCACCTTTCCCTGCACTTCGGGCGACCGCCCCTTGCCCGAAAAAGGCGGGAGGGGGGGAACCTTTTCTTCTGGCAAGGACAAGAAAGACACTCTTGCCGCCAATGTCGCCTTTGAGCAGTTCATTTCGGCATACCCTCGCAAGGATGCACGGGAAGCCGCTCGTGGCATCTGGCATCAACTCTGGCGAAGCGGCGAGTTGCCGTCCCTGGACAAGCTGCTCGCCGCCCTCGAACAGTTCCGGGCATCGGCTTCTTGGACAAAGGAGCATGGCCGCTTCGTGCCCTATGCGGTCAACTGGCTCCGCGCCAAGCGCTGGCTGGATTTCGCCGAAAGCGAGCCGCAAAGCCCTCCTGCCTCTGCTCCCTCGCCGTCTCCTGAACGGCTGCACACACTTCCCGAAGTTCGTCCAGATCCCGCTCTTGAGGCGGTTCGCCCGCTCTTTGAACGGTTTTTTGACCGTTTTCACTCCAAGGAAAGACGCGGCCCAGCTTGGGGGCTGTGGGCGTCCCTGTTCCGTAAAGGCCATGCGCCGTCAGCGGACGATGTAAATGGCCGTGGTACGATGGACGCTTTTGACTTTCTCCAGGCATGGCAGCGAGGGAACTATGCCCCGGCTTAGAAACGGCATGGCGCGTGTGGAGTTCATGGCTGTGCGCGAAGATGCGGAAGCGCTCATTGCCAAGGGACATCCTGCTATGAGCATTTATCAGCAATTCAAGGCGGCTGGAAAAATATCCATGAGCTATCGCGCATTTCATCGGCATTTGAAGGGAGCGCCCAAGAAAGCTCGGCAAAGCGCCCCGCCTGAGAAGCCCACGCCGCCCTTGTCGGTTCAACGCAAGGCTCCGGCTCCGGCTGTTGCGGAAGCGCAAAAGCCCGAAGCGGCATCCGTACCTCCAAGCCGTGCTCCACGACGTATAGGCGGTGCGCCTGCTGTGGACGTTTGGAAAAATGCCGCTCCCTCGGTTGAAAGCCTAATCAAGAAGCACGAAGAGGCATGATATGGCTACGATACACTTTATTCTCCAAGGCAAGGGCGGCGTCGGCAAGTCGATGGTGGCCGTTATGCTCTGCCAGGCTCTGCGGCACTTCGGAAAAGAAGTCATAGCCTTTGATACCGACCCCGTGAACGCCACGCTGGCCGGATTCAAGGAATTTAACGTCACGTCCCTTGACGTGATGCAGGATGGGAACATCAACCCCCGTAAGTTTGACCAGCTTCTGGAAGCGCTGGTCACGGCCCCCGAAGATTCCCATGTGGTCGTGGACAACGGGGCGAGCTCCTTTATCGCTCTTGGCGCATATCTGGCCGAAGCCGATGTGCTTTCTCTCCTGGCCGAAGAAGGCCACAAGGTCTTTTTTCACTCCATTGTCACGGGCGGACAGGCCATTGGTGATACCCTCCAAGGCTTGCATCGCACGGTGGTTGGATTCCCGGATACGCCGGTCGTTGTCTGGCTAAACCCGTTTTTTGGGGAAATCAGCATCAATGGCCAACAGTTCGAGGACTTCACAATCTACCAGGAACACGGGCACAGATTCCACGCCCTCATTGATCTGCCCCTGGGCAACAAGGCTTTGATAGGCAAAGACTTGGAAGAGCTCTTTGCCCTCAAAATGTCCTTTGACGCCGGTATCAATGGCAGTTCCACGCCCATTGCCGTCAAGTCACGCCTGCGGCGCTACTGGTCTCAGATTCTTACCTGCGTCGAGCAGGCCGGACTGGTCTAGGAGGGCGTCGTGGAAAAAGAAAAGAATAAAATCAAGTGCCGTCTGACTCTTTCATCAGAAAAGAAGGACAGCAACATGGTAAATGTCAACCTTGAGTTCACGCCTGCACTGGAAGCCCACGGGACAGCGCCAGAAACTCATTTCGTTGGCGTCCTGCTTTTCCGTACTGTGGCCTTATACACCTCAAGCAAGGATTTTCGCCATAAGCTGATTGAGTTGTTGGAACGTTATCAGGGGCAATCAGAAGGGCCCCGAGTCCATCAGGAGGCGGTCAATGAGTGATGAACTGCCTCCTGAAATGGATTCTCAGGTAAACGGCCCTGAGGTGTCCGCTTCATCCGACAGGGAAGTGGTCGATGAACGCCAGCAACTGCTGCCTGACGGCATCGGCCTGACCGTGGAGGAAGTGTCGGCCATGCTGCACAAGGAGCATGGTGTCTCCGTGCCCAAGGATGACCCTGTTCTCATGCAGGTGACTATCCTCAATGCCTTTCTGCAGGAGCAGTCAAAACTCCAGAAAAGGCACGAGAAGGCCCTTGCCGCCTTCATGAGCAAGCAGACAAGCGCCCATGTGGAAGCGGTCGAGAAGAGCGTCCACCAGCTTTCGGAAACGCTCTCGGGCGTCACGGTCAAGGGCATCCAGGAAGCGGCGAAAGATTTTGTGGCCGATGTCAGTTCCCATAGAACGACGCTCTGGCTTTGCACGGCCATAATTGCCTGCTCGGCGCTTATCAACGTCGCTGTCTTTGTCCTCCAGGCGGTGCAACATGGATGAACGCACCCTTGAAAGCCTGGAATACAACTGCGGCCCGCTGATTATGGACGCGCTCCGTGACCCAAGCGTGATTGAAATCATGCTCAACCCTGATGGCGCGGTCTGGATAGAGCGCTATGGCCAAGAGCAAGAGCGCGTTGGTGAACTTGGGCTTGCTCAAGGCAAGCTCATTCTCTCGCTCGTGGCCAGCGCGCTTGAGACGCGCGTTGACGCACTCCACCCGGTCATTGAGGGCAGCTTCCCGCTTGATGGCTCCCGCTTCGAGGGAACTTTTCCGCCCATTGTCGGGCCGGGCGCGTCCTTCTCTCTCCGCAAAAAGGCCAATCGTATCATCACACTCGCGGAATACCTTGAAAGCGGCGTTATTGGCGCTGAAGTGCCCGGCATCATCCGTGAGGCCATTCTTTCCCGCAAAAACATCGTGGTCGTTGGCGGCACGTCCAGCGGCAAAACCACGTTTGTTAACGCGGTCATTCACGCCCTGGACGAACTTTGCCCTCATGACCGCCTAATAATCCTGGAGGATACCGCTGAACTGCAATCCCGCTCCAAGAATGCCGTCTTTTTCCTGACAGCGGACATGGCGGACATTGGGATGCGTCAGCTTACCAAGGTTTGTATGCGCTATGCGCCGCGCCGTATCTTGGTTGGTGAAGTGCGTGACTCTGCCGCACTGGAACTTCTCAAATTGTGGAATACCGGGCATCCGGGCGGCATTGGCACTTTCCACGCTGACAGCGCGGAAGAGGCATTGGAACGTCTTGAAGAGCTTGTGGAGGAAGCAGGCGTAGGCACGAAGCAGAAGCTGATAGGCCGCGCGGTTGACCTGATTATTTACATGGAAAAGACGCGGGACAATACCCGCAGGCTGGCGTCAATCATCGAGGTGAAATCCTACAACACCAAGGAGGGACGCTACGAAATCGCGCCCCTCTATTCAGCCGCTTAATGAGGGGGAACTCATGGCACGTTTTGCACTTCTGCTGGTCGCGGGTCTTTTCATCGCCACCTGTCCTGAACTGGCTCACGCCAGCGGTGGCATCTCCGAGTTTACGGGGCCGCTGGAAAAGGTGGTGAACACCATTACCGGCCCTGCTGGCAAATTCATCAGCATCGCCGCCTTTGGCATCACGTTCATCATCTACCTCTTCAACCGAGAGGACATCTCAGGCTCGTTCAAGCTGCTCTTGCAGGTGATTATGGGCATCGCTGGGCTCGCGTTCGCAGGCTCCATTGTTAACAGCGTGTTCAGCTTTTCGGGCGCGGTGATCTAATGGAAGCCCGGCGCTCAATCATCCACCAGTCGCTTCATCGCCATAACCTGGTGCTCGGAGCGGAACGCGAGTTGACCATGCTTTCGGCCATGCTGGCGCTCATGGTCGGCATTGGCGGCTTGACCGTCCTTTCCGGTGTCACTGCCACGGTGTTCTGGGTTTGCGCCATTTTCGTGCTCCGGCGCATGGCCCGGCATGACCCTCAGCTTTCGCAGGTCTGGCGGCGGCATATCCGGCTGCAAGAATACTATCCGGCCAAGGCAAGCCGTTGGCGGAAGCTGGAAGGATTCAAGGTGAAGCCATGAGACGCCTTATCCTTGCGCTTTTGCCCTGTCTGCTGATGGGGTGCGTCCTGCATCAAAAGGCCACGGGCTCGCTTGATGCCCTCAGTACTGCCCATCCGGGTGATGCTCGCGCCCTGGCTATAGTAACTGCCGACGAACTCCAGGAGCGCCAAGCTCCGGCCCATACCACGGTGGCCTTGGGGAAAGCTCCAGGGCTCTTTGGGGACGCGCTGGAGAGTGAACTGCGCGGACGCGGCTTTGCGGTAGTAATGCCCGGTGATGCCCCCGGCGCGCTTGACGTGACCTACACGGCGGACATGGCGGGTGAACAGGCTTATGTCCAGGTCGCTTGTGGTGATGGACAGCGTTTCAGCTTTACGCGGCCTCTTGGCGCTCCTGTCCAGGTGACAATCACTGAACCGCCGAACACGCGGCCTTTGCCTCAAGAACATATCCTGGAAAGCCGCCCACTGCCGCCTGCTCAGGAGGTCATTACTCCAGAGAAAGGCATGGAAGCTCCCGCCGCGCCGATTGCTTCATCCACGTCTGCCCCGCCTCAAACTTCGACGCCCACTTCTGCGCGCCCGGCGCGCATGGCCAAGGTGAAAACAACGGCAACAGCATTGGCTGTGGCACAGCGCAATGGTGTGCCGGTCAATGATTTCTGCCGCTGGAACGGCGTGGGCACAAGCGCGGTGCTGGAAGAGGGTTATGAAGTCTATCTCTCGGAGCCTCCGCCCGGCACAATACCCACGGCTGCTCCTGTACCCGTACCGGCGGGCATTGCCGCTCTTGAAAAGGCTGAGTCTGCGTCTCCTGAGCCGCAATCCTCACCAGTACCGGCGCAAACTGTTTTGCCTACGGTGGCGCAAACGTCGCCCAAACTGACAGTGGAAAAGCCGAAGCCCGTTGAGACAACGCATTACGTCGCTCCTGCACCTGTGACGGCTGAATTGGTTTCGGCGGAGCCTCCGGCGGTCATTGAAACGGTTTCCATTTTGGCGGAACCGATGTCGCTCCCGGCCTGGGAAGTGGAACGCGGGCGGATGCTGCGCGAGCAAATGGAGTCCTGGGCTGCTCAGGCGGGCTATACGCTCATTTGGAGCGCGCAAAACGACTATGAAATGCAGAGTAGCGCCCGATTTACAGGCGTTTTCATTGAGGCCGTGAAAAACCTCTTTGCGGCACTTGCGTCAAATGGCCTGGCTCTGCGTGTGACCATCTATCAGGGCAACAACGTCATGGAAGTGTCGGAGCATTGAGGGGATAGGGATGCACTCTCGCCAGGATAGCATCGCGCCGCCCGGAATAGGCCACAGCGTCAAGTTCATAGGTGGCCTGGCAGTTAAGCCAAAACGCCTCGCTGTTGCCAAAATACGCTGCAAGGCGGACGGCGGTATCGGCGGAAATGCCACGCTTTCCAGCAATGATGTTCTGGATACGGCTTTGCGGCATCCCCGTGTCGAGGGCGAGTCGCGTCTGGCTGATGCCCAGGGGCTTGAGGAATTCTTCATTGAGGATTTCGCCCGGATGGACGGGCGGCATACGGTCATTCATGGGAAACTCCTAGTGGTAGTCAACGATTTCCACGGCATCGGCGTTGCCGTCACTCCAGACAAAGCAAATTCGCCACTGGTCATTGATACGGATGCTGTGCTGCCCTATGCGGTCGCCCTTGAGGGCTTCAAGCCTGTTCCCCGGCGGGACTCGCAAATCCTGGAGCGTGACCGCGTTGTGAAGGATTTTGAGCTTTCGCATGGCCACTCTTTGCAGCTCGGGCGGAAAACCCTTGTCCCGGAAGCCATAGAAAAGCCCTTCGGTCATGCTGTCTTTAAAGCTGCGAATCATACGAAAACCATAATATGAAAAACGTATAATCGCAAGTCAAAAATGAGGCTCGACATGGAAAAGGAAAACCTCTCGGAATTTTTGGACCTTCTTGGCATCGACCCCAAGGATGAAAAACAGAAGCGGGAACTCGCTTTTGAGCTCCTGGGCATCAATTCCAAGATGGCAAGATTCGTGTTCGAGAAGTTACTGGACGACAACTATTTCTAGGCGCGCCATGAAAACGCAACACTTCGTTCTTTTCCGTGCCCTGCCGCTCCTTCTTCTTGGAGTCTGCCTGCTCTCGTGCGCCCATAAGGGCGCACCCTCTCAGGCGGATGTGGAAGCCAAGGGACGTGAATTTGCCTCGCTTTCGCAGTCGAAGGCGGTAGCCGTGGTTTCCGAGCCATATGTGGGCGTCAAGGCAGTCCCCATTAAGGCGGACGAACAGGCCCACGCGGCCCTTAATACCCAGGTGACGCTCCGGCAAAGAGGCACCCTTGCGGCCATTGCCTCGGCCATTTCGGATATGACGCCGCTTTCCGTGCAGGTTGGCGGAGATCCAGCGCCCCTTACCGCCAAAAAGGCGGAAGACCCTGACATTCCGGGGCTTGTCACGCCGCCAGCCGCTTCCCGGCTGCTTTCCATATCCTATGAAGGCCCGTTGCGCGGCCTTTTGGACACGGTGGCCATTGCAAGCGGCTATGGCTGGGATTTTGACCCCAAGCTGAACAGCGTGGTCTTTTCGCGCCTCATGGTTCGCACCTTTACTATCCTGGGCGCGCCCGGAAAGCGCGAATATCAGGACCAGATAACCAACAAATCCCGTGAGACTTCACGCTCAAGTATTGGCGGAAGCGGGGTGAACGCCACGGTGGCCACGGCGGATACGGCAAGCCAAACGGCACAGTCCAACTCTACGGATTACACTTTCGACATCTGGGCTGATACGGAAAAGGCGGTCAAAGCCCTTCTGTCCTCTGAGGGCAGCGTCGTAGGCAATCAGGCAGCCGGGACTATTACCGTGCGGGACCGCGCGGAAAATGTCCGCCAAGTGGGCAAGTACATTGCAGACATCAACCGCAGGCTATCCCGTCAGGTCGCGCTGACGGCTCATGTGTGGGCGCTTGAGGTCACTGATGACAATGAAGCGGGCATAGACCTGCAACTGCTGTTCGCCAATGATGATGTCTCGGTCGTGGCTGGCAGTCTGGCATCTCTGGGCAGCCCCTCTTCTGCCTCGGCAACTATTCTTGACGGGAAGCTCAAAAACTCCACGGGCGTCCTCAAGGCATTAAAGCAATGGGGCAACGCCACACAAGTCACTTCCGGCGGGGGCCTGATACTGAGCAATCAGCCCGTGCCCATTCAAGCAATCAAGCGGATTGCCTACCTCGCGGGTTCCTCCTCCTCGCAAACGGATTATGGGCAGACAACCGAAATCACGCCTGGCGAAGTTACTACTGGCTTTGCCATGACGATTATCCCCCATATCCTGGATAGACGCCGGGTTCTTCTCCAGTACAGCATCAACCTCACTTCCCTTGACGAGCTTACCGAGTTTTCGACCTCCGACCTCACCGTTCAACTGCCAAAAACCAGCACGAGGGCTTTCTCACAGCGAAGCACCCTCCAGCTTGGGCAGACACTGGTTTTGGCTGGATTCCAGGACCAGGCACAACGGCTGGCCAATTCGCTTGGCCTTTTGAACTTCGGACGTGGCGCGGACTACGCCAAGACCTTGCTGGTCATCACTATTGAAGTTGAGGCCGCTGGTGGCGGTAGCGAGGACTGACATGGAACGGGTCTCGCTGAATGGTACTCCTTTCGCCGTGGGGCTGCACTGGCAACCCCCAGTAAAGCGCCGCTTTCTGAGCCGGAAAGCTCTCATAGACATGGCGGATAGCCTGGACGCTGACTATGACGTGTCCACCATTCGCCGTTGCCCTGACGGCCTTCAGGCTGGATTCGGAACTGTGGGGGATGACTGGCGCGAGTATGCGAAAACTCCGGCGCTCTGCACTTGCCTTGATGTGCCGCAATCTTTCCTTGGGCTGTTCAGCCTGCGGAATGTGGACGGTTCGCTGATTTGGTGGCTGCACCTGCGCTTGGATGGGGTGATTGCTGAACCCGGAGACAAGATTTTCAGCACTGGCGAAGAAGCCGCCAAGTGGCTCCACGCCATGCAAACGGCCTCGGGCATCGAACCTGAGACCTTTGATAGCCCCATGCAAAGTGCGGAATGGCTTTCGGAACATCTCCACTATCGTCCCGTGGACAAGTGGGTTTTGTCAAAAGGACAAATAACCAGTCTTAACCGAATAGCCTCACGCTCTACCGTCCGGGCGTTTGCAGTTACAAGCGCGCTGCTGATTGTTTGCGTTGGGGCTGGCATTGCATGGAGCCACTACCGCGAGCAGGCGGCACAAGCCAAGGCACAAGCGGAGCGCCAAGAAAGACTCCAACGCAAAGCAGAAATGGAGCAATACCCCGAAAGGTTCTTCTCGCCTGACTGGCAGCATAGGCCCCTTGCAACAGATTTTGCCGGTATTTGCCTTCCGGCCATGATGCGCGTCCCTCTCTCAGAAAATGGATGGCAGTTTAACAGTGTGACCTGTAACGGCAAAACCGTTGCCGTAGCGTGGGGCCATGAAGGCGGGGCTGATTTTACGAGACTTCCAGAAGGAGCGCGGCTCGATGAAAAAGACATGCGTATCGCGCGGTCGTCCACGCCATTGCCTTCATCCATTCGTGTTGTGCGCCCTGATGGCCCTGGATCAGATTACAGGCTGTTACTGAGTCGGGACGAAGTTATGGGTTTGCTTGCTGAAATAACGCAGTCCACGGGAACCAAACTGTCGGCTCCGAATTTTCAGGCGGCCAAGTCCCGCACCATTGACAAAGTGACCATCCATGCGCCCTGGCGCGAGGCAACCTGGGAGCTTTCGGAAGTACCTGACCTCCTGCTTGAAGCGGCTCCTGGGGAAGATGGCGTCAGCCTGTTTGCCATGCTTTCAGAGATACCTGGGCTGGCCATAGACACCATCACTTATCAGGACGGTTGGCGAATCAAGGGGAAGGTGTATGCGCGGAAATAAAAACAAGCGAGTGGCCATGCTCTTGCTGGCCTTTCTCTCCTTGGCTGTGATTGGGGTTAGCGCCTGGCATCTGTGGGGGCCTGCCTTGCTGGCTCCCAAGCCCGTCAGGGTGGCTCCCAAAGCGCCAGTACGGCCCACAAGTCAACAAGAGAATAAGCAGCCCGAACCACCCAAGAACGCCGCGGACAAGACTCAAGCGCAGCCGTCGGTTCGCCAGGTGTATAGCTCCTCAAGTACTCTCGGCGATTTGTCGCGCTACCGTGGGCAAAAAATCATCCTGGAGCAACAGGTACGAATTGCGGAACTTGAACAGCGTTTGAAAGAGCTTGGCGAACGCAAGAAGCCCGAAATTATTCTGCCCGATTTGACGCCGCCCAAGGCAAAAGGGGACGCGCAACCGGCGGTCACGACGCCTGCTCCGAAGCGTGGCCCTGTGGTGGTTTCCGTTCAGGGAGTCTCCGGCGCTCTATCGGCCACGATTCGCACCTCCGATGGCCGGACTGTCAACGTAAAAAATGGCGCAGCCTTTGGCGGTGGCCGACTCCAGGTGACGCGCAGGGGCGTTTTTGTCCTGCGTGGCGGGAAGCCCGCGTCTATCCCATTCGAGTAGGGGGAGCATCATGCCAAGCGTCATGCCAATTGCAAAAAGGCACCTGCTTATCAATGCGCTCCCGGACACCATACGCGGGCGTCTTGCCCTTATGGAGTCTGAACTGATTGCGAGTGAAGAACTCCAGGGGGACCTTCATTTCATCAACTTGATTGGCCGTCTCCACGCGGAAGGCGTGGAAGCGGTTTCTTTCGTACCGGCGAGCAAGTTTGATGCGGATTATGCGCGATACGCCTCCCGAAGCGGCGTTGGTGAGAATGAAATCCAGCAACTTGCCATTGACCTGCTTGCTCGCGCTTTTGAGTGTGGTGCTACCGATATTCACCTGGCACATATGGGAACTCATGTGCGCTCTCGCTTCCGGGTACTTGGCCTTTTACGCGACGACCAGGAATACGACGCCGATACTGGCGCTCGCATGATACGCGCTATCTATGAGCATCTTGGCGCAGCTCAGGATGCTCCGGCTTTTGATGTCAACTCAAGGCTGGATGGGCGCATTATCAACCGGGACTATCTGCCCCAAGGCTTGTACTCCGTGCGTATCCACTCTGAGCCTATCGAATGTGACGGTGCGCCGGACGGTAAGGGTACGTTCATGCCCCTCCGTCTCCTGCGGGACACTACCGGGGCTAGTGGCAGTCTTGAGAACCGCCTGACCATGCTCGGGTACACCTCCGAGGACGTGACTCTTTACGACAATGAGGGCCACGAAAGGGTTGCTGGCGCTCAGACAGCCATGTTCAGGGAGCTTTCTTCCCGCACGGGGATTGTCTTTATCTCCGGGCCTACAGGTTCGGGGAAGTCCACCGCCCTTTCTCATTGCATGGAAGCGCTTATTGAGGAGCGCCCTGGCGATAACTTCCTGTCTATCGAAGATCCGCCGGAAAAACCCATCAAGGGAATGTACCAGATACCAGTTATTTCCCGTGAGGGCGGGGAACGCGGGGCTGCCTACACAGAAGCTATCGCTGGCACGAACCGGGATGACACAGATACGGTCATGATTGGTGAAGTGCGATATGCCGAAGCTGCTCTTGCGACTATCGAAGTAGCCCTTTCAGGCAATTCCGTGTGGGCAACAATCCATGCTGCCGATGCCTTGGGCATTATCCAAAGGCTCGATGTACAGCTTCGTTCCCTCGTAGCTAATCCTTTGCAGGTCGTTTGTGACCCGATTGTGCTCTCCGGGCTTGTTTTCCAGCGTCTTGTCCCCATGCTTTGCCCGCATTGCAAGATACCGCTCCGGGAAAATCCTGACGCCATTTCCAAGGATTGCCTGACACGGCTCAAGCGCGCCATGCCTGAAGAGCTCATATACGGCGGTGCGCATGGCGAAGGGATTTTTTTGCGTGGGCATGGCTGCCAGCATTGCAAGGATTCCGGGCATCCCGGCTTGTACCGTCAAACAGTCGTGGCTGAAATCGTCAATCTCGATGCAGAAATCCTTGCCCTGCTCCGCGAGCATCGAAGGGAGGAGGCCCGGACATACTGGCTCACTGAGCTTCGCGGGATGACCTATCTGGAACATGCCCGGCATTTGATAGCCACGGGTGTCCTTGGCCCCATGATTACCGAGGAAATGCTGGCCATGCCCATTGACGAGGACATCCAGATAATGAACGCCCTGCGCGCCCATATGAAGGCCAAGGCGGTGAACACAGCACCCGCTTCGCCCTCTGCGGTGAACGCACATTCCACGAGAAGCGCGAAAAAGCGGAGAGGGTACTAGCATGGTCGGCCTCATGGGCAAACTGTCCTTTGGGCCGCGTGTCCGCGCTCACGTCTGGAAGCAGCTCAGCAGGCTTTTGGACAACCGTATGCGCCTTGTGGACGCGCTGGAATTGCTCAAAGAGCAAGCTGTCCGTCGGCGGTCTCCGCGCGCCGATGTGTACGCCCATATCCTCCGTACTCTCGGCGCTGGCCGTACCCTTGGCCAAGCGCTGGATGGCGGCTTTGCAAGCAGGGAGGAAATCCTGCTGATAAGTTTTGCCCAGGACTCCAGTCGCCTCCCTGGTGGTTTGTCTCTCGCGTCAAAAGTTCTGCAAGCGCGGGGGAAAATACTCAGGAGCCTGTGGGGGGCATTGGCCTATCCTCTTGTTCTGTTCTTTCTGGTCATTGTCATGATGATAATTGTGGCCGAGCGTGTCATGCCACAACTCGTGCTGTTATCGAATCCCGATACATGGAGTGGCGCACCTTATCTTCTCTATCTTCAGTCGTCTTTTGTCTCTTCGTGGCAGGGTGTCGCCTGTGCATTGATAGGCGCGCTGTTAACTGTGCTGGTTGTGCTGTCTTTTTCCCGTTGGACTGGCCCCGTGCGGCGTCTCGCTGACAGATTTATCCCTTGGTCTATCTATCGCCTAACCGTCGGTACTTTATGGCTCTATGCCGTGGCCACGCGCATGAGCGCCGGTCATCAGATTTCAAGCATATTGCGGGATATGGCTACTGACAGCGGTACAAGTCCGTATTTGCGGGAAATAGTCCAAAAGATACTGGACTGTTCGGGTAAAGGAGAGGACTTCGGCAAGGCGCTCAAGACATCCGGAATGGCTTTTCCAAGTGCTGAACTGGTGGATACACTGGCAATATATTCAACGATGCCGGATTTTCAGCATCATATTATCGACCTTGCTGACGGCTGGCTGGAAGATGGCATCGAAACAATCCAGAGCTTGGCTGGCAAGCTCAAGGTGGGCGTTTTCGTCCTAATCATTTCTGAACTGTGCCTTGTGGCACTGGCCATTGGTGGCCTGCAATCTCAATTTCAGGGGGGGTTATGAGTATTCTTGAAACCGTTGGAGCCATTATCGTTGGGCTCCTGCTTATCGGCGCGGCTGCTTTCGGCCTTTACTCGGCGTTTGGTAAATCCAATGTCGCCACAATGGAGCAAAACCTTGTGCTCTTGAGGATGCAGACACAACAGTTCTTCTTCGGCACGAACTACGACAACCTTGATAACGAAGTTGCAATCAAGGCCGGTATCGTACCGAAGGCATTTCTCAAGGGGGACACGCTCAAGAATTCCTGGGGTGGTGATGTCACGCTGTCCAGTGACACCTCCAACGGCTCATTCACGGTGGAAATGGACAATATCCCGCAAGATGCCTGCATCCAGCTTGCCCGCTTTCAGCCGGACTCCTGGGAAGCCGTCAGCGTCAATGGCCAAGAGATAGACGCTACCGACGTCGCGGGCATTGCGGACGCTTGCAGCCAAGCCACGAACACTCTTGCGTTTACGGCACGGTAATGAAGGCGCTCGCGGTATTTGCGATTCTTCTAGGGGTCATGGCGCTGTTACAGCGTCCAGCGGACTACTCTCGTGAAGAGTCCGGGTATCGGGCTATCGCTGTCAATTACGCCATATATCGCAATGAGGTCTTTCGGCATGTGTATGACCAGCACGGCATCACGGGAGACATTCCCCTTACTGTGCTCAACATGCCGGATACATGGAGGCCGCTTCGCCAGTGGCGCGCCCACGTGGAAGGTGGGCGCTGTTATGTCTATGGAGCGGCTACACCTCAAGAAATAGCAGCCGTGCGTCAACTCTTTCAAGGGAGTTTTGCCCTCGGACAAGCAAATGGAGGGCGGCTGGTTCCCGCACCAGTGAACGGGACTGCCGTACCGTTGCCGGGCTTTGTGCCTGAGGGCTCGCTTGTCAGCGTGACGGAGGTGGACTGATATGCACATCTTGGGCGCAATCGGCGCATTGATTCTCGCCATTGTCATGCTGCCGGACATCATCTCCTGGTGGGACGCAGGCATTACGGCCACACAACAACGGCTTGTTGCGAACCATATGCTCATGGTGACGCAAGCCGCGAGGCAGTATGTCAATCGGCATCAGGACACGCTGCTGCCCCAGGCTCAGGCCGCGTCTGGGCCGTCCATTGGTGTCCAGGAACTCGTTGACGATGGCTTCCTGCCGGATGGCTTCCAGAGACGCAATCCCTGGCTCCAGGATTATGAAGTTCATGTGCGCCAGCCGCAGGCGGGGACGCTGCAAGCCATTGTGCTGACGACTGGTGGCCGCAATGACGTTCCTGACAGGTTTGCCACAGTCACCGTACCAGGGGCCGCTGCCCTGGTGGGCGGTGCTGGCGGCTTTATTCCCTTGAGCGGCGTATTGCCCGGAGTAACTGAAAATCTGCTTCAAGGTGCTGGCAATGGCTGGAGCCTCGATCTGTCCAGCGTTGGCATAACTTCGCCGGGAGCCGGGCATCTCGGGGCCGTCTCTTCCTACGATTCATCGGCACTTGGCCAAGACTTCCTCTATCGCGTGGCCGTCCCCGGACAGCCTGAACTCAATGCCATGCAGGCCGAACTGGACATGACAGAACACGCTATTCGCAACGTCTCTGAACTTCAGTTCGAGCCGCGCGAAATTACGGACGAGTCATGCGCCAGCATAGAGGAAGATGGCCGGCTCTTCCTTGACAGCGTTCAAGGGCTCTACCTCTGCCGAAACAACTCCCTGGAAATCATCGGGGATTCCGGCAATTCCACACTGGTCAAGACGGCAACAGTGGTCTCCAACGGGGCCACGATTACCAAGCCTCTTTGTGCGCCGAACTCGGGCACGAGCCCGGCCATTTTCACCGCACCCGCCCTCGCGGAAGCAGGGGCCGAATCCTTGCCCATGTCATCCCTGCAAACATGGGCCACGTCGCTCTCTGACACTGAATGGCGGGTGCATATGCGTGTGCTGACCAGTGACAACGTGTGGGTCAACCCTGCTGAAAATTATGGCCGGGTCTTAGTCTTGAGTATGTGTGTCAAACAACCGCAAGAGGTCGTGACCCCATGAAAGCGCGAGAAAAGGATTCTCTCCCGCTCGGGTGGTTTTGTGCGGCGCTGTGCCTCCTGCTTCTTATGGAGGCTCCGGTGTACGGTGGAGTGTTGCAGGAGCGGCAAAAGCTCCTGGATTCCCTTTTTGACGCGCCTTGCGCCAAGTACGAGGTCCCCAAGGTACTTGCGCTGGCCATTGCTCGCCAGGAAAGCGGCTGTCATCCGTGGATTCTCAATATCAGCGGAACGGACGTGAGGCCGCGTACCAAGGAGGACGCCCTGCGCTTGGCGTCTTGGGCATTACAGGCTGGTCGCTCCTTTGACGTGGGCGTGATGCAGGTAAATTCCTACTGGATAAAAAAGTACGACTGGCCGTTGGATTTGGTGCTTGACCCTGAAAACAACGTGAAAATCGGTGTCTGGATTCTCGCTCAAGAAATCCAGCGTCACGGCCTGAACTGGAAGGCTGTTGCGTATTACCACACGCCATTGCATCGGAACCCGGCTCGGGGCCGGGCCTATGCGCTTTCAGTGGCGGGGCATGTAAAGAATATCCTGGCGGAGAAGTAGATGCTTGCACTCAAGGACTTTCGCTCCAAAGCCAAGGGCCTGCCGGACTTGCTTACCTACGCGGCGCTTATCGCGCCCGGCGTGATTCTCCAGAAGGACGGGAGCTTCCTCGCCGGATGGGAAATCCGGGGTGAGGATACGGCATCGGCCACGCCGGAAGAGCTTGCATATGTAAGCGAACAGTTTAGCGCCGCCGTGCGGCGTTTGGGCACTGGCTGGATGCTTCATGTGGATGCCTGCCGCACCCGCCAACGGGCCTATCCTGATGCTTCGCGCTCTCACTTCCCGGACACAGTATCCCAAAAAATTGAGGATGAACGCCGGGCCTTTTTCGGCGAAGGAACGTGCTTTGCGACTGGCACTTACCTTTGCGTGACGTATTTGCCGGATTACAAGGTTGCCAAGATGGCGGGGGCGGCCACTGTGGGCGTGGAAACCCTCCCGGCCCTCGAAAAAGGGCTCAAGACGTTCACGGAAACACTCGCGGAAATTGAGGACGGCCTTTCCCGCGTCTTGGCCATGTCACGCCTTGAAGAATACGAACTTTATGATGCCTCCGATACGCCCTACCTGCACTCGGACTTGCTGAGTCATCTCCAGTTTTGCATTTCCGGGCATTACCAGTCCATCCGTGTGCCGGATACTCCCATGTATCTTGATGCGCTCTTGGGCTCGCGCAACCTGGTTGGCGGCATCATCCCCCGTCTTGAAGATGGCATCGAGCAAAAGCACCTGGCGATACTGGCCATTGACGGCCTGCCGCAAGAAAGCTGGCCCGCCATGCTGGCTGCCTTGGATACGCTGCCTTTCGAGCTGCGTTGGTCGAGCCGCTTCCTCTGCTTGGACCAATTCGATGCGGAAAAGGAAATCACCTACTACGTCAAGGGCTGGAACCAGCGCGTCATCGGCTTCCTTGACCAGTTCCTGAACCGCCCTAATCCGAAGGTCAACCGGGACGCGCTTATCATGCGCGAAGATGCGGAAGAGGCAAAAACTGGCGTCCAGTCGGGCAATGTTGGGGCGGGCTACCTGACTACGGTCATCATCCTCATGGAAGAGGACCTGGAAGCCCTCCAGGACAATGCCCGTGAGCTTCGGCGCACCATTCAGGCGCAAGGCTTTGGTTGTCGCCTCGAAAGTATCAATGCCCTGGAAGCGTGGCTCGGCTCCCTGCCGGGCAATTCCTACGCGAATATTCGCCGCCCGCTCGTGACCACTCTCAACCTGGCTGACCTGCTGCCTCTCCACTCCATCTGGACGGGCGCGCCGTCATGCCCGTGCCCATTCTATCCGCCGGACTCTCCGCCTCTTGCGGTATTTCTTACGGATGGCTCGACGCCGTTCTGGTTCAATCTCCATGAGGGAGACTTGGCGCATACTTTTATCGT
This sequence comes from Desulfovibrio sp., assembly GCA_014804965.1. Lineage (GTDB taxonomy): Bacteria > Desulfobacterota > Desulfovibrionia > Desulfovibrionales > Desulfovibrionaceae > Desulfovibrio. Next base: position 77,238 of record JAAUYU010000006.1, read on the forward strand.
CGGGCCAACTGGCGCGGGTAAATCAACCTTGCTGGCCACGATTGCGGCACAGTTCCGGCGCTATGAAGGCGCGCGGATTTTTGCCTTTGACAAGGGCAATTCGCTCTTGCCGCTCTGCGAAGCCACGGGTGGCAGTCACTACGAAATCGCCGGGGAAAACAGCCTCTGCTTCACGCCGCTCCAGCGGATTGATGAAGGCTCAACGGAAATGGCCTGGGCCGAAAACTGGGTGGAAAGCCTGATTGAACTCCAAGGGATAAAGGTTCTCCCTCAGCACCGCGCCGCCATTCATGCGGCCATGACCGGGCTGGCCACACAGCCCGCCCACATGCGTTCTTTATCGCATTTCATGGACACCATTCAGGACACCGCGCTTCGGGAAGCCCTGGCCTATTACACGAACCGGGGCGCAATGGGGATGCTTCTGGACGCGGTAAGTGACCAACTTGGTGAATCCTCCTTTCTGACCTTTGAAATGGAGGAAATCATGAAAAAGGGCGACCGCAACCTGGTTCCCGTCCTCACCTACTTGTTTCATCGCATTGAGCGCAGCCTAGATGGCAAGCCCGCACTCCTGATTCTCGATGAAGCATGGATCATGCTCGGGCATGACGTTTTCAGGGCGCAAATACGCGAATGGCTTAAAGTCCTGCGTAAAGCGAACTGTGGCGTCGTCCTGGCCACTCAAAGCCTCTCCGATGCCAAGTCCTCGGGCATCATGGATGTCCTTCTGGACTCGTGCCCTACGCATATCTTTCTCCCGAATAAAGAGGCCCGGAATGAAGAGGCATATGCCTTTTACAAGTCCTGCGGCCTCAATGACCGCCAGATTGAGATTTTGGCCCGCTCTGTCCCCAAGCGGGACTACTACATGACCAGTCATTCAGGGCGTCGGCTCTTCCAGCTTGGTCTTGGCCCGGTTGCGCTCTCATTCGTTGGTGTCTCCGACAAAGAATCCCTGGCGCGTATTCGTGAGCTTAAGGGATTGTATGGCACTGATTGGCCGAAGTTCTGGCTTCTTGAAAGGAACATCCGGGAGGAAAGATGAAAGCTATCCTCGTGCTTATGCTCTGTGTGGTCTTTGCGGGTTCGGCTCAGGCGAAAACCGTCTATTGCAGCAACTGCTCGGATAAAGTCACTCAAGCCATAGAAAAGGCCACAAGCCTTGACCAGCTTAAGACGCTGCTCAAGGAATACGACGAACTGATTACCCAGACGACCGCGCAACTGCAAATGGTGCAACAGGGCATCGACCGTTACGCCAACATGGTGAAAAACACCGTGGCACTTCCGGCGAACCTCATTCGCAAGGTCTCGGGCGAACTGAGCAAGGTTGCCAGAATAACCAGCGCCCTGAATACCATTCGGGCGGATGTGATGGGCATCGGCAAGGTTTTCGACGAGCTCTACACGGCGCAGGACGAGCTCAAGAACCTGGCCAATATGCCTCGCGCTCTGCTTGGCCAAGGCTCCATGACCTACCACACATCCTGGGATTCCTGGAGCCGCCGGGTGGATGACTCCACCAAAGCGACGTTCCAGCTTTCCGGGGCGCAACTGAAAGACTTGGAAAACTCCGGGGAGTTGGAAAGCTACATAAACCAGCTTCTTTCAGAGCCTGACGGGCAGCAGAAGGCAATCATGGCCGGAAACCAGCTTGCGGCCCTGCAAATTCAAGAGGCTCGCCAACTCCGCGAACTTATTGCGACCAAAGTTCAATCGGACTTGGCGAGCCAAGAGAAGGCTGAGAAGGAGGCTCAGATTGGAGAAGAACTCCATCGCAAGATGCTTAATGGGTTTGAAAAAATTGACAAAAAATCCTATCCAGACCCCTTTTAAAAAGGATCAGGTTTAGATTTGGTCATATTTTTCCAACGTTCTTCACGCTTAGCTTCCTCGGCTTTTACTTCCTCCTCTGTGGTAGGAATAAAAACCCTCGAAGTGCCCATGTACACTTTAGGCGTGACTATCAAATTGCCATTTTTGGTAAGTTCCAAGGAGGCTACAATGTTATCAAATGCAATTTTAAACGAATTGTCCTCTTTTATCCATTCGGTAATTTTGTATTTCTTACCGAGTATTACTTCATTTTCAGATATAAATAATGGGTTATTATTCATGAGGGAAGGCTTTTCTGGCTTCCACCAGCCGTAAAAATCTTTTTTCTCTGGTCCATTACAACCAAAAAGCATGAAAGAGGTCATGAGAATGAACATTGCTGTCAGAAATTGTTGCTTTTTCATCTTCGTGTCCTTTTTTATTAACTTGTTCGTTCTACAAGATGCCATTGCCGCTGACCAAACTCTTGTATCGCAAATTGTTTCAAAGTTCTATACAGAATCATCAAAGTATGAACAAATTATGCTGAAATATGCAAAATTATTATTTTACTGGTGTGCTGTACTCGAAATCGCATGGATGAGTATTAAAAAAGCACTCGGCGCAACTGATGTCGGCGATATGTTTAAAGAATTTTGTTTGGTATTAATGGCCGCTGGATTTTTCCTTGCAGTCATAAATAATTATAATTCTTGGTCATGGAGTATTATCAATGGATTGAAATCCATAGCTGGCGAGGCGACCAACATCAATGACGCTGCTGACAAGCCATTTACTATAGGACTCAGCCTTGCTGAAGGATTATTGACAAAAACCAGTTTTTTTAGGCCGATTGACGCGCTCACATATGTTTTAGCGGGATTTGCGATTCTACTGTGCTTCGCGTTGATTACTATGCAGATTATATTGATTAAGTGTGAATGTATAATTGCTATTTGTGCTTCATCAATTTTACTTGGGTTAGGAGCAACTTCTTTTTTTCGAGAATACGCAATAAATGTTTTAAGATTTATTGTTGCTACTGGATTTAAGCTAATGGTTATGTATCTAATAATTGGAATTGGTATAAACTTCTTGAGTAATCTTTCGTTGGAAGAAGATAATTGGATGCAAATAGGAGTGACACTTTCATTTTGCCTCATTTTCTATTGCTTGGTGAAAACAATTCCCGATGTTGTGGCCGGCATCATCCAGGGCTCCCACGTTTCCACCGGCAACGCGCTCACGTCCACCGTCACCGCAATGGGAGCCGGATTGGCCGGTCTTGGAATGGCCGCTGGCGCTGGCATGGCCAACGTGGGTCGAGCCGCGCAAGCTGCGCGCGCCCAAGGTGCGGAAGGCCTTGGCGGCATGATGGCCGGAACTGCCAGCAACCTATTTGGCGCGAGCCGTGAGGCCATGCACAACAAGGATCAGGCGCGGAATAAGGTCGCGTCCGTCCTCCGCGAAAGAATAGAAAAGGCGAACCTGCCAAAGAGTGAGGGGTAGCATGGGATTTTTTAAGAAAAAAGGCGCTGGCAATGAGGAAACGGCAACTCCCAAGGCGGATTCCAGGAACCCCTATATCGCGGGGCGTGAGGAATGGCTTGAACGGTATGGCAGCTATATCAACCGCGCGGCTCAGTGGCGCTCGATGGCTTTCATCTGCCTCCTCTTCCTGGGTGTGTCCATCGCTGGCAATGTTTTTCAAGCCATGCAGGTCAAGGCCATTCCGTACATCGTGGAAGTGGACAAGCTCGGCAAGGCAGCCGTGGCTCACCGGGCGGAGCAGGCTGGCCCTGCGCCCGTCCGGCTCATTCAGGCGGACATCGCCTCATTCATTACTGACTGGCGCACGGTCACGGCGGACATCGAGCTCCAGAAACAAATGATTCAGCGCCTTTCCTTCTTCGTGGCTGGCTCGGCCAAGGGCGTCCTCAAGGAGTGGTTCGCTCAGAATAACCCCTATGAAATCGCCAAGGCCAACAAGCTGGTGCATGTGGAGATTAAATCCCTGCCCTTGCCTGTCAGCGCCGATTCTTGGCGCGTGGAATGGACAGAGATTGTGCGCTCCCATGCGGGTGTTGCCTTGGAAACTCGCAGCTATGAAGCCACGGTCACGATTTTGATAAAGCCCCCGACTTCTGAGGCTGTCATGCTGCAAAATCCTGGCGGCGTGTATATCACAAGCCTTTCCGCCAGCCGTGTTTTCAAGGATGGCCCGGCCTCCATGCCCGCGAAGGCGCATGAATAGGAGCGAACATGAAAGGGTATCTCAGGCGTCCATTTGCGGCTTTGGCCATATTCGTCACGGTCTTGTCATTTCTGGCCTGCTCCACGGCCAAAGCGGCCACTCCCGGCGGTGAAATCCCGCCGGAACTTCTCAATGTGCCGGATTTCTTGAGCCAAGACGTTGTGCCCCTCACCTCCAAGGAGCGGCAAGCCCTGGGCCTGAGCCGTCAATGGTCGGGACGCGGCCCCGCGCCGGTGCTCTCCCATTCGGGAAAGCTGACGTATGTGCATGGCGCTTCCCTTCCCACAATCATTGCCAGCCCCATGCAGGTCTGCGACGTGGAACTCCAGCCGGGAGAGAAGGTGAATGAAGTCATCGTGGGCGATTCTGCGCGCTGGCTCGTGGAAACGGGTACAGCCGGGGACACGGTGCATCTTTTCGTCAAGCCCGTGGACGCTGGCTTGGAGACGACTGCGGTCGTGACCACCGACAGGCGCGTCTATCATCTCAGGCTCGTTTCACAGCGTTCCGGGCATACACCCTATGTGGGCTTTGTGTACGCGGACGCCATGAAGTCGGCGATTGCCCAAAAGCGAGCGGACGCGGAAGCAGAACGTGAACGGCGCACTGCCACACTTGATGGGCGGCAAGTGGATATTTCCGGCCTCAATTTCGGCTACGACGTGAAGGGCAAGGCGTCGTGGAAGCCGGAACGGGTCTTTGATGACGGGGAACGGATTTATATCCATCTGCCGCGCAAGGTTACAGAAATGCCGGTGCTGCTGGCCCGGCGCAAGGGTGAAAATGTCCTGGTCAACTATCGGGCGGACGCTGGCAACCTGGTTGTGGATGGGTTTTTCGACGAAATTTTGCTGCTCCTCGGCGTCGGCAAGAACCGCGAAGAAGTGCGGATTGTGAGGCGATAAGATGGCCGATGAATCGCCAAACGCCTTGGTCCTTTCTGCGAAGCCGCGCACCGCACGCATGGGCCGTTGGCCGATTGTGGCCGTGTGCATTGCCCTGGCGGTCATGGTTGGCGTCCTCATATACAGCGTCCAGTACGCCCATAACCCGGAGCAAAAAGAGGAAGCCAAGAAGGCGGAGGTTCAGGAAGAGGAGCGCCCGGTCTGGCTGGTGGAAGGGAGCGGCCTGGCTCTTGACCCCAAAAAAGAGCAGACAAGCGGTGTCATCGCACCTCCTGAGCCGGTGAAGCCCGAACCGCTGGTGGTTGTCCAGCGTGAGGAAAGGCCCGACCCGGCACTGGATCAACTGCGGCGCACACGAACGCAGGCGGCTTTAAGTGCGCTCGCCTCTCCGCTTGTGGCCAAAAGGGTTTCTGATGTCACCGCGCGCGAAGCGCAGTCGGTTTCTTTGGCTGCTTCAGGCCCTGATATGCCGTCCTCTGTGACTTCGGCCACGGCATCCGCAGGAAGCGATAATTATTACGACCCGGCTGCTGACCGGGACAAGGAAGCGTTTTTCGAGCGCTCGCAGGCGCAGAAAAACCAGTGGCAACTCCCGGAACGGCGAACGGCTGGCGTACCATACGAACTCAAGACAGGGGCTGTCATTCCCGGTGTCATGCTTACGGGCATCAATTCAGATTTGCCTGGCAATATGATTGCCCAGGTTTCCCAGAATGTCTTTGACTCCGCTACCGGGTTGCACCTGCTCATTCCGCAAGGGACAAAGATTTACGGCGTCTATGATTCGCGCGTGGTCTATGGGCAGGAACGGGTGTTGATTGCCTGGAACCGGCTCATGTTCCCGGATGGCTCCTCGCTGACAATCGGGGCAATGCCTGGCGCTGACATGGGCGGCATGGCCGGATTCAATGATGATGTGAATAATCACTATCTGCGAATTTTCGGAAGCGCCCTCATGATGTCGCTTGTATCCGGCGGCATGGCCTACGCAATGGATGGCGTCAATAACAGCACGTCCACGAATAATGGCACGACGATGCAGGATGAAATGACCTCCGCATTGGCCGCACAGCTTGGACAAACGACCACCACTCTCCTCCAGAAAAACCTCTCCATAAAGCCTACGCTTGAGATTCGGCCCGGATACCTCTTCAATATCGTTGTCACCAAGGACATGATTTTCAAAGAACCCTATACCCGCTGGCGGCATTGAGGAAACAGCTATGGCAGAGAATTATGGCTTACAGGATGTTTCCGAAGGCACGACACACCGGAAGCGGCTCGGGCTCTGGATTTTTTTGGGCCTGATACCCGTTTTCGCCTTCCTTGGTCTGACGATGGCCAGCATCAAGGTGGCTGCTGACTACAATTTTTCGCCCACTTTGGGGCACTCTTGGTTCTCTATTCTCGGTATGCCAATTTATGCGCCCTGGAATGTTTTGGTATGGCAAGGGATTGACCCCGCTGTACTTGACCGGGCGCAAATCGTTGGCCTGGCGTTTTTCGTGTTGCCACTCCTCTTCGTGGCGCTCTGCGTTCTTGCCTTCAATAAGCCCAAGGGAAATGCCTCGCTCCACGGCTCGGCTCGCTGGGCCACGCGCAATGAGATTCAAAAGATGGGCTATTTTGAGGGCAAGGGCGTCTATGTGGGCGGCTGGCATGACAAGCGCGACAAGCAGTTGCTTTATCTGCGCCATAATGGCCCTGAGCATATCCTTTGCTTTGCGCCCACACGCTCAGGCAAGGGCGTCGGCCTTATCCTCCCTACGCTGCTTTCTTGGCCCGGCTCAAGCCTGACGCTGGACATTAAGGGCGAAAACTGGGCCTTGACCGCCGGTTGGCGGAAGTCTCAAGGGCACAAGGTTCTGCGTTTCGAGCCTTCGGATGCTTCCGGCTCCGGCTGCGCCTTTAATCCCCTGGATGAAATCCGCCTCTCCAGTCTGGAGTGTGTCCAGGATGTGCAGAATCTGGCGCTCATGCTCGTGGACCCTGACGGCAAGGGGCTTGAGGACCACTGGACTAAGGCTGCCTTTGCGTTTTTTGCCGGGCTGATATTGCATTGCTGCGTGATGATACGGCACGAGCGGGGCACGATGCCCACGCTCCAAGACCTCACGCTCATGATGTCTGACCCGGAAAAGGACACCCAGGAACTCCTTGATGAAATGATGGCTGAGGACCACGCGGCGCGATTTGCGGAATTTGCGCCTGAAGCGGATGCGCGTGTGGGCGAGGCTTGCCATGTCTTTATTGCCTCCTCGGCGCGGGAAATGGCCTCCAAGGCTGAAAATGAAGCCTCCGGCGTCCTCTCCTCGGCGCTGGTCAACATGGCCATTTACCGGGACCCCATTATCAATATCAACACTTGCCGCTCGGACTTCCACATTCACGATTTGATGAACTCCGAGAACCCGCTGGATTTGTATCTCGTGGTGAACCCTGATGCCATTGACCGCATGAGGCCGCTCCTGCGGCTTCTGGTGGACCTCATTATCCGCCGGGTATGCGCCAAGATGGAGTTTGCGGATGGGACGAGCAAGGCGGGGTATAAGCATCGTCTGCTCCTGATGCTCGACGAGTTCACCTCCTTGGGAAAGCTGCCCATTGTGGAAAAGGCCATTGCCTATATCGCCGGGTACGGCGGCAAAATGTACATCATCGTCCAGGATACCAAGCAGCTTAACAACGTGTACGGCAAGGACAATGCCATTATGGCAAACTGCCATGTACGCATAGCTTATGCCCCTAACGATGCGGAAACTGCGGAACTCCTTTCCCGCATGACGGGCAAGACGACAGTCGTAGAAAAAAAGACTTCTATCTCCATGAGCAAGGGTGGCCGCTCGCGCTCGGTCAATATTGCGGAAACAGCGCGGCCACTGCTTACGCCTGACGAATGTTCACGCCTGCCGGGGGCGGAAAAGGATAGTTCGGGCAAGGTCACGCGCCCTGGCCATATGCTGATTTTTACTGCGGGGCAGTCGCCCATTTATGGGATGCAGATACTGTATTTCAAGGACCCGACATTCGCCAAAAGGTCAAAGATGGCTGCTCCGGGTGTGACTTCGCGTTTTCCTGCGGGAATCTCTGACTCTCTCTATTTCCCACGCCCTGCTGACTGGTACAGCAATCCGGTAGAGGAAACTCCAATGACAGGAGTCATCGTCGAAGTAGAACCTCACGAGATACCTCCGGCTGCAACATTTGAGAGTTTTCTGGAGAAGGCGTGAAGGGGCTTCTGCTTGCGGCTTTCGGGCTTTCTGTGGCCCTCTCCGGCCTGTATCTCACCGGCTACAGGCTGAACGTCACGCCGTCACTTCCCCGTGGCATCTACCTTGAGGCAGGTGGACAGCCCAAGCGCGGCGATTTGGTCTCGTTCTGCCTGTCGGGGCGGTGGGCACAACTGGCCAAAGAGCGCGGGTATCTCGCGCCCGGTGCTTGTAACTCGGGACTGCGGCCTCTGCTCAAGCGGGTTGCCGCGCTTCCAGGGGATGAAGTGCTCGTGACTTCCGATGGCATTTTTACTGTGTCCAAAACGGATAAAAAATTTTGGCGTACCCCGCTTCGGCGGCATGACGCCAAAGGCCGTGAACTCCCGGAAAGCGCCTTGCGGTCGGGCGCAATACCCCAGGACATGACGCTGGTTCTGGCTGAACATCCGGGAAGCTTTGACGGTCGCTTCTTCGGCCTGGTTCCCCTTGCGTCTCTGCAACGTGTGGAACCGATTTTCACCTTTTAGCCAAGGAGAACCCATGAATCGGGAAGAGCTCAATCAGGCCGCTTCCGATGCCTTCATCCAGGCCCAGGAAGGTCTGGCCGTGCCGGTTGACCCGGACGTGGCATCGGAAATGGGGGCCTTTGCGGAACCTGCGCTGACCCTGGACGAAATCATGGAGGATGTCCGGGACGGCAACCTGGCTGGTATGGGGGGCGCTTATGACGAATAGCGCCAAAACCAAGGAAAAGGTCCCCTTCCATGTGGAGTTTTCGGAAAAGATCATCAAGATGCTGGAGGAAGGGACAGCCCCTTGGCAAAAGCCTTGGCAGCCCACGCAGAACATGGCCCCTCGAAATCCGCTCTCCGGCACGGTGTACAAGGGCGGCAACCGCGTATGGCTTTCACTCGTCGAATGGGCCGAAGGCTATGACGACCCCCGCTGGATGACGCTCAAACAGGCCAATGACGCGGGCTACCGCGTCAAAAAGGGTGAGCACAGCACCACGGTGATGTACTGGCAGTTCACCCGCGAGCAGGACCGCCTGGATGAAGCGGGCAACCCTGTCCTTGGCAAAGACGGCAAGCCCGAGCGCGAGACTGTCCTTCTGGAGCGGCCCATCGTGCGCGGCGCTCGCGTATTCAACGCGAAGCAGATCGAGAATTTTCCCCCGCTCCCTGAAATTGAACGGAAATTTGAATGGGAGCCCCAGGAAAAGGCCGAAGCTATCCTTGAAAATTCGGGCGCAGTCATATTGAACGACCAGCGCGACCGCGCCTTTTATGCAGTCCTCAAGGACGAAATCCACCTGCCCCCCAGGGAGAGCTTTGACAAGTCGGACAAATACTACGCAACCGCGCTGCATGAGCTCGGCCACTGGACGAGCCATCCGGCCCGGCTCAACCGGGAACATGGTCCCTTCGGCTCTACGACTTATGCGAAGGAAGAGCTCAGGGCGGAAATCAGTTCCTGGATGGTGGGCCAGGACATCGGCGTTGGCCACGACCCGGGCCAACACGCGGCATACGTCCAGTCCTGGATTGAAGCGCTCCGGGATGACCCTCTGGAAATCCTCCGCGCCTGCCGGGATGCTGAAAAAATCCGGGACTATGTGCTGGGCCTTGAACACCAGAAGGAGAAGGAATTGCCCCTTGAAAAAAGGATGGAGTCCTTCATCCGCGAGGCCCTTCTTCATATCGAACACAAGGTGGCGCTCGCGGACATCGTTAAAGAGACCAAACAGGCACTGGAAAAAGGCAGCCCGGAAGCCATGCAGGATGCCTTTACCAATGTGCTTCAAGCCGTGAAATCCGAGCATTACACCGGGCCACGGCAACTCGTATCGCGCGGGGATGCGATTTTGAAAGCTCTCAACACGCTGAGCGTGGCAGAGGAACAGAATATGGGACTGCCTCATGAACCGGCCCCGGCGAAGGAAAAAACCTGGCTCAATGTCCCCTATCGGGAAAAGGAGACCGCCAAGGCGCTTGGCGCACGTTGGGACAAGCAGGAGAAGCGCTGGTACGCGCCGGCCGGGACGGATTTGACCCCATTGCAGCGCTTCATGACCTCGCAGATCCATGACCGCTCCAAGGGAGCGACCCTCGAACCGCGTGAAGAGTTTGCGGCCAAGCTGGCTGACCTCGGTCTCGACCTCAAGGGCTCGTTGCCTATCCTGGACGGCAAGATGCACCGCGTTCCCCTCCTTGGCAAGAATGGCCGTGGCCAGGATGGGGCGTACTGCTTGCATGGGGACGGGGTTCCCGCCGGATGGGCGCAGAATCATGTCAGCGGTGAGAAGGTCAAGCTGGTGGCCACTGGCGTTGTTCTATCGCCTGAAGAGCGTGAACGCCAGCAAAGAGAGCACGACGCCCGGATAAAGGCGGCGAATGAGGAACGCGCGCGCCAGCAGGATATTGCCGCACGGCGTTGCCAAGCCATGTGGTCTGGCTTCAATGAAGTCATCGCGCACCCGTATCTCAATGACAAGGGGGTGGAACCCTTTGGCCTTAAGATGGATCAAACGCAGGGGAATCTCATAATCCCCTTGCGAAACGTCGAGGGAGAGTTGCGCGGTTTCCAGGCCATTTCGCCGGAAGGGCAAAAGGCCTTCGCCACGGGCATCCAGAAGCGCGGCAATTTCCACCTTATCGGCGCACTTCCCGGCCAGGACATTTCCAAGGGGGAAATCCTGCTTTGCGAAGGCTATGCAACCGGGGCAAGCCTCCATATGGCAAGCGGCAAGCCGGTGGTTGTGGCTTTCGACTCTGGCAATCTTGCCCCGGTTGCTGAAGCTCTGCGCGCCAAGTACCCGGAAGCTGCGCTGACAATCTGCGCAGACAATGACCACGCCGTGCATCGGGACGGGAAGCCCTACAATGTTGGCCTTGAAAAAGCCAAGCTGGCTGCGGAAATGGTAGGGGCGAAAGTCCTGTTGCCGAAATTCACAGCAAAAGAAAAGGCCCAGGGGCTGACTGACTTTAACGACGTGCATAAGGCCCAAGGCGTGGCCGGCCTTAAAAAGCAGTTGGGCATCCGTGAGCGGTCCAAGGCCCAGGGTAAGGGCCGGGCTCAGGAGGTTGGGGCATGAAGCTCTTAATCGTGGAAAGTCCCGGCAAGATTAAGAAGCTCCAGGATATTCTTGGGGCCGAATGGCGCGTAGCTGCATCCTGCGGCCATGTGCGCGACTTGCCGGATAGTGACTATGGCCTGATGCCCCCCGATTTCACCCTCCGCTATGTGGAAACAAAGCCGGATGTACTCAAAAAGCTGGCCACACTGGTTTCCAGTGCGGACGAGGTATATCTGGCCTCTGACCCTGACCGTGAAGGCGAAGCCATATCCTGGCATCTCAAGGACGCTCTTCAACTCACGAGCTACAAGCGCGTGACCTATACGGCTATTGCCGCGCAAGAGGTTATGGCAGGCATCGCAAGCCCGCGCGATATTGACATGCACCTTGTACACGCTCAGGAGGCGCGCCGCGCACTGGATAGGCTCTGCGGCTACAAGGTGTCTGGGCCTTTGTCCCGCGCCGTACAGGAAAGCAAAATGTCAGCGGGGCGCGTCCAGAGTCCGGCGGTGCGCCTGGTCGTAGAGCGTGAGCGCGCCATACGGTCGTTTGTCTCCACCACTCACTATGGCGTGGAACTGGTGTTTGAAGCTGTGGCGAACATCAGTGCGGGCTGGAAGGCAAACTGGTTGCCCAAGGAAGGCTGGCTCAAGGATGACGAGGAGTATTTTCTCGACCAGTCGCTCGCTGAAAAGATTGCGGCGCTTCGTGTCCTTGAAATCGTGTCCTGTGAGGAAAAGGAAGCCCGGAAAGCCCCGCCAGCGCCTTTTACCACGTCCACGTTGCAACAGGCTGCGAGCAATGCGCTCAAGCTCAAGCCCAAGGACACGATGGCGATTGCCCAAAAGCTCTACGAAGCAGGGCATATCACCTACATGCGGACTGATTCCCCGAACCTGAGTGAAACGGCCATTGCCGAAATCCGTGCCTACGCTGACTCCAAGGGATGGCCGCTGCCGGACAAGCCCCGGACGTGGAAAAGCAAGGCCGGAGCCCAGGAAGCGCATGAAGCTATCCGGCCAACGCACGTCGAGGTCGAAAGCGCCGGGGACACCCCTCAGGAAAGAGCCCTGTATGCCCTGATTCGTATCCGCACACTGGCAAGCCAAGTGGCGGATGCGGTCTATGACGTGCGCGTGGCCATGCTCTCCGGGGACGTGGATGGCAAAACTGCGGTGTTTGAGGCCAAGGGGCGCACCCTGCGCGAGCCGGGGTGGAAAGCGGTGATGGATTCTGACGCCTCTATTGCCGACGCAGAAGAGGCGGAGCCGGACAATCCCGTACCAGAACTCAAGGCAGGCTGCCAGGCAACCGTGGCCAGCGGCGAAATCAAGACAAAGAAAACCAAGCCTGCACCCAGGTTCAATGAGGCGTCCCTGATACGGGAAATGGAAAAACGCGGCATTGGCCGTCCGGCAACCTATGCGGCAATCATGGAGAACATTTCCGGGCGCGAGTATGTCCGCGAGGAAAAGGGCAACCTTGTTCCCACGCCTCGCGGGGAAAAACTGGTGGATGCCCTGGTTGGCTCGTTTGGGTTCCTGGACCTCGATTTTACGGGGAAAATGGAAAATCGCCTGGACGACGTGGCCGCCGGAAAGCTCACTTACCAAGAGTGTGTGGAGGATTTTCACACCAAGCTCATGACTGAGCTTGACGGCTTCACGGCGGCCCATGCGGTTCCATGCCCGGAATGTGGCGACCGGGAACAGTTCCGCCACGTTTACTCCAAGGAGAAGGGCTGGAATTTCTGGGGCTGCAAGGCTTGCGGCTCAAAGTTTACGGACGACAATGGCCGTCCGGGCGCGAAAAAGGAGGCTCCTGAACTTACGGACTACCCCTGCGAAGTGTGCGGCGAGCCGTTGCTTCGTATCAAGGGAGAAAAGAACGGGCGCGCTTATGACTTCTTCGCCTGCTCCAAGCAGGACTGCGACGCGAAATACGACAATGTGGAGGGCAAGCCGGTGAAGCGCGTTCCGCGTCCGGTTACGGAGTTCAAGTGCAAGAAATGCGGCAAGCCCCTCTGTCTGCACGAGGGCACGTCAAAAGCCGGAAAGCCCTACAAGAAGTTCAGTTGTTCCGGGTATCCCAAGTGCAAGCAAGCATATTGGGTGGCCAATGACGGGACGCCTGATTATGACAACCCCCTGAAATAAGGAGATACCATGTCTGGTTTCATGACATCCACCACGGCCTTGAAAATTTTTGAAGTGGCAAGTGACAAAATCGATGCGGAAAAGGTGCGCCAGCACGGTTTTTCGGACGCGCCACGCCCGGACGGGAAGCGCGCCGGATGGGTCGGCCTTGGAGATCCACTGGATACGGACTTCGCCTTCGGCATCGGCCACGGGCAGTTCCTGGCCTTTTCCCTGCGCGTCGATGAGCGGAAGCCCTCGGCGGCTGCTATCAAGATTCGCCTGGCCGAAGCCTTGAAAAACGAGGCTGCCACCAATGATGGCAAGGTTTCCGGCAAGCGCAAGAAAGAGCTCAAGGAGGCCATTACCGCCTCAGTCACCGCCAAGGCGGACTTCATCCCCACGCTGGTTGACTGCATCCTGGATATGGACGCCAAGCGCCTTTATGTGTCCACAACCTCGGACGCCCTTCTGGCCATCCTGCTTGACCTGTTCCAAAAGACGTTCGGCGTTACGCCTCAGGCGGTGATGGCCAATGCCGATATGGCCGCACTCTTTGCGCGCATTTTCCACGAGGACGTCACGCTCAATGGCGTGACGTATTTTGCGGACGCCTACACCGTCACTCTGGACACGCCGGAACAGGCGGAAGCGAAGGCAAAGGTTGCCGTGGCCAATTCCCAGGGCGCGGTGGCCACAGCGCTCTCGGATGGGCTGCATATCCGCAAGATGGCGCTCAAAGCATCCGAGGACGGGCAGGAAGTGGCGTTTACCGTCGCTGATGACCTGGCTATCACGGGCCTCAAGCTCCCCAAGGGAGAAAAAGGGGACGAAGCGGACGCTACTTTTCTGCTCAAGGCGGATGCCTGCGCCTTTGCCGCGCGCGTAGTGGAAGCCTTGGGAAAATAACGAATCCGTAACCGCTCGGGGGCCGGGCGAATGCCTGGCCCCTTTATGGAGTATCCGATGAAAAGATTACTGGCATCCCTCCTGGGCACTTGGCTTATTTCCCTTGCCGCGCTTATTCCTGCCTTTGGGGCCGACTCCACCAGCTTTGACCCCACAACGGTCCAGGTGAAGGCAAAAGGGAGTGGTGGTGTGCCCGTCGGCACTATCGTTGCGTGGCCCGTTGCCAAGAATCCTTCCGATATGTCTAACTGGCTGGAATGCAACGGACAATCCATATCGCAGAGTGCCTTCCCGGAACTGTTCGCGGTTACGGGCGCGAAAGTCCCGGACCTTCGAGGCTATTTTCTCAGGGGCTATGGTGGGAAAAGCGCGGGGCTCGGAGTCCATCAAGACGACGCTATCCTGGATCATCAGCACACTACCAGCCGTGGTAACTGGACTGGTGATAATCTGCCCTATTTCCAAGGGGCCGGGGTGCAACAGGGGACGCACACCACTAACGGCGTAGTCGGAGCCAGGACAGCGAGCGAGAATAGGCCCGTCAACAAGGCCGTGCGTTATCTAATCCGAGCCCGTCCGTAATTACGGACGGGAACGAATCAAATACCGAACTGATTTATTAATTGGCCGAACTTCATTGGCAACCGGGACAATTCTGGAGGCGTCAAAATATATATCCGCACCCTTGTAATTTCCACCGTCAAGGTTGTCAGATGATGGTTTTTTTGTAAAAGGCCCATCCGCATCCGTTGGCGTCCATCCTTGAAATACAGCACCGAATTTTCCTTTAATATTTCTAATGGCGTCGCCTTGGGGCGTTCCAAGGGCAGCACTGTTTCCGCCAAGTCCCCGAAGGAAGTAGCCCCGCAAATCGGGAACTTGGCCGCCTACAAGCGCAAACAGTTCCGGGAAGGCGCGGTAGGCCAAAAAAGTCATTTAGGGACGTGCGCGAATAAGGTAGCGTACAGCCTTATTTATGGGACGATTCTCTGTGGTTAGCTCATATTCAGCGGCCCCCGAATATTTCACTCCGTACTTCGTAAAGTCCCCTGAGTGTGAATAATCAAGAAATGCTCCGTATCCTCCCCCGTAATAGCCAGTTCCGTTCACAACTTTGCCAACGGGATGCGTATGCTTAGGCTTTTCTGCATCCTGCTGAACTCCCAAGGCAGCACTCTTTCCCCCATAGCCCCTGAGAAAATATCCCCGAAGGTCCGGGACTTTTGCGCCAGTAACCGCAAACAGTTCCGGGAAGGCGCGAGCGCGAATCCAAATGATACGGCTACCCACAGTTTCGGATAAAATTGCTCCTAAGGTTTTGAACGAATTAAATATCGAATATTCATATATGAAGTATTTAGTGGAAGATATAATTTATTCCCCGAGACTATCATTGTAGATGTCGTAGGAGGATTACCGTTTTCATATTTAAATTCCCATCTTCTTCTATCAGAATAACATCCATTTTTAAAACAATATTTTTTGCCATTTTGATAAAAGCAAATTTGTCCCGTTGCTGAGTCCAATTCTTCCAGAGAAATAGTTGATTGAGGTTCAATGCTTCCGGGAGTACCAGATTTTAATGTTTTATTACGAAAATCCGGTACCTTGTTACCGACAACCGCAAACAGTTCCGGGAAGGCATGAGTTCGAAGTTCAAGCGCTTATGGACGTGCACGAATAAGATAACGCACGGCTTTATTGATAGGCCTATTTTCGTTTGCTGTGGGAACCTGACGCGAAGCGTTAAAATCTAGAGTTTCTACTCTTTCTGACCCATCAAGCATACCATCCGCCTTAAGTCCTACATCTTGTATTAACTTTCTGTTTATAACGCCAGTTGCTTGGGTATTTGTATAAAAAGTTGTGCTCCATACTGGCATTGATCCTGTAATATTCCGTATGGCGTCTCCTTGACTTACCCCCAAAGCAGCGCTGTTTCCACCTAGGCCGCGTAGAAAGTACCCCCGCAAGTCCGGGACTTTCGCGCCCGTAACCGCGAACAGTTCCGGGAAGGCGCGGACGCGAACCCAAAGCGCTCATGGACGTGCACGAATAAGATAACGCACGGCTTTATTGAGGGGCCTATTTTCATTGGCTGTTGGCACAACACGGGCCGCACTGAAATTCATATGACGTGCCGTTGCCGAAGGATAAAATCCTCCATCATTCGCATATTTATAGGTAGCAAATGCTCCTGACTCTGGATTCCCACCGACATTAGTAGATGGTGGCATACGTCCCATGTCACCTTCAATATTGCGAATGGCATCACCTTGAGAGACGCCTAAAGCTGCGCTGTTGCCCCCCAGCCCCCGCAGGAAATACCCTCTCAGGTCAGGTACGCGATTGCCTACAACCGCGAACAGTTCCGGGAAGGCAGAACCTTGACGAGAAAGCGTTGCTGGCCATTGAAATAGCACTCGCCGAAATGGCCTCCCTGGGGTTCAGGGAGGCCATTTCTTTGTCAGTCGATAGCGGCAAAGATTTTCCGCGCGGACTTGTTACCGCAGTAGGTCACATATTCTTGTAACCTTTCATAATGCTCACAGAAAAGCTCGCTCTGATGCTTGGCTGCCAGGGTGCTGAACGCGAATATGCAAGCCGTAATTCCTGCTTCTTTTGCTGTCATGGTAGCTTTGTACCCATTGGGGCTGACAAGCTCATAAAATTCTCTCGCCCCTGGGGTCATGTAAAAACCTCCATTGCTCAAATCGTAATAGCTCCACACTCCCCCGTCGTAATCCGGGCACAAGTGGCGCATATACGCATATACCGCCATTTCAAGGGGGGTGGCCTGGTATCCAAAATGGCGCGTGATGACTTCCAGCATCTTTTCGGACGGGACGAGGGCTTCAGTGATAAGGGTGGTTTCCTGACTCAAGGCAATTTCTCCTTTTGGAGTAGCCCAGCATTTTCGAGCTGGGGGAAAAGGGTTTTGCCGAAAGCGAGCCCTTTGCCCCAGCTCGATTATGGGCGCAGCCGATGAGAAGATAAAACGCTACGGGTCTGCTTCCGTGACAGGACGCCAGCCGGCGGCGGATGTTGCTGCGGAAGCGAGTACACAAGTGCACGGAGCTGCACAAAGAAACAGCCGCCGCTGGCCAGGACTGGCGCGGAAGTTGCGCCTGAGGGCGCACCCGGAAGCGTTTTCTTAAATCCCCGGCAGAGGCTTCGTGTCGCTCTTTGCGTCCAAGCTCAATAGATCAGGAGCGGCTTCAACCGCAGCCCGTTTTTGCGCTTCCTGGACGTGCTGATATGTCCGTAAAATCATGGAAGCATCCGTGTGGCCCATGAGTGACGCAACACTTCCGATGTCGGCGCTTCCTGCGAGGGCGTATGTGGCGAAGGCGTGTCGTAGGTCATAAGGGCGGATTCGGCGCTCTATCCCTGCGCGCGTCAAGGCCGTATGCCACGCCCGGCAAATACTTCTTAATGGACGGCCTCCCCAGGATATGACGTATGAAATCCCCAAGGCTTCGTCGTGTTCATGCCATGCGCGCATGAGCCTGATAAGCCCTTTTCTGATGGGAATATCTCGTCCTTCTTCGCGGTTATTCTTTGCTGCGCATGGCATACGAAGCATGGCAGTTGAAAAGTCAACGTCTTTCCACTCCAAGCGGAAGAGCTCACTTGGCCCGATGCGCGGGCCTGCGAAAAGCCCCAAAATCACGACTCGCTGAACGTGCGGGGCGGCTGCTGACAAAATGGCACGCGCCTCCGCTGGAGTAGGAGGTGCAATGCGCCGGGATTTGGAACGGGGCAACCGTAAATCCCGAAGTGGATTATTTTCAAGGAGCCCATTTCTGACGGCCCAGTTCAACGCCGCTCTCAAAATACTCACACGTCGATAAATCGTGGTTAGAGCAATGCCTCGCTCTTGCTGGGCTTGGGAAAAATTAAGGATGTCCTGGCGGTCGAGGTGCGCCGATTCACGTTTTCCAAAAGCGGCAAGGATATGGCTTGCGTGGTATTGTGACTGTCTCCGTGTGATGTCGTTTGCCTCTGAATTGATGAAGTATGCCTCAAGGAGTTCTCCTACTTTGAGCCGCTTGGTTTTCTGTTTTTTTAGCCGGGCGCGCCGAAGTAAGGCCTTTTCTTTTGCCGCAAGCTCTGCCTGTGTCCTATCAAACGTGGCAGCTTCATTCTCAGTACAGAATGATTTTGTGTGCTTCTTTCCCGTCCAAGGATTTTTCCAGGTAACGACCCACGGTTGTTTTTTGTACTCGTGAAATCTAAGCCCCATCCAATTTTCTCCTTTTTTTATGTGAAAAAATATTTACTTTTTTATTTTTTCATATAATAATATTTTCATTGTTTTACTGAAAAAAATATTTATGGATGGAGGAACTATGTACACTTGCGCGGTGGCGAACCAAAAAGGCGGCGTTGGAAAGACGACGACAACGCATAATCTGGGGATGGCTTTAGGCAAGGAACATCATGTCCTGCTTATTGACCTGGATGCCCAGGGAAACTTGACGGATGCTTGCGGACTGGAGGCTTCGGATTTACGGGCAACGGCATATGAAGTGCTTGACGGGGCGGTAAGGCTTTCTGAGGCGGTTAGCCAACTTGCCCCTAATCTTGATTTGTTACCTGCTGGCCGGAACTTGGCTGTCGCAGAATTGGCTTTCGCCTCAAGACTTGGGCGCGAGAACTTATTGAAAAAAGCCTTGGCCGAAAAGGCTTATGACGTGGTGCTGATTGACTGCCCGCCAAGCCTCGGCCTGTTGACGGTCAATGCTCTTAATGCCGCTAACGGGGTACTTATTCCCGTCCAGGCGGAATACTATGCTCTCGCTGGCTTGGATTTGATCCAGGAAACGATGCAAGGGGTCATCGACAATCTCAATCCGGGCCTCGGCCTTCTTGGAATTTTGTTGACCTTTTATGATGGCAGGAAATCTTTGAACCGAGACGTGGCTTCGGGCTTAGCGGAACGGTGGGGAGACCAGGTTTTTAATGTCCGCATACGGGACAATGTTGCCTTGGCGGAAGCCCCGAGCAATGGCCAAAGCGTTTTCGAGTACCGCGCGAAAAGCTATGGGTCGGCTGACTACGCGGCACTTGCCAAAGAGTTTGAGGACAGGATAAAAAACAAATAAACATTTTTTCATGGAAATATTTATTTCCATAAGGATATAACTATGGGACTCGGTGAAAAAGGGAAAAAGAGGATGGCAGGTGCGCCCAAGGTGGATGACCTTTTCCGGCCCACGGTAAAGGATGACCCGGTGGAGCAGCCTCTGGCTCAAGAGGATAATGCCAAGAAAATTGGACGCCCCAAGGGCGAGGCCACCAAGGCCAAGACGTTCAGCCTTCCCTTGGAGTTGAACCAGCGTCTTAGGCGATATGCCTTTGAGCGCGAATGTAGCGAGGTGGATGTGGTGCGGGCAGCCTTGGAGGAATATTTAGACCGGGTAGAGCAAGAGCTACCCATTTCCAGTTGAGTTCCCGTTTGGCTTAGTGTATAAAATATCTGGCTATCAGTATGAAAGGAGAATTTATGCGCCAACCGAATCTAAAAGAATTTACGAAGGAAGAAGAGGATAGGATTATTCAGGAAGCAATGACTCTTTACGACATTGGTAAAAATAAAGAAGGCGATGATTTACTCGATACGTTGCCGATGCATGCTGAATACCTCCAAACTTTAAAAGAATGCGAAGGGCTCCAAGTTCTTATAGATAAAGGCATCAATCTTTCACTAGCGGTGAAAAAGTTTGGCCCTAATTGGCTTACTAGTTAATGCCGTAAATTATTTAAAAGGAAGCCTGAATGATTGAGAATCATTGGACAAAATGCGCATTAATAAGTTGTAACGTATCGTGGAAAAAAAATATTTCAGAAAAAAAATTGATTGACATCTTAATGAATCGTTGTGAGGTAGGAGAATGGCTGGGCCATATAGACGTTTTTTTCAATGAATTACCAAAAATAGTAATTGTTGGAGTTTTACACGAAAATAAAATATCATATCAAAATATTAATACCGTATTTAATAATTTACCTCCTTCCCTACAAGGGAATAATTTTAGGAGAATATGTGTTGAAAAATAATACTTGGGAATATCTGTTTGAAAACGCCATGTCCTGCCTTAAGAAGTCAGGACTTCCTCAAAATTTTTGGTGTTTCGGTGGCGGAACAGTATTAATGCAAAAATATAATCATAGGATGAGTAAAGATATTGATATTTTTTTTAGAGATCCGCAGCTTTTATCATATATTTCACCTCGAACAAATGACGCTATAGAAGATATTCTTGTTGATTACTCTGAACAATTCAACCATACTAGACTATATTTTAAAGAAGGAGAAATAGATTTTATTTATGCAAAGCAAATTTCAGATATTTTACCAAAAAAAGAAAAAATAAATGGCTATGAGGTCTATGTAGATCACCCTGTGGAAATAATCGCAAAAAAGATTGAATATAGAGGAGAAGAATTTAAGTCTCGTGATGTATTTGACTTAGCACTTGTATACTCAAAGTTAAAGCTCACATTACTTAAAAATCTACATCTTGATATTCAAAAAATTGATGCAGTGAGGAATAGAATAACAATTCTTGAAAAAGAAGGGATTTTAGAAAAAGAACTTAAATCTATTAATCTTCTCCCTGGCGCTAAAAATATTTTAGGCAAAGAGTATTCTTTATGCCAAATGTTGTTATCTGATATGGAGAAGTGTATTAAAAAAAATATAACAAAATCGCTTGAAATAAAATTATAAAAAATTTTATTGGTTAGGGCAAATGCCAGCGCGTATTTATCTTGAGCGGTTGGCGTTCAAAATTAATTTTACCGAGCCCGTCGTTTCTATCGGACTATGCCAGAACGTACCCATTCGCGCATGTGAACCTTGGCCTTTGGGCGCTCAAGAAGATTCTTCCCCGCTTCCAGGACAACGCGCTGGCCGCTTGCCAGGATAAAGACGGCATTGCCTGTCGCGCGGTCCATCGAACGCCGCCGAACTCCCCATTTTGCGGCCATGTATGCCAAGGCCGTTTCGCGCGCCCCCTCGCTGAAAGTAATGCTCTTGCCAGTATCGCTAATTTTGCCGCCATTGGTTAGCGTGTAGATGATGCTCCCGTGCTTGCTGATTTTTGCGGTGGCATCGCTGTCTATAGTCTCCATCGTGGCCATGCTAAAGAGCTTGGTCTTGGTCTTTGAGGAGAGTTCCCGGCTTTCCAGGATAGCTCGCTTGCTTGATAGATAGGCACTTTGTCTCCGGGCCTGCTCCTGTTGCTCCAGGGTAGTCTCCGGCGCTGTTTCTTCGTGACGTGACCGCAACACGGCCAAGGCGGTTTCATCGCCTCCAGCGGCCTTGCCTCGCAAAAATTCGAGCCATGAGGCGGACGTGCCTCCACGGGTTTTTGCCTCGTGGATCTCCTCGGCTTCATACTGCCTTGCCAGCTTTATCATATTTGCCCTGGTCTTTCTGGCCATTGGCTTGCGGTTCAATTCTTCGCGCTTCTCGCGCCATTTTTTGCGGATGGCCGATAGCTCCTCCTTCTGGTTCTCGCTCAGAGTCTGGAACTCCTGCCAAAGCTGGTTGCGGTCGGCGGCTTTCTGGAGGGGCTTGGCTCCATAGCGCTTCTCGCTCTCAGGCAGCCTCCCGCTTGCGGCCATAAATGGCCCGAAGCGCTCTTCCAGCTTCTTAAGCGAAAGGTCACGATGAACCGCACTGGCTTTGGCGGTTTGACGCCCGTGCCTATCCTTGACCACGAGCCCCGCTCCGCGCGGCTGAATTGCAAGCCCCTGCCGTGCGAACAGGCTATGCACGTCCTCCCATGTCTGCGCGTTTTCGAGCGCGCCAAGCAACGCTGCACCCTGGTCACGCGCATAACTCTCAAAGGACTGCAAGCCGGTATGGGCCTCCACGCCCGCGGCCTTGTCGCTCAGGCTCCGGCCTGCGGCCTTGTCCCGGCCATTGTCAATGACCAGGCCGTATTCCTGCTCCAGTTCACGGCACAGCTTGTCGCGCTTGATGTAGTCCCGCCAAGGCTCAACGCGCGTGAGCTTTTCCGGGTGAATCAGGTTATATGCGACGTGCATGTGGATATTTTCGGTGTTGACGTGGACACCACAATGGCGCTGATGCTCGGCAAGCCCGAGGGATTGGGCGAAACGCTCTTCAATGGCCTTGAGCTTTTCCGGCGTTAATACGGCGGCATCCTCTGGCCGGAAGCTGACGACCAGGTGATATGTTTTGACGCCCTGGCTTCGGGTATTAAGAGCCTGGGTATCGGCCACTTCCTGCATGGCAAGCTCGTAGTCGTCCCCGGCCCAGCAACCGGCGCACCAACTCACCAGGGATTTCTCGCCCTGGTGACTGGCGTCCGCAATGTAGCTGGCGAGACGCCCGTAGTTGTCATTGCCCGCCTGGCACTGGATGCGCTTGCTTATCATAGGCTCCGTATCCTGGCTTTCAGGAGCGCTTGCGCCTGGTCGATATTATGGAGCAGCCCGTAAATCTGCTCCTTGTGCCCGGTTGCCAGCGTCTGCTTCAAGAGCCCGCCAAGCCGCCCCAGGTCGGCATTGACCTTCAAAAGCTCTCGCCGGGCTTGCTGATCTTCGCGGCTCTCGATACGCGCCCCCAGGCAGACGCGCCGGATGAACTCAGAGAGAGTGAGCCCGGCGCGCTCGCTTGACTCCACAATGGCAAGAAGCTCCTCCCGAGTGACATATGCCTTGACCTGTTCCGAGCGCTTGGGCTTTTTGGCGTTCATCTTCGTGCTTTCAGCGTTGAGCCGTAGGCGAATAAGCAAGCCACCCCCGGCGTTGAGGGGGCAGGACGTAAAGTAGCCACTTGGAAAAGTGGTACTACTTTACCTGTCCTGCCTTCATTTGCCTTTACAATATCATGAAATAATGGGCAGTCAAATTTCCTTTTGTATGTTTTTGCCTATTATTGCATTATATTGCATGATTTTGCATATTCCTGCCGATTTTTGCGCGGTTCTGCATATTCTTGCATGAATTTTGGTCAAAAAAATCCCGGCTAACCGGGATTTATATTTTGAGAATATCGGCTGGCTCTAAGCGTAACAGGTTCCGTGCGCGGGCTTGCCGTTCCAAAGGTAAGCATACTCGCAGCTTGTGATGCGGCAGCTTGGAACGCTGGAGGATAGGTCAATTCGACGCCGGAACTTCTCACCTTGGTGCTTGCCAGGAAGCGGCATCGCGTCAAATTGCATAAATCCCGTGGGCTTCGTTTCCTTTTCGATTGCCATAAGCTCAACGGTCTTGGACGTGGCTTTTACGACCTCATAAAAAGAGACGTTGGTCTGCTCATAACCCCACTGGCTCACAAGGATGTCGCCAATTTTCATTTCTTTCCCCCTGCGGGTTTTTCCTCTGGAGTGAAACCTGCCTTTTTGCAGGAAGCTCCAGGGGGTTTTCACAGCGTGAAGGAACCCCTGAGCTTCCAGCCTAAAAGGTTGAAAACTCCAAAGAAGAAAGGGGAAAATCCTGGAAAGTGGGTTTGCTTCCGTGACAGAATGACGTAACGGCGAAAATGACGCGGAAGCGAGACGGGCAGCCTCCTCATTGGGTGGCCGTCTGTAGCTGCACAAGGAATTGAGGCGTGAAGGAGTGATGGCGCGGAAGATGCGCCCTGGGCGCACCCTACAATATTTTATGGGTTGCAAGGCAAGGAGATCAGCCGGAAAGCTGACCTCCCCTTTGCCTTGCATTATGAGGTTAGAACTATTTGGCGGCAAGGTGGATGCAAGGCAACGTGGCAACCGCTGCCTGCCCCTGTTCAGGCGCTAAATGTGAATAGCGCATTGTCATCCGCGAGTCCTTGTGGCCAAGGAGTTCTCCTACCAGCGTGAGGTGCGTACCATTCTGAACTAACCAAGACGCGAATGTATGCCTCAACGTATGAAAACAAACACGCGCTCGTCTGTCTTGGATTCCTTGGTTAAATCCACATTCGCTTATGGCATCTTGGAAAATATAGTATTTTGTTTTTGCGTTTGAGAATTTTTCTCCTTCCTCTGACGATGAATAATATTTGTGGGCAGCGCTGTATGCGGCGTCGTTTAATGGGATGTGGCGGGACTGTGAGTTTTTCGTATCCAAAACCTTCACAATCCTCTGAGTGAAATCGAAATGAAACCTCTCCAATTTGTAGATTTCACCAGCCCTCATGCCAGTATTCAGCGCAAACGACGCTACATCATGCCAAAGTTCCGATTTTAGCCTAAGTGCTTGCAAAAGACATTGCGCCTCGTCAATGGAAAGGAATCTCATTCGCCGATTATCGAAGGATGGCATCCTGAAAATTGGCACTGGCCCAGGGTAAAGCTCCCATTCCACCGCGCGTCGGAGAACGCGCCTCGTGAGTGACAAGCAATGACTGACGGTTTGCGGACTTAAATTTTTGGCCTCAAGCTCCTTTCGCAGCTCCATGATTTGGAGATTTTTAATCTCCTCAAGCCTTGCTTTTCCCAAAATCGGCTCTACATGTAAGCTCCAGCGGCCAATTTCGGTGGACCGCTGCTTGGGGCTTGTAAGGATTAATTTTTTGTAGTACGCAAAGGCATCGGTCAGGTTCATTTTCCCTCCAAAATAGATTTGGAAGGAATATCGACCGGTTACAGAAAAACTCTATGCCTTACTGGGCGAATCGGCCTCTCAAGCCGCTAAGACGGGTTCAAATCCCGTTGGTGACGCCATTTTTGGGTATAACGAAGGATGTCAAGGTGTAAAAAGCCTTGGCATTCTTTGTTTTTTCTCTCCAGTTGTGTTTCCCGAAGTGTACTCAAGTCCTGTTGCATCCACACTTTTTGTGGGTATATTTGTAGGCATCGCTGTGCTATGCTGAATTCCGATACCCACACAGTCAACTTGCTGAAATAGCAATATTTTTGTCCATGTGGGTATCATACCGTCCATCAACGTGGAGGTACCTAAGATGCCCTTGACCGATACCCACATACGCAGCCTGAAACCGGAAGCGAAGCCAAGGAAGTATTTTGATGGAGACGGGCTCTTCCTCTATGTACCTCCGACCGGCAGCAAGCTCTGGCGCATGTCCTACCGATTCGAGGGCAAGTCAAAGCTTCTCAGTTTTGGGGGATACCCTGCCATTTCCCTGAAAGATGCACGGGCACGGCGCGAGGAGGCAAAAGGGCTGCTCGCCAAGGGTATCGACCCCTCAGCGCAGAAAAAGACCGCCAGGCAGGAACGAATCGCCGCCGAGCGGGACAGCTTTGAAAACATCGCCCTTGAGTGACATAAAACGCGTCTTGTGGGGCTTTCTGCCAAACATCAGGGCACTATACTCTATCGCCTGAATACCTACATTTTCCCCTCCATCGGTAAAAGGCATATCGCCCGGCTGGAAGCGCAGGATATTCTTGCTATCGTCAAGCCCATTGAAGCAAAGGGCAATAACGAAACCTCACGGCGCGTTCTCCAGATAATTAACCAGGTCTTTCGATACGCTGTGATTCGCGGCAAAGCCAAACACAATATCACAGCAGATTTACATGGAGCGTTGAGCCCGCGTAAAGTTACCCATCGCGCCGCTGTACTCGAGAAGGAAAAAGTCGGACAGCTCCTCGGGGCTATTGATGACTATGCGGGCTATTTCCCGCTTGTCTGCGCCCTGAAACTGGCTCCGATGCTGTTTGTGCGTCCGACCGAATTACGCTGCGCCACATGGCAAGAATTTGATCTGGATGCAGGCGAATGGCGTATTCCTTCCGAGCGTATGAAAATGCGGCGCACCCATATCGTCCCCTTGTCCCACCAAGCTCTCACCATATTGAGGGAATTGAAAAAGTTTTCAGGCGACGGCCATTATCTGTTCCCTTCCACGCGGACGGAAACGCGGCCCATCTCTGACGCCACCATGCTGAATGCCCTCCGACGCATGGGCTACCAGAAGCAAGAAATGAGCGTTCACGGCTTTCGCTCCATTGCTTCCACTCTCCTCAATGAACTTGGCTATAACCGCGACTGGATTGAACGCCAGCTTGCACATGGAGACAGTAATGGCGTCCGAGCAGCCTATAATTATGCAGAATATCTCCCAGAACGGAAAAAGATGATGCAGGAATGGAGCGATTATCTGGATGGTCTGCGCGATAAAGGCGAACACTAATAAAACTAACCCCAATAATATAACCTCACAATAGGGTATCCCTGTCTCCACCGGGATACCCTTTTTTGCAAGTTGTATAATCCGCTTCTCAAAACAGATTGGTGGAGGAGCTTAGCGGCCAGCTGGCCGTCAAGGAACTAAATTTTAGAAAATTATTCCAATAGATTATATTCACATACTAAATCCGGTTACTTATAAACGACTTTTGCTTTTATTTTTAACTATGCGTCCTTATAGAATAATTTTTTCCAGGGATGAATTTTGGTTACAAATGGTCAAAATACAAATTTTTTTGGAACATGCATTCCCTATCGAGCAGACTTGTCGTGTAAGTAATTTGCTATTTTTATTCCATATATCAAGAGTGGAGAAGAACATATTTTTCAGTTTAAAAAATTTTTCAAAAAATTAAGACCTGTTGGCCGCCAAGACGGCCTCAATTTATATAAGTATTTATGGACACCTGTGTCATCAGAACTGCATCCAGCCGCATCTGGATATATTCTGGTTACATGCTGAAATGTATGGATAAATTTACGAAATACAGGCTATAATCCTCCGTAAACCATTTTTTAACGGAGGAAGGGTTATGGCAACGCAAATACCCGCCACAGGTTTTCTCAGGCTCCATCAGATTCTGGAATTCTTTCCCATCAGCAAGAGCGCGTGGTGGAAAGGTTGCGCGACCGGGCGCTATCCTAAGCCGCTTAAGCTTGGCCCGCGCACCACGGTCTGGCGCGCCGAAGACATCTGGGCATTCATCGAAAACGCCGGACAGTCGGAGGTGAACCATGAATGACCTGCTGCAGACTTTCCAGGAAGTTCTTGGCACACATGGCCTCGTCCCCGAGGAAATCCTTGCGAACGGTGAGCTGCACCGCTGTCCCACAGAGAATAAGCCACACAAGCGGAATGGCGCGTATATCGCGCATCTGGATACTCCCGCTACTCTCTGGTGGTGCAACTGGGAAACCGATGACCAGGGCACGTTCTGCGCCGAGGAGAAACCTACGCTTTCCCCAGCCGAGCTTTCGGCCTGACAGCAACGCCAGCAATCCCTACGCCGTCAGCGGGAAGAAGAATGTGCTAAGCGCCACGCGGAAGCTGCGCAGCGTGCCCGCCAAGAATGGGAAGCAGCGCGCGCCTGTGATAGCGCCCACCCGTACCTGCTTCGCAAGGGTATCACCCCACTCCTAGGAATCCGCCAATCACGGGATGGCGCGCTGCTTGTCCCCGTTCTGGATGCTGCAAGCAGGCTGCAAAGCCTGCAACGCATCTATCCAGATGGCACAAAGCGCTTCCTCGTGGGCGGCAAGGTGCAGGGCGGACGATTTACCATTCCCGGTTCGCAGGGAAAACCCATCGCCATTTGCGAGGGTTTCGATACCGCCGCGAGCATCCATATGGCTACGGGGTGGGCAGTCGATGTGGCTTTTTCCGCGCACAACCTATTGACAGTGGCGCGACTGGTAAAGGAGCGATTCTCTGACCGGGTAATCCTCATATGCAGCGATGCAGATGAAGCCGGACGCAAGAAGGGCGAGGAGGCCATGAGAACCACAAACCTCCCACTTGTGGTTCCCAACTTCACCACTGGCGCGGGCACAGATTTCAATGACCTTCACCAGAGCGAAGGGATTGAAGCCGTCCGCTCCCAACTGGAAGCCGCCCTCATCAAACGCGAAGGGCTGGTGGCTCTCGACATGAGTGGGTTCCTGTCCATAAAGATACCCGACCGAGGTTATCTTCTATCGCCCATCTTGCCGGTTCAAGGGATAGGCATCTTGTACGCGCCGCGAGGCGTCGGCAAAACCTTCGCGGCCCTGAGCGTTGCCGTGGCTGTCGCCTCCGGCGGCGCGGTGTTCAACTGGCGCGCGCCCCTCCCGAAGAAAACGCTCTATGTGGATGGGGAAATGCCGGCCACATCCATGCAGAGCCGTTTGTCCTCCCTCGTGGGCGGCATCGCTATTCCGCCCCAGGCGCTGAAAAACCTTTAGCTCATCACGCCTGACTTGCAGCTCTGCGCCATGCCTGATTTATCCACGTCCAACGGCCAATCCATGATTGAGCCGCTGCTGAAAGGCGTGGACATGATTGTCCTGGACAACATTGCCACCCTCTGCCGCACGGGCAAGGAAAAGAATCACAATCTTGACAGGCCATGCAGGCGTGGCTTCTGGATCTCAGACGCAGGGGCATCACGATTCTCCTGGTTCACCACGCAGGGAAGTCCGGCGACCAGCGTGGAACCAGCGCAAAAGAGGACATCATGGATACGGTCATCAGTCTCCGCAGGCCCAAGGAGTACGCGATGGCTGAGGGCGCGAGATTTGAGGTTCATCTCACTAAGGCGAGAGGCATTCTCGGAGATGACGCCAAGCCGTTTGAGGCTAACCTGATTACCGAGGGAAGCGCCCTACATTGGCAAGTCGGGGAAATTGAAGATGTGGAGCTGGAGGAACTGAAAAGGCTCCAGGAATACGGCTACAGCATCCGGGACTGCGCCGAGGAAATGGGTAAGTCAAAGGGCGCAATTCAGCGCCTGAAAAAGCGCCTCGAAGCCTTTGCAAAATAGGCCGATTTCAGGTGTACCGCTGTACCGCTGCTTAAGCGCCGGTACAGCGGTACACCTATTTCTTATAGAAGAAGGAAATCCATGTATGTCCTTGCTCGTCCTGCATATGAACAAGTTCAAAAAGGACGCTATTCGCGGCATCCAGTCGCATAATCGGCGCGAGCGCGAAAGCCATTCAAACCCGGACATCAACTATGCCCGAAGCGCCCAAAATTACGATCTCCATGAAGCCGCCTCGGAAAACTACGCCCAGGCCATCCAAAACCGCATCGATGACCTGCTCATGGTCAAGGCGGTGCGGAAGGATGCGGTGCATATGTGCGGCCTTGTCGTCAGCTCAGATAGGGAGTTTTTTGACAAGCTCAACGCCGACGAGACCAAGCGTTTTTTTGAGGAGGCAGCGGCATACCTGACGGAGTTTGTCGGCAAGGAAAATGTCATCTCGGCAATGGTTCACATGGATGAGAAAACACCGCACATGCACTTCCTCCATGTGCCCATCACGAAGGACGGCCGCCTGTGCGCCAAGGACATTTACACCAAGCCCGCGCTGAAGAAATTGCAGGATGAACTCCCGAAGCATCTGCAAAAATGTGGCTTCCTCATTGAGCGTGGCGTGGAGCAGCAAAAGGGTTCAGCCAAGAAGCATCTGGATACCAGGGAGTTTAAACAGCAGCAGAAAATGCTGACATCCATGCGGAGGGAGGCCGCAAGATTGGAGGCGATTCTTTTCGACCCTCAGGAAGAGGTGAATCACACAGAGAAGGAGCGGCGCGAACTCTTCGAGCAAAACGAAACCTGGAGGAAGCGTATTTCTGAGGCAGAGGAATCCTTGAAAAATGGCCCACAATTACCAGCAGCAACTTTCTTTAATTACAATGATGTCCTCGCTCATGCTCAAGAAAAACTGGCTGCGTATCAGCAGGCCCTTCCCGACAAGGAGGAAGTGGCCCGGCAACGGGACATGTGGGCACGACAGGCGCAGACTCTGTTGCAGGAGCGCGATAAGGCGCGGGAAGCCGTGCGGCTGGCGAAATCCATGATAGCGGCGCTGGAGGCAGAAAACAAAAAACTCCAGACGCGCATGGCGCAAGCCAAGGAAAAGGCTGCTTCAGAAATGAAGGACATGCAGGATTTTATCCTGGTCTCCGGCAACCATCTCCGCTTTCAAGAATTTCAGCTTCAGCGCATGGAAGAAAAGGCATTGGAGGCCCGTGCGCGGGTCGAGCGTGAACGGCAAATCCGGCAAGAGGCCAAAAGGCAAAATCAGGCCCCTGGCATGAGGATGCGCTGAGAGATTTGAGAGGAATCTTGGCGCAGCAACAAGATATAGCCCACTATGCTATATTTAAATTAACTCATATTATCCGAGAAGAAATAAAAACACTTTCATTTCAAATGATTGTTAAAAGATTTCCTCCAAAAGAATCCATTTAGAAGTTTTGACGTAGCGCAAGTTTTGGGGTATGTTTTGGGGTATGAATAGACGCAAGGAGAAGCCGCTTTAGCC
>JAAUYU010000007.1 GCA_014804965.1 Desulfovibrio sp.
ACAGCCTTTTTGCTGCTGGCTGCGTCAGAAAAAAATTTCCTCGGTCGAGTACTTAAGTACACTCCCTTCGGAAATTTTTGTCTTCCTTGCCAGCAGCAAAAAATCTTATTTTTTAGGATCCTTCCGGCACCAGCACCCGTCTTCCGCTTCGCTTCAGACGGAATTAAGGAATATCTGTCAAGGTATTGGAAAAAATTGCCTTCCCATAAGACGCATACTAAAGGAACTGACATGAGTATGAAGGAAACTCTTGTCCTCGGCATCGACGCCGGGGGAACGCATACGGATGCGGCGCTCATGGCCGTTCCCGAGGCGGAGGGCAGCCTCCCGACGGCGCGCCTTTTGGGCTCGGCCAAGGTCCCCACGCGCCATGACGACCTGCCGGGAACGGTGCGGGCGGTGCTCGTGGCGCTCGGGCGCGAGCTTGGGGCCGCGGGTCAGGACGCGGCGCCGCTCCTCGGCCGCGTGGAGCGCGTGACCCTCGGTACCACGCTGGCCGTCAACGCGCTGGTGCAGGGCCGGGCGGACAAGGTGGGCCTCGCGCTTTCCGCCGGGCCCGGGCTCGACCCCGTGCATTTCACCCTCGGCGAGCATGTCTGCATCGTGCCCGGAGGCCTTGACCACCGGGGCGTGGTGGTCGCGCCGCTCTTTACGGAAACGCTGGCCGACACCGCGGCCCGCTGGCCCGGCGAGGGCGTGGCGGCCGTGGCCTGCGTGGGCAAGTTTTCGCCGCGCAACCCGGCCCAGGAGCAGCAGATGGGCCAGGTGGCGCAAGCTGCCTCCGGCCTTCCCGTGACGCTCGGGCACAGCCTTTCCGGGCGGCTCAACTTTCCGCGGCGCATCGCCACGGCCTACTACAATGCCGCCGTGGCGCGCCTTGAAGGAGAATTTCTCGACGCCGTGGAGGCGGCGCTCGTCAGGAGCGGCGTGACGGCGCCCGTGCGCCTGCTCAAGGCCGACGGCGGCGCGGCCACTCTGGCCTTTTCGCGGCGCGAGCCCGTGCAGTCCATTCTCTCCGGGCCCGCCGCCAGCGTCATGGGCGTCATGGCCCTGTGGCCTGACGCCGCGGAGGGCTGCTCGCTTCTGCTGGACATGGGCGGCACCACCACCGACATGGCGCTCTTTTACGAGGGTTCGCCCGTGGTGGACAGGGACGGCATGGTGCTCATGGGGCGGCGCACATTGGTGCGGGCGCTGGCGGCCGTTTCCATCGGGGTCGGCGGGGATTCGCAGCTCAGGCCGAAAACCGCGCAGGACGGCAGCCTCGCCGTGCATGTGGGGCCCTTGCGTGAAGGCCCGGCGCTGGCCTTCGGCGGGGAAAGCCCCACCTTGCTCGACGCGCTCAATGTGCTGGCCGCTCCGGGGGGTGTAAGCGGCGACGCGGCCCTCTCCCGCGCGGGCATGGAGGCCCTCGCGGCCTCGCTGGGCGCCGGGCGCGTTCCGGGCGGGGCCGCACAACTGGCGCGCCTCGCCGTGGCCGATGCCTGCGACCAGGTGGTGCGCGCGGCCTATGAACTCGTGGAAGGCGTCAATGCCCGGCCCATCTATACCCTGGCAGCGCTTCGGGCCGTCCGCGAGGCGCGCCCGGAGCGGGCCTGCCTTGTGGGCGGCCCTGCGGCCGTGGTGCGCCCGTATCTCGAGGAGGCTTTGGGGCTTCCCGTCTCCATTCCCGCGCACGCCGGGGTCGCCAACGCTATCGGCGCGGGCCTCGCCGTGCCCACGGCCGCGCTGGAAGCCTATGCGGATACCGGGCGCGGCGTCCTCTCTGTGCCCGCTCTGGACCTTGCCGAGCATGTGGGCCGAGACGCCACGGTGGAGAGCGTGGCCGCGCGCACGAGGGCGCTCCTCGAGGAAAGGCTGGCCGCCGAGGGCATCACCGATGCGGCCGTGGAGGTGGTGGAGGCCGACCTTTTCGCCATGCTTGATGACAGCGGCCGCGGCTCGCGCGACATCCGCGTCACCTGCCAGGTGCGGCCCGGCATTGCCGCGCGCCTTGCCCCGAGGGCCTGAGCGGCGTTTTTTGCGGTGCAGAAAAAACTGCGTTATACTTGAGCGTTAGGCGCGTGTCTGTGCGGCTTTGGTAATGCCGAAATTATCCGTCAAAAACAGCCTTTTCGGCGCTTGCTGCGTCAGAGAAAAATTTTCTTGGTCGAGTACTTAAGTACACTCCCTGCGAAAATTTTTATCTTCCTTGCAAGCGCCGAAAAATCTTATTTTTTAGGATTCTTCCGGCACCAGCACCCGTCTTCCGCTTCGCTTCAGACGGAATTAAGGAAGGTCGAACACATATCTGGAGAGCGTACCCGCAAGAAAATGCGCCCGGCATCTCCTCGTTGGCGGATGCCGGGCGCATTCATTGCCGGGGCGCAGGGCCTATTCGTCGTCGCTCATCTTCATGCCGATGAGGCCGATGATGATGGCGAAGAGAAGGAATCCGGCGCAGATGAAGAGAACAGTGGTATCGAGGTCCATGAGTGGCTCCTTGTGGTTGTGCGGGCAGCCGCTCAATGGCCGACATCTGGGAGGGCCATGCGCATAGCTGCCCGGCCTTCCCGCGCGGGGGAGGCCGGTTGCGAATTGATTTTGGGACTCTGAGCGAGGAAACTCAGGCCAGAGGCGGAGCCTGGGAAAAGGGCAACATGCCGCGCAGATGGCGCGCGTGGGGATGGTCTGCCCTTGGAGGCGCAAGCTCCACAAGGGCGACAGAGGGATGCGGCAGGCGCGGGCCCCGGCTCACGGCCATGCCGGGCGCGGCATGGGAGGAGGTTGCGGCCTGGCGCTGCCTCTGTTTGCTCGTGTGGCGCAAGGGGGCGGCCACGGCCGAGGCCACGGCGAGAGGCCCGGAACTGACAGAAGGCACGGGCTCGCAGCCCAGGCGCGGCAGGGGCGCATAACGGCCGCCGGAGACGAGCAGCAGGACGGCGAGGACCGTACTGATGCCGCAGGACATCCAGAAGCGTGAAAACCGTTGTGTCGACCGCATGAATGAAGCCTTGTGCCTTATAGCGCGGCCGGGCCGGAAAGCCGGGCCGCAACTTTTCATCTGTTCAACGCTACAGGGTGCGGTGTGCCTTGTCAATACAGCAGTGAAGGATCATGCGCGTAGTCCTGTTTGAGCCGGAAATCCCGCCCAATACGGGCAATGTGGCGCGCCTGTGCGCGGGCTTTGCCGTGGAGCTGCATCTTGTGGGCAGGCTCGGCTTTTCGCTGGAGGACCGCTACCTCAAGCGCGCGGGGCTCGACTACTGGCCGCATGTGCGCCTCTTTGTCTGGCCGGACTGGGCGGCCTTTGCGGCTCGTCCGGGCCGCAGCCGCCTCGAGCGCTGGATATTGACCACGGCAAAGCGCAAGGCCACGCCCTTGCAGGATTTCGCTTTCCGGCCGGAGGACGCGCTCATTTTCGGCCGCGAGACGCGGGGCCTGCCCGATGAACTGTTCGCCGCCTCGCCGTGGCGGGTGCGCATCCCCGTGCGCAGCATGGAGGAGGGAGGCGTGCGCAGCCTCAACCTTTCCACCGCCGCGGGCATCGTCCTTTTCACGGCCCTCACGGCAAGCGGCCTCATCGGCCCCGGTCAGGCGCGGCCATGAGCGGCCTTGCACCCGTTTTGCCGTGGTCCGTTTGGGATTGCTGGTGGCTGGCGCCGCTCGCCCTTGTGCTGGACCTCCTCCTCGGGGACCCGGCCCTCCCCTGGCCGCATCCCGTCTGCCTGGTGGGGAAGTGCCTCGCTAGGCTGGAAGGCCCGGCGCGGCGTTTCGGCGGCTCGGGCCCACACGCGGCGCTGCGGCTGCGGCTGGCGGGCGCGGTGGTGCTGGCGTTGCTCTGCACGGGCACGGGCGCCTGCGTGTGGCTGCTCGTATCGCTGCCCGCGGCGGGCGTGCTTTTCGCCCTCTATTTCGCCTGGGCGGGCCTCGCCCTGGGCTCGCTCGCGCGCATCGGGCGCGAAGTTGCCGAAGCTGTGGAAGAGGCGCCCCTCCCCGAGGCCCGCGTGGCCCTCGCCCGCCTGGTGAGCCGCGACGTGAGCGCCCTTGAGCGGCCCATGCTGCGCAAGACGCTGGCCGACACGCTTTCGGAAAATTTCACCGACGCCTTCCTGGCCCCGTGGTTCTGGCTGCTCGTGGGGGGCCCCGTGGTCTTGTGGGTCTACAAGGCCGTGAGCACGGGCGATTCCATGTGGGGCTACCTCAATGACCGCTGGCGCCGGCTCGGCTGGGCGGCGGCCCGTGCCGACGACGTGCTCGCCTTTGTGCCCGCTAGGCTTTCGGTGCTCGCGCTGAGGCTTGCCGATGCCGTGGCGCGGCTTTTCCCGGCTGTGCGCTCCTGGCACGGACATTGGCCCGGTCTCGGCGTGGTGGCGCGCGAGGCGCCCGGAATGCCGAGCCCCAATTCCGGCTGGTCCATGACGGCCTGCGCGTGGCTCTGCGGGAGCCGCATGGCCGGGCCATCCGTCTATTTCGGCGAGCTGGTGGTCAAGCCCTGGCTCGGGCCCCCCGAGGCGGAAGCCGCGCCCTGGGATGCTGCGCGCATCCGGGCCTTGCTCGCGCTCGAGCAGTGGGGCGCCTGCTGCGGCGGCCTTGCGTTCTGGCTCGCGTGCCTCGGCGTGAGACTTCTTTTCTGAGGCGCTCGCGCTTGCGGGCGGGCGCCGTCCCGTGCTAGGGGAAAGTTTCCCACGCAAATCGGCTCGCAGGGCCGGAGTCAGGAAAGGATGGACCAGAACCACCACAGCGCGAATATCGCGGCCATCTTCATCCGCCGGCCGGTGGCGACGGTGCTGATCATGCTCGGGATGCTCTTCTTCGGCATCACGGGCTACCGCTCGCTTCCGGTCAACCAGCTCCCCAATGTGGACTTTCCCACCATTTCCGTCCTCGCCGATCTGCCCGGCGCGGACCCGGAAACCATGGCCGCCTCGGTGGCAACGCCGCTGGAAAAGGAATTTTTCACCATCGCGGGCATCGACTCCATCTCGTCCATCAATGCCACGGGGCGCACACGCATCACCATCCAGTTCGCCCTTGACCGCGACATCGACGCGGCCGCGCTGGATGTGCAGTCGGCCATCGGGCTCGCCCAGCGGCGGCTCCCCACGAGCATGACCACGCCGCCGAGCTTTCGCAAGGTGAATCCGGCGGATTTCCCCATCCTGTATCTGCGGCTCACCTCGAAAACCCTGCCGCTCTACCAGCTTAATGAGTATGCGGACACGCTTATCGGCCAGCGCCTTTCCATGGTGGAGGGCGTGGCGCAGGTGCTCGTGTTCGGCCAGAAAAAATATGCGGTGCGCGTGCAGCTGGACCCGGACGCACTCGCCACGCGCGGCCTCGGCATCGACGAGGTGGCCGACGCCGTGGCCGCGGCCAATTCCATGCTGCCCACGGGCAGCCTCGAGGGCGCACAGCGCAGCGTGGCCATCAAGTCCTCGGGGCAGCTCTTTGACGCCAAGGCCTTTGAGGAGACCGTGGTCGCCTACCGCAACGGCGCGCCCGTACGCCTGCGCGAGATCGGCACCGTGGTGGACAGCGTGCAGCAGGACAAGCAGCTCGCGTGGGGCGGCGCGGACGACGTGGGCATCATGCTCGGCATCGAGCGCCAGCCCGGCGCCAATACCGTGCAGGTGGTGGACTCCATCAGGAAGATCCTCCCGAGCCTCGAGCGGCAGCTGCCGCCCTCGGTCGATTTGGTGATTTTCAACGACCGCGCGGAATCCATCCGTGAATCCGTGGCGGACGTGAAGTTCACGCTGGTGCTCACGGTCTTTCTTGTCGTGCTCGTCATCTTCCTCTTCCTGCGCAACCTGCCCGCCACCATCATCCCCTCGCTGGCGCTCCCCATGTCGGTCATCTCCACCTTCGCGGTCATGGCGGTCATGGGCTACAGCCTCGACAACCTCTCGCTTATGGCCCTGACGCTGGCCGTGGGCTTTGTGGTGGATGACGCCATCGTCATGCTCGAGAACATCGTGCGCCACCAGGAGATGGGCAAGAGCCCGCTCCAGGCGGCCTATGACGGCTCCGCGGAGATCGGCTTCACCATCGTTTCCATGACCGTCTCCCTCGCCGCGGTGTTTATCCCCGTGCTCTTCATGGGCGGCATCGTGGGCAGGCTTTTCCGCGAATTCGCGGTGGTCATCATCACGGCCATTTTGTGCTCCGGCGTGGTGTCGCTCACGCTCACGCCCATGCTTTGCGCCTACTTCCTCAAGGCCGGGGGCACGCACAAGGCGGGCACGGAAGGCCTTTACGGCTGGCTCGAGCGCATGTTCGACGCGCTGGCAAGGGGCTACGCGCGCTCGCTGGACTTTGTGCTCAGGCATCGTTTCGCCACGCTGCTGGCCTCCTTCGCGCTGCTCGGGCTTACCGCGTGGCTCGCCATCCTTGTGCCCAAGGGCTTTTTGCCCTCCGAGGACATGAGCTTTCTTGTGGCGAGCACCGAGGCGGAACAGGGCATCTCCTACGAGGGCATGGTGGAGGCCCAGCACAGCCTCGACCCCATCCTTGAAAAGGAGCCCGCGCTCGCCATGTTCAATTCCGTGGTGGGCATCGTCGGCTCCAGCCAGAGCATCAACAACGGCAACCTGCTCATGGCGCTGAAGCCGCCGAGCGAGCGCGAGCCCATCGAGGCCGTGGCCCAGCGGCTCAGGCGCGAGCTCAACGTGTCGCCCGCGCTGCGCGTCTTTGTGCGCGTACCCCCGGCCATCAATATCGGCGGCCGCTCCTCCAAGGCTCTTTACCAGTACACCATGTTCGGGCCGGACATGGACGCGCTTTACGACAGCGCGCAAAAGGTGGAGGACGCCCTCAGGGCGCTGCCCCAGCTTCAGGACGTGAACAGCGACCTTCAGCTCAAGAACCCGGAACTGCGCGTGCGCATCGACCGCAACCGCGCCGCGGCGCTCGGCGTCACGCCGCAGCAGATCGAGCTCGCACTGCAATCGGCCTACGGCTCACGCGAGATTTCCACCATCTACGCGCCGAGCAACGACTACAAGGTGTTTGTGGAACTGGAGAAGCGCTTCCAGCAGGATTCTTCCGCCCTGTCGCGCCTCTATGTGCGCGCGGCCGACGGCACGCTTGTGCCGCTGGACACCCTCGCCAGCATGGAGCCGGGGGTGGGGCCCATCGCCGTCAACCACAACGGCCAGTTCCCGGCGGTGACCATTTCCTTCAATCTTAGGCCCGGCGTCGCGCTCAGCGAAGGCGTGGCCGCCGTGGANGCGGCNGCGCTGTCGCTNTTGCCGGATTCCGTCACGGCNGAGTTCCAGGGCACGGCNCAGGCCTTCCAGAGNTCGCTNGANGGCATGGGCTGGCTGCTCTTTCTCGCCATCGTGGTCATCTATCTCGTGCTCGGCATCCTCTACGAGAGCTTCATCCATCCGCTGACCATCCTCTCGGGNCTNCCCGCNGCGGGCTTCGGCGCGCTNTTNACCCTCTGGATTTTCGGCATGGAGCTCAATCTCTACGGCTTCGTNGGNATCATCATGCTGCTCGGCATCGTCAAGAAAAACGCCATCATGATGCTCGACTTCGCGCTGGAGGCCCAGCGGCGNGACCCGGACATCTCGCCGCTCGCGGCCATCACCGAGGGCTGCCATGTGCGCTTCAGGCCCATCATGATGACCACCATGGCCGCGCTCATGGGGGCGCTNCCCATCGCCATCGGCATCGGCGCGGGCGCGGACGCGCGNCGGCCGCTGGGCATGGCCGTGGTGGGCGGCCTCTGCTTCTCGCAGGTGGTGACGCTCTACATCACCCCGGTCTATTACTANTACATGGAGCGGCTGTCGCAGCGCCTGCGCCGGGCNGACCATACGGGCCACAGCGGGCANACGGGGCAGGCCAAGGGCNGNGATGCGGCCNGGGCGCCCGCNCGTTGACAGCGCGCCGCCGCGGACCTACCTTTGCCGCGGATGCTGANGGCAGAGTGCCGGAAGANGAAGCAGAGGAGANATCATGCCCCTGAGCAGCGTTGAAGAAGCCGTNGCCGACATCCGNGCGGGCCGGATGGTCATTCTTGTGGATGACGAGGANCGGGANAACGANGGCGACCTCACCATGGCCGCCGAGCATGTGACGCCCGAGGCCATCAACTTCATGGCNANGTTCGGGCGCGGCCTCATCTGCATGCCGNTGGCNCCGGANCTGGTGGACAAGCTCNGGCTGCCCATGATGACCCAGCGCAACGGCTCGCGCTTCGGCACCAATTTCACNGTNTCCGTGGAGGCGCGCGAGGGNATTTCCACNGGCATTTCCGCGGNGGACCGCGCCACCACNATCAGGACGGCCGTGGCCGACGNCGCNCGCCCCGAGGACCTTGTCTCGCCCGGNCANGTCTTTCCGCTGCGCGCNAAGGCNGGNGGNGTGCTCGCCCGCACCGGGCAGACCGAGGGCAGCGTGGACCTNGCGCGCCTTGCAGGCCTCAAGCCNGCGGCAGTCATCTGCGAGATCATGCGCGACGACGGCACCATGGCGCGGATGCCGGACCTCGAGGCTTTCGCNAGGGAGCACGACCTCAAGATCGTGGCCGTCAAGGACATCATCCGCCACAAGCTGGAACGCGGGCAGGTNTCGGTCAGGCGCGACGCCACGGCGCANNTGCCGAGCATGTACGGCGANTTCACNGTCCACGCCTATGAAAGCGAAATGGAGCCCGGNACGCACCTNGCGCTCGTCAAGGGCGACATCAGCGGNCCNGAGCCCGTGCTCGTGCGCGTGCACAGCCAGTGCCTCACGGGNGACGCCNTGGGNTCCCTGCGCTGCGACTGCCGCGGCCAGCTCGGCGCGGCCCTGCGCCAGATNGAGAACGAGGGCCGNGGCGTNCTGCTCTATATGCGNCAGGAGGGNCGNGGCATCGGCCTNGCCAACAAGATNCGCGCCTATGCCCTCCAGGACCAGGGCTATGACACCGTGGAGGCCAACCGGATGNTGGGCTTCCCCGACGACTTGCGCGANTACGGCACGGGCGCGCAGATGCTNGTGGACCTCGGNATCCGCAAGGTGCGGCTNNTNACCAACAACCCCAAGAANATCGTGGGCCTTTCCGGCTACGGCATCGAAATCGTGGAGCGCGTGCCCATCGAAATCGAGGCCTGCCCGGAAAACGAGGCCTATNTGCGCACCAAGAAGGAAAAGATGGCGCANTTGCTCAACGGCATNCGCTGNCACTAGGNNGCGCCCGCGNANCACACGTTTTTGCCNGGGCGCAACTGNANGCGCNCCNGGCCNNGCGGAGGGATGGCAGAGCGGCTGATAGCGGTGGTCTTGAAAACCACTTGGGGTTCACGCCCCACGGGGGTTCAAATCCCTCTCCCTCCGCCAAATAAGTTTTCAGNAAAGTNCGAAGAAGCCCGCAAAGNCATGAGTAGAGCGGGCTTTTTTCTGTTTTTAGTGTTCATTGACGTTCATTGAAAACCGTTGACAGCCACGAAAAACGGGGGCAACAATGGGGGCAAGTTGCGGCTGCGCAGTTGCCCCTTTCAGGAGTTGCCCCCATGCCTTTCAAGCTGACAGATACCGCCATCCGCGCGGCCAAGCCGAAGGAAAAGCGCTACAAGCTGGCGGACGGCGAGGGCCTCTATATCGAGGTAGCCCCCACCGGGGGCAAGTGGTGGCGCATCAAGTACCGTTTCGGGGGCAAGGAGAAGCGGCTTTCCCTGGGCGTTTACCCTGCCGTGGGGCTGAAAGAGGCCCGGAGCCGTGCCGGGGAAATCAAAGAGCTGTTGCGGCGCGGCATCGACCCCGGCGAAGAACGGAAGGCGGCCAAGGCGGAAGCGGCGGCGGTGGAGATTGCCAGGGGCCAGACCTTTGAGGCGGTGGCGCGGGAATGGCACAGCAAGAAAAGCCCCGGTTGGACGCCCCGCTACTCCCGGCAGATACTGAACAGGCTCGAGGCGAGCATCTTCCCTGAACTCGGGCCCCATCCTATTGCCGAGCTGGGGGCCCCTGACTTCCTTGCCATGCTCCACAAGGTGGAGGCGCGGGGCTGTATTGAAATGGCGCACAGGCTGGCACAACTGTGCGGGCAGGTGACGCGCTATGCCCGTCTTGCTGGCATCGTCCAGGCGGATGCCGCCAGCGGGCTCACAGAAGCGCTTGCCCCCGCCGTGGTGCGGCACTACGCCACGATAACCACGCCAAAAGAGATAGGGGCCCTCCTGCGGGCTATTGATGCCTACCCGGGCGAAGTGGTGACACGCTACGCTCTGAAGATTATCCCCTACGTCTTTGTACGCAGCGAGGAACTACGCGCCGCGCCTTGGGCGGAAATAGACCTCGAGGCCGCCACTTGGCTCATTCCAGCCGAGAGGATGAAGAAGCGCCGCCCGCATGCAGTTCCGCTTGCCCCGCAGGTGGTGAAGCTGTTTCGGGAGCTGCGGGAGTTCACGGGCAACGGCCCCCTTGTGTTTCCCTCCACCTTCTCGGCCACCCGCTGCCTGACTGACGTGGGATTGCTCAACGCCCTGCGGCGCATGGGCTACGGCAAGGAAGTGATGTCCATTCACGGCTTCCGGGCAATGGCGTCCACGCTGCTCAATGAACAGGGCTACCGGCCTGACGTGATAGAGGCGCAGCTTGCCCACGCCGAAAAGAACGCGGTGCGGGCCGCGTACAATCATGCGGACTACCTGCCGGAGCGCCGTGCCATGATGGAGGCATGGGCGGACTATCTGGACGGGCTGAGGGAATCCGCCGGCCATTCCGCTGACAAAGGACAGGTATAGCCAACTATGCTATATCTAAATTAACTCATATTATCCGAGAATAAATAAAAACACTTTTATTTCAAATGATTGTTAAAAGATTTCCTCCAAAAGAATCCATTTAGAAGTTTTGACGTAGCGCAAGTTTTGGGGTATGTTTTGGGGTATGAATAGACGCAAGGAGAAGCCGCTTTAGCC
>JAAUYU010000008.1:0-19387 GCA_014804965.1 Desulfovibrio sp.
AGCTGGTTGATTCCGTCCAACAGGCCGGAATAAATCCTGTCATCCCTCCACGTAAAAGTCGTAAAAATCTGCGCTATTATGATAAATATCTTTATCGCCTTCGGCACCTTATTGAAAATGCCTTCTTGGAATTGAAGCGTTGGCGAGGTATCGCCACTCGGTATGCGAAAAATACGGCATCATTTTTGGCTGCTGTGCATATAAGGTGCATAGCCATTTGGGCTAAAATCAAATGACGACACTATCTAGGTTTCCGTAAACTTCCCATCCCTTTTTTATAAAAATTATCCTTATTTTCTCCCTAGTTATGAAAATTTTTAAATATTTTTGTTTCCAACAGTTTCCATATACACTCTGCTGGGTCTACGAAGAATTATGGACGGGGAGGATGTCGGATGTCAGTTCTGCGCACTGGGAAATGGGTATGCGAGGAAAAGGGAATACCTACAGATAAACTAATTGCTGCCTGTAATTCTGGTAAGCTAACAGCATACTCACCAGAAAGTGGACAGAAAATTCTTGCATCGAGCCAGTGTAGAAAAAAATTTTTCTTTGTAGATAAGTTATATTTTTCGCTCTCTAAAGGAAGATATCCCTCATATATTAGATTAAATAAGGATGATTTATATAATTTTAATATTTATTTAGGTAAATTACGAGTAAATTATGGAAAATATGATGGTGATGAAAGTCTAAATACCAGTAACTCAAATACAGATGAAAGTGATGCGAAGCGTCTATCAATAATAGGATACCATGTATTACAAGAAGTTTATTATAATAATGAATGTTATTTATTCTTCTTTAAGCTAAATTGCGATCATTCTAAAACTAGCGATATATATAAAAATATTGATTGCTTATATCAAATCAATGAAATTATATTTGCACCTAAGAGAGATGGCCATCTAATATTAAGATTTTTGGATTTAGAACTCCATCCTCATCGTGAACATATCAGCAAAGCAAATATTTCAATAAAAGAAATAAAGTATGAAGGTAATAAGAAATTTATATTAGATAAAAATAATGATGATTCTATATTAATATATCATAATGGATTACAATGTATACCTTGCACAGCGTCTCCATTAAGAATTAATAATGAGAATAGGCACTTCTTTTCTGAAGCATACCAAAAATGTAGAAGATATTTTCACCAATATAAGCTAAATTACTTCAGACCAGATGATGGACAACTTGAAAAGCCACTTCAGTTAAAAACAGATTTCTTTATTTTTGACTATAAAGA
Organism: Desulfovibrio sp.; assembly: GCA_014804965.1. Lineage (GTDB taxonomy): Bacteria > Desulfobacterota > Desulfovibrionia > Desulfovibrionales > Desulfovibrionaceae > Desulfovibrio. The sequence continues at coordinate 1,253 of JAAUYU010000008.1, forward strand.
GTATTGTCAGCAAGCATTCCTCCAAGAAAATGAAGAATCTAAAAGGTATTTTTATGAATATATAAGAATTCTTCTCTTTGATATAAATGAAATTGAGAATATCTTTATTGATAGTTTATGCGATATTAAAATGCAAATTGATCCATTATTAAATATAAAAGATATATGTTTATCGCTTTTAGAAAAATATGATGGAAGTGAAGAAGAAGAAATAATAAGAGCTTACTTACGAGCTATAACGACAAATAAAACCTATCATCAACTTCATGATGAGTTTTTTCCTCATAGAAAAAAAGTGAATAAAAAAGGTAATGAATTAGATAATCGCAATAAAGCAATTTATTTTTATAAATTTTTATGCAAATTTAAGGACATTGCAGAAAAAAATGGTCTAAAATTTATTCCTATCAAAGACCTTCGTAGAATTGGAGAATTTGAAGTACGTGAGAAAGTGAAAAAAAGCCTAAAAGAGAAGCCTTAAAATCACCACAGACACCGCAAAGGTATGCGGTCCTACAAACAGGCCGGCATACACTTTGCCTCTCTTGTGATAGGCTTTCCGCATTTTTCACGCTGAAGGTTGGAAATAGGGTTGGAAAAAATTTTCTTAAAGTAGAAAGGGGTTACGATTTTCACCGTAACCCCCTGAAATTAGTGGTGGAGCTGGACAGAATTGAACTGACGGCCTCTTGAATGCCATTCAAGCGCTCTCCCAACTGAGCTACAGCCCCACGGCCTGAAGAAGATAGCCCGGGCGTCCCGGCCTGTCAAATGCTTTTTCCACTTTTTTTGCCAGGCGCCGCGAACAAGGCCTTAGCGTTGTGCACGCTCCCGCGGTGTCACCCGCTTTTCAAAGCCCTGGCCCGTCCACTGGTAGGAGACCTCGTTGGCGAGCGGCACATCCACCTTGCCCTTGCTGCTCCAGAACACCGGTTCGGCCTTGAGGCCGCCGAGCCCGAGGCAGATGAGCACCGTTGGCATGACATTGGCCGGCAGCTTCTGGCCCTTGGCGAGAAATTCACGCGCGTCCGGCTCCGGCGGGGTGTCGATGGGGACCATACGGCCGGACGTATCCTGCCGCCACAGCTCCACCGTGCAGATGGGCTCGCCCAGAGTGCCCACGGCCGCATCCGTGGAGCCGTCCGCCGTATTGCGGAAAAGCCTAAGGCCCACGGCGCGATCGCGGAAGGGGAGGCTTGCGAAAACCAGTACATCCGGGGTTTCGCCGCTGATTTCCCAGAACTCCGTGCGCCCCTCGGTGAGCAGCTGCTGCTTTTCGGCTTCGGAAAGGCCCTCTGCCGTGGTCTCGAAGATGCTCGTGGGCAGCATGGTGAAGAGGCCCCGGGCCGTGGCCCCGTTGTCCTCGGCCCGGACAGGCCCGGCGCCCATGAGCGGGAGAGCCATGATGAGGACAAGGAGCACCGGACAGGCCAGGGCGCGGCAAAGAGTGGACAACGCAATGGGACGCATGGATGCCTCCGGCGCATGTTCGGGAATCACCCCGACTCTCGTCCCGGCTGCGCGCGGCCGGGGAAGCCCCCTTCGCGCGCTGCGGGGAAGTGCAAGGAATTTCTACGTCATCCGCGCCCTGCTGTCCATGCAGGCGCGGGTGCCCGCCGCAGCAGTCGGCCGCAACAGTGAGGACACCTCTTGTCAAAAGGGGCGCGCCCTCGCGGGCGCGCCCCTTTTTCATTTCTCGGCTCAGGCCGCAGGCTAGGCGTTCTTCATCTCCTGGATGAGGTCGGTCAGCTTGTGGGCCTGGTTGGCGAGGTCGGACACGGCCTGGGTGGCCTCGGCCATGGCTTCGGCCGTGAGGCGGGACATGTCGTTGACCTCGATGATGGAACGGTTGATCTCCTCGCTGGCCGCGGACTGCTCCTCGCTGGCGGCGGCGATGGCCTGCACCTGGTCGGACGTGGCTTCCACCGTGGCGACGATCTCTTCCAGCGCCGTGCCGGACTGGTTGGCCAGGTTGGTGGCTTCGCTTATACGCTGCACCGCATTGTCCACGGCGCCCATGCTCTTGTCCGTGCTCTCCTGGATGGCGCGGATGGCGTTGCTGACATCCAGGGTGGAGGTCATGGTCTTTTCAGCGAGCTTGCGCACTTCGTCGGCCACCACCGCGAACCCGCGGCCGGCCTCGCCCGCGCGGGCTGCTTCGATGGCCGCGTTGAGAGCGAGCAGGTTGGTCTGGTCGGCGATGTCGGAGATGACGCCCATGATGCGGTTGATGTCCTGCGCGCGCTCGTTGAGCTGGGCCATGTCTTCCTTGAGCTGGAGCGACACTTCGTGCACTTCGCCGATGCTCTGGACGACCTGCTGGACAACGTGCTCGCCGGCCTCGGCCTTGGCCTTGGTGTCATTGGACGCACCCGAGGCGGAACCGGCATTGCGGGCCACTTCCTGCACGGTGGCGTTCATCTCGTTCATGGCCGTGGCGGCTTCCTGCAGGCGCTGGGCCGATTCGGAAGCGCCGCGGTCCGACTGCTCGATCTGGGCGGAGAGCTCGGTGGAGGCGGAGGAGATGATCTCGACCATGCCCTCAAGCTGGTTGGCTGCTGCCAGCATGCCCTCGCGCTTGGCGCTTTCGGCCTTGCGGGCGGCCTCTTCGGCGCGGGCCATGGCGGCCTTGGCCTCTTCGGTGGCCTTCTCGGCCTGGACGCTCTTCTCCTGCGCCTCGCCGATATTCTTCTTAAGGGCGGCCACCATGGCGCGCAGGGCGTCGGCGAGCTTGCCGGTCTCGTCCGTGGTGTGGACTTCCAGCTCCTTGTCCATGTGGCCAGCGGCCACTTCCTGGGCGAAGACCTGGGTGGTGGCGAGCGGCTTCACGATAATGCGGGTGATGAAGATGGCCACGAGTATGCCGACCACGAGCACGATGAGCAGCATGATGGTGACCACCGTGGTGGAGGCGGAGAAATTGCTGGCTGCATCGACCGTCATCTGTTCGGTGTTCTTGGTGGTCGTCTCGACCATTTGGGCGGCATCGGCCAGCATGACGTGGATCTGGTCGTAGCGCTGCTTGGCCGTGTCGGCGAGCTCGCGCTGGCGGGCGGTGAGCTCGTCGGCTTCGCGCGCGAACTCGTTGTATTCCTTCATGGTCTCGGCGAAGAGGTCGCGGCACTCCGGCCGGAGCAGGTTGCCGGCAATCCCCTGGGACTTCTTGGCGATGTCGGCCAGGCTCTCCTGGATCTTGGCGAACGCGGCCACATCGCTGTTGTGCTCGGCGTTGAGCAGATCCTTGAGCACGCCGGACACGTCCGCATACATGGCGGCAGCGTCCGTCATGTTCTGCGCGTACTGGAGGGCCGCGCTGAGATTGCCCGCATTGATGTAGCCCTGCTGGGTCTCGCCCATGGTTTTGATAAGTTGCGAGATCTTGGCGAGCGCCTCGTCGGCGGAGGTCATCATCTTGCCCCGCAGCTGCCCGGCCTGCTGGTAGATGACCTGGTTCTTGCGGACAAGATCCTCATAGATGACGATGTCCTTCTCGGCCTTGGTGACGGCGTTGCCCGTGGCCTCAAAATAGTTGGCCGTGTTGAGCTGCTTGATCTGGGCCAGCTCGTCCTTGAAGCGCGCGAGGCGCTCATAGGCGTTCTTGAGCTGAGCCTCGTCGCCGTTCTGGAAATAGCCGCGAGCGTAATAGGCCGCGTTCAGCAGGTTGTTTTCGAGCTCGCTCCAATCAACGAGCCGGGGGATGCGGTCGTGCGCGATGGTTTCCGAAACGTCCGTGCCCTCGTTCATGGCGCGCATGGCCACAAAGCCCAGGACGAGCGTCAAAATGATGATGGCGCAGAATCCGCCGCCGATTTTCTTGCCAATGCTCATTACCAGCCTCCCATGCCTTCTTTTCCTGCCGCCCCGGCATTCGGGCAGCGTTCATGCCAGTTTCCGCGCGGTGCTGCCGGGTCTGCCCCGGCAGACCAGCCATCCAAACGCAGCCCGCCGGGCTCCATTGCCTGCTCTATCGGCCGCGGCGGATGAAAGATTAGGCCGCCGCCCGTGCCGATGCTTGTGAAAGCTCTATAAAAACCTGTCCTCCGCCTCGAGATGCGTGCGCACATAGTCCGTAACGCCCTCTTCCAGCGAGGCGAAGCGCACCGGGCAGCCCGCCTCCTCAAGCCATCCCATGTCCGCCTCAGTGTAGGCCTGGTACTTGCCGCGCAGGGCCTCCGGCATGTCCACATAGTCGATGGCGGGCTCGCGCCCGAGGGCCGCGAACACCGCGCCCACGAGGTCGTTGAACCTCGCCGCCTTGCCCGTGCCCACGTTGCGGATGCCGTTGACCTGCGGATTTTCCAGAAGCCAGGCCATGAGGCGGGCGCAGTCCTTGGCGTAGACGAAATCGCGCTTCTGCTCACCGTGGGGCACGGAGGGGTCGGTCGAGCGGAAGAGCGCCATGCGGCCCGTCTCGCGGATGCGGCCGTGCGCCTTCAGGACCACGCTCGCCATGTCGCCCTTGTGGTACTCGTTGGGGCCGTAGACATTGAAAAACTTGAGGCTCGCCACCTCGTCCGCCAGCCCCTCGCGCAAGAGCCAGAGGTCGAAGAGCTGCTTGGAGTAGCCGTACATATTGAGCGGTTTCAGTTGCGGCACGAGGGCCACATCGTCGCTGAAGCCCTGGCTGCCGTCGCCGTAGGTGGCCGCGGAACTGGCGTTGATGACGCGCGCGCCCTTGTCGAGCGCATAACGGCAGACATCGCGGCTGTAGTGGAAATTGTTTTCCATGAGGAAGTCCGCGTCCGCTTCAGTGGTGGAGGAGCAGGCCCCGAGGTGGACGAGGGCGTCCACCTTGAAGGGCAGGGCGTCGCGGCGCACGAGGTCGAGAAAGCGGTCCCTGTGGAGATAGTCGGCATAGCGGCGCTTGACGAGGTTGCGCCACTTGGGGCCGGCGCCAAGATGGTCCACGACGATGATGTCGGTGAGACCCAGGCTGTTGAGCTGCCAGAGGAGCACGCTGCCGAGAAAACCGGCCCCGCCGGTGATGACATACATGGACGCCTCCAGGCCCGGGGATACCAGTGGCCGATGCTCGCGCCAAAAACCAGCGCGAAGATGCTACCGCAAAGCAACGCGACCCTCAAGCCCCATGCGCGCAGGTCTGCGCACTCGGGCGCACTCGGGCCGCGCTGGACAAGGCACGCGTTTTGCAGCATAGTTGACACAGGGCGGACCGGGCCTTTCGGCCGCCCCCGGCCAAGCCCTTCCCGGGTAAGGCACACAAAAAGGAGCATCTCATGCGCGACACATATACACATCCCGGCCTGCTCCACCGCGCAGGCGCGTTCTTCCGGCTCACCGCCCTGGGCATCCTGGCGGGCTTCCTGCTCTTCTTCCATGCCGGTGAGGGCCTGGCCTCGCCCGCGGCCCCCAAGACGGGCCACGCCGCCCACGCCCCGCACACCGGCGGGGCCGACCGCTTCGCCGCCATGGATACCAACGGCGACGGCAAGGTGGTCATCGAGGAATTCCAGGCCGCGCGGCCCGGCATGTCCGAGCGGGCCTTCGCCGTCATCGACAGCAATGGCGACGGCGCCATCGAGCGCGCCGAATGGGATGTCTTCATGAAGGGCCATGCCGCGGGCGTGCCGCCGCAGGGCATGGAGATGCCGCAGCCCGAGACCGCGCCGCGCCTGAACAATATCCCCGGCGACCCGCTCATCCCGCCGCCGGACAGCGCGGACCTGCCCCTCATGCGGCCGCCGAGTGGCAACTGATCCTCCCGTTCTTTCCCCACTCCCCGCGCCCCTTGCCGGCGGCGCGGGGAGTCTCGCCCAGCCGCCCTTCCTGCCCATGAGCGCCGCCGACTTGGCCCGGCTGGGCTGGGACGGCCTTGACGTGCTCCTCGTCAGCGGCGACGCCTATGTGGACCATCCGGCCTTCGGCTGCGCGCTTTTGGGCCGCTGGCTCATCAGCCACGGCTTCCGCACGGGCCTCGTCTGCCAGCCCCGCTGGGACAGCCCCGACGACCTCCTCGTCATGGGACGACCGCGCCTTTTCGCGGGCATCAGCGCCGGCGCGCTGGATTCCATGCTCGCCCACTACACGGCCTTTCGCAAAACGCGCCATGACGACGCCTATACGCCCGGGGGCGAGGCGGGGAAACGCCCCAACCGGGCCGCACTCGTCTACGCCAACCTGGCGCGGCGCGCCTTTCCGGGCCTGCCGCTGGTGCTCGGCGGCATCGAGGCTTCCCTGCGCCGGGCAACGCACTATGATTTCTGGACGGACGCCCTGCGCCGCCCCCTGCTCATGGACGCCAAGGCGGACCTGCTCGTCTGGGGCATGGGCGAGCGCGCCATCCTCGCCGTCGCGCAAAGGCTGGACGCCGCGGCTGCCCGTGGCGACGCGGATGCCGCTTCTGCGCTCCGGGGCATCCCCGGCACGGCCTGGCTGGAAAAAATGGATGCAGAAGGTCGTCCCGCGCCGGAGGCCACCGCCCTGCGGGAAGCGCTCGCGGCAGGACCGCTTGTGCGCTTCCCCTCCCATGCGGAGATGGAGGCCGAACCCGTTGAGCTCCTGCGCCTCGCGCAGGCCATGGAGGCCCATGTCCACGCCGGGAACGCCTGGGCCTTTGAGCCTGTGGACAATCGCTGCGTGGTCTTTGCGCCCCCGGCCGCGCCGCTCGCCCCGGAGGAGATGGACGCCCTCTATACGCTGCCCTTCCGGCGCGCGGCCCATCCGGCCTATGACAAGCCCATTCCGGCGGCGGAAATGCTGGCCACGAGCCTCACAAGCCACCGGGGTTGCGGCGGCGGCTGCGCCTTCTGCTCCATCGCCCTGCATCAGGGCAGGCGCGTGAGCTCGCGCTCGGCCGAATCCATCCTTGCCGAGGCCGCGGCCCTGGGAAGCACCCATGCGGACAAGAAGCACCGCCGCGGCGGCCGCGGCGTCGCCATTTCGGACATCGGCGGCCCCACGGCCAACATGTGGCAGGCGCATTGCGCACTCGCCCCGACGCGCAAGGACGGCAAGCCTGCGGCCTGCAAGCGCAAAAGCTGCTGTTTCCCGAAGCCGTGCCCGCACTTCGTGACGCCGCAAAGGCAGCATGTGGAGCTCCTGCGCGCCGCCGCGGCGCAGCCCGGCATTTCCTCGGTGCGCGTGGCGAGCGGTATCAGGCCCGACATCGCTCTCAGGGAGCCCGCGGCGCTCGCCGCCTATGCGCGCGAGTTCACGGGCGGCCAGCTCAAGGTGGCGCCTGAGCATTGCCAGCCCGGCGTGCTTGCGCGGATGCGCAAGCCGGACACGGCCACGCTGGACGCCTTTCTGGAGGTCTTCGCCCGCGAGAGCCGCGCGGCCGGACGCGAGCAATATGTCATCCCCTACCTCATGAGCGCCTATCCCGGCTGCACCGACGACGACATGCGCGAGCTCGCCCGCTGGCTCGAGCGCCGCGGCTGGAACCCGCGCCAGACCCAGTGCTTCATCCCCACGCCCGGCACGGTGGCCACGGCCATGTATTATTGCGGCCGGGACGAGGCGGGCGAAAAGATCCATGTGGCCCGCAGCGACGCCGAGCGCCTGCGCCAGCACGGCATCCTCATGGGGACGTGCGCGCCGCCCGGCAAGCGGGCGCCGCGGCCGGGCCGCGCCGCTAGGGCAGCGGGCTCCAAAAACCCTTCACGCAAGCAAAGGAACTGAGATGCCTGACACAAAAGAAGCCGCCCCCAACGGGGCCGAAGCCGCCGTGGATGCCCTTGAGGGGCGCCTCGCGCGCCTGGAGGAGACCGCCTTTTTTCAGGAGGAGCGCCTCAAGGAGCTGGACAGTGCCCTCACGGCGCAGCAGGCGCAGCTTGACGCCATGGAGCGCCAGCTCGCCGATTTGCGCAGTCTCGCCCGCTCCCTGCGGGACAAGCTCGCCGACGCGCCGGAAAACGCGCTGCCGCCGCACTCCATGCCTGAGCGGTACTAAAAGGCCGGAGCCCGCCCCGGGGTGCGGCGGGGGAGGCCCCGGCATGGGGCGGGGGATTCCCGGGCCGTCCCGGCCTATGCGCGCTTCCTGCCCTTTCCGGCCGTGCAATCCTCCGCAAAGGAGCAGCCCTCATGTTCGGCGGCCTCGATGTTCATGTCGCGCATGACATCCGCAAGGCGCGAAGAAGCGGTCTCATAACGGACAAAGCCCCGGCTCACGGCGTAAATGTCGTTGTCCCTGGCAAGGAACACGCTCGGGTAGGAGCCCACCTCGCCAAGCAGGCGCTCGGCCTCGGCGAGATTGCGCCGCGTTGCGGCCAGCGCAGCCTCGGTATCCAGCGCATCCTCCAGCTTTTGGGCCGTGATGCCCCAATGCGCGGCGATTTCCTCCAGCGTTTTCGGCGCGAACATGTCCCTGCCCTTGAGATAAAACATATCCTCCAGATAGAGGAGCTGGTCCAGATCCTGCCCCGGCGCCAGCTGGTTCAGGGTGAGGAGGATTTCGTCCGCCCCGGGGGAATACATGCGCACTTCCCTGCCCTCCTGCGCCGCCTCGATGGCCCCGGTGAGCGGGCGGCCCACGGTTTTTTCCACGCTGTGCCAGAAGTCCACGAGGCCGGGATTGGCGGCCATGTCCTCCGCAAGCGTCATGGGCTGTGAAATAAGGTTGCCGCCTACCACCCGGACGGGAATATCCGGGTGTTCCTCCGCGAGTTTTTTCATGATTGGCCCGAAGCCGTAACACCACGGGCAAAAGACATCCGCCAGATAGATAAAGTGCGTGCCGTTCATTCTTCACTCTCCTTTGCGCGCAGGCTTTCCTGAAGGCGCGTCCCTTCAGTTTTGCAGCTGCACGGGCTTGCAGTCCTCTTCCATCTGGCGGCGGTTGATGGCCGCCTCCAGCTCGCTGTCAGAGTATTTTTCGAGGATGGCGTCGATGTCGGCGAGGATCTTTTTCTTCGCCGCCGCATCCGAATTCTGGAAGCGGTAATGCAGGGGATTGAGGTAGTGGATGCCGTCATAGAAGGTATCCACGGTGAGCTCCTGCAGGAAAAGGCGCAGTTCCTCGATCTTTTCCCGTTCCGAAGCCTGGACGAAGAGCCCTTCTTCCTGAAGTTTCGCGGCCCCCGTGCCTTCGGTCACGGTCATGCCGGTGGAGACGATGCGCACCGGGTGCACCTGGTTGAACAACGCCGCGGTCTCGCGGGCCGACTTTTCGCCCGCGCCCTTGCCGCCCATGCCGATGATGTAAAAGAGCGTGTAGGAAATGCCCGCGGCGTCGAGGCGCTTCAGCTGCTCCACGGATTCCGCGGCGTTGTGGCCCTTGTTCATGAGCTCAAGCGCCTCGTCGTTGCCGTTTTCCGTGCCCACATAAAGGTGGCTCACACCTAGCTCCCTGAGTTCCTTCAGGTCCGCGTCCGACTTGTCGGCAATGGCGTCCACCCGACTGAACATAGAGACCTTGCCCGTCTTGGAGGAATTTTGGGGGTAATATTTGCGGATGACGGCGAAAAATTCCCGGAATTTTCTGACAGGCAGCACAAAAGTATTCGAGCCCACGAGGAAGATGTCCGTTGTGGGAGGATAAAAGGCCCGCTGGCTCAGGATCTCCTGCTCGAGGTCCTCGGGAGTGGTGACGAGAAAGGGATAATCCTTCAGCCGGTAACAGAAGTTGCACTTGTTCCAGTTGCAGCTCTGGGTCACGGGCAGGAGCAGCGAATTGGCCTCCATGGGCGGGCGGTAGACGGGTTCCGCGAACTTCATCCTTTCCTCCATGTTTTTGTATCAATCGACATAAATTTTGATGTAGGAAAAACGGAACAGGATGTCAAGCTGGGGGAGGCGCCGAGGCCGGAAGGCCGGGAGCTTCGCCCAGGATTGCCGGGAAAGAAGCTGCGGGGCTTGCGGGGTGCCGGTGCGCCTCCGGCAGCCTCAAAACGACGCGATAAAGCTCAGGTTCACGTTCCAGGCGTTGGCCGTGGAGGGGATGGCCTCACCGCGGGCGTGGCGCGCGCCCCAGGCCCCTTCGCCGGTGTCCAGCGAAAGGCCGATCCACCCGGCGCTGCAAAAGAGCGAAAAATGCTCGTTGAGCCGTAAGCGTCCCGTGGTGGCGATCTCCACCGCGCTGTCGCCCGTGGTCATGTACAGGTTGGGCATCCCGAGGTCCGCGCCGCCGCCAGGCTGCGCACCGGGAAGCGCCATGCCGTTGGCCCAGAGGCCCTGAAGCGACATCTTCCGCGCCATGGCCCGGCTGTTAGTTCCCCGGATATAGTTGAAATAGAGGGTCTGCGAGAGCGGCTCCCAGAAATGCAGGTGCGCGGCGCGGATGCCGACGCCCCAGGTGCCCGCGAGATTGTTGCCGATGAGGGCGTTGCGCTCGATATAGTGCGAGCCGTCATAGGCGAGCGGCGAATAATTGATGGAATTGCCGGGGTCCAGCGCGGGCAGGCGCTCCGAGCCGTTGGCGGGGTTGGCGTCGTCGCCGCTGGCATACCAGGCGTAGATGCCCGGCATCCCCCAGTCATGCTCGGAATCGAGGCAGAGGGTGGCGAACCAGCCGCGGCGGTCCAGGCGGCTGTCGTCCCGCCAGCCCGTTTCGCCATATTCCGCGTCAAAGCTCACCCTGAGGTGGTCGAGCAGGTCGAGCTTTCCGGTCACTCCGGCCCAGAAGGCCGTGGCGCGGGACGTGACGGCGCGCTCGCCGTTGGCGTCCGCAAAATCCCGGTGGCGGCTGCCCCCGGCCGGGAACATGCCCTCGCGGAAATTGCCCGCGTCGCCGCCCATGTTGGTGAAATTGCCGAAGGGGTAGCGCTCGTTCTCCACGCGCGCGGCATGGGGCTCGATGACGGCGAGCACGCCCCAGGGCACAAGGCTCGCCTTTTCCAGTTGCAAGGGCACGAGCAGCCCGAAGGCGTCCACATTGTCGCCGAAAACGGGCGCGGCCGCGCTGCCCGGGCCGTTGTCGTCATAGGGCCGGGCCCAGGCCCCGGTGACGCTCAGGCACTCCGAAAAGGCCCAGTTGGCTACCACCGCCGCCACGCTGCCATTAAAAATGGAATTGCCCGAGGCATAGGCCGGAGTCTTGATGCTCTGGATGCCCATGCGCACCCTGAGGGGGGCCTTGGGCGCGGACCAGTCGATGAAGGCGTTGCCCACCTTGACCATGTGGCCGTCCGCGCCGAGGGCGCCCCCGCTCTCCTGCTGGCCCCAGATGATGTCCCCGATGTCGAGATAGAGGCTCCCCGAGAGCGTGCGCGAGACCTCGGCATCCAGTTGCAGGGCCACCTTCTCCCGCGCATTGAAATTGTCCTGCCCGGGGATGAAACCCGTGAAGCCAGCACCCTGCACGAACTTGCCGTTCATGCCGTAGCCGAAGCTCATGACCCACTGGCCCCGGCCCTTGAAATCCACGGCCCGGGAGAAGTCCGGCCAGAACAGCGCCAGGAGCGGGAGAAGAGTAAAGGCAAGAAGTCGCTGCATCCTGGTCCCAGATGCGAAGGGGAAGGGCAAAGAGACATTCCGGGGCGCCTTTCGCAGCGCTTCGCAAATGCTGATGTTTTAACGGGAGGTCATTCTTGCAAAAAAATTTGCCAATGTAAACAGGGATATGGGAAATGCCCCTTCTGAAAAACGCGGTGGGCGGCCGTGGCTCCTCCGGCAACCGCTTCGTGCTTGGTCGTTTTTTAGACAGTTGGACAATTTTTATACAGGGCGCCTGGGGCGGATGCCCAAAAATTGCACAGGCCCTCGGGCGGTCCCACTTTCAGCTTTTCGCAAGTCTCTGTCTTACGGCACTTTTCGCCCGCCGCTCCCTTTTGGCAGGCTTTATGCTGTGTAGCCATCAGACAACGTACCTTCCACTCCCTCACCTCTTACCCAGAGAGCCACGCCATGAACACCGCCCCCTTGCAAGGCATCAAGATCGTCGACTTCACCGCCGTCCAGTCCGGCCCCTCCTGCACACAGCTGCTCGCCTGGCTCGGCGCCGACGTCATCAAAATCGAGCGCCCCGGCCACGGCGACGCCACCCGTAAAGAATTGCAGTTCGACCCGGACTGCCCGAGCTATTACTTCCTGCAGCTCAACTCCAACAAAAAATCCCTGAGCCTCGACGCGGCCACGCCCGACGGCAAGGAAATCCTCACCCGCCTCATCAAGGAATGCGACATCTTCGTGGAGAACCTCCATCCCGGCGCCATGGACAAGCTGGGCTTCTCCTGGGAAGTGGTCCACAAGCTGAACCCGAAGTGCATCTACGGCACGCTCAAGGGCTTCCCGCTGTCCTCGCGCTTCGCGCACCTGAAGGCCTATGAGCCCGTCGCGCAGGTGACGGCCGCCGCCGCCTCCACCACCGGCTGGTGGGAAGGCCCGGACAATATCCCGACCCAGAGCGGCGCGGCCCTCGGCGACTCCAACACCGGCATGCACCTCGCCATCGGCCTGCTCGCGGCCCTCGTGCAGCGCGAGCACACCGGCGAAGGCTGCCTCGTGTACCAGTCCATGCACAATGCCTGCCTCAACCTCTGCCGCATCAAGACGCGCGACCAGCTCACCTTGGACCGTATCGGCTATCTGACGCAGTTCCCGCAGTATCCCGACCAGAAGTTCGAGGACTATGTGCCGCGCTCCGGCAACCAGGAAGGCTCCGGCGTGCTCGGCTGGACTTACAAGTGCAAGAACTTCCCCAAGGACCCCAACGACTGCGTGTACATCATCATCCAGCGCGACGCCAAGAGCTTTGAGAAGTTCTGCGAAGGCATGGGCTTCCAGGATTGGCTCACCAACCCCGATTTCAACACCGCCGACGCGCGCGACAAGCACAAGCAGGCCATTTACAAGCGCATCGGTGAATGGGCTTCCACGCGCGACAAGTACGAAGTGACCGAACACCTCGCCAAGTACGCGGTGCCCGTGGGCCCGGTGCTCAACACCAAGGAAATCATGACCGACGAGAGCCTCTATGACGGCAACACCCTCGTCAAGATCAACCAGCCCGGCTACGGCGGCAAGGTCGGCACCTTCGTCACCGTGGGCGTGCCCTTCACCATGAGCAACTTCCAGCCCACCTACGGCCCCTGCCCGACCCTGGGCGGCAACAACGAGGAAGTTCTCAAGAGCGTCGGCTTCACCGACGCGGACATCGCCAAGTTCGCCGCCAACGGCACCACCGAGCCTCTCAAGAAGGCGTAGCGAAAAAGAGCCCGGAAGCGGGAGCCTTCACCCCCGCTTCCGGGCGTTCACGCAAGGGCGGCCGCCCCGGCACGCGCCCCCGCCGCACAGAGTTTACCGCCGGGAACCTTTCTTCCCTACTCCGTAAATCTTCTCACCCAGAGGGGCATATCAATGACGACGCAAGCAAGTTCCGCGGCCGCTCCGCACTTTCCCGAACAGATCACGGGCATGTATATCCTCGCCAAGGCTCTCAAAAACGCCGGGCTCGACACCATGTACGGCCTCGTCGGCATCCCGGTGACGGACCTCGCCTATCTCTGCCAGCAGCAGGGCATCAAGTTCGTGGGCTTCCGCTTCGAGCAGCAGGCGGGCATGGCCGCGGCCACGCACGGCTATCTCACCGGCAAGCCGGGCCTGCTCCTCACGGTAAGCTCCTTAGGCTTCCTCAACGGCCTCACCGCCACCATCAACGCCACGGTCAACTGCTATCCCATGATCCAGATCTCCGGCTCCAGCGACCGCGAGCCCGTGGACATGGGCCAGGGGGGCTACGAGGACCTGGACCAGCTCAACGTGGCCAAGGGTCTCGTCAAGGCCGCCTTCCGCGTCAATGACCCCAAGGACATCCCCACGGCCGTGGCCCGTGCCTACCGCGCCGCGGTTTCCGGNCGGCCCGGCGGCGTNTATCTCGACATCACGGCCCCCTGCCTCGGNCAGATCGTGGACGCCAAGACGGCCGAGCCNTGGTANTTCACGCCCGTNGACCCNTGCCCGAAGATGATNCCCGNGCCNGACTCCATCGACCGCGCGCTCAAGCTGCTCGCCTCGGCCAAGCGNCCCGCCATCCTGCTCGGCAAGGGCGCGGCCTATGCCCAGATCGACGACAANATCAAGGCGCTCNTNGAAAAGACGGGNATCCCCTTCTACCCCATGTCCATGGCCAAGGGCCTCATGCCGGACAANCATCCGCTGAGCGCNCTNGCCTGCCGCTCCACCATCATGGANAAGGCCGACGTGGTCATGCTCGTGGGCGCGCGCCTCAACNGGCTGCTNTCGCGCGGCCACGGCAAGTGGAACCCGGAAGGCAAGTTNATCCAGCTTGANATCGACCCGGACGAGATGGACTGCAACCGGCCCATCGCNGCGCCCGTGGTGGGCGACCTNGACAGCTCNGTNTCGGCCATCCTCGANAAGCTNNNNAANTACAAGNTGAGCATGGACCCNNCNTGGGTGAGCGAGNCTCCAGGCCGAGACCAAGGAAAAGAACGCCAAGTTCGCCGAGCGCCTNGCCTCNCACGCCAAGGANATGCCCATGACCCACTGGGCGGCGCTCAACGCCATCAAGCCCATCATCGAGGGCAACCCNGACGTCATCCTCGTCAACGAGGGCGCCAACACNCTTGACGACACCCGCGACACCATNGACATGTTCAAGCCCCGCCACCGCATCGACTGCGCCACCTGGGCCATCATGGGCATGGGCATGGGCTCNGTNNTCGGCGCGGCCGTTTCCACNGGCAAGAGCGTGGTNGCCATCGAGGGCGACTCGGCCTTCGGCTTCTCCGGCATGGAAGTGGCCACCATCTGCCGCTTCAAGCTGCCCTGCACGGTNGTNNTNTTCAACAACGGCGGCATCTACAACGGCATCGGCGTGAACATGGCGCACAACGGCGACCCGGCGCCCACCACGCTGGACATCAACGCCCNNTACGAAAAGATCGGCGAAGCCTTCGGCGCCAAGGGNTACTATGTGACCACGCCTGACGANCTCAAGGCGGCGCTCACCGAATCCATCGCCTCNANGAAGCCCTGCATCATCAANGTGCAGCTTGCNGCNGATTCCGGCAAGGAAAGCGGCCACATCGGCTACCTTAATCCCGAGGCGCTCCAGCATCCGCTCGCCTAGCGGACATCGCGGGCCGGGCCAGCTCCCGGCAAGGAGGCCTCCCGGCCCGGCCCGCGGTTATTTCCAGCCCTTCGAAGGGGAAACCCCATGTCACATATCATCCTGTACGCCATCGTCCCGATCGTGGTCGTCATGCTCGCCGGCTACATCTCCGGCAAGAGGGGCATCTTCAACGGCGAAGACGCAAAAAAGTTCAACAAGGTCGTCCTTGACTACGCGCTGCCCGCGGCCCTCTTCGTCTCCATCGCCCAGGCCAGCCGCGACATGCTCTACAAGGACCTCAAGCTCTCCCTGGTCTCGCTTGTGGTCATCATGGCCTGCTTCATGGCCGTGTATTTCATCTACAAGTACTGCTTCAAGAACAATACCGGGGCTGACGCCGCCATCTCGGCCCTGATCAGCGGCTCGCCCACCATCGGCTTCCTCGGGTTCGCCGTGCTGGAGCCCATCTTCGGCGCCACGCCGGCCGTGGCCCTGGTGGTCGCCATCGTGGGCATCGTGGTCAACGCCGTGGGCATCCCGGTGGGCCTCTCCCTGCTCAACGCCTCGCTGGAAAAGGAAAAGGCCGCGAGCGCCAAGGGCGGCAAGAAGGAAAGCGCCTGGGCGCCGGTCATCCACGCCCTTGAGCAGCCTGTGGCCTGGGCGCCGATTCTCGCCGTGGTGTGGGTGCTCGTGGGCATCCCGTGGCCGGAATGGGCGAGCCCGTCCTTTGACCTCATCGCCAAGGCCAACGCCTCCATGGCCGTGTTCTCCGCGGGCATCACGCTCTCGTCCATCAAGGTGGTCATCAACTGGCAGGCCATCCTGGGCTCCATCCTCAAGCTCATCGTCATGCCGGCCCTGGCCCTCATCGGCGGCGTGCTCTGCGCCATGGACCCGCTGAACATCAAGATGCTCGTCGTGGCCTGCGCCCTGCCCCCGGCCTTCTCCGGCATCATCATCGCCGACGAGTACGACACCTATGTGGCCACGGGCACCTCGTCCCTGACCTTGAGCGTCATCCTCTTCATCGGCTTCTGCCCGCTCTGGATATGGATCACCGACCGCGTGCTCAGCGGCGCGTGGTTCTAGCGNTCCGCACTCCAACTCTGGAAACGAAGGTCCCGGCAGGCCCCGCGCCNGCCGGGACCTTTTTTNCGCCCNGANGCNNNGCCCTNCGGNGNGNANCGCTTGCCANCCGCNCNNTTTTGNGCTATGAGACTCGTTCCCATTNCGCACACTCCGGCGGCTTTCCGGGGTCCCCGGGCGGATGCGCGGCGCATCCGGNCACCCCGGGGTGGAAGGCCCGCAAGCCGGGGTGGAGGCACAACCCATTCGGAGGAACTCATGGCCTATGTCAGCATGAAGCAGATGCTGGAAACCGGGGTCCACTTCGGGCACCAGACCCGGCGCTGGAACCCCAAGATGCGCCCCTACATCTTCGGCGCGCGCAACGGCATCCACATCATCGACCTGCAGCAGACCGTCAAGCTGTTCCGCGACGCCTATGACAAGATGGTGGACACCGTGGCGAAAGGCGGCAAGGTGCTCTTCATCGGCACCAAGCGCCAGGCCCAGGAGGCCGTGGCCGCCGAGGCCTCGCGCGCGCACCAGTTCTATGTGACCAACCGCTGGATGGGCGGCACGCTCACCAACTTCGTCACCATCCAGAAGAGCATCGAGCGCCTGAAGAAGCTGGAATCCATGTTCGCGGACGGCTCCATCAACCGCTACCAGAAAAAGGAAGTCCTCCTGCTCGAGCGCGAGATGCACAAGCTCGAGGAATCCCTCGGCGGCATCAAGAACATGGACCGCCTGCCCCAGCTCGCCTTCATCATCGACCCCAACCGGGAAGACATCGCCGTCAACGAGTGCCGCAAGCTCGGCATCCCCATCGTGGCCGTGACCGACACCAACTGCGACCCGGACAATATCGACTTCATCATCCCCGGCAATGACGACGCCATCCGCGCCATCAAGCTCTTCGTGACCGCCTTCGCCGAGGCCTGCCTCGAGGGCGAGGCCATGATGAAGGACAACCGCAACGTCGCCCAGGCNGAAGAGGTCATGCAGGACGCGGCGCTCGCCGAAAGCGTGGCCGCCGCCGCCGTGGCCGTCACCGAGGAGAACGAGGTGGCCGACGCCGTGGCAGCCGAGGTGAACNCGGCCCTGTAGAGCCGCGCGGCGGNTGCGTGATGCGGCCGCGCCCGCGGCCCNCGAAACAGCAATCTTNCCGGCGCGGGNAACCGCGGACCGGTTTTTGGAGAAAACAATGGCGATCAGCGCACAGATGGTCAAGGAACTGCGCGAAAAGACCGGCGCAGGCATGATGGATTGCAAGAANGCGCTCGTGGAAGTGGACGGCGACATGGAAAAGGCCGTGGACTGGCTGCGCCAGAAGGGCATGGCCAAGGCCGCCAAGAAGTCGGACCGCGCCACCTGCGAGGGCCTCGTCACCTCCGCGGTGAGCGCGGACGGCAAGCACATTGCCATGTCCTCNCTCATGTGCGAGACGGACTTCGTGGCCCGCGGCGACCAGTTCCAGAACATGGCCAAGCGCGTGGCCGAGGCCGTGCTGGAGCACAATCCCGCGGACGCCGCCGGCCTTGACGGCATCGTGGGCGACGAGGTGAAGCAGCTCATCGCCTCGGTGGGCGAGAACATGCGCCTCGGCAAGTTCGCCCGCCACAGCACCACCNCGGACANCGANGCCGTNGGCCAGTANATCCACAACAACGGCAAGATCGGCGTGCTCGTGTTCCTCACCTGCGGCAAGGCCGCCAGCGTGAACACGCCCGAAGTGAAGGANCTCGCCAAGAACCTCGCCATGCAGGTGGCCGCCACCAACCCCATGGCCCTCGACCCCGCGAGCCTCGANGCGGCCGCCGTGGAGCGCGAGCGCGAAGTCTACCGNCAGAAGGCCCTNGAGGAGGGCAAGCCCGCCAATATNGTGGACAAGATCGCCGANGGCGCGGTGAAGAAGTTCCAGAAGGAAGTCTGCCTCCTCGAGCAGCCCTATATCCGCGACGACAAGAAGACCGTGGCCGANGTGGTGCGCGAGACCGCCAAGGCCGTGAACGACACCATCACGGTGACGGGCTTCGAGCGCATCCAGCTCGCGGCGGAATAACAGCNNTTTGCAGNNNCTCCGGCTTTNTGGCCGGNNC
>JAAUYU010000008.1:19392-32227 GCA_014804965.1 Desulfovibrio sp.
GAAAGGCCGCGNGGGNTANGCCCNGCGGCCTTTNNCATTTTCNTTTNCNCATNTNTCCTAGAACGANTAGGCGAAGGTCAGCTGGGCCTTCCAGGCGTCCTGCTTCTCAAAGCTGCCGTTGCCCGTNCCGCCGTAATAGCCGGNCTTCTGCCAGGTGTCCTGGTCCATCATGTTGACGATNTAGCCGAGCTCNAGNTTGAGCTCGAGNTTTTCNTAGACCTGCCACTGGTTGACGAGGTTGAATTCCAGAAGCCCGTCATTGGTGGTGAGGTAGGGGCCGTCGCCGCCNTAGCCNTCGCGCCANGANNNGGCGCTNTCCATATANTTNACCATGGANGGNCTGTTGGTNCCCCCCCAGTAGGCCACGCGGAAGGTGTGCGTGAGGTCCTCGATGAAGGTCAGGTCGCGCAGTTGCAGGCCCACGCCCCAGGTGCCGGAATAGGTCATGGCCCAGTCGCAGCTGTCGTCAAAGGAGCCCCAGGCGAGGTTGCCGTCGCCGATGAAGGAGGTGAAGTTGCCCGCGCCCGCGATGGAGGGCAGGCGCTCCGAGCCGTTCTTCACATTGCCGTCGTCGCCCGAGGCGTACCAGCCGAAGATGCCGGGCACGCCCCACTCCAGCTTGTACTCCACGAGGGCCTTGGCGAGCCAGCCCTGGCGCTGGGTGCTGCCGCGCACGATGTCGCCTTCGTTGCCGCGCTTGATGATGTCGAAGCGGCCCATCTCCTCCACGAAACCGTAATTGAGGTCGATCTCGATGTTCAGCGGGTCGAGCACGGAGATGACGATGGGAAGCCCCGCCCAGAACATGCTCCCGTAGGTTTTGCTGGTGCTCGCGGTGGTGAGCGGCGAGCCGTGGGCGAAATTGAAGCCCGACGTCAGGCCCGGCACGGTGAGGCCGAGGATGCCGTCCGAGGTCTCCCAAGGCTCGGCCTCGTTCACCTCCGCAAGGCCGCGCAGCGAATTGCGGCCCAACATGCCGTACATGACCCAGGGCGTCACCTCCCAGCCGTCGAGGGCGATGGGCAGCGACAGGGCGAAAAGGTCCATGTTGTCGAGATAGCCCGCCCGGTCGTTGTGCCTGTCGAAATAGTCCTCGCCGAAATTGTCGTTGACGGGCCGCATCCACAGGGCGGTGAGGCTCACGGCGTCCGTGAACTTGTAGCTCGCCACGATGCCGGCCACGTCGCCGTCCATGATGGCCGAGCCCCCGGCCGCGTTGGGGAGCGCCAGCCCCTGGATGCCCATGCGGAAGCTGAGGTCCGTGGCGGGCACGGCCCAGTCGATGTAGGCGTTCTTGAGCTTGATGACCTGGGTGGAGTCCGCGCCGAGCGCGCCGCCCTGATCCGCCATGCCCCAGCGCTGGTCGCCGATCTCGATGCCCACAGTGCCCGAGAGCGACTCGGAGGCAACGGCGTCCAGCTGGAGGCGCAGGCGCTGGTTGGCCTCAAAGATGTCGTTGGTATTGGTGCGCGTCTTGGGGCCGTGGCCCGGCTCCCGATACTTGCTGTAGAGCTCGCCCGTGCCCGCGCCGAAGCCCACCAGCCATTCGCCGCTGACCTTGAAGTCGATGGCCTGCGCCGCTCCGCGCCCACCCAGCAGCAAGGCCGCCGCCAGGAACAGGGTGCAGAGCAGTTTTTTCCCCGACATCTTCCCCTCATGCCTCATTTTCATGCTCCCCTCCTCAGGGCTCCCCGGCCGCAAGAAATATACGGCCGCAATGCAATGGTCCACACGCGGAAACGTGACACGGGACAAAATTCGTGTCAACATTTTAAAAAACGTGCTACAAAGCCGTTTTCCCGCATGTGCAGGAGCACAATGGCATAGCGAACTTCCGGTGTCAATAGAATTGAAATTCATTTTCATATTCAACAATTTTCCTTTTTCCACACGCCTGCACGCTGTCCTCGTGGCATCTCCCCCCCTCCTGCCCGCGTACTTGCCACGCGGAGGCAAACAGGCATACAGGGACAAGGCAAGCGGGCATGGCTGCCCCTGGCCGACAGGATGAATGGGTGAGGCCTGCCCAAGGGATGCGCCGCTCCGTTGCCGAAAGCCCCCCGCCTGCACCGCGGTGGGCACGCCCTGACCGCCCGGAGGGATACCTCTGCAATGCTGGAGCGAGGGCCGCACACCCAGGGGGCTGGCATCCCACAAAATTTTCAGGCTAGACACCACAAGCGCCCGGCTGCAGAGCCACGGGACTTTTGGGGAGGACGCAGATGAGCGGGAAAATTTTTGATGTAATCGTCGTCGGCGCCGGCATTGCCGGCAGCTCGGCCGCCATCACCGCGGCACGGGCCGGGCTGGATGTCCTCCTGCTGGAGCAGGCCGACACGCCGGGCAAGATGAACATGACGGGCGGCCGGATATATACCCGCGCCCTGAAAAAGCTCCTGCCCGACTTTGCCGCCACGGCACCGCTGCAAAGGAGGGTCAACCGGGAGCGGCTTTCCGTGCTGACAGGGGATGCCGCGTCAACGCTGGAATATTTTCACGACCGGCAGGACAGCGCCGACAGCGCCGCGGCATCCTGCACTGTCCTCCGAAAAAGTTTTGACCCGTGGCTGGCGGGCGAGGCGCAAAAGTCCGGGGCGAAACTGCTCCTTTCCCAGCGGGTGAACAGCCTCATCGACAGGGAAGGGGTCTGCTGCGGCGTAAAAACAGGCACGGACAGCTTCCATGCCCATGTTGTCATCCTCGCTGAGGGCGCGAGTTCCCTGCTCGGCCAGAAAACGGGCCTCGTGAAAAAGCATGATCCCGCAGACTACGCCACCGGTGCCAAGGAAGTCATCCGCCTGGGTGCGGAGGTCATCAATGAGCGCTTCAACTGCAAGGACGGGGAGGGCGTCGCGTGGATGTTCCTGGGCTACCCTTCCACCGGGCAGATGGGCGGCGGCTTTTTATATACCAACAAGGACAGCCTCTCCCTCGGCATGGTGCTGGGCATGAAGGATGCACAGGAAAGCAAGGTCTCGGTCCTGCAAATGCTGGCGGATTTCAAGAAGCATCCGCTCATCCAACCCCTGATACAGGGTGGCGAGGTGCTTTCGCACAGCGGCCATATGGTGCCCGAGGGCGGCTACGATACCATGCCCGAGCTTGTGGGCAACGGGCTCCTTATCGTGGGCGACGCCGCCACCCTTTGCCTGAACCTGGGCTACACCATCCGCGGCATGGACCTCGCCATCCTCTCGGGCATGGCGGCGGCGAATACCGTGATACGGGCGAAAAAGGCAGGCAATTATTCCCGCGAGTACCTCTGGTCATATCATGACGAGCTGGAAAGGGAAAATGTCTTGCCGGACATGAAACTGTACAAGCACGTTCCCGGTTTTCTGCACAATGAGCGCCTCTTCAGCACCTACCCCAAGCTGGTCAATAATTTCATGCAGGACCTTTTCACCGTGGACAACGGCAGCGAGCCGGCATGGAAAAAGATTTCCCGCTATGTGCAAAAAGCCGGAATACTCCACATCCTGAAAGATGTCTGGGCGGGGATAAAGTCATTTTAGAGGGGCGCCCTTCTCTCTGAGAGTGGGGAAAGCCCCGCCGGAAACTGGCGGCCCGTAAAGTCGGCGAAAACAGTGCGGTGAAAGAAAAGGACTTGCAGCAAGTGCTGCAAGTCCTTGAAATTTTGGAGCGGGAAACGGGATTAATAATTCCAAATTAATTATATGAGATGATTTGACAAAAATTTTTAAAGATTTTTAAATACCCTTCGAAATACCCCTTCATTTTATGGCTCTCCTCGCACAATATTGGATTATGGCTTGTGATTTGGGGACGTTCCGCTCACTCATGCAGCGATCAATAACATGCTGTGACCAGTCCGCACTATTTCGTTTCTTTAGTTCCGGTGCGAGTTTCCAGGCTTCGGTTAGGAGAATGCCCCTCGTCTGCGGACATCACTTCCAGTGGGTTCAGCCGCTGCTTCATGGACGAAAGGTTATGCCGCAACCAGATGGCCACACCCAGACGGCGACACAAAGATGCCCTGCTTTCGCAGCTCATTGCCGGTTCTGACCTGGTATAAGCAGGAAAGCCCGTAGCGACCTCGACCATCGCCTGCTCTTTCGCTTCCTACAGCTGGTTTTTCAGATTGGGTTTTCTTCGGCTGACCTCAAACTGGACCTCAACGCCACCGGCATTTCTCGCTGCCTGATACTGAAAGAACGTATCCCTGGAAAAGCCCATGATACGACAAGCCCTGGAGATATGGCTCAATCCAGCGGCAAGGTTGGGAAGCTGGGCCTTATGTTTGATGACGCTTTGGTGAAAGCTTTCCATCGGGAACTTCGTGGGTATCGTGCCCGGTTGATGGGTTGGTTCAGGCTTCCATCAATACGAAGTTCCCTCGCCTTTCAAGGGGCTATTGTCAGCACAAGTCGAATCCTGCTCACATAGTGAATCAATTGCTTTTCTGCCTCCTATGGAAAACATGGGAACAGGATTATATGTTGAATCCTTGATCGCATATATACGGTTACTTATCTCTCTGTCGCAAAAAAGATTAGTGAAGCCGCTTTTGTCTAATACATCCAAATCCCATTCAGGACGTAGGCGTGAGCTGATTGGCAATTCCTTCCTTATCTTTTCGCCCTCGAGCACAAGCGCCTCCGAAAGATCGGAATGGGCATGTCTTCCATTATAAGTACGAAGATCAGTGAAATTTACCCGGCCATAATCGGCATCGAAATTTATGAGCAGTCCCCCGGGTTTTAGAATTCGGTGCCATTCTCTGTAAGCCTTTTCGGCATCAGGCAAGGTCCAGGTTATATTGCGTCCTACAATGCAGTCAAAGCTGTTGTCTGCAAACAGGGGAGCGCTAACATCCATTTGCAAAAAATCAACGCGGCAATTTTCCTGTTTTGCCAATTTTCTGGCCCCTGCAAGCATTTTAGGGCTAATATCGATCCCTGTTGCAATATGGCCGGCTTTTGCAAGCAAGATTGCAAAGAATCCCGTTCCGGTACCAACATCAAGGATATTCAATGGCGTATTGATGTCCGGGAAATGCCCAATGATCTCCTCTTTCCAGAGTCTGGCCCTGTGTCCGGCAAGCTCTTCCCGGCGCAACATTCCGAAAGCGTCTGCCCTGGTTGACCAGTAATTTTCTATCCGTTTAATAAGGTTAATATTGGCCGCAAAGCGCTGCTGATTTGAGAGATCGGTCATTGCTTTTCCTTAAGCTTCAAAACTGGATTTGAAAATGACAGTGGAAGATAACAGATTTTGCAAGTATGGAGATAAATTCTGAATGGATTCACCAGCGACAAAGTTATCCGTTATTATTCCTTTATGAAGTACAAGAATGTCATGGCACAACAAGGTTGCCACCTGAATGTCGTGAGTAATGAAAACGCACGTGGCGTTGCCACGCAGCTCTTTCAACAAGTTGATAATCTGCACCTGCACAGGAGCATCAAGGGCACTCACAGCCTCATCAAAAACAATGAAATCAGGGTTTGAGGCTACAGCCCTTGCGATACATACGCGCTGTACTTGGCCGCCGCTCAATTCATTGGGAAGACTATCGTACAAGTCAGGCGACAATCCTGTTCTCTGCATCAGATTAAGGATTGATTTTCTATCTGTCTGAAGGGAAGGATCTGCGTTAAACCCTTCAGCAATAGCCTCACCAACAGTAAACGAAGGATTAATTGAAGTGGTATAATTCTGAAAGACGACACTCATCTTACCGCGATGGACTTTCCGCCATTGCGTCACAGGCAAGCCGTCCACAAGTATTTTTCCTGACTCGGGCTTCTCTAGCCCCAGGAGTAGCCGGGATAAAGTGCTCTTTCCGCTCCCACTTTCGCCGAGTAAGCCTGTAATTTTTCCTTTTGGCAGGGAGAAATTAATCCCCTTCAGGACAGCTACTTTCTCTCTCTTGCCAAATTTTGATGTTTCATTAGCGGGATAATATTTCCATACGTTTTTGACAGTCAAAAAAGAGCTTCCTTCAGTGCCTGACATCATAAGCTCCAATGGCCTTCTCAAATGAGCGTGTAAGGGCAATGCGGGTATCCACAAGATATTTTGTGTATTCTTTTTGAGGACGATTGAATATCTCCGCAGCAGTGCCATATTCAACGCTTTCTCCTTTATGCATGACCAGCACTCTGTCAGCGAGCATCTGGACCGCACCCAAATCATGGGAAATAAAGATAAGCGTTACGCCATACTTTTCACGCATGCGCTTCAGCCTTTGCAGAACTTCAAACTGATTTTGCGCGTCAAGCGCAGTAGTCGGTTCGTCCGCCACGACAAGCTTCGAGCCTAGCGCAAGGCTTAACGCGATCATGCAACGCTGGAGCATCCCTCCCGATAATTGGTGGGGATATTTGGAATAAACAGCTTCATCAAGATTAACTTTTTTCAAAATGTCCAGTGTCTGCCTGCGCGCTTCTTTTTTATCAAGGCCAAGCTTTTCCCTCAAAACTTCAGACAACTGTGAGCCCAGCGTGTAAAGAGGATCAAAAGATGTCATGGGCTGCTGCAATATGGCGCTTATTCCTGTCCCGCGTATAGACCTCGCCTGTTTTTCGCTTGCTTTGAGCATATCCGTATTTTCAAATACGGCTTGGCCGGAAGCGCACAAGCCAAAGGGCAGCAATTTCATCAGCGCCTTGCAGCACAGAGTCTTGCCGCTACCACTTTCTCCGACTATGCCAAGGCATTCGCCCTGCGACACCTGAAAGCTTACATCGTTAACCAGACATTTGCCTGAGAAAGTGTTCCGTATGCTAAGCCCTGAAACGAACACTACTTTTTCCGCACCATTCTTCATCTGCTGCCCCCAGATTGATGGAGGGGATCAAACGCATCACGCAAGCTGTCACCTAAAAAATTGAAAGCGGCCACAAGGGTTAGAATTGCCAGGCCTGGAGGCAACATCTGCCAGGGATAGAGCGTCATGATATTTTTTGCCTCGCTCAACATCGTGCCCCATTCTGGAGTGGGCGGCTGAACGCCGAGACCAAGAAAGGAAAGCGCGGATATCAATAAGATTATTGAGCCAGAATCCAGCGTGGCCAAAACAACTATTTCCCCAGCTGCACATGGCACTAGATGGCGTCTTATGATATAAGATGTGCTAAAGCCAGCCACCCTGGCATAAAGGATATAGTTCATATCCGTATATTTTCTGGTAATCGTCCTCACCATACGCGTATACCAAGGGAATTTGGCAACTATACAGGCCAGGACCACGTTTTCCAGTGTAGGCCCGAGCATCCCCACCATCGCAAGAATTAATACTTCGCTAGGAAACGACACCATAATATCACACAAGCGCATTAAAATGTTGTCCACCCTCCCTCTCATATACCCTGCCATTATTCCCAGCAGACTTCCCACTGTCGCCGTTATGAGCATGGTCAGAATGGAAAAGCCAAGGGTTATTCTTGCGCCATAGAGGAGGCGCGAGAAAATATCCCTGCCTAGATGGTCAGTCCCAAGCCAGTGCGAGGCGCCTGGAGACGCTAGTTTCCTTGCGGTATCAATATATAACGGATCATAGGCGGTAAGCCATGGAGCAAGAACACAGCCAATCAATAAAAGAAGGATAAATGAGAAGCACACTAAAGCCACGCGGTCTCGCATAAGCGCGTTTCGTATTTTCATCTTCAATTCCTATCACGCAAGCGTGGATCAACTATCGCCGCTGCAATTTCCATGAGAAGATTGAACATATAAAAAAATATGGCCATGACCAGCATGTACGCCTGGATAACAGGAAAGTCCCTATTAAAGATCGACGTCACGCATAGCCGACCCAGACCAGGCCACGCGAATATGCACTCCACGACGAAGGTTCCGGCAATCAGTTTTGGCAAGCTGATGCTGAGTCCTGTCAGACTTGATTGGAGGGAGTTACGGAATATATGGCAGAAGATTGAAAAAGGACTTTTTCCGCATGTCTTGGCATATATGACGAAATTTTCCTGAGAGGTCTGGATGATGCTTCCACGGAGCAGACGCGTATAAGCCGCAATGAAGGGGAGGGCCAATGTCAGGGCAGGAAGAACCAGAGATGAGGGCGTCTCCAATCCTCCCAGGGGCAATAAATCCCAATGAACGGCAAACAGCCACATTAGAAGAAGTCCTGCCCAGAATGCTGGAAAGGAGGTAGTAAAAAATATCAGCAGACGCAAAAGAATGTCCGGGAGGCGTCCTTCAAAAATGGCACCTATTATGGCTGAGGGAACGCTTGTCAGCAACAGGATAAGGAAGGCGACAAATGCGAGTAATAAGGTCGGTGGCAAGGCTTTTGCGATTTCTTCTGCGACTGGCTTGCCATCCACATAACGCTTGCCAAGATCCCCGTGCAGGGCATTGAGAAGCCATGTTGAGTATCTTTCCAGAAATGGCTTGTCCAGCCCCATTTCTTTGCGTGTCGCCTCTATCAGTTCAGGTGTTGGAGTGAGCGCGTTTACGCGGATGGCAACTTCGGCGGGATCGCTGGGGCTGAACTGGATGAGCGCGAAGGAGACAAAGGTTATGAGCAAGAGAAGCGGGATGGCTTTAACCAGACGGATCAGGATATATCTTAATAGTTGCATCGCCGGCATTCCTGCTGGCTGCCGCCGGAGCGGCAGCCAGATATCCAGTGTGTTGTCAAGCAGCCTGAAGTTCGTGAAGGGATTTAAAAATGCATTTTTTCAAAGGGTATCTCATATTGTGAGAGGCCAAATTCAACACCTTGCAGCGCCTTGTTATGCACCGCCTTTGTGCGTGAATAAGAAATGGGAATATAAACTCCCTCATCATGGATATATGTAAGGATTTCGTTATACATCTTGCGGCGCTTTTCCTCATCGGGCTCAGTCATGAGAGCCGTAATCTCCTTGTCGAGCCATTCCTTGCGGGCCAGTCCAATCTGCGCCTGATAATCACCGTGTGCAGGTATCCTCCATGAGGACAAATAGGATTGCGGATCATAGGGTGTGCCCCACGACAGGGAATATTGCAGTTCAAAATCACCAGTCTTCTGACGATCCAGAAAGGCCTGCTTTTCTTCACCAATGATTTTAAGTTCAACGCCAAGCTTTTTCAGATCATTCTGGATAAATTCGCTGATTGTCCTTTCCTGGGCATTGTCAGAATTATAATAAAGGCGGACTTCAGCTTTCTCACCATCCTTGTAACGCCAGCCATCCTTGCCTATCTTCCAGCCAGCCTCATCCAGAAGCTGGGCGGCTTTTTGCGGATCATACGTCCGCTTTTCAAGCGGAACATCGCAATATTGCACACTCGGCGCAAGGAGGGTGTCGGCGACCTCTTCAGTTCCATTAAGTATGCCCTGGGCTATCCCCTCCTTGTTTATTGCATACTGCAGCGCAATCCGCGCATCCCTGTCCCGCGTAAAAGGCTGGTGGGCATTGAGAAGAATGGCTCTTGAGGCAATTGGCTGGCTGATATCAGTTACATACTTGCCCTGGCGTTTAAGAGCCTCAAAGGTATCCAGATTAAGCATGTCGCCATCGGCGCCAAATATCAGTTCAACCTCACCCTTCTGCAATGCCAGGATAATGGCCTGAAAATCAGGTATCACCTTCCAGCGGACTGAGTCTATTTTTGTCTTTGGCCCCCAGTAATCCTCATTCCTTTTGAAAACAGCGTATTGATCATCTTTATGGTCAGCCAACACCCAAGGTCCTGTTCCGACATAGCAGGAGACCCCATCTTTGGTTCCGCCATTGACGAAACATTGGGGAGAGATAAACCGGAATGGCCGCAAAAGGCCGAGTTCAATCAATGTGGGGTAATAGGGGTGCTTCAGGTGCAGCCGATAGGTATGATCGTCCACAACTTCGCTGTGGTCGATCTCGTTGATCATATCCAGCCATGCATGGCGCATTTTATTGTCCATTATGGCATCCATGTTCATTTTTACTGCCTGCGCATTGAAGGGTGTCCCGTCTGTGAAACTCACACCCTTGCGCAGATGAAATGTGTAGGTTTTGCCATCGTCTGATATTTCCCAGCTTTCAGCCAGTCCAGGCTTCAGGCCCTCTTTGGTATTGTAGACGAGTGGTTCGAACACCATGCCCTGCGCCGCCATTTCACCTGAATACAGATGGGGGTTGATGTTGCGGATGTCCTTGGTGCTTGCATAGGTGAGCTCCGACTTGTCAGCCCCCTGCGCGGAGTTGCCGCAGTAAAGCATGGCCATACANAAAATGGCAGCCACGCCAGCTTTCCTGAAGAATGTGCGCATAACCCCTCCTGAAAAAATTAGTAGCACTTTTTCANAAAATGTGCTACCCGCTGTGGTAACACGTTTTTTTTAAAATTNCTACCCNAAAAAAGGGGGGGGACACCCAATGAAAAGTCAGAAATTATTTGCGCGCACTCTCCTCTTTAGCACCTTGATGATCATCTTTTTCGCTTGTCACGCCGGGGCGNTTGATTTCAGGGCAAAGGGTATCTGGATAAATTTGTTTGAATGGGGAGAGGGNGGCAATTTTGTAAAGAAAAATCGGCAGGGAGTTCATACCACGGGATGGGGCCGTTGGAACGAGGACGATTTCGAAGCCAAAACCCGTGTACGTTTGCAGCTTGACGCGATTGCCTCTGAAAATCTTTCTGGTTCTGTATATTTTGAAATTGGAGCGCTGCAATGGGGCCGTTCCAACAGGGGTGGCGCTCTTGGGGCNGACAGTTCCAATATAATAAAACTCAAACATGCGTATCTGGATTGGCTTGTACCTGGCACTAAAATAAAGACACGAATGGGCATCCAGCGCATTTTCCTGCCGGACTACGCCGCTGACGCCTCCCAGGNCTTTGACGCTGACGTGGCTGGAATAAGCCTTTCCTCGCCACTGACGGACAATCTGGAATTTACGTTTTTTTGGGCCAGGCCATATAATGACAACTGGGTTTCTCCNGAACCCGGACAAAGCGGCTATCTGGATAACGCGGACATGTTCGCCCTTGTTCTGCCCATGACCTTTGCCGACTTGCGCGTTACGCCCTGGGCAGCGTTGGGCATGGTAGGCAAAAATACTTTTCGTTCAGGCGATGATTATTATGGGAATGNCTACGGAGTTGGCATGGGGCCGGCATGGTACGCCTTGCGGAATGATTTGAGCGGCAAAAACGCGTATGCCTATGNGACATCTTTTTGGGCTGGGCTGACCGGAGATTTCTCTGTCACNGAGGCCTTGCGACTTGCGTGGAGCGTCAATTACGGAAACTTTGACACAGGCATCCAAGCCCTGAACAGCCGCGGTTGGTACGCTTCCGGCCTTGCGGAATACAAATTGGACTGGGGCACTCCTGGCATATATGGCTGGTATTCAAGCGGAGATGACGGGAATCCGAAAAATGGCTCTGAACATATGCCGTCCTATGAATACAATAACGAAAGCACAAGCGGCCTTTCAGCCTTTGGAACCTTGGGCACCTGGACCATAGGTAGGGATGCCATACTAGGCTACACCCTTGCGGGCACCTGGGGTCTTGGCATGCGCCTGAAGGATTTCAGTTTCATGGACAAACTTACACAGACCTTTCGTGTAAATTTTTACAATGGAACCAATTCCCCGACTATGGCAAAATATATAAAAGGCGAGTATGATATGCCAGGTCATAAGCACTTCAGCTACGGGACAGATTTTTACAACGTCAACCCCAATGGCGGAGTATACCTCACGCAAAAAGATTACGCTGTTGAATTTGGCTTGCTGTCCACATACCAGATGTANGAGAATTTCCGTATCCACGTGGAGGCAAATTATGTTGCTNTGGCGNTTGATCAGTCTTCATCTGTGTGGGGCGGATTTGTCAGGGATGGTAAATATGTCCATGCTAACAGCATTGAGGATGCGTGGAATATTAATATGAGTTTCATTTACAGATTTTAGAGGAATATCNGGNGTCACGGTCAACAGAATTCATTCCTCTTGGGAGGCGGGCAAAAGTTTATTTACACTGGTTGTCGAGCCTAGCCGATGGGAGAGATCACTGGGATTTTGTGATTTCNCTTCAGCCACAGCAGATCAAGGCAATTTCCATGATTCCTGTGGAAATTCATGAGGGTGATAATTATGTCATGAAAATCATCTTGGATTGACATGAGTTGTAGTAGTTCAAACANAATCTCACTTGAGCTAGTTTCGATGTGTTCGGACAGAAGCCTCCTACTTTTCAAGTGGCTCCTGTCCGATTAAGTCGAAACTAGCTCAGCGAAGTAAACCACGNACACAACAACCAGTTAGCATATCATATCTAATCCGAGCATAGCGCCGACTACCGAAAATCCAAAAGCCNCNNCCCCTTTTATCCACCACCTCGGTTCATCCTCGGCGAACTCCTTTGCAGCCCCTAGCCAGCAAAACACACCGGCCGCTAGACATAGCCCACTGATNAGCCAACCGGAAGGCATATGCAGGATTGCCGCATACAGAGACACATCCNGCCCCGTGTCAATGCGGAAGCCNGCCCAGAGCATCAGGCACCCGTAGGCAAGCAGNCAAATCANGGCAAGCAATCCCATCGGNACCAGCTTGTCGTATTGGATCTTTGTGGCAAGATACTGCGCCTCCTTCACNACNCTGTCGGTAAGCTTGGCTTGTGCGGCGGCGGTTTCCTTTTCAGCGGCTGNNGCCATGNTGTCCACGATGTCTCGGGACGCCTTGGCTATTTTCTCCGGTAATGCTTCATAGTAAACGCGTTGGTATTCGAGCGCGGCAAGCAAGGGCCAGAGTGACCCCTCCCCCAAAAAGAGGTCCATTGAAAAGTTAGTGTTCCTGGCATAGGAGCACTGCATGAAACGTAGTCGATTCAGCGAAGAGCAGATCATCGGGATCTTGCGCCAGGCGGA
>JAAUYU010000009.1 GCA_014804965.1 Desulfovibrio sp.
ATTTTTTGCTGCTGGCAAGGAAGACAAAAATTTCCGAAGGGAGTGTACTTAAGTACTCGACCGAGGAAATTTTTTTCTGACGCAGCCAGCAGCAAAAAGGCTGTTTTTGACGGATAATTCCGGCGTTACCCAGGCAGCACAGCCGCGCAACACCTCGCAGCAGAACGAAGGCTGCGCTAAATCACCGCCTCTTCCGAGGAAATGGCGTCGCACTGGCGCACAGGGCGGCCGTGGAGCACGGGCACGGCGGAGGCGTCAAAGAACTCGCCGTACTGGAGCTGGACATTGCCCGCATCGGAGTTCTGGAGCTCCAGCGCCGTGAGCACGTCGCTGTTGGCGTACCACACGGCCTTCCGGCGCAGGTGCTGGGGCATGAGGTTCTTGGCCTCGATGGTCAGCTTCTGCAGATCCACAAAGCCGCTCTGGCCCTTGCGCCTGCCGAGCGCCGCCACGGGCACGTTGGCCACGCGAACCACGCCGCGCCAGTCGCGCACGGCGAGGCCGCAGCGCCAGTTGTACTTGTCGCCCACCACCTGGTACTTGCGGCCGTCCGGGTCCTGGGTCATGTAGGCGTTGAGGTCCTCGTGGGAGAGGCCTCCGGCGCTCCCGCGCGGATAGATGCCGTGCACGGCCTGCGCGCCCCAGGCCACCAGCCAGAGCGAGGTGCAGGCGGTGTCGCGGCCGCCCGCGTCCAGCACGTTGTTGGCGTCGGCCGCCGGATAGCGCATGGCGAGGCCGTTGAACTCGTCCGGATTGACGTTGCTGTCGCCGTAGAACAGGGTCGCGGCCACCTTCTGGCGCATGGCCTCGGCAAAAGCCACGCCCTCGCTCATGCGGAAGGCGCGGTCGCGGCTACCGTAAAGGCGCAGCTCCTCCACATCCAGCTCCATGATGGCTTCGAGGATGCCGCAGCCTTCCTTGACCTGGCTCCACTGGGACTTGGACGGCGGCGTGCCCTGGTAGAGCCTGCGCCAGTAGACCGCCGGAAGCCCGGTGCGGATGCGCGTGAGGTGGCCGTCCGACTGGTTGGCCTCCATCCACGGCACGTCGTCCATGATGTCGTTGGTCCTGTTCATGAGCTCGATGATCTGCCCGGCCTTGCCGCCGCGGTAGAACTGCTCCATTTCGGCGAGGGTCGCCACGAAACCGAGCGTCTGGGACATGTAGGCTCCTTTGTGCGTTGATGTTTTGAGGGGGGATGCGTCCGTGCGCGCTTGTGCTGCATGGGTGACGCCGAAATTATCCGTCAAAAATAGCCTTGCTTCAGCCGTTGCGACGAAGGAAGCTACGGATGAAGACAGCAGCAAGTTACCGCAAAAGCCAATCAACGATGCCGCTGTCGCTATCCGTAAGCAGGCAGAGCCTGCTAACGGCTACCGCTTTGCTGCTTGCTGCGTCAGAGAAAAATTTTCTTGGTCGAGTACTTGAGTACACTCCCTGCGAAAATCTTTATCTTCCTTGCAAGCAGCAAAAAATCTTATTTTTTAGGATTCTTCCGGCACCAGCACCCGTCTTCCGCTTCGCTCCAGACGGGATATGGAGTGTCCGTCACTCACCTGCTTTCGCAGTCCCTGACTTGAGACTATCTCCCTTTTACGAATGCCAGCCGGGATACATGCGCTCCTCCAGCGGCGCGAGGCCGCCTTCGGCCGTGCCGGGCGCGGGCACGTCCTCCATGACCGCGTCGGCGAGGCGGTTGAAGAAGCGCACGATGTCCGGGTGATTGCCGTAGCCCGAGGCCTCGAGCAGCCGCCCGATGCGGCCGCCCTCGTCAAAGCGCCCGAGGGCGAGCTGCGCCCGTGCCACGCTGGCCTCGAAGCGCGCGCCGCCGAGCTC
This sequence comes from Desulfovibrio sp., assembly GCA_014804965.1. Classification (GTDB taxonomy): domain Bacteria; phylum Desulfobacterota; class Desulfovibrionia; order Desulfovibrionales; family Desulfovibrionaceae; genus Desulfovibrio. The sequence goes on from JAAUYU010000009.1 coordinate 1,837, forward strand.
CGGGTCTCGGGCCACTTCCTCGCGCCAGCCTTCCACGCGGGCGCGCCACTCGACGCGCTGCGCCTCCTCGTGCTCGCGCAGGTAGCCCTCCAGCCGGGCCGCGTCGCCGTTTTCCGGAGCGACAGCCTCGGGTGCTTCCGTTCCGGGTGTCCCGGGCGCTGCGTCCGCCCCCTCAGGCACGAAGCCTGGTAGGGGGATTTCCGCCGCGGGCGTCTCCGGCCCGTTTGCCACTTCCGTCTCGCTCATCATCGTCCTCCCGTGTGAGTAAAAGTTTGGGAAAATGCGCCGGGTCCGCAGCCTCCAGCAGGCGCAGCACCCGCATCCCCACCTGCCTCGCCCCCTCGGCGAAAATCAGCCGCTCGGCGAGCGGGCTTGCATTCGCGCCGGGCATTTCCGCCTCAAAGCAGCGGCAGAGGGCGAGCAGCCAGCGCAGGAAGGCCCGGCCCTCCGGCCCTGCCATGAGGCCGTTCACCGCGGCCGCGAGCCGCGCCTGAAGCCTGTCGGGCGCAGGCCTCGTCCCGCCCTCCGCTTCGTCCCGGATGCCGCTCATGGGCGCGCCCCCGGAGAGCCCGCGCCCAAAAGGCGCAGCACGGCGTCAAGCGCGTTCCCCTGCGTGCCGTCGGCAAGCGTCACGGGGCTCGCCGCGAGCCGCTCCACCACGCCCGTGGCTTCGGCGGCCAGCTTCAGCGCCTCGCCCTGGCCCGCGCTTTTGGCGCGCTCGCGCCTGAGCTCGTCGCGCTCCTCCTGCGGCCGCGTAAGGCTCACGGGGAGTCCCAGGCTGTCGGCGTAGGAATCGAGCAGCCGGTCCACGTTGAGGCAGTCCAGCGCCTCGGGCCACGCCGCGGCCGCGCGCCGGGCCATGTCGAGGTAACGGTCCGCCGCGCCCATGCCCACGAGCTTCTGCGCCTGCGCGAGCAGGGAGACGAATTCCACCCTGAGCCTGCGCCCCGCGAGCTCCGGCGGCGTGGGCGGCAGCATGTCGAGCTCGCGCATGAGCTCGAAGGTGCGGTCGATGAGCGGCAGGAAGAGCTCGTCGTGCAGGCGCTCCAGCACCGGGCCGATGAGGACGAGCTTTTCCTCCTCGCGGGCCGCTATCTCGCTCGCCGTGACCTGGCTCCTCCCTTCCAGCACCAGCTTGAAGAGGTCGTTATAGAGCCCCTGGCGGATCTGGTTCTGCACCGCTTCCATGGCCTTGCGCGCCGTGGCGAGGTCCGGCCGCACCTGGAAGAGGGGCGTGGCCGCCTGCGGGCTCTGCCCGGGCGCGCTGTCCACATAGTTGATGGCCCCGGGCGTGAGGTCGAGCCCCACGGAGCGCAGGCCCGCGGCCACGCTCATGGGCGGGTCCACGGCCTTGTGCAGGGCCTTGAGCGTGGTGATGCCCATCTGCTGGAGCATCCGGCAGTCCGGCAGGGCGTCCATGGCCGGGGAGCGGCCGTAGACGTCGGCCCCCGCCGCCTCCCAGCGCGGCCCGAAGCCCGGAAAGCCCCTGAAGCCGGACACGCGCAGGGGATGCGCTCCCTCCCGCCCCTCCAGCCAGTGCAGGGAGGCGAAAGCCATGGCCGCCGCATCCACGCGGCCGGGGCGGCGCTCGGCCCGTGGAAACACCGCCTGGGCCACGGCGAAGCGCGCGTCCGGGTTGCGGTCAAGCTGGGCGTGCAGTTCCTCCGGCAGCGCCTCCGGCCCGAAGGCCGCGGCCATCTGGCGCAGGCTCATGAAGACGCGCCGGAACACCGTGTCCACCCGGCGGCGCTCGTTCACGTCCAGCGCGTATTCCCCGGCGCAGAGCGGCACGAAGCTGAAGCCGTGGCGCGGGTCCGCGAGCTCGAAGGCGAAGGCCGTGCCGAAGGTGCCGAGCTCCGCATAGAGGGTGTGCATGACGTTGTAGAAGTTGGAGCGGTGGAAAACCACGCGCATCCGGGCCGCGCACTCGTCGAGCCATTCCTGCCCCTGGCGGCTTTTGGCGAGCTCCGCGTCGTCGAGCGAGAGGCGGAACCACGGCCGCGCCGGGCTGGTGAGGCCGCCCTGAAGGCCCGCCGCGAGCACCCGCATGGCGAGGATGCCCGTGGCGTCCACGAGGCGGCTGTTGAGCATGGGCCCGCGGCCTTCGCCGTTCTGCTCCGCGTCCAGCCGGAAGCGCGTGGGCAGGAAGTGCTCGGCGAGGCTGCGCCAGGCGCCCTCCCACGGGGCGCGGCGGCGCAAGTGCTCGCGGTGGCGGCGCGAGAGCCGCGCCACTTCGGCGCGCAGGGCTTCGCCGCTCTCCCCGCCGTCCTGCCTTTCCCTGCCGGGATGTGCGCGCATGATGTCCCCCATCACTGGCCGAGCAGGGTCTTGCGTTCCTCGCCGCGGGCGCGGGCGAGCGGGCTCGTGTACACCGAGCCTGTGATGCCCGCGGCCTTGGCCGCCTTGTCACGCTGGTCCTGCCGCGCCGCCGTGGCCGCCTCGGTGACGGGCTTGGCCACTTCCTGCTTGGGCGCGGGCGTCACTTCCGGCACGCTGGGCGTGCTGCTCATGCCTCCACCAAATCCCATGGTATCCTCCCTTGTTTCGCTCCTGGCCGCGTCCGCCGCCCACTCCGCGCGGGAGAGGGCCACGAGCACGCCGTCCACATGCCGGCCCTTGCGGGCGTAAAAACAGGCCCCGGCAAGCCGCCCCAGCACCCGGAAGCCGCAGGCCTCCGCCAGCCGCCACGCATGCCGATTGGGCGCCGGGCAGATGCCCACGATGCCCGCGCAGGCCGTGTGCCCGAAGATCCAGGCAAAGCCGCCCCGCGCCATGGCCGGGGCGAGGCGCGCGCTCTCCCGGAAGGCCGTGAAGTCGAATTCCAGCAGGTTCCCGCGCCAGGGCGTGAACACGGCGCAGGCGAGGAGCCGCCCGGCCGCCTCCTCGCAGCGCAGGAGCAGCCCCTGGGCCGTCACCCGCCGCCAGTCCTCCAGTGTCGGCGCCGCGAAGGCGTACATGGCACAGCCGAGCAGGCCCTCCTGCCGCATCCGGTGAAAGGGCTCGTCGCGCCCGGCCTCCGTGTCCGCTCTGCGATAGACGAAGTTCATATGCGGCCTCCCGGTTCCCCAAACACGTCATAGCCCGTGCGCGCCCGGCCGGGAGCGGGCGCGCCTTGCGCGAGGTCCGCCCGGAAGCCCGTGGCCGCGTAGCGCAAGGCGTCGGCCGCGTGGCTCGTCCAGTCATGGAGTGGTCCCTGCGCCTCGCCGTGGCCGCGCCATTGGCGCCGGTAGGCCCGCAGCGCGCGGATGCCCTGGGCGCAATACCCCGCATCGAACCAGAGGCGCGGGATGCGCCTGCGCGTGGCATCGATGCCGTCGGCGAGCGAAAGCCCCGGCGCCACGCTGAAGCGGATGCCGAGCGCCGCCGCGCTCTCAAGGCGGCTCTGGCCGGTGCCGAGCTCGCGCACGCGGATGTCGCGCGGGGCGATGTGCTGCCCGTAGACAAAGCCCCGCCCGGAAATCCCCGGCAGGTCCGCCGGAGGGGGAGAGCCCGCGGGCTGGGCCTTGAGGCTGAGTACCCGCGCATAGTGCGCGAGGCCCTCGCCCGCAGCCTCGTAATAGTCGAGCATCCGCCACACGCCCGAGGGCTCGGCCTGGAAGAACCAGATGGCCGTGGCGTCGTCCATGCCCAAGTCCCACGCCGTATGCACGGGGAGCGCCGGGTCGGGCGCAAGCCGCGTGATGCGGCCCGCGTTCTCGGCCTCATCCAGCAGGGCCGCGTAATAGGCCCCGCGCAGGGCCGCGGCGAAGGAGCACTCGAATTCCTGGCGGTATTCGCTCTCCTCCATGGCGCGGCGAGCGGCCGCGAGCTCGGCCTCGGGCAAGTAGCCCGTGGCCGAGGCCGGAAAGCGGAAGCGCGACCACAGGCCCGTGCCGTCGGCGCCCGCTTCCTGCCACACGTCATGGAGCAGGTTGTCCGTGCCGCGCGGCGTGCCGCAAAAGAGCGCCCTGCCCCCGCGGTCGGCCAGCATGGGCCGGAAAACCTGGCTCCAGACCTGGCGCTCCATGTCCGCGGGCTCGTCGAGCACGAGGTCGTCAAGGTAGAGGCCGCGCAGGGCCTGCGCGTTTTCCGTGCCCGCAAGGCGGATGCGCGCGCCATTGGGCAGGATGCAGGCGAGCTCGCTCTCGAGGAAGCGCGTGCCCGGCACGGCCCCGGCGAAACGCCGCAGATAATCCCAGGCCACGGCCTTGGCCTGCCCGAGAAAGGGCGCCGCGTAGGCCGCCCGCCAGTCCGCGCCGCCGCGCCGGAGCGCCTCGCGGATGAGGTCATTGACGGCGGCCACGGTCTTGCCGAAGCGGCGGTGGCAGAGGAGCACGCAAAAGCGCGTGCGCTCCTCATGGAAGCGGCGCTGGAGCGGCCGCGGCGCATAGGGGATGACGCAGGGCATGGGGCCTCCTCACTGCACGGGCGCCTGCGCGGCGTCCGCCCAGACCACCACGAGGCGCGGGGCATCGGCCTTGGCCTTCACGCCGTCGGCCTCGGCGAGCGCGTGCAAGAGCGCGTGGACTTCCTTGATCTCGCGCACCACGTCCATGCCCTTGTCCGCCACGGGGGCCTCGTCCAGAGTGTCGGCAAGGAGGTCGAGCCGCCGCTCCAGCCGGGCGAGCAGCTGGCGCTCCCGGCTTTTCTTGGTCACGCGGGCGGCCATCAGCGGGTCCTGCCTTCGGCCGGGAGGAGCCCCAGCCTGTCCTCCTGACGGTCCAGCCCGTGCTCGAGCCGGGCGAGCAGACGGTCCAGCCCGGAAATGCGGGCGTTGAGCGCCTGTATCTCGCCGCGCAGGGCAGCCAGCTCCCCGTGGAGGGCGGCCATGTCCGCCGCAGCCGGCAGTTCGCGCACACGCTCCTCCAGGGCGGCGAGGCGCCCCTCCAGCGCCGCCCCGTCGCGCGCCTCGCGCTGCAGGTGCAGGAGCCACTCGTCCGAGCGCACAAAGGCGCGCCTGAGACTCCAGAGGGCCAGCGCAAAGAGCCCCTGCACGGCGAGAATGAGCAGGGACGCGCCCCCGCCGCCGAAAAGCCCCTGCCATGCCTGTCCGGTCATCATCTCTTTCCTCCTTCAGAAACCGAGCCCGAGCATCCCGAGCAGCACCGTGAGCACCTGGTCCAGCGCCGAGGGCGGCAGGCGCGTTTCCAGCCCCGGCAGCAGGAGCGGGATGACGATGAGCCGCCCCACCACCTCCCACGCGAAGAGGAGCGCCAGCACCCAGCCGAGAAAGGAGCGCCAGAGCCTGAGGCGGCTTTGCGGCGCGCCCTCGATCTCGATGCCGTTGATGCGGCCCTGCGCCTCGTTCTGGCTGGCGCGGCCCGTGAGCACGCGCTCCGAGGCCCGGGCCAGCTCCCCGGCGAGGCCGCCCGCCCCGTCGCCCTTGCCGCCCTTTTTGCCGAAAAGGCCGCCCAGCGCGCCGCCCACCACGGTGGAGAGCGCCTTGCCCAGCATGGCCCACATCAGAAGGCCCCCCTTTCCAGCTCGGCGAGATAGTCTGCCAGCGCAGCTACGCGGTTGCGCCAGCCCTGCAAAAAGGCCTTCATGGAGGGGCGCCGCGCCGCAAGGTCGCGATAGAAGGCCTCGCGCCGCCTGAGGGATTGGCGCGCAGCGCGATAGGCCAGGTCCACCTCGGCCAGCGCCGCCGCGAGCTCGCGCGTCTGCGGGCCCATGAGGCCGTCCTCGGCAATGGCGCTCCAGTGGTCGAGCTCGGCCTCGCCCACCTGGTTCATGGCCTGCTGGAGCTGGCGCACGGCGCGGGCCGGGCCCATGTTCACGGCCGCGTCATAGAGGCAGACGGCGAGCGGCAAGGGAAGGCGCCCGCAGCCGAGCTTGTCCCAGAACTCCCGGCGGAAGAGCGCCGCGGCTTGGGCTTTCGTGCAGGCGCGGATGTCGTCGGCGTCCACGTCCCCGTCCATGTCGAAGTCAAGGGCCTGCCAGGCGCAGTCGCCCGCGGCCGGGCGCACGCAGCCGTCGCAGCTGCGGGCGAGTCGCAGGCATTCCTCCCGCGCCTCGCGGGCAAGGTCCTGCACCCAGCGCAGGGAGACCCCGTAGTTGGTGAGACCGCCCGGGTCGGCCGGATGGTCGGAAAGGCCGCCCTCCCAGCGGGCGGTGAAGCTGTGGGCCACGGTAAAGGCGTCGCGCATGGTTGCTCCCGATGGATGTGCAGGTGGTGAAGGTCGGGGCTGCCGCCCGGCGCGGCATCCGTGAGCGCACAATGCCAGAACGGGCGGCCGCCGTAAGACTGAAACCTTTCACCAGCGGGAGAGGCCGGAAGGGCGCGCCTTTTTCGGCGCGGAGGCTTCCTGCCGTGCCCACGGACACAAAAAAAGCCCGCAGAATTGCGGGCTTGTGAATTTCGGGGGCTTGAATTTTCGGGCTTATTCCCGTGGCGCCGTGACGGGCTTTTCTCCCCTTCGGGCACTTCCCCCGGCGTGGCGGGAAAGCGTGTGCAGCACCTGCGCCGCGCGCGGGGCTTCGGCCGTGGTCTTGAGTATCTGCCAGATGCGGCGGTCGGACAGGGAATAGCGCCCGGCCAGCGCGGCCACGGCATTGACGCTGCTCATGCCGCTGGCCGTGGCCCGGCTGAAGGCGCGGATGATCTCCTGCCGGCGCAGGCGCGAGCGCAGAGCGCCGCAGGTGGGCACATAGACCTCCGTGCCGCCGAGTGCGCCGCAAAGCCGCGTGAGCGCGCGCAGGCCCAGGCGGCGGCGCAGGGCGTGGCCCTCAGGCGGCACGGCCACGGGGATGCGCAGGGTGCGCCCGCCATATTCCGCGAGCACGCGCCTGAGCAGCCGCAAATCGCCGAGCGCCCGCCAGAGAAGGCGCGCCCCCTCGGGGAGATGCGGCAGCAGTTCCTCCCACTGCCTGAGCTCCGCCGCTTCTTCCTCGGAAGCGCCCCAGGAGCTTCGCGGCCTCGGGGAACGCCGCGTGCGACCCCCACCCGGCGCGGTGGACGCGGCATAGGCGGGACGGGCGCCTTGCGCGGTGGGACAACCCGCGCCGGAGGGCGTCCTGCCGGAGCTCTCCCCTGTGCGCTCACTGCACCACATGGCTTGCCTCCTCCGACGCCGCAAGCCGCAAGGGCAGCGGCCCCTGACCGCCGCCGCTTCCCCGCTCAGCCGGTTCCCCCGCTCCCGCAGCGGCCGCCAGCTGCGCCAAAAGGTGCAGGTGACGTTCCGCCAGGCGCAGAGCCGGGGCATTCTGCGTACATGGTTCCAACTCCTTCAGGACGGCGCACACGGCGCGCAGCCCTTCATACATCTCCTGCATGGGGACCCCCTTGCTGTTTTCCCATCTCCGGCGGCCGCCCTTCCCGCAAGGAAAAGTTGCAGGAAAACAGGCGCGCCCTTTTGCGCCCCCGGCCTTGCGCTTTGGCTTTTGGCGGTATAGTCTGCTTTTGCCGGGACGGCGTGGATGAGTATTCGCAAACTTTTCCTTTTTTTGCAAAAGAAAAATTTGTAACTTTTCCATATGGTTTGCGCCAAGTCCGCCCCAGCCTTGAGGAAAAAAAACGGATATCCTATGAATTCCAGCACGCCCACCGCCCAGGCTTCGGCCTTTGCCGCGCGCCTTCGCCAGCGCCGCGTCCAGCTCAGCCTGCGCAAGCCGGACCTTGCCACGGCCGTGGGCGTGAGCCTGACCACCATCCAGCAATATGAAAACGGCCAGTTTCCCCGCGGGGAGCTTGCCGTGCGCCTCGCCGACACGTTGCGCTGCACCCTGGACTGGCTGCTCGCGGGCCGAGGCGACCCCGAGGGCGGCATCGTGGACACCCCGGAAACGCGCCTCGTCATGGTGCCCATGGTGGAGGCCCGGCTTTCCGCGGGCACGGGCAGCTTCGAGACCGGGGGCGAGGTGCTCCGGCACTACGCCTTCCGCTGGGATTTTTTGCGCCGCAAGGGCAATCCCGCGCGCATGGCGCTGTTGCGCGTTTCCGGCGACAGCATGGAGCCGCTCATCCGCAACAACGACGTGGTGCTCATCGACCAGTCCCAGAACGACCCGGTGCCCGGCCGCATCTACGCCGTGGGCGTGGAGGATCTCGTCTACCTCAAGACGGTCAACGCCATGCCGGGGAAAATCATCCTGACCAGCGTCAATGCGGCCTATGCGCCCATCGAGGCGCCCACGGACGAGCAGCTGGCGGACCTTGTGCGCATCATCGGCCGCGCCGTCTGGGTGGGCCGCGAGCTGGAATAGGCACGCAACAGGCCTTGAACGGGGCCGAAAACCGCCCCATCACCCGGAGCACTCTATGGCAACACCAGAGGCCGGGCAGCTCCCCGGCATCCTTTTTGACCATGCCCGGCGCGCGCGCATCGGCCTGCCCGAGGCGGTGTTTTGCGAGGGCAAGACGGAGGAGGCGCTGCTCGCGCTCTTGCGGCGCTTTCCCCGCGGCTCGGGCGAGGCCATCCTTTTCACGCGGCTTCAGCCTGCGATTTTCGCGAATCTTCCCGAGGACGTGCGCCAAGGCTATGACTATGACCCGGTTTCGCGCACGGCCATCGGCGAGCGCCTCCCGGAGCGCGCTTGCGCAAGCGTGGCCGTGGTCTCGGCGGGAGCGGCCGACGCGCCCGTGGCCCGTGAGGCCGCGCGCACCCTGTACTATCTCGGCATTCCGCACACCCTCTTCGAGGACTGCGGCGTGGCGGGCCTGTGGCGGCTCACCGAGCGCCTGCCGGAAATCAACGCGCACCGGGCGGTCATCGCCGTGGCGGGGTTGGAGGGCGCGCTCGCCAGCGTGCTCGGCGGGCTCACGCCGCTCCCGGTATTCGCCGTGCCCACCTCCGTGGGCTATGGCGTGGCGCGCGAAGGCGCGGCCGCCCTTTCAGGGATGCTCGCGAGCTGCGCGCCGGGCGTGGCGGTGCTCAATATCGACAACGGCTACGGGGCGGCCTGCGCGGCGGCCCGGGTGGTGAACCTCGCATGACGCACGACCACGAACACCCGCACGACCACGCGCATCATCACCGGCACGGACACGCGCACGACGTGCCCGCCGAATCCGTGCATGGCCGCGTGCTCACCATCCGCAGCCATTCCGGCCTTTCCGGCGACATGCTGCTCACGGGCCTCGCGCTCATGAACGCGGCTGCCGATACGGAACAGGCCGGAGGCGCGCCCGTGGGNACCGCNNCCCTNGTGGANGCGGCCAATGGCCTNCTNACNGAGCTTTTGGCNCCCATCGCCGAGGGCGTGCCCGCGCTCGGGGGCTGTGTCGCCATCACCCGCAAGGAGGTCGGCGGCATCGGCGGCTGGCACGCGGAAGTGACNCTNCCCGAGGCGCACGAGCACCGCACCCTCGCGCATATCCGCGACATCATCGNGGNNNNCGGCCTCNCNCNGGGNGCGCGCGNGCTGGCGCAAAGCTGCTTNGCGCTGCTCGCCCGCTGCGAGGCCGAGGTGCANGGCAAGAACCCGGACGANGTCTGCTTCCACGAAGTGGGCGCNCTCGACAGCATCCTCGACATCTGCCTCGCCTGCGCCCTNTANGACCGCCTTTCCCCGGCGCNGTTCGTGGTGGGGCCCCTGCCNCTCGCCGACGGCAGCGTGCACTGCGCNCACGGCCACATTCCCGCGCCCGCGCCCGCGGTGCTCGCCCTGCTTTCCGGCGTNCCCGTGCGGCCCTTCGCGGGCGACGCGGNCGCCGGGGAGCTNNTCACGCCCACNGCCATCGCCCTNNTNCGCGCCCTCGGCTGCGAGTTCGGNCCCTGGCCCGCCTTTCGCGTCACGGCCACGGCCCTCGTCTACGGCAGCAANGTCTTTCNGGGCACGGCCAATGGCGCGGTGTTCGCCGTGGGCCGGGNCTGAGNCCNNCCCNNTCCNCANAAGACGCAAGCGCGCCGGGCAGGCTNTGGACCTGTCCGGCGCGTNTNGTTCANGNGNCGTGCGGCGCTGGCCGCTTACTTCATGGTGCTCATGGAGANCTTGTAGATGGTCTCGATGCGCTCGGGCGTGGCCTCCACGGGCGCCACGGAGAGCAGNAGCCCCAGNGANGGCGTGGTCTGCGCGAGCTCCACGAGGCGCGGGATGTCGNCCTCGCTGAAGCCGTCGTCCGCGAGCTTTTCGGGCACATTGACGGACTCGAGCCACTGCTCCACCCCGGAGGCCGCGGCGNGGGCCTCGGCCGGGATGCCCTTGAGGCCGGGCACGATGGGCTCGAGNATCTGNGCGAGCACCGCCGCCGNGGCCGGATAGACAAGCTCCACCACGGCGGGCACGATCATGGCGAGGCCGAGGCCGTGCGAAAGCTCGGGCTTGACGGCGCTCAGCGGGTGCTCGAGGGCGTGGGTGTAGTGNAGAAGGCCGTTGTCNAAGCTCACGCCNGCNAGCAGNGCCGCATAGGCGAGGAAGTAGCGGGCCGTGAGGTCGCCGGGGTTNTCCTCCGCNGCNGGNAGCCAGCGCGCCACNAGGCGGATGCACTCGCCCGCGAGCAGGATGGCGAAGGGATTGGTGGCNTTGGAGGTGGCGGCCTCGATGCTGTGGTTCACCGCNTCGATGGACACATAGCGCGTCTGCTTNNCNGGCAGNGAAGCCATGAGCGCCGGGTCGTCGATGGAATACCACGGNTAGATGCAGTCAAAGGCGATGGCGGGCTTGTAGTTGAGCTTGGTGATGGTGGCNACGGCGAAGCGGTTGGCCTCGCTGCCCGTGCCGTGGGTGAGGTTGATGACCACGATGGGNGCCGCGGTCTCCGGCGCGAAGGCCCCGGTATAGAGCTCCTCGGCGGNCTTGCCGGGATTGGCGAGNAGCACNGCCGCGCTNTTNCCNGCGTCGATGGGCGAGCCGCCGCCGATGCAGATGACGGCCGTGAGCNNNGTTTTCNCGNCCGAGGGCCGCGGCCTCGTCGATGGAATCGGTNGTCGGGTTGGGCGTGACCTTGTCNTAGAGNGTNATNNNGATGNCGTGCGCGGCGCAGGCCTTNTGCACATGGTCCCANGCGCCGGTGCGCTTGTAGGAGCCGCCGCCCGTGACGCAGAGCACGCTTTTCACGCCCTTCTTCGCGAGCTCGCCCGCGATGAAGTCCATCTTTTCGATGGCGCCCACGCCGAGAAAGACCGTGGTCTTGACCCGGATTTCCTTCACTTCATTGATATTGACGCTTTCTTCCCACATGGGGACCTCCTTGTGCGGCAGGGGATTGGCTTGTGAAAAAAAACAGCNACNATAAACTTGCGCCAGCNCNGCCCGGATGTCAAGCCGGCGCGCGCATTGCCATTCGNNCCGGGCCATGCTAGGGATTTCANGGCAAGTTTTGCTTCCGTAGCAGGAGNACGTTATGGATGTCGTGATGCTTTCACGGCTGCAATTCGCGGCGACGGTTTTCTTCCATTTCATCTTCGTGCCNCTCACCCTCGGGCTGTCGGTCATCCTCGTCTGGATGGAGACGCGCTACGCCATAAGCGGGGACGAGTTCTGGAAACGGCAGGTGAAATTCTGGGGCAAGCTCTTCCTCATCAACTTCACCCTGGGCGTTGTCACGGGCATCACCCTGGAATTCCAGTTCGGCACCAACTGGTCGCGCTATTCCGAGTATGTGGGCGACATCTTCGGCTCCCTGCTCGCCATCGAGGCCACGGTGGCCTTCTTCCTCGAGTCCACCTTCATCGCCGTCTGGCACTTCGGCTGGAACAAGCTCGGCCGCAAGGCGCACTGCGTGTGCATCTGGCTCGTGGCCATCGCGAGCAACACCTCGGCCCTGTGGATCATCCTCGCCAACGGCTTCATGCAGCACCCGGTGGGCTACACCATCAACGAAGCCGCGGGCCGCGCGGAGCTCACCAGCTTTGCGGACGTGGTGCTCAACGGCTACGCCTGGGGCGAGTACGCGCACACCATCCTCGCCTCGTGGGCGCTCTCGGGCTTCTTCGTGCTCGGCGTGTGCTCCTGGCACCTGTTGCGCAAGAGCCATTCGGACTTTTTCCACCGCGCCTTCCGCATGATCGCCCCCTACACCCTGGTGCTCGCCATCATCCTCGCCTTCAGCGGCGACGAGCAGGGCAAGGCCGTGGCCGAATACCAGCCCGTCAAGCTGGCTGCCATGGAAGCCCACTGGCACACCGGGACCAATGTGCCCTTCTATCTCTTCGTCTGGCCCGACCCGGCAAATGGGACGAACAGCGTGGAGATCCTCGGGATCCCGAGCCTCATGAGCTGGATCGCCTACGGCTCCGCCGACGCCGAGGTGAAGGGCCTGCTCGACTATCCGCCCTCGGACTGGCCCCCGGTCTCCGAAGTGTTCTGGTGCTTCAGGGGCATGGTGGCGCTGGGCGTCCTCTTCATCGCGCTGGCGCTTGCCGCCACCTGGCAGCGCAAGCGGGTTGACATCTGCCCCTGCCTGCTCAAGGGCCTCGTCTGGAACGTGCCGCTGCCCTACATCGCCATCATGCTCGGCTGGTCCGTGGCCGAAATCGGCCGCCAGCCCTGGATCGTCTACGGGCTCATGCGCACGTCGGACGCGGTCTCGCCCGTGCCCGCCTCCAGCGTGAGTATCTCGCTTCTGGGCTTCATCGTGGTCTATTCCATCCTCGGGATTCTGGACATCTACCTTTTGCGCAAATACGCGATCAAGGGCCCTGACGCCCAGGAGGCATAGTCATGCTCGAAACCATCTGGTTTGTCCTCTGGACCCTGCTCTGGGCCGTGTATTTCGTGCTCGACGGCTTTGACCTCGGCCTCGGCGCGCTCTTGCCCGCCCTCGCCAAGACCGAGGAGGAGCGGCGCACCATCTACAACGCCTCGGGCCCCTTCTGGGACGGCAACGAGGTGTGGCTCATCGCGGCGGGCGGCGTGACCTTCGCGGCCTTCCCCACTGTCTATGCCGTCATGTTCAGCACGCTCTACGCGCCGCTTTTGCTTTTGCTCTTCGCGCTCATCCTGCGCGCCGTGTCCTACGAGTTCCGCAACAAGGTGGACAGCCCCGCGTGGCGCGCCATGTGGGACTGGGTGCATTTCATCGTCAACCTGGCCGCCTGCCTGCTTCTGGGCGTGTTTTTCGCCAACCTCTTCATGGGCATCCCCTTCGACACCAACGGCGTCTATGAAGGCAACCTCCTGAAGCTGCTCAATCCCTACGGCCTCGCCGGCGGCCTCTTCTTCCTCGCCGCCTTCATGATGCACGGCGCCATCTGGCTCACCATCAAGAGCCGCGACGAGCTCCAGACCAAGGCGCTCGCCGCCGCCGGGGTGTGCTGGGTGGCCGTGGCCGTGCTGCTCATCGTCTTTCTGGTGCTGACCTTCTTCTGCACGAGCATTTTCGGCAATTACCTCAGGATGCCCTGGCTCATCGTGCTGCCCGCGCTGGCCGTGCTGGCGCTGCTCTTTGTGCCCCGCTTCCTCAACAAGGGGCACCTCTGGCGCGCGTGGAGCGCCAGCGGCCTCTTCCTCATTTGCGTGACCTTCTTCGGGGTCATGGGCATCTACCCCAATATGCTCATCTCGAGCACCGACCCCGCGGCCACGCTGACGGCCTTCAACGGGGCCTCCACCACCAACACGCTGGAAATCATGCTCGTGGTGGCGCTCGTCATGGTGCCCATCGTGCTGCTTTACCAGTTCTGGATGTACCGTCTCTTTTCCAGGCCCGTCACCCGTGAAGAGCTGGAAAGCGACCATGCCTATTGATGCCGCCCGCGCCGGACTGCGGAAGATCACCGCGGCCCGGCGCGGCATCCTTTTGCCCCGGCTGCTGCCGCGGCTTACCATGGGCGCGCTGCTCGCCTTGGCTCTCACCGCCTGCGGGCCGCCCAGGCCCCTCACCTTCGAGGAGCAGGAGGCCTATATGGCGAAGCAGCAGTGCGAGCAGGAGGCCACCAACATGGCGGGTTCCTCCTGGGGCGGCAGCAATCCCTACTGGACGGACTACTTTGTCATGTGCATGAACCGCTTCGGCATTTCCGGCCCAGCCCTCGACCGGATGTGGTATTGAAGGCGGCGTGAGAGTTGAAACGCAAAAAGCCGGTCGCATGACCGGCTTTTTGCGTGGCCGAGGCTTTTGCCCCCGGAAAACCTTTTCCGCCCTCTGGGCCGGCGCGGCCTACTCCCTGCCCGTGCCGGGGGCTTTTGCGCAGCCCTTGGCCCGCGTCCGGCTCTCGAATTTTTCCTTGTCCACCACCACGCGGCGGTGCAGGCCCTCGCCGATGATGCCGGCCTCGTCGCGCGCCTCGACGCGGAAGGTGAGGCCCTTGCCGTTGGGGGAGACCTCCAGAAGCTCGCTTGTGAAGTGCACCTGCATCCCGAGCGGCGTGGCCGCCTTGTGCGCCACGTCCACATGCACGCCCACCGTGGTCTCGCCGGGCGCGAGCAGGCCCTGCACCGATTCCACGGCCGTGGCCTCCATGCCCGCGATCATCATGGCCGTGGAAAAAACGCTCACGAGGCCGCTCCCAACTTCGCTTGCGAGATGCCGCGGCTCCACCTGATGCGTCATTTCGCCCCGGATGCCGGGGCGCAAGGCTCGTTCCATCTTTTTCCCCTCGTTTTCATGGTGCGTGGCGGCGCGCTGCCTGCGCGGTTTCTTGCGAACGCCACTATCCGGGGCACGGCGCCCCCTGTCAAGCGGAAGGCCTGTGCGCGGGGCCGCAGGGCGCCGTGGCAAACTTTCGGAGTTGCCCTGGCCGCGCGTCCCGCTTGCCAAGCGATGCAAATGGCCTTATAGTATTCGCCCGCCCGGACTTCGGGCGGCCATATCTTGCGGCCCGCACCCCGAAGCCGGGCCGCCGCGAGGACGCCTTCATGAAAAAAGACATCCATCCCAAGGTCTACAAGGCCACCATCACCTGCGCCTGCGGCAATCAGGAGGAAGTGCTCTCCACCAAGGGCGAGCAGGTGCATGTGGAAGTCTGCTCCGCCTGCCATCCCTTTTTCACGGGCAAGCAGCGCTTTCTCGACACGGCGGGCCGCATTGACCGCTTCAGGAAGAAGTACGCCAAGTTTGAAAGGAAGTAGCCGGCTCTTCCCGCTGCTTCGCGCCCTTGGCGCGCCCTGCCCTGTCGTGGGCGGGCAGGCCGTCATGGAAGGCGTCATGATGCGCAACGGCGACGTGTACGGCCTTGCGGTGCGCCAGCCGGACGGCGGCATCCTCGCGCGGCGGCTGCCCTGGTTCACGCTGACCAGGCGCCCGTGGCTGAGGATGCCCTTTGTGCGTGGCTTCCCCATCCTGCTCGAGACACTGGTCAACGGCATCCGCGCCCTCAACCGCTCGGTGGAGATGGCCGAGGGAGGCCACGGCGACGCGGCTCCGCTCTCCCCGTGGCAGGTGTTCCTGAGCCTCGGGCTCGCCCTGCTCATGGCAGTGGGGCTTTTTGTGGTTGCGCCGCACCTGCTTTCGCTCATCATGCTCTGGCTCAACCTCGGCGGCGACGTGGAGGGCCTGACCTTCCACCTCTGGGACGGCTTTTTCAAGTGCTGCATCTTCGTGGCCTATATCTGGCTCATCTCGCTGGTGCCGGAGATCCGCCGCGTCTTTCAGTACCACGGCGCGGAGCACAAGACCATCCACGCCTTCGAGAGCGGCGGCCCCGTGGAGGCCTGTGGGGCACGCGGCATGAGCCGGCTGCACCCGCGCTGCGGCACGACCTTCCTGCTCTTTGTCATCTGCATTTCCATCATCCTCCAGGCCCTGCTCGTGCCGCTGCTGCTCGCCGTGTGGACGCCGGAAAGCGCCTTTGCCAAGCACGCGCTCACCATCGGCTTCAAGCTCTTGCTCGTCATCCCCATCAGCGCGCTCGCCTATGAGCTCATCCGCTATGCGGCGCGCCTGCCCGACGGGCCCAGGGCGAAACTTTTGCGCGCGCCGGGGCTGGCGCTCCAGCGCCTCACCGCGCACGAACCGGACGAGCGCCAGATGGAAGTGGCCGTGGTGGCCCTTGCCGAGGCCCTCGGCCGCGATGCGGACACGGAGATCCGCACGCCCCCCTATTCGCGCCTCTAAACATGGCGCAGCTGATAAGGGTGTTGACGAATATTCCACTATCCGTCTGGAGCGAAGCGGAAGACGGGTGCTGGTGCCGGAAGAATCCTAAAAAATAAGATTTTTAGGTTCCGGCAAGGAAGAAAAATAATTTCCGAAGGGAGTGTACTTAAGTACTCGACCGAGGAAATTTTTTTCTGACGCAGCCGGAACCTAA